>JBHLOI010000013.1:0-66914 GCA_048940645.1 Promethearchaeota archaeon | reverse complement strand
ACTATATGGCCTAGCTTTGACAATTATATCTCGATTCAAATTATTGGCACCGGTTTTGGAACATTGACTGAACATGCTGTTGAGCTCGGTTTTGCCGAGAATGCTGGGGCAACAGGAATGTTAAGACTTCACCAAATTGCCCTTTTTAAACCCGATTTTAAAGAGGAACACCCTAAATATGATCCGTATTATGGTGACTTCTGGCCTGTGGAGACTGTAGAAATTCATGAAATGAGTTAAAAACAATTCAGTGGAGAAAAATATCAAGTGAGGGTTGAAAACTCTAAATTTAAATATAGAATAAGGAGGAATAAGTTTCGATAAATGGCTTCTCGAATGACCATACCTAAACCTCTGCCCCTCCATTCTATATATCTTTTTTTTAAATATGCTTCATTATATAGTTTTTACGATGGAACTTATTTCGAAGTTCGAATTTTTCAAAAAGTTTGTTTAATATAAATAGAATAAAAATCTAATTACAATTAAAAAACATAAATTTAGATTTCAAAAATTATGACTGTAGTAAATTATCCTCCTAGAGAGATATCTAAAAAGCCTAAATTAGGAAAAAGAAATTTTGAACATATTATTCTTTGGATGTTGGCGAACAATGATGAATGCCAATGGTCTTATTTTACTCAAGAGCCGCTTGGATTTAGCACCTCAACGTTATCTAAATATTTTAACATATTAAAAAGCAGGGGATTTGTAGAACATTATTCTCGAGGTATTTATAAGATAACTCCTGAAGGTTTGAAAAGATTTAACCAAGTATCAAGAACTCGTGGTAAGAAAAGAAAATTAAACTATCTGCCTGAAGTCATTAAAAGAAAAAGAAAGTATGACGATTGGATTCTATGGATGCTGTATAATAATAGTTATTTAAAATGGTCTGATTTTCTTGCTGAACCTCTAAGTATTAATCAATCATCATTATCAAAAAACATGAATCTTTTAATAGACATAGGTTTTGTAATAAAAGAAAATAAGGAGTATCGAATTACTCGTTCAGGTAAGTTAGAATATTCGAGAATGCTACAAAATTACGATTTAGACAGGCAATCAATCTTGAATGAAGAAAGTAAAAGGATTGAAGAAATTACAAAAAAAACCATAAAGTTTTTTAACAAATATGAGATAAAGGATGAAGATATTCAATTTAGGTATCTCAATAATGCTATAAAATTAGATTATGCACGGGTTAAAGTCATGCTAACAGATGAGGAGGATTTTGCTAAGATACTACTTTTTCTTTCGATGAATCACCCGAATCAATATCCTAATTATGTTTCTATTGAAGATTTTTCAAACAAATATAGTATTGAGAAATCCAAATTAGAGTATTATGTTAATGAGATCGTTGATAAAAAAATCTATCCAATAAACTTCTTTAAATTAATTCTCCCTCAAAATGAATACTATTATTTCCAAGAAGATGATAGAGTAGAGATTATGCTTCGGGCGATAACAGAAGAACATATAACTAAGTTTACTTATTTAAACAAGTTATTTTCAAAATCATTAGATTTAGGTATTATTCTCAATAATATCTTAGATGATATTTGTGGGCTTTTATTTAATGAAAGTTTTAAAGAATCATTAAGTGAATTTTTGCGTGAATACATTAATTATTTAGCGTATAAGATCGAAGCGAAAGTAGAATTTAAAGAGAGAATGGATAAACTAGAAGGAATAATATGGCAAGATATGATGGAATTATTTCAATCACAGAGTTCCGAAGATTTAAAAGACCAATTTGAAGAAAAAGTTAGAGAAATTGACAAAAAAATCGCTTCTGATCCAGATAATATCGATTTATACAATTCAAAAATCTCAATTTTGCTTTATTATGAACAATTAGAGGATGTATTACAATTATTAGATGAGATGCTAGAGATATTCCATGAAAGTGAAATTGATATTAAGATGAAAAAAGCATCAGTTCTTAGAAGGATGCGAGAAATAGAAAGTGGTTTAGATATCATTAATGAATTACTTGAGCAATATCCTGAAAATTATGATCTCCTTAATTATAAAGTTTATTGGTTGCAGTATTTAAATAGAAAGGAAGAAGCATTAAAATTAATTCAAGAACTCGTAGAAAAAGCTCCTGATAATGGAACTTATCTTGATACCTACGGAGAACTCCTAATGTATAATGAAGAATATGAACAAGCTATAGAAAAATTCTTAAAGGCAATTGAAATAGTCGGCGATGAGTGGTTTATTAATCAAACTTATATTAAGCTAGGAATCTGCTATAAGGAACTCAAACAGTTCGATATAGCAACTGAAAATCTTAAAAAGGGAAAATCCTTGACAAGTGAAAGCATAGCAGATTCAGAAACCAAACAAAAATGGCTTACAATAGCAGATCTCTTCCTTACTGAAATAAAACGATTTCTCTAAGTCTCTATTTAAAATTTTTCTAAGAATTATCTTTATGTTATACCCTTTCCACCAAAATAGATATAATATTGTTCCCAAACCCCCCAAAATTACAGGTTATCCCCGTTTCAGGTCCTTCAACTTGTCTTTTCCCTGCTTCTCCTCTTAATTGCCATACTAATTCTACAACTTGGGCAACACCAGTAGCACCAAGAGGATGACCTCTAGCTTTCAATCCGCCCGAAGGATTTATAGGAATTTTTCCTTCAATTTGAGTTAAGCCTTCATTAGCTGCTTTAGCACCTTCACCTTTTTTAAAGAAACCAATATCTTCTGACTGAACAGCTTCAAGAATTTCAAAAGCGTCATGTAATTCTGCCACATCAATATCTTCTGGTACTTTTTTAGCCATTTTATACGCTTGGTCCGAACAAATTTTTAAAGCTTTAAGTGTGGTAATATCTTCACGTTCGAATATTATGTGAGTATCTGTGGCTTGCCCAATACCAGAAATTAGAACAGGTGTGTCGCAATACTCCTTTGCTTTATCAGCATTACATAGAACTAAAGCAGCGGCTCCATCAGAAATAGGACAAATATGAAAAAGTTTTAACGGATCAGCAATTATCGGGTTGACATTATCATCTTCAAGGAATTCATAAACGTTACTCCAATTACCTTTTCCTTTTTGCATAGCACTTTTCATAAAATCTTCAATTGGTCTCTGGAAATGAGCATTTGGATTTAATGCCCCATTTTTATGGTTTTTAATTGCGATATCAGAAATCCATTCAAGTTTAGCTTCATATTTTTCTAGATAAATACGTGTTAACATTCCAGCAAAAGAAGGAAGTGAAACACCGTGGCGCCTTTCTGCATCGGGGTGGGTTAAAGTAGCCACATTTGAAGTAATATATCCAGGGATAGTGATGTGAGTCATTTTTTCGCCTCCAACTACTAATACTAGCTCGCTCATACCTGAAGCAATTGCTTGAAAACCAGCTTTCACAGCTGAACCGCCACTTGCAGGACCATTTTTAATATGGTCAGCTGCAGCGGGAATTAAGCCTATTCTGTCAACCAAGGAACTTGCAATCCCGCTTAAATTGTTAAAGGCACTCGGGCTCATGGCACCTACATAGACCGAATCAAAATCCTTATCATCAGTATTAGAATCTTCAAGAGCTTGAAGTGAGGCTTCACATAGTAAGTCTAATAAACCTTTATTTTCTAAAACTCCAAATTTAGTATGCCCAACCCCAATTATAGCAACTTTATTCATTTTAGTGTATCACTTTTCACTGATATTAAGTTGATATATTGCGGAAAATCCTTCTCAAACCGCGTGACATGATAAAACTATGGATTTGTCTAGCTCCACCGATTATTTCTTGAATTCTAGAGATATTCAATAGGTCATACATTAACGTATTATCGCATAAACCTGCACCTCCCATAACATTAGCACATTGATAGCACACACGCTCACTCAATTTAGCACAACTATATTTATATTGACTTGCTGCTGCCACCATTGATTCAGAAATGTTTCCAGGCAAATTTCCTTCATACTTTCTCATTTTATCATCATAAGATTCACAAAATTTTAATAAAGCATGTGTTAGGTGAGTAGTTTTAGCCCATAAATCTGTCAATAAAAACCCTACGCCTTGAAAGAATAAAATTTCCTTATCAAATTGTTTTCTCATATTAGCATAAATAGTTGCGTGTGCTAATGCCCCCCAACTTTCTGCAACACCTCGTAATGCAATAGCAATTCTCTCTGGTATTAATCCTTCAAAAAGATGATCCCTTCCCTTTCCTACCCCTCCTAAAACATATTCTTTCGGGACTCTCAAATTAACTAAATTTTCTTTTCCGAGATAAAGCTTAGGCACCCAAGGAATTAAAACCCTTTCACAATTCCATCCTTCCCAGGAGGTATTAATCAGAAATTGAGCCATCATATTACCATTATTTTTCTCTGCTGTTGCATAAGCTACTGCCCATTTGGACTTAGGAGCATTAGTTTGATATACCTTTTCTCCATTAAGAAGAAAACTACCATCACTTTGTTCTTCACATAGAGTTAATTGATGCACAGCATCAGATCCCCTTTCCGGCTCAGTTATTAAAAGACAACCAGGAGTTTGGCCAGTCACTAATTCCTTCAATGCTTCTAATCTTACAGGAACTTGTTCATGGTGTTCATATATAGGGTTAATTCCGATTACAGTTGCGCCAAAACTCATAGCCAATTGAGGGTCAAAGAAATCTATAGCTAATGTTCTCATAAAATCCATAGCTAAACCATATTGGTTATAATTTTCACCAATCACATCAAAATTATGTTGACGAGTAATATAACCTTCCTTGCCAAAATATGGATACCATTCATAAATATCTTCTTCAGGTCCATGAGTAAGATTGTTATCTTTCTCAAATTTTAGGCAAAAGTCTTGAATAGTTTTAAGGAAATCTAATTGATCCTGTGATAAAATAGGTACCAAATTTTCATTGAGAAATTTATATCTATATTCAAGATTTAGTTTTTCAAGAATTTCATCTTTAATTACTTGGGTCATAAATTTTGTCATTCCTAATCCCTTCATACAAATTAATTTTAATACACATAATGTTAAATTTAATATAGATAGTTTCTTAATTTTAATCTTTTTTTACATTTTTATCATCTTTTCTCCGTTTTCAATGATCTCTGCTATCTCTTATATTGGACCGCCTGAAGAATCAATTATTCCGGGATACAACATAATATTCTTAATAATAAGTATCACAACGATTATTGCTTTTATAATTAAAAAAAGACATAATTAAAACTTAATAATCAAATTTTTTTTTATATGGATTATGCCTAATATGGAATGAATATGATTTCCATTAATTTTGATTTAATTTTTTCTTTAATGCTTCGGTTAATAAAGGCACGACTTCACATAAATCACCTACAATTCCATAATTTGCTACATTAAATATTGGCGCTTCAGGATCTTTATTTATAGCAATTATTATATCGCTGCTCTTCATGCCAACTAAATGCTGTATTGTTCCTGATATCCCACAAGCGATATAAATTTTAGGAGAAACTGTACTTCCACTTTGCCCTACTTGTTGTGATTTTGAAATCCACCCCAAATCAACTGCTGCTCTACTAGCTCCTACAGCAGCATTTAGAACCCTGGCTAGATTCTCAATTATATTAAAATTTTCCTTACTACCAACTCCCCTCCCTCCAGATACAATTGTATCTGCTTCACAAACTGGAATTCCACATTCTGAAGCGGTTCCCCTGATTAGTTCTTTAGTTTTTACCTTCAATCCTGGGAGATCTACTTTTACAGGTATTTCAATGATTTCTGCATTAACCTTATCTTGGATTGGTGCCATTTCCATAACATTAGGCCTAACGGTTGCCATTTGTGGTCGAGTTGTAGGACAAATAATATCAGCCATTATATTTCCGCCAAAAGCTGGTCTTGTTTGCAGTAGTAATCCATCCTTTATAGACAATCCAGTGCAATCTGCCGTTAGACCTAACTTAAGAGTGGCAGCTATTCTTGGAGCCAGATCCCTTCCATTTATAGTTGCGGGGTATAATACTATGTTAGGCTTATATTTTGAGATTATTCCCGTAATCACTGAAGAATACGTTTCAGTATGATAGTCTTTAAGATCTTCATTTTCAGCAATATAAATTTTTTTAGCACCACAATTGGCAAAGTTTTGAATGAATCTTTTTACATTATTTCCTATAAGTAAAACACATGCATTTTGCTTTAACTCATCCGCAAGTTCTATCGCTTTACCTAGTAATTCAAATGATACGTTTCTTACTCTTTCATCTTTTATTTCAGCAACTATCCACACATCTTGATATTGGGATAAGTCAATATCTTTAAGCTTTTTTCGTTGGATAGATATAGCTTTTAAATTACATTGATCAACACAAGCACCACAAAGAGTACATTCATCTCCTATTATTGCAACTTTTTCCACTATATTTATTGCACCGAATGGACAAACTTTTTCACATAACCCGCAACCAGTACATTTTTCCTTATCTACTGTTATCAAAATTAGATCACCTTATCTTTTGATAATAATTCAATTAATTTTTGAACTGCATCTTCAGATTTTTCCTCTTCAATAACAATCCCTTGTTGTCTTGCTGGAGGTGAATATACTTTTATAACTTCGGTCAAAGAACCATTCAATCCATAATTATCGCTACTGCCCCCTAGATCCTCAAGAGTCCACGTAGAAAAAGGTTTCTTATTTGCTTTCATTATACTCATCATGGGTGGATTAGTTGGTTCAAATGAAGATGGCGTTATTCCTGTTATAAGTACTGGAAGTTTGGTTTCCACAATTTTATAACCATCATCTGTTTGTACTTTTGCATCGAGTTTTTTTCCTTCTAATTTTTCAATACTCTCAACATAAGTAATTTGAGGGATACCTAATTGCGCAGCAATTTCAGGTCCTACTTGAGCAGTATCTCCATCAATGGCTTGTAAACCACAAAAAATAATATCAGAGTTACCTATTTTTCTGATACACTGAGTAAGAGTATAAGATGTTGCCCAAGTATCAGCACCTGCAAAAGCTTTATCACTTAGTAAGATTGCTTTATCAGCTCCCAAAGCAAGACACTTCATTAGGGCTTTTTTAGCTTGTGGTGGTCCCATAGAAATGACAATAATTTCATCACCTTCTTGTCTGATTTTAATAGCTTCCTCAAGTGCAAACTGATCGAAAGGATTCAGGATACTAGGGACACCCTCTCGAATTAAAGTATTAGTTTCAGGGTCAATTTTAACTTCAGTAGTATCAGGAACTTGTTTTACACATACTACAAATCTCATAATTTTATCAAAACTAAATTAATATTCTAAATCTAATCTCTATCTTTTAAGATTTAAATAAAGATATTAAAAATATAAAAAAAAGTTAATTAATATTGTTTCTTACCAAGTAGCTCTCTTGCCACAATCATCTTCATAACTTCAGAACTGCCTTCAGCGAGGGAAAATGATCTGACTGCTCTCCACGCAGCTTGGTCAGGGCATTCTCGCGAATATCCAAAAGCCCCCTGAAATTGCATCACCGAATTGATTGCATCACAAGCCCATTCAGAACAAAACATTTTACCCATGGCAACAATTCTACTAGTTTCAAATCTGCTTGCTTTCCCTTGCTGTTCTAAGTCAATAGTCCTTAATGCTTTATAACCCCAATCTCTTAACATATTTAACTTGGTATAATGCTCTGCTAATTTGAAATTAATTCCTTGATATTGTGCTAAAGGTTTTCCAAATGATTTTCTTTCCTTAATATAATTGGATCCATTTTCTAACGACTTTAAGCCAGCGGAAGCACAGATTACTGTAATTAATGCTCTTGCATATTCGTAGCCTTCATGTAAAATATAGAAACCTTTGTTTTCTTCACCAATTATATAGTGTTTAGGTATCTTAACATTATCTATTGAAAAACCTCCACATGAAATTCCTTCTCGCCCTAAATCATTGACGTATGTGGGAGTAATCCCTTCAGCTGTTAAAGGTAAATAGAACACTGTCATTCCTCTCGTTCCAAGTTCTGGAGTTTGATGAGCAATTGTGACATGACCACCACCATAAGTTGCAGCTTCTCGTACTCCACTAATATACATTTTTTCACCGTTTACAACAAATCCATCACTATCTGGTTTTATTGTTGTCTTAGTTGCACCTACATCAGAACCTGCATCACTTTCAGTTGTAGCAATACCAAGAAACCATTCTCCCGAAAGAGTTTTTGGGAATATTTCTTGTTTAGCTTCTTCAGTACCATATTTGTTTAAAAGAAAGCCCCATGATGCTGGAACCAAGTAATATACACAGGTAGAACCTGTACAATCAGCCTTCGCTAGCTCTTCTGCAATAACACCAGCACTTACAGCATCTAATCCTGGACCACCATACTTTTCGTCTGCCGTACATGTCATAAGTCCTAATTCTGCCATTCCCTTGACGACATCTCTCGGTATTTCCTTAGTTTCTTCCATTTGAAGTGCAATTGGGGCAATTTTACTCTGAGCAAATTCTCGGACTGATTCTCTAATCATATCTTGTTCTTCAGTAAATTTTAAACTCATTATTTTTACCTTTTTAATGAAATTTTAATTCTTTTAAGGATATAAAATACTAAAATTTTAGTAAAATCGAATAATTCTTAAGTTTTATTATTCGAATAAAATTAAATAGCTATCAAATTTCAAGTACCTTAAAAAGAAAGTATAAAAAATTAAAGACCAGTTAAATAAAAGGTGGAGAGAATTTCAAGAAATAATCAAGATGGAGCAGATGTTTCAATAAAAGACCAAATCAAAAAACTTGCTATAAATAGTCTTTATGGGTTTAATACTATTATTTTAATTGGAATGGGTAGGAAATTAGGGATTTTTGATTATCTTTATGAAAAAAACAGATCAATGTCAGATGGGAATAAATATAGTCTAGTTAAATTTACTCCTAATGAGCTTGCTAAAAAATTAAGTCTTGATGTCAATTACCTAGATGCTTGGCTCCATTTGGCACTTGAATGTGGTTTATTTGAAATAGACGATTTAAACAATAAAACTTTAAAAACTGCTCCTTTTGTATATGAATTACTAATAGATTATAGCCATGATTCTTATATAGGGGGAACACTTGGAGCATTTTATAATATTGCTCAAGCTCAGGAAATTATGTTGAAAAACTTTAAAACCGGTAAAGCAATGGATCTCCTTAAATTGCCTGGTGATGTTGTGAAAGATTTACAAGAAAGGAGCAGAAGATTTGGAAAACTAATTGAAAAATTATTCTCTAAATCTTTTACAGATTTTTGTAATAACTTGCATAAGCATGGCAGTATTCTTGAAGTAGGATGTGGTTATGGATTTAATATTGAAACATGGGCTAAAAAATATGAAAAAGCTCGATTTGTAGGAATAGATATTGAACCAAAAGGAATAGAATTTGCACAAAAATTAGTAGATCAAAATAAGTGGAATGAGAGGATTAAAATTCTTAATAAATCTGCGAATGAATATGTTCAAATTACTAAAGATAAGTTTGATTTAATTATATTAAATCAAGTTCTCCATGAGATGAATCCAGATGAAAATTATAGAAGACAACTTTTTAAGGATTTACATTTATTATTACGTGATAATGGAATCCTACTTGTAGGAGAAAGTATGATTCCCGATACTTTTGCTCCTAGGGAACCATTTAAACTGTTTGATATTACACATAAGTTTTCTGAAGCAGGCTCGGCACGTTTTTACAACGAAAAAACATTCAAATCGTTTATAAATTCAACTCCGTTTACAAAAGCGGAATTTATAAAAGAAGGGGGAACAAAGTTTTGGGCAATAAGAAAATAAATTAAATTAATAATATGTAAAAAAATAATAATAAGTATTATAGAAATGTGATGAGGAAAAAATTTTCCAAAGAATACTACTTTGGATGTTCGTTTCTTATAATTGTAGCAGCTCCCATGCCTAAACCTACACACATACTACTAATAGCATATTCTTTCCCTGACAATTCTAGTTGATGAAGGTTTGTTCCGATTAATCTACAACCTGTTGCTCCTGTAGGATGTCCTAGAGCAATTGCACCACCCCATACATTAAAGCGTGGATCCTTCCAATCTAAACCTAATTCATAGCAAGAAGCATATACAACTGGGCTAAAAGCTTCATTGATTTCTATATAATCCATATCATCAATATTCATATGTGCTCTCTTTAAAGCATCTGGAATCGCTTCTATGGGTCCTGTAAGCATCAAAACAGGATCTGTGCCAACCACCGCAAAATTTACTATTGTTGCTCTTGGTTTTAAACCCAATTCTTCTGCTAAGCTTCTTGTCATCCATAGTTGAGCTGCTGCACCATCACTCGTAGGACAACTATTTCCCGCAGTTAAGAAAGCTTGACTTTTCCTTCCCGTGATAGTTCTTAAACTTTTTAATTTCTCAATTGATGTCTGAGGTCTAGGAGTCTCATCTCTCTCTGTTAACACTGATAGACTTGAGTCCTTGGCTACCTGATTTTTTTCGTCTAACATAGGTTTTCCATCTTCATCAAGCTTTGGACACCAAATAGGTTCTATTTCTTTTCCTCTTTCCTCCCAAGTTGAGCAAGCTTTCTGATGAGAAATTAAAGATAGAGAATCCATCTCATTTCTAAATTCTTCCAAGCTTATTTCTGCCTTCTTCATCCAATGCTGACCCATTACATGAGCAGAGTTAATTTGTCCGGCAAAAGATGTTTTATGTTCTTTTAATTTATCAGCTACATAAGGATGTGTTAGAATTTTACCATTTGGAGCAATCATAACCTGTTTGTTTTGCTCTTCATCAAAAATATACGCATCAGCCATAATTGGGTATCGATTTTGTACTTCAACACCTCCACAAATAACGCAATCATGTATTCCAGAAGCAATAGCTTGCCAAGCAGACATTACAGATTGAGCACCACTAGCACATTGTCGATTAATGGACATCCCTGGCACAGTAATTGGTAAATGTGCTGCTAAAGCCACAATTCTTCCAATATCTAAAGCACAATCGCCAATTTGACTATTACAGGAAACAATAGAATCACCAATTAACTGTGGATCAAAATCATTCCTTTCAATAATAGTATTATAACAATGCACTACTAAATCATCTCCTCTGTGCAGCCCAACAGTTCCTCTTCTCTTTCCTATTGGCGTTCTCACATAATCAATTAACACTGGTTCTCTTTTGGGGTCCTTAAAATATTTTTCATACATATTTACTGGTTCTGTCATAATTATTCACTTTAAATGAGTTTTTATAGAATTTAATGAATTTTTATTAATTAATTTTCTTTAAGGAGGTGTAAATTGAATAAACACTCAAAATTTTGAAATTCTTTCAAGAGTAAAAAAAATAAATACCCTCTCAAATTACTTTAAAATAATAGAATCGTTAAAGATAGATTATTATGCTAGAGGGAATCCATTTTCTTTTAACTTATGCCTGTAATTATGAATGTGATCACTGTTTTTTATATTGCAGTCCTAAATCTGAAGGTACATTTACTATCGCTCAAATTAGAAAAGTTTTAAATGAAGCAACGAAAATAGGTACGGTTTCATCTATATATTTTGAGGGCGGAGAACCTTTCCTTTATTATCCATTAATGCTAGAAGGAGCTAAATTGGCGAATGAAAGAGGCTTTAAAGTTGGATTAGTCACAAATTCATACTGGGCTACTTGTAAGGAAGACGCTGAGCTCTGGCTTAAGCCAATTTCTAAATTAGAAATCTCAGATTTCAGTATAAGTGATGATCTTTTTCATTTTGAAGAAATAACGGAAAATTTATCAAAATATGCTAGGATCGCTGCTGAAGAATTAAATTTACCATTATCTTCGATTACCATAGATAAGCCTGAAGCTGAATTTGAAATGGGCAAAAACAAAGATAAAGGAAAACCTGTAATTAGAGGAGGTGCCATGTTTCGAGGGAGAGCAGTTGAAACTTTAACCGAAGGATTACCACTAAGACCTTGGGAAGAGATGGGAGAATGTCCATATGAAGATCTAGAAGGACTTGGAAGAATTCATGTAGATCCCTTTGGAAATGCACATATATGTCAAGGTTTAAGTATAGGTAATTTCTGGAAAACACCTCTTTCTACTTTAATTAAAAATTATAACCCAAAAGCTCACCCTATTTGTGGTCCTCTAATAAAGGGTGGTCCTGCTCAATTAGCAAAAATTTATAATATTGACCATGAAGATAATTATGTTGATGAGTGTCATTTTTGTTATCTCACACGCAAAGCTTTATTAGATCAATTTCCAGAATATCTTGGACCTAAACAAATTTATGGTATAGGATAGAAAGATTGGATTTAACAGTATAAATTACAAGGTGGATTTATTCATTAACTGTAATATCTTAGCTATGATTATAATAAAGTAAAAAATTAAAAATTCTTTGTATAATTAAATATCAATGAAAATAGCGGGTTTAAAAGGTATTGCTTTATTTGATTTTTGCTTAGGGTCATATTCTGAATTTAAAATAACCTTCGTATCTACTTTCTTTTCAATGTATCCCAAATATTGTTTCAATAATTCATTCTCACTGAGTTGAGGAAGAATCTTTTCCCAAATACGATCTTTAATTTGAAGTTTAATAAAGTGAATAATATCTTGATTTTTCATAAGGTCTGTCTCTTGTTTCAATTCATCAATAATTATATTATAATTTCCTTTCTTAGATAGGACCACATTTAAAACAACTTGTTTCCAATTTGGGGCAGTGTATATATATACTGCGTTATATTCTTGAGATTTTATTATTTTTTTAATACTTAATATATCATCTATAAGATTGGAAATATAGTTAAATTCAATTTCAAGTTCTTCATTTAAGTAAGTTATATTTAAATCCCTCCAAACTGAATAAGATATAAATCCCCTATTACCAGATATTTCCCATAATTCTTCACATAGATGGGGCATAGTTAAGGAAAGTACCTTAAGCCAATCCTTATAGATCAATTTAAAGACAATTTTGAAATCCTCTTTATTTTCGACAAATTTCTTTAAATCTCGAATTAAATTGAACGTTTCATAAAATGAAAGTTGGAGATAGCGTCGTAAATTATACTGTTTTAATGCTTTATCTACTTCTAAAAAGTTTTGTATTATTTTTGAAATGATTACCTTCGCATATTTCGATTTTAAATTTTTATACTGAAGTTCTAAATCTTGAATCTCTTGACTATTTTCAGAAAAGAAATTATAAAATCTATTAATATGGGTTTTAACGGCTTGAATTTCCTTTTCTTTCCAGTCCATATTAATTCCTAAATCGGCACTATGTGAAATGTAAAACCTAAATAAATCTGCAGAATATTTATTTTGAATATCTGCTAAAGATATCACATTTCCTTTTGACTTACCCATTTTTTGACCTTCAATGATTACCGGTTCAATTAGAGTTATGATTCTGGGCCACAATTGATTAGGAAATATCGCAACATGATGGAATATATAAAAGCTTAAATGATTGGAAATATGCATTATAGCAGTATGTCTATGGTCCACTGGATACCAGTAGTGAAATTCATCTTGCATTTTTTCCAATAGCTTCTCATTAATTTTTGTTATCCTTGAAATGTGTTGACTATCTCCCTTCTTTAAATATATGAAATCAAAAAATTCAGGGATTAATTGATCAGGTTTGATATTATTATGCTTTAAATGGTGAGAGATGGTATAGAAGCTCATATAGATTGTAGAATCACTCAAGGATTCAATTATCCAATCCTCATCAAAGGGTAATTTCGTACCCAATCCTCGTTTTCGTGCACATGGTCTTTTTTCTAACCAATTAAAAACATTCTCAAAATTTAATCGATATTTCTTAGGTACAATAGTCATCTTATTCAAGCAATCAAAAGCATTTTGCTTCCAGTTACCAGCATTGAAATTAAGAAACCATTGATCTTTCAAAATAGTAATTGTTATTTTTTCTCCACACCTACATTGAAGATCTCTGGTTACTGGTATATATAACTTATCTGCTTTATCCATGTTTCTAAGATTTTCAATTACTTGAATTACTGCCTTATTTACTGGGATACCTTCATAATTGTTACACTTATCGTTTAAGATTCCAGTATAAAACTCAGTTTTATAATTGTCCGCTGTAGCCTTATCTAATTTTTCAATATCATTTTGTGACGAAACATTGTATTTATTACAATAGAATTTAGCAGGAATATCTTGGACTTCTTTTAAGTCAATAATTTGAATAGGTTTTATATTATTAATATCCTGTTCATTAAGGTTGAATTGTTTTATCATTGACTTATTCTTTTTCAAATCTTCTAATGCTATATAATCATAAGGAGCATGAGCGGGAACAGAATATACTACACCAGTAGCAACAGAAGTATCTACGAATTCCCCTGGAAGAATTAAGATATCTCTATTAAAATAAACTGATTTAGCTTTTCTACCTATTAAATCGCTCCCCCTAACTTTTTCCAATACAATTATGGATTTATTTTGATTTTTTAAAAGAGAGACTGCTTCTTCTGAAATTATCCATTTTTCTCCATCCACTCGAGCATAGACATAGATTCCATTTGAGTTGAGCCATATATTGGTAACACCATAAATTGTTTCTGGTCTTAATGTAGCTGGAACTAGGTATGAATCATTGAAAGGGAATTTTATATAAACGTACTCATTAATCTCTAGATTAAGCTCATCACCACTAACAATATCATCTTCCCCAACTGCATTTTCACATCGAGGACAATAAAGTATTGGGTAATCTCCTTTTTCTAAATAACCTTTCTCAAGAAATTTATAGTATTGCCATTCAATTAATTTATTATACAACTCATCTCCAGTTGTAAATTCTCTCCTCCAGTCAATACTCATTCCAATTGATTTAAAATCTTTTTTCATTGTATTCGAAAAATAACTTACGATGTTCCAAGGATCTTTAAAACTTTCTACTATTTTTTCCACTTCTTTTTTATTTTTTGTGTGTAGAGAGACATATTCTTTCATTCTGGTGATAATTTTAATATCATTTCTCTTGATTGATGAGGAAACTGCTAAAACTGGAGTTCCGGTTATATGAAATGCCATCGGATATAAAACATTATATCCTTTAGCTCGATAATACCGTGCAAATATGTCACCATTCACGAAACTTCTTCCATGACCTATATGTAGAGTTCCAGAAGCATAAGGGTACGGGGAGGTGAAAAAAATCTTACTTTTCGAAGTATCAGGGTTAGCTTCAAATATTTTAGCTTCTTCCCATTTATCCTGCCATTTCTTTTCAATTTCTTGTGCATTATACATTTTTTCATACCTTTTCCTTATTTTGGTTTTGATGCATCATCAAACACGCCCCACCTATAATCTATTTCAAGTAAAATCCATACCACGCGATACAATCCGTGAGAATTTCAATAGAAAAAGAATAGGCGGATTGGTTTCGCTTATAATAATAACAATAACACTGCAAGTAAATCAACTAAAGAAAATTTTGCTTTTACGCGTGATTGTGGTGCAGTATTATTTGAGATCATTATATAAAAATCGTACTTTTTAATATAAAAACTTTTTCTTAGATTGTAATTAAGTTTTTATCTTAAGTGCTATTTTTTACTTTAAAAAAGCTTATTAACAAAAATGATTGAAAAAATTTTAATAGTTTACTATTCTCTTACGGGAAATACCCAATTCATTGCTGAAATTATTCAGGATATAACAAAAGCTGACATTTTAGAGCTAAAGCCAATTAAGGAGCTTAACTCAAGTAGTTCAATGAAATATATGTGGGGAGGGTTCCAAGCAACAATGAAAAAGAAACCTAAATTACATGAAATTGATAAAAACCCTCTCGATTATGATTTATTATTTTTAGGAACTCCAGTATGGGCTTGGACTTACTCACCGCCATTGCGCTCATTTTTATCTATGTATGATCTTTCTGACAAAAAAATAGCTATTTGGACTTGTAGCGCTGGAGTACCTGGAAAAGGATTAGAACGATTTATTAATGCATTAAAAGATACAGAAATTATAGGAAAGATTGGTTTTCGTGAACCACTAAATAATAATCCTGAAGAAGCAAAGGAGAAAACAATTTCATGGGTAAATGAAATTATGAAACAGGTTATTTAAAAGAAGAGAATAGCTCTTTTATTGCATTTTTTAAGCTTTCATAACTTACAGAATCGTTTGGAATATCAATAAGAGGCTTTCCTTGTAAATCGAATTCCATTATAATATTATCTTCTGGTATTGAGCCAATTAATGGAAGCTTTAATTCTTTTAGCTTGTTAATTATTATATCAATATTTCCCTTTACCTTATTGATTAGAACGCCTAAATCTTTATAATTTGTATACTTTTTAGCTTGATTTTTTATTGAATTGGCAGTTTCAATACTTCTTAAAGATAAATCTGTTACAATTAATAGGATGTCGATAGATTTCAACACCATCCGATTAATTTGTTCAAGTCCAGCTTCACCATCTATTAAAATAATATCAAAATCCTTAGAAATTGATTCAATCACTTTTCTCAGAAGAATATTTGATGGGCAAAAACATCCAGGACCTTCTGGTTGACCAATTGAAAACAAGCTAAAATTTTTACTTTCAGCTATCCCTTCATACACATCAAAATCTATTCTTTCAGCAAGTTTTTGAGCAGATTCTCCTCCGCTATGCGCCTTTTTTACAGCTTCAACTCTTAATTCCTCAAGGGATTTATTGGGTTTGACTTTAACCATATTGCTTAAATGCGGATGGGTAGGATCAGCATCTATCAATAGAAGTTTATAATTATAATATTCAGTGATAGCTTTTGTAAATAAAACTGTGATTACAGTCTTTCCTACTCCACCTTTGCCCACAATCGCAATTCTAATAGGTTTTTTAAAATTATTAATCAATCTATCATCTCTCTTTTTTCTAATACTTCTTTGACATCTTCACAAACATCATAATAAGGACATTCATTACAATCCCAGTTAAAATCACAGTCTACTCTCCTCTTCCATTCTTTTACTTTTTTCCTCCACTTTTTTTCTAGGTCCGTTCTAATCGATGAGGTCAAGCCAATAAGAGATTCTATTAATTTTGGATTTGAGTTTATAAATATTATTTCCATCGATTTAATTTCTTTGAATTTCTGCTGATATAAGAACATTATAGCATTGCCCAAGAACTCAAAAGAGAATTTATTAATAATAGATTTACTTAATCGACACCAAAATCTTCTTGGTATAGTACGAATCATAAAACCTTCAATGCTATTTGAAATAAAAGTAAGGTTTTTTAACTCATCAAAAGAATTTTCCGTAAGATTATCAACTCCAATTAGTAAAAATAATCCAAAATCTATAGCTTTATTTGATATTTCTTTTATCTCAGAACCAACTAATCTAATTTTTCCATCATGTATTAAGTCTGATTCCTCTATTGGATAAACAAGCGAAAAGGATTTTTGATCTCCACCTCCTAATTCTAATTTAGTTTCCTCTTGAAGGATAATTTCTTTGAATTCTTCATGATTTACCCCAATATTAATTTCTCTAAAGTAATTTAATTGATCTTCTTTTCGGGTATAAACCTCAACTTTTACTCCGTTTTGAATTAGTGAATCCAAGAAATTTCTAATCGTTTCTAAAGTACTTTTAATCTGCACTGCAATTACTCAATAAAGTTACTTTTCTTAAAATTTATTTCACTGTTTTAATAAATATAAATCAATTATTTTGAGATTTTGGTTTATATTTTATGAATAGTTTTGAACGTATTTGGACAGCTTTAAATCTAGAAGAACCAGATAGAATTCCAATTCATACAATACAATTCGATGGTAATGTAGCTGATCAAGTTATTGGCAAACCAGAAAGAAACGCGTTTGATATTTTTGATGAGATGGAAAAAAAATATTCAGTTGAATGGCTGGATAGAATAAATTCAATCCTCAATGATATTGAAATATCTGTTTTCGCGAAATGTGTCAGAGCAGCTTATGAACTGGGATTTGATGGAGTCGGCATTCATTATATACCATTTATCATCGAAAGTAAAACTGAAATGACTGATGTTTTCGGGAAAAGACATAGAATCAAGAATATAGATGGAAATCCATACCCAGATTACTATGGAGGGTATATTAAAAATCGAGCAGATTGGGAAGCATATCCAAAACCCGATTTGAAAGAAGAATATAAAAAAGCTAAAAAATTTTATAAAGGTGTTTTACGAAAGTGCCGTGATATTAAAGATGACATCTATATTATTGCTCAAGATGCTCTTACGTCTATTTTTCCACCTGTTTGGCAAGGTATGGGAATGAACTACTTTGCTCGTGCATTAAAAAATGACCCTAAATTAATTGAAGAAAGATTTCAATTTACTACTGACTTCGTTTTAACCATTTTTAAGGCTTATTCTGATTGTGGAGCTAAAGTTTTTCTTGAAGGGGGAGATATCGCACATAGTGGAGGTCCAATGATTAATCCAAAATATTTCTATAAGTACTTATTACCATGCTATCAAGAAGTAGCACACGCGATCCATGAATGGGGAGGAAAATTTATTTTACATACCGATGGTGATATTACCACTCTTTTGGACTTCATCGTTGAATCTGGTTTTGATGGGCTTCAATGTTTAGAACCACCTCTCGTTGATCCCTATTTAGTTAAGAAAAAAATTGGTAATAAATTATGCTTATCAGGAAATATTGATACGCGTCATATTTTGGTTGATGCTACTAAACAAGAAGTTGAAGATGCGGTGAAAAATGCTATTAAGGCTCTTGGACATGGCGGTGGATATATGTTGTCTCCCGCGAATTTTCATCCGGGTATATCAGTTAAACAATTAAGTTGGATGATTGGAGCAGCAAAAGAATATGGAACGTACCCCCTTTTCTGATTACATTTCCAATTTTGTATTTTCTAAAAAACCAATTCCTCTTGGAGTTAGTTTCCAGCCTTCATTTGAATCTAAAATATAAAATGTTTGTTTGAGCATATTTAGATGGTAAACTATTTGAGTTTCATCAAACTGAAATTCACTTTTTATCTCTTTCAAGGATTTAATGCTATATCCAATAAATTTTAGTATCTCTCTTCTAATTGGATTAATAAGAGTTCTATAAGCTCGCCCGTGATCTAGTTTTTTATCTATATTTTTTGTTTTGACATAAAATTCTTTCAATTCTTTAATATTCAATTTGGATTTATTATTCTTTTTTTCCATCTAAATTCAATTTTTCAAGTTATAACTTTAATATAGTTAATTATCTCTTTTTCTGATTAGCCTTATTATTACAATAACTAGTGCTACAAAAAAGAAAGCTATCCCTAGAATAAGTACGCTAAATTTAATTAAAGCTGTTAAAGAAGCTACAAATGGTACAAATGATGAAAATGTGGGTGCAGTATCTAACATGACTAGTAAATTGATATTTTCTATAATATCAAAAATTCCTGCTAGGATTGGGGTTAAACTCATCCACAGGCCAATTTTTTGAAGGTTCCCCTCTAAGCTTCTTGTAACAAGCAAAATAGCGCCAAAAATAAAAGATCCATAGCCTACAATGTACAAAAAGTCCCAATAGATTGCTAAGGCTTCTGCTGCCATTCCAGAAGCCCCCCATGTTGCAAAAATCGTTAGAACTTGTTCTGGTACCCATGAGAATTCGAAATCTAAAATTCCATAGGGTGGTGGCACAATCTGATTTATAGGCATAAAAATCAGTATATTGATCAGAATAAACATCAAAAAGCCTATAATTGTAATAATTAAGACGTATAAATTCTTTGGAAATTCCTTTAATTTTTCTAAGAACATTCTCTACTATCCTGTAAAATGGTGAGTTAAATAATTTTTAAGTTTAAAATATATTAAATTAAGATCTATAAATAATCTCTTTTAAATTTTGAATGAATCAGAACTTTAATTGAATTCTTCCTAAAAAAATAAATGTAGTTTTATTAAAAATTTATATATTTCAGGTTTATTTTTCTGATTGATAATTAAGTTGCCACCCAACTCCATCTGAGTCTTCAAATCGGGCAAACCAAGCACCCCAAAAAGTTTTTTGGAGTTCCATCTTTATTTTATAACCTTTCTCTTTTACTTTATTATAAATTGTGTTCATTTGTTCTTCGCTATCAAGATCTAATGTTACCTCAACATTACCTGACCCAGGATATCTCATAAAATTATCTGCCAGATATATCTCTGCTCCATCGATCTCTAGCTTTGCATGCATAGTAGAATTATCATAATCAAAATCATCAGGAAAACCAAATTCTTTTCCAATTTCGGGTGAAAATGATTCATGACTTGTTAACTTAGCACCAAATAAATCTTCATAAACTTTAATTGCTTCTTTACCATTTTTTACTAATAAATAGGGTATAGCTTTGACCATTGTTATATCACCATTTTATAATAGCAAACATACTATATGAACTAAAACTAATATTAAAAAAGGTTTTATTATAGATTATAATACTAATCTTGCAACACTACTAAGCTAGAAAAATGAAATGTAAGATATTTTTATAGTTTATAATCCATTTGGAAACTTAATTTCTTTCTAAAACAAAAAAAAGAAAAAAAAAGTAAGTTTTTGGTTTTTAACTTTTTATTAAAGCTTTTATTATTGGTTTACTTTCATTAGCCATTTTAATTTTTCTTTTCAGGTATTTTATTAATTTAATTAGAAGTGCTGTTCCGATTATTGCCATTGCAAATAAAATTAATGTACTAAACGGCGTAAACGAGCAATGTGCGTAATATCCTAAATAACATGGTTTGCTTGCTTCATCGGGAATTAAGGTCATAATACCTGAAGATATGCCGCCTATTATCAATCCACCTAAAAAGATGATATATATTAGCAAAAATGTTGACTTTATTATTGTTTTCACTATAAATTTAAATGCTTTTTTATTTTTTTCCAACTATTTCCACCCAATTTAGTTTTGAGTTAAATAATTAAACATAATAATCCTCATATATATCCATGTACACTGATAATCGAATAAAGTAATAATATTAGACCTCAGAAGATAGAAGATTTTAAATTAAAGAGTTAAAAAAATATGGGTTTAATATTTTATTTTTCAACCATTTAGTTGAAAATTCAATTAAATTTGATATTAAAATAGGGCAATTTATTCGCTCTAATCTAAACTTAGAATTATATCTAGAAGCATTCTATACCTTAATTAAACAAAAATGAGGTGATACAAATAAGTTTAATTTGTCCCTGTCCTAAAAATGGATGCTCTAATCATGGAAATTGTGAAGAATGTAATAAATATCATTCAGCTTCAAATGGTTTGCCCTTTTGTAAACGCGAACATGGCTTTTTTACAAAATTATTTTATCGGAAACATTATGAAATGGTTCAAATGTTAAAAAGCGAGGGAAAGGTATGAAAAAGGCTCTAATTTTATATGATTCTGTATATGGAAATACAAAGAAAGTAGCAATGTCATTGAGTCGTGGATTAGAAGCAGGAGGTGTCTATGTAGATAGCAATTCTATTCAAGATTTTGATACAGTAGAACTTAAAAATTATGATGTTATTGGAATTGGGGGGCCTACTCATTTTCATGGAGCATCAAAAGAAATGAAAGCATTTTTATCCAAAATTAAGCATCTAAAAATGGAAAATAAAGAAGGTTTTGCCTTCGAAACCAAAGCAGATTTTCGATTAGCGGGATCAGCAGCCAAGAGGATTATAAGATATTTAAAAAAAATGAAAATTTTAATTATACACCCAACCATTACAGGTTTAGTAATCGATAAAGAGGGGCCTTTGAAAGAAAATAGTTTACCCAAAATGGAAAATATTGGATTAAATATCGCAGAAAAATTAAACGACAATATGAGAGAGCAATCCCATGAAAACAAACATGAATTTTCTAAAACGAAAAGTGTATTCTTGCGTTGGAATCGATTACAGTGGCTCCTTTTAGGAGGTGGTCCCATCTTTTTCTTTATTCGGGCAATCACTCTTATAAGTGCTGGTGGAGATTGCCTAAGCGTATTAAACCCATTTTTTTCTTGGTTTATGCTTTTATTAGAACTTGTGATCTCAGGCATAACAGGTATAGTAAGCTTAATTTTATGGATAAAGGGGCCAAATTTAAGCCAAAAGTTTAAATTAAGAAAGATTTTTTCTCGGAAAGTAGTTTTGTCCTCTGTATTCATGACTTATATAGTCCATTTGATAAGAGCGACACTTTATATTCTAATATGCGTAATTTGAGCCATTCTATTCTTAAATTAACAAATTTCTTGTTTTTATTTATATATTAGTTTTTCTAACCAAGTATCAAAATAAAATACTTTATACATTATATCAAAGATGATTGAGTCAATATTTTCTTTTTTTATGTTCTCAACCAATTCAGTTAGCTCTTTTATTGTATTAGCCCAGACCCAACATAAAATTAGGTTTGGTAGATTACTAAATGTCCAACAGAAAAAGAGGTTTGGACGAAAATTTTCATTCAAATACTGGGCAAATTCATTCTTATCTACCATAGGGTTTATCGTTATCTGAAATAAGGCAAAAATATCGTTTGAAGCTTCAGGATTAAAATTTATAGATAATTCAATTATTCCTTCTTCAATCAATCTATTTAGACGACGACGAATTGTACCTGAAGTGCTACTAACATCATCTGCTATTTCTGATATTGGCTTCCGTGAGTCTTTATTGAGTGATCGAATAATCTCTAAATCTAGTTTATCATAGTTCATTGATCTATACTTTGGAACAATATAGGGGATTGGGGTAGTATATTGTACCCCAGAAAGTAATGCAATTTTTGGAGATTGAATCTCAACCGTTTGGGAAACAAATGAGGAATATTCATCTAATTGATGAATCGTTTCTAACATAGCTCCAATATACATATAATTTCTACTAGATAATATAATCTGCCATGTATTCTCATGTTTTCCTAATTCTGATATCGCCTTATCTATATCCTGAGCATTGCATTGTCCAAAAACAAATGTATAAATGGCATTAATTGCATAAGGTTTCAATCTTGCGTAAAATTTTTCTATGATTTTCAAATCGATGAGTATCTGTACTCGTTTATATACCGCGTTAACTGATAATCCTAAATGGTCTGAAATCTCTCTATATGTTAATCTTGAATTGTTAAATAAAAGTAGAATAATCTTGAGATCAATTTCATCCATATATTATAGAAATTATATAAAAATAAATTTGTTTAGTTATTTTAAGAAAAAAAAAGGGAAAAAAGCAAATAAAACTGCAGATATAATAGTTGAAAATATGAAAACAAACATGAAAAATCCTAACTTTTAGAATGAAGAGAGGAAATTTTAATAAAAGCTGTTGAAGAAGTGTTGAGGGAAAAATAGTAATCTTCTTCTGAGGAACAAGATTGAACTCAAATTAAAGTTTAAATTTTTAATCGCTTGTAATTTCTCCGCAAGGAACTAATTTTTTTATATCCTATAAAAGTAAAAATTTAATTGCATTAAATCCTTTTTAAAAATAGTTCTATTAGAACTTTAATAAATTTATAAAATAAGTAGAAATTTGGTTTTAAAATTGGTAAAAGGAACAGTAAAATGGTTTAATAGCCGTAAAGGCTATGGATTCATAACCTCTGAGGAAGGAACTGATGTATTTGTCCACTTCTCAGCAATACAAGCAGAGGGTGATGAATTCAAATCATTAAATGAAAACGACAAGGTTGAATTTGATATTACCGAAGGTCAAAAAGGTCCACAAGCGAGTAACGTAGTTGTTACTGAAAAGGCACCTCAACAATTTAAATCACAAAATAGGTTCTATTAAATCTATTTTGTATTATAAAGAAAGAAAAAGTAAAAAATAAAAATAAGTAGCAAATAATAAGTAGTAAAATCTTTTTTACGATTATTATCAAAACTTATCATTTTTTTATTATTATTATGAAAATGGGATCCCTCTAATTGTTTTTTTCAAATAATCTTATTCTGGAAAAACTAATAAACCCAAAATTTATTACATTTGAATACTTAGAATAAATATCTTTCTTAAGGAAAGATTTATTTAAAAATTGGAAATTTGGTTTTAAAATTGGTAAAAGGAACAGTAAAATGGTTTAATAGCCGTAAAGGTTATGGATTTATAAGTTCTGAAGAGGGAACTGATGTATTTGTACATTATACCGCGTTAAGTGGGCGTGATGAGGAATATAAAACCCTCAACGAAAATGATAAAGTTGAATTTGAAATTGTTGAAGGGCAAAAAGGTCCACAGGCTAGTGAGGTAGTGGTTACTGAAAAAGCCCCTAAATCCGAATACAGCCGAGGTTATCGTATTTAAGCTAGATCAGGGCAATAAATCCCACATAAGAACAAATAAACATAAGTAGTAAATAATTTTTAGTAAAAAGAACTTTTTACAATTGTTATCGAACCTTATCTTTTTTTTAATTAATTTTTTTAGATATTTTATAGATAAGTTAATTTGAAAGTATAAAAAATATTTAATTTTAGAAAAAAATTTTTAAAGAGAGATACTATTCAGATCTAAATTCTCAGGAATTTTATCCCTACGGTTTAACCAAGTAATTTCGTGTTTTAAATATCTCCAAGAGATCTCACACTTTTCTTTTTGACCTTTAAGTTCGGTTTCAAACTCCCAAGGATTGACAATGACTAAATCACCTTTTCTTATCCATACTCTCTTTTTAATCTTACCTCTAATTCTTCCCATACGATGTTTTCCATCTTCGCAATAAACCCCCATTCTTTCTTGCCCATAGATATCTGTAACTCGAGCAAACATTTCTCCATTTCTTCTATGGGGCATTTTTACACGGGATACTTCAGGTTGTTCATTTGACCCTGATCTTTTTTTACCTTTTTTATATTGACGTTTTTTCATTTTTGGCATAAGTATTATACACTAATTTATAATTTAATTCTAATTTTAATTCCAATTTATTAAATCCATTATTAATTGTATCTCATATATATTATCTATAGATCTAAAAATCGGAAAAATTTTTCGCAAAAGGACTTATAATTTTAGAATTGAAATATTTAAAGTATAACCCAATTTGAAAAACTTTCTTATTTTCCTATAGGAAAAAAATGCATACCTTATTTATTTTTAGGTTTTGGGGTTAAGAATTGGTCAACTATTTTTTAGACTAATTTTCTTTGACAATTTTGACAAATCTTAAATATAACTTGTACTTATTGAATTGTATTGTTATTCTAAGACGGTATTTTCATTAAAGATTCCAAATTAAATATATCTAGTATACGAGACAAAACTGAGCTACTTTAAGATGAAATAAAAAAGAATAAAATTTATGCTTTTGAAGTCTCTACAGTCCCTATTATTGTGTCAATTTCAGAATCGAATATTTTTACTTGATTGAAAAAAGTATTACTAACCTTGATCAGTTGGGTTATAGCTAATTCTGGGGATTGTAATATTTGTTTGGTCATTTTAATGGCTTCAATAAGTACTTCTTCAGGTTCTACTAATTTATTCACCAAGTTTAACCTATAAGCTTCAGTACCCGAAAGAAATGTATCTCTTGTTCCAGTATTTAGTGCTATTTCTAAAGCTTTTCCACGTCCTACGATTGCCATGTAAGGAAAAAATAGCGGACAAGCGCCAAACCTGATTTCTGGATGGCCAAATATAGCATTTTTAGAGGCAATACGTAGATGGCAAATAATAGCCAAATCAAAAGCTCCTGCTAAAGCAAAACCATTAATGGCTGCAATTAATAATTTAGGATAATCTAAAATTGTCTGGTGGAAATTATGATTACTTTCTATAAACTGATCAAGATTTTCTTTACTCTGAACTACAGCCAAAACTTCATCTCTATCAAAACCTGCTGAGAAAAATTCTTTACCACCATAAAAAATCACACTTTTAACTCGCTTATCTAACTTTAAATCATTTAATGCCGTAATAATTTCGGTACGCATCTCCAGATTCATAGCATTTTTCTTTTCGGGACGATCTAATTTAAGAATGCATACCTTTCCTTTCTTCTCTAATTTAATAAATTTATATGATTTCTGGCTCATTTTGATTACCAATTAATTTTATAGATCCTTTAAGAGCTTTTAATATATAAGATAATTCCTTTTAGAAGTAAGGAATCAAATAAATTAGGTTTCTTTGTTATTATTGATTTATATTTATTGGATAATTTCCAAATTTTTCTAAAATCATTCTCATTGCAAGAAAGTTTTCTAATTTTACAGCGGGGTTAATACTATGCCCTGATGAAAAAATATAGCCACCCCCAGGCGCAAGCTCTTGAATTAGGCTTTTTGCATAAGATTCTACTTCAGAGATTTCTCCTGTTGCTAACATTTGAGGGCTTAGGTTTCCACAAAAAGTAACTTTATCTCCAAACTTTTCATGTAATTTGAAAATATTGTACTCCGGATTTGCCGTCGTGGGTTCAATAGGATTAATCACATCTATTCCAGCTTTTACAAGATCTTCAAAAATTTGAAAAATGTCACCACAACTATGTAGAATTACTTTTAAACTCGCTTTATGGGCAGCCTTACAAATCCGGTTAATCCAGGGTATAACATAAGTTCTATAATCTTTCGGACTCATGAATAAACCTTGTTTATAGCCGTAATCATCAGTTATATATATTGCTCCGTTTTCTCCCCAATCAATAATTCTTTTTGTTAATTCTACTGCTAGATTACCACGGTCATCAAAAACCTGTTTAACTTGTTTTGTTTTAGCTAGCAATTTACTAAAGTTTTCTAATCCAAAACCCTCCCAAGTAGCCTCCATTATTCCATTTATATAGGGTACCACGAAAATTTTTCCCTTCATATCTGATTCTATCTTTTTTGAAGTTTTAAACATTTTTTCCCTTAAGATATTATCAGGATCTAATGGCGGAAATTGTTGATAATCATCAAAATTCTTAAATAGCCCTCCAGTATAATAAAGTAAAGCCATATTGTCTTTTGGATTCCTTTTAAATGTTAATATCCTCCCAAATTCATCAATCCAACCATCTTTTTTAAATATTAGAGGATGATGACATAGCGCTGTAGTTACCATATCAAAACCTATTTTGGTGTATAATTTTATCCATGGTTCTATAGCTCTTTTGATAGCAAAATCCTTTTTGGAGATGAAATTCATGAACTTTGTAAATATTTTCTGACTGCTAAAACATAAATTAAAGCAGAATTTCTGCATCTTAACAACTTCATCAATAAAGTATTTTTCTCCAAAATACTTACACACTTGAAGGTTATCAACAGATGTTTCAAATGAAGGAACGCGATCAGGTTCCTCATTTTCTATTGTCTTTAATATTCGTTCACGTGCCTGCAAATTATTCCAATAACTCCAAAAATTAAGCACATCATTCCTGATATGAAATATAATGCCTTAACGAATTTTTTCATTATTTTAATTTATATTATGAATTAGAATTTGTGTTTTTACAGTCATCACATTCATAATAAACATCTATACGTTGACCCGTAGGTTTAATTTTCAATTCAGATAGAATTAAGTGCCATAAATTCTTTACATTTTCAGTCTTATAATCATAAATTTTTCCACATTTAGAACAAACCACATTTATGTGGAATTCCATATCTGGATCATATCTTATGCTTCCCTCGTTGAAACCTAGCTCTTGTATTAATCCTAAATCTTTTAATAAGTGTAAAGTCTTATATATCGTTCCCAAACTTATCGTTGGATACTCATCTCTTAATTCTTGGAAAATTTGTTCAGCTGTAGGATGATCTTTTCGAGATAAAATAAAAGAACATATAGCTAAGCGTTGAGAAGTTACCTTAAGTCCTTTTTCTCTTAAAAAATTGATTATATTATGAGTATCCAATTAAATCACCGAGTTATTATGATGAATAATTTTAAAAGCTACTATTTATGAAAATAAAACACAATTTATATTAATAATAGTTACTATTTGATAGTGGTTATTAATGAATCTTTCTGATAATATGATTTAGATTCTTTATAAAAAAAATAACTTTCCAATTTAATAGAGATAAATATTTAAAAATTCTCAAATCAAAAGGAGTGAAAATTATGAATGAAGATAGTAAAAACCCGGTAAAAGACAGGATTAAGAGGCCCACTGCCGGCGGTGGCATGACTATCCGAGATTGGTGGCCGAACCAGTTGAATCTCGATATCCTGCACCAACATTCCTCCAAGTCTAATCCAATGGGCAAGGATTTCAACTACGCTAAAGAATTCAAGAGTCTCGACTTGGAGGCCGTGAAGAAGGACCTCGGTGATCTTATGACAAAGTCACAAAGCTGGTGGCCAGCGGATTTCGGTCACTACGGACCTTTGTTCATCCGTATGGCGTGGCACAGTGCCGGCACCTACCGCCAAGGCGACGGCCGCGGCGGTGGTGGCAGTGGAAGTCAGCGCTTCGCACCTCTCAACAGCTGGCCAGACAATGCCAACCTCGACAAGGCACGCCGGCTGCTTTGGCCAATCAAGCAGAAATATGGTCAGAAAATTTCCTGGGCCGACTTGATGATTCTCGCGGGTAATGTCGCACTGGAATCGATGGGTTTCAAGACCTTCGGTTTCGGTGGCGGACGTGAGGACATCTGGGAACCGGAAAAGGATATCTATTGGGGTTCCGAGCAAGAATGGCTGGGTGACGAGCGCTACACTGGCGATCGAGATCTCGAAAATCCACTCGCTGCCGTGCAGATGGGTCTAATCTACGTCAACCCGGAAGGTCCGAACGGTAATCCTGATCCGGTAGCAGCGGCAAAGGATATCCGCGAGTCCTTCGGACGCATGGCGATGAATGACGAGGAGACGGTGGCACTCATTGCAGGCGGCCACACGTTCGGAAAATGCCATGGCGCTGGTGATGCGAAACATGTTGGACCCGAGCCTGAAGCGGCTGACATCGAGGATATGGGACTAGGTTGGAAGAGTAGCTTTGGAACAGGCAAAGGTAGCGATACGATCACCAGCGGTCTGGAAGTCACTTGGACCGCTACCCCCACGAAATGGAGTAAAAACTTCTTCCAGAACCTATTCGGTTTTGAATGGGAACTAACGAAAAGTCCTGCTGGAGCGCATCAGTGGATACCAAAAGGTGGAGCGGGTGCTGGTACCGTACCGGATGCTCACGACAAATCAAAGCGTCATCCACCATCTATGCTGACCACCGACCTCTCTCTTCGGTTCGATCCCAATTATGAAAAAATTTCGCGGCACTTCATGGAGAATCCAGATGAATTTACGGACGCATTCGCCCGAGCGTGGTTCAAGCTGACCCACCGTGATATGGGTCCGCGTACTCGCTATCTAGGATCGGAAGTTCCTGACGAAGAGCTTATCTGGCAGGACCCCATCCCAGCGGTTGATCACAAGCTAGTTGATGAAAAGGACATTGCCTCACTCAAGGGTAAGATTCTAGCTTCAGATCTGTCTGTCTCGGAACTGGTTTCGACTGCCTGGGCATCGGCGTCCACGTTCCGTGGCTCAGACAAGCGTGGTGGTGCGAACGGGGCCCGCATTCGTCTGGTACCACAGAAGGATTGGGAGGTTAATCAACCTGCCCAGCTAGCAAAGGTACTCAAGTCCCTGGAAAGCATCCAGGCTGAATTCAATGGTGCGCAATCAGACGGCAAGAAGATATCGCTTGCTGACTTGATCGTTTTGGCTGGTTGCGCGGGTGTTGAACAAGCTGCAAGGAATGCCGGCTACGAGATCAGTGTTCCTTTCACACCGGGACGCATGGACGCCTCACAGGAGCAAACAGATGGAATGTCTTTCGCTGTTCTCGAACCCAAGGCGGATGGCTTCCGCAACTACCAGAAGACTCTCTATGCCGTATCTGCTGAGGAAATGCTGGTTGACAAAGCGCAATTGTTAACTTTGACCGCACCAGAAATGACGGTGCTCGTGGGCGGCTTGCGCGTCCTGAAGACCAACTTCGGAGGAACACAGCATGGTGTCTTCACAAAACGACCTGAGGCGCTTACCAATGACTTCTTTGTGAATCTGCTCGACATGAACACAACTTGGAATGCAATCACGGAAGACAAAACCTTATTTGAGGGACATGATATCGAAACAGGTAAACTTAAGTGGACAGCCACCCGCGTTGACCTCATCTTCGGTTCTAACTCCCAACTCCGGGCATTAGCGGAGGTTTACGGTAGTGATGATTCTCAGGAGAAGTTCCTGCACGATTTTGTAGCGGTATGGAATAAAGTTATGAACTTGGATCGTTTCGATCTCACATAGTAGCTTAATACTCCCTGAGGTAGTTAAATTTTAACAATTTTTTTTTCACCATTTTATTCCTTCTTACTTAAGGTTTGATTGAATCTAATTGAGTACTAATAGTCATTATTGATTGTTATTATTGGTTAACTTTTTTCGTGGATGATCACGAATTATTTGCTCTCTTTCGAAAAAATGGATATAAAGTTACTACTCAGCGTTTAGCAATTTATAAATTCATATTAACAAGAGAAGATCATCCTACTGCTGATCAAATTTACCAAGAATTAAAAGACTTTAAGTCTTGGAACTATATATAACTTTAAGTCTTGGAACTATATATAAAACCTTACAAAAGTAAGGAAAAATTTATTAAAGATTGCCTTTACCAAAAAATTTGAGCTATTTTTATCATATTGCTTAAATGCTAATCTTTAAAAATAAATTTCACTATTTTATTCAACGTAAAAAATTCTTTTAGTATTTATCAAATTTTAGCTTACTTAGATGATTATTATGTTAACTCCAAATGTTTTTTCCTCATCCGAATCAGAAAAATTGAAGAGTCTTTTAAGAAATCCAAAAAAAGATTTTCAAGAAATCACCTTATTATTAGAAAAAAAAGTTGAGGAAAGGATTGAGAAAATTAAAGAATCAGAAGAAAAATACCGAGATTTATTTCATAACTCTCCTCTTGGTATTTTCTTATTTGATGAAAAAGGAAATTTAATTGAGGGTAATACATCCGCCTCTAATGCGTTCTCGGGATATCCTTCGAGTTTTAGTTACGGAAAGAATTTTACTGATATCATAGATTTATTTAAAAATTCAGATGAACTTTTACAAATATTTATGAAAAGATCTAAAGATCGAACAGAAGGAGAGAAGCTCAAACCTGTTGATGTTAGGTTAGTAAGACAAGATGGTCAAATGAGGTGGCTTAATTGGCAGAGTTCGACAATTCATTTAAAAGATAAAGTATTAATTCAGGCAATTGTTCAAGATATTACCGATCGGATAACAGCAGAAGAAGCATTAAAAGAATCTGAAGAAAAGTATAGAATGCTATTTGATGGAGCCAATGATGCAATATTTCTTATCAATAGTTATAAATTTATGGAATGTAATAAGATGACTTTAGAGATCTTTGGCTGCAAAAATGAAAATGATATCATCGGATTTTATCCTTGGGAATTCTCTCCACCTAATCAACCAAATGGAGCTAATTCTAAAGAAAGAGCAATTGAACTCATGGATAAAACATTGAAAGGACCATCTCTTCGATTCTACTGGAAGCATAACAAAAAAGATAACACACTTTTTGATGCTGAGGTATCTTTAAATAGAGTTTTAATAAAAAGTGAGTATTGGATTCAAGCTATCGTTAGGGATATAACTGAACAAATAAATGCACAACAAGAATTAATCAAATTAAATCAGATAAAAACTGAATTACTCAGAAGAACTTCTCACGAGTTAAAAACCCCTTTAGTGTCTATAAAGGGTTTTTCTGATTTATTATTAGAGTTGCACAAAGATAAACTCAATGATTATGTAATAGGTACATTAAATAGAATTAGGGAGGGTTGTGTACGACTTGATAATCTAATAAATGATATATTAAAAACTGCTGAATTAGAATCAGGTAAAATGCAGTTGAAAAAATCAGAAGGAGATTTAATTTTGTTAATTAAACATTGCATTAATGAATTAAGTGGGCTTTCAAAATTAAGAAATCATAGCATTGATTTAAAAATTCATGATACATTGGTATTTTATTTTGAAAAAGAGAAAATACATCAAGTACTAAGCAATATATTAAGTAATGCTATTAAGTTTACACCTCCATTTGGAAGAATCGAAATTCAATCTAAAATAAAAGATGAATTTGTAATAATTTCAATAAAAGATGATGGAATTGGTTTCACTGAAGAAGAAAAAGGTCAAATATTTAAACAATTTGGAAAGATTGAACGATTTGGTCAAGGTCTAGATGTTATTTCAGAAGGATCAGGTTTAGGATTATATATCTCAAAAAAAATTATTAAATTACACGATGGAGAAATTTGGATGGAATCAGAAGGTAGAAGTAAAGGATCTAATTTTTATTTCTCATTACCATTAATAAAAGAATAAAACTACTCTTATCTTTACTTTATAGAATAATTATTTATTTTACTTCAATAAAAACTAAACCAAACTAATGGAGTAATAAATTCATGAATCACTTTTAATACATTTAAAATAACTATATAGATTATTAAACTAAAGAAATAAATAATTAGAAATTTCTTTTTGCTCCCTAAACTAGTTTTGTAAAATCCTGATATCAACTTTAATGTGAGCACGAGTGTTACGATTAAGAATGGAAAGAAAATGAAGAAAACAATCCAAGGATCCCATCCTGAATTCACAAGTGATAGTACATCACTATTTATATTGAAAAATTGAGGAAACGTGAAATAAAGCAGCACTCGATTTAAAAAAAGCATTGAAATTACAATCGATAAAAGCCATGTGAAACTATTTTTTTCTTTTTTCTGTAAGATAAAAAGTAATGAAATTGACGCAAACAAAGACTCTGCAACTAAACCCCCGAATGATATTATATTAGCTTTAAGAAGAAGAAATACATCAGTCCCCAGTAGATGCCCAGCGGCCCAACCTTGGAAAAAACTGTAAATTCTGATTTCTTTATAGTACGTCCCAACTAAAACATCTGCCATAGCGTGACCAAATTCGTGAATGTAAATACTTAAAAAACCCACTATAAAAAGTAGACAAAGAAGTAAGAGAATTGATAGAAGCTTATCAGTAGCTTTCTCAAGCATAAATATATTTTTTTTTAATTTACAGAAAAAAGATTGAACACTTATTATGAAGCGATTTTCTTTAACTGCATCTAATTTCATTAGGACTAAAAGAGAAACCGATAGAAATACAGCATTTATTATTATGATGTATGCAATATAATTACTTAAGGGAAATATGGAAAGATCTCCATTATAATCTCTTCGAAATATATTAATAAGGTTAAAAGAAATATATATGTTAAAGACACATAATATTCTTAATAATATTAGCCTAAGTCTTTTCTTCTCTTTAATTAAAACTGCACTTAAAAATATTGCTAACGCTGGTAAAATTGGAGCAATTAACGCCCAATAAAAATACATTTTTATTATTCTGGATGGTAATGGTTAATTAGCCAAAAAGTTAAATTATATTTATTAAAATATTATATTTACTTAAAAAGCCTTCCTAGCCATTTATAATTGAAGATTAATTGAAAAAAAAATAATAGGAAAAATATTTGTTTATATTATTTATTGAGTTCTTCTTTTATTTCTTCGTAGAAATCGAATGATTTTCGATTTCTCAGAGCGTCTTTATTTACAACGACCATCCCATATATGGGGAGATTAATTAGAGAGTTCAACACAAAAAAATTAATATTAGAGGATGGAGCTCCTTAAAAATTACTCTAATGACTTTATAGAATTTTTGATTAAGAATAGAGCCGTGTAACACGATTGGACCATATTATAAAAATAGATTTCAAAATCTAATGAAAAATACATATAGATTATTTAAAATAAAGAAGATTTATATAAAAAAAGGAAAATAAATTATTAATTAAATAAAAACATAAAATAAGAAGTGTGATTTAACAACAATGTCTAAATCAGAAAATATAGACCAAACTAGCAATGAATTTATATTTGGTTCCGATAATCCGAACGCTATTGAAGTCAAGAATTTAGTAAAGATTTACTCGGGTAAGAAGGTGATAGAGGAAGTTAGGGCTGTTGATGGAATATCGTTTTCAATAAGCAAGGGAGAGCTTTTTGGTCTTTTAGGACCAAATGGAGCGGGTAAAACAACTACAATAAATATCCTGTGTGGTTTGCTAGAGCAAACCGAAGGAGACGCTTATGTAGGAGGTTATAATGTTAAGAAAAACCTAAGCAAGATCAAAGAGTTAATTGGTGTGTGTCCTCAACAAGCCTCAGTCTATCAATATCTAAATGCAAAAGAGAATATTGAGCTTTTCGGGAATTTACATCTAATGAAAAAAGAGGTTATAAACCAAAGGATGGAGAGATTTCTGGATTTATTAGGCTTGACAAAAGCCAGTAATAGAGCAGCAAAGAAGTATAGTGGGGGAATGCTAAGACAATTAAATCTTATTGTAGCCTTGATAAGCGATCCTCCCATTTTGTTTTTGGATGAGCCAACGGTTGGGATGGATGCACGCGTCAGACGAACAACCTGGGAATTTATTAATTCTTTAAAGGAAAATAATAAGACAGTTGTCTTAACAACACATTATATCGAAGAAGCTGAAGCGCTTTGCGATAGAGTTGCAATAATCGATTTCGGCAAATTAGTTGCAATAGGAACACCAAAGGAATTAATCGAGAAACACAATGCCAAAGATTTAGAGGGAGTATTTTTGCAAATCACGGGAAGAAGAATTATGGAGGGGTTATAAAAATGAAACGACAAAGAATTTTTGCGTTCGTGAAAATACAATTTAAAAGCCTTATCAAGGTACCAACAGCATTGTTTATAGTACTACTACTCCCTGTAGCACTAATATTGATATTTGGGTTTGCGTTTGGAGGGACATATGTAGAAGACTATGGTTGGACAGGACAAGATGGAACTATTTTTGAATTCCTTGTTCCCGGATTCATTGCCCTTAGCGGACTTTTTATGGCGATACCTGTTGCTCTATCGTTTACAGAAGATCGAGAACAAGGTTTGTTAAAAAGAATTAACACGACGCCTACAACCGCTACAGAATTTATGGGAAGTCACATAATATCTAATATGTGTATGGCAATCATTCAAGTAGCAATAATTTTCATTCTAACTTTTCTAATGGGGGGGATGAGGAATATATCACCTATGGGGGTAATCCTTTCGTTTATAATCATGGTCATTTTCTCCTTGTCCACCATTGGCTTCGGATTGATAACTGCAACTGTCTCAAAAAGCGCTAAAGCCGCGGGAGGAATTGTTTGGATTTTCCTCCTTCCGCAACAGATGCTTGCTGCCAATTTATACCCTTTACCCCCTGAGACTAGGGTAGTTAGTATGTTCATGCCATTGCATTATGCGTCTGATTCTTTAACTCTTCTCTTTAGTGGTGCCGCTCTGAATGATTTAAGGATTTGGGCTGATTTGATTGTTCTTATAATGTTCAGCCTTGTATTAGTTATCGCAGGAATCTTATTGTTCAGGAAGTACGGTAGAGCTTAATTTTATTTTGAATTATCACATAAAAGTATTTAATTATTAATTTTAATCAAAAAACCATAGTGATGATAAGATTTGAAGAAAACAAAAAGTTTGAGTTTAGTTATCCTTGGAATTCTACTCTTTATTCCCTTCATTAAAATTTCTAATGCACAAGGTTCTTACGTTGGAATTCAAATTAGTGATGATTATGATTGGCTGCTCAGTGTACATACAGAAAATTGGAACACATATACGACGGATGATTTAGAAGCCACATTAGCTAATCTCGTACCATTAGGATCATCTAACTTAACCTCTGTTAAGTTACATTGGAATGCATTTGCTCCTCCACAATCAGAATGGACTTTTACAGCTACAGCTATAGGTGTTGAAGAAACTGGAGTATTGCTTTCTCCACTTGATAATACAACAATCACATCCACACCTGTTAATGGAACATTTGGGTGGGAACTTATCTCAAATCCAGGAGAAAATGATTATTGGGACGATACTTGGTATATAGTGAATGATACATCAAGTTTCTTACGACAAACCATGAATTTATCTGTTATATTCGGTGTCTATCCTTTGATAGAAGTCCTCTTTGCACCTAGAAATGTTAGCTGGGTATCACTTGTAAGTGATTTCCTAAGTGTAATGAGTTCTAAGGGGGGACTGTACAAAAATATTTCCGCTACAGCGCAGTCAGATGGCTTTTTAGTAAATATCCCTGCTTGGGGATTTGAAAACAATAGTGTAGATATTGATATAAATGTTAAATATAATTCTAATGGTGTTCTTTCCTATTATAAGTTTTCATATGGGGGACAAACGCTTGTTGATTTTACACTAAATGGATATGTTCACCCAGTTCCATTCGAATATATAATTATATTTTTTGTGTTAACTGCGATTTTATTTTTCGAGATAATTATATATATTTTTATGCGGAAAAGTAGAAAATAGAAATCTTAAATTCCATTTTTTTATTCATAATAGTAGCTAATGTTTAATTAATATACTATATTTAACTAAAGAAATAAAAAAATATCATATAAAGAACAATTTTCATGAAAGCAATTGTATACACAAAATACGGACCTCCGGATGTTCTTCAGTTCAAGGAAGTTGAAAAGCCAACTCCTAAGGATAATGAAGTCCTTATAAAAGTTCATGCAACATCAGTAACAATAGGAGATGTAATAGTGCGAAGAGGCAAACACCCAACCTCCAAATTTCAAACTCTCATGTTGCATATAATGTTAGGGATTAGAAAACCAAAAAGACCTACTCTAGGGATGGAGCTAGCTGGAGAAGTTGAATCAATAGGAAAGGATGTTAAGCGGTTTAAGAAAGGTGATCAGGTTTTTGCATCTACAGAAATGAAGTTTGGTGCTTATGCTGAGTATAAATCTTTACCTGAAGATGGAATACTGGCACTAAAGCCGACAAATATACCTATTGAAGAAGCCGCTGCTGGTTTTGCTTCTGGGGGAATTACAGCATTGAATGTACTTAAAAAGGCAAATATCCAGAAGGGTCAAAAAGTTCTTATCTATGGAGCTTCTGGAAGTGTAGGTACTTTTGGAATACAGATTGCTAAGTACTTCGGAGCTGAAGTTACCGGAGTTTGTAGTACCACAAATTTAGAATTGGTAAAATCTCTAGGAGCGGATAAAGTAATAGATTACACTAAAGATGATTTTATCCAAAGTGGCGAGTTTTATGATGTTATTTTTGATGCAGTAGCCAAGCTTTCGCCTTCACATGGTAAAAAGGCTTTAAAGAAGGGAGGAACCTATCTTAATGTTATCAGGGATTCCCCAAGCAAATTAAAGACTGAAGATTTGATCTTTATTAAAGAACTAATTGAGATGGGTAATTTAACATCGGCTATAGATCGACGTTATTCCTGGGAAGAAATTGTCGAGGCTCACAGGTATGTCGAAAAAGGGCATAAAAAGGGAAATGTAATCATAAGTGTTTATAAGGAGTAACATTCATTATAATCTCTCAAATATAGAGAATAATCATTCTTAATCCAGTTATCAATTTAAATGTAATGCATTCTAATTAGACTTATTATGAAAACGATTGTACGTTGATCGCTGTACAATATCAATCATGGTAAATAAAGGATATGATAGAAATATGGTTGATGTAAAGATAATACTTTCATTCCTATGGGTTGCTTCAATGTTATGTTATTTATTAGGTGATGTGATGCGTATATTTGCTGGGGATTTTAAATCAGGAGAAATAGGTGGAAAGCCAGCGACTCAGAAAGTCTGGCTTGGAGCAGCAATAATAATGGTGATTCCCATTATTATGGTTATCCTATCCCTGATATTGGATAATCCTATCAATAGTTGGGTAAATATTGTTGTAGCTATTTTCTTTATTGTTTTTAATCTCATTGGAATAAAGGGTTATAAGGGATATGATATATTTTTGATCATTGTGAGTTTTGGATTTAATGTACTGACTATCTGGTATGCGTGGACCCTTTTTTGATATCAATTGGCTAATTGATTCCATACATCTTTTTAAAACTAAAATAGTAAAAAAAAGGAAAAAGAATGTTGAAGAATATGAAAGAACAAAAGGTTGTTGAAACAAAAAATCTTAGAAGATTCATTAAGAAGCTAGAAATTGATACTTATGGTATTGCCGACATGCATCTGTTAAAAGAAATGGAAACTGGATTTCCTATAGATTTAAACAATTTCCTAAATATGTTTCCATATGCCATAGTATTAGGAGCTCAATATGGAAAATTAGGGAAAAAAGCCTCTGGCGGTAAGACCGCACTATTTTTAGAAGAGGCTGCGTTTTCTATAATGGAATACTTAGAAGATAAGGGCTATAGGCAACTTATTATTCATACTGAGGATGAATTTGATCCTATTAATCGGTTAGGATTTATGTCTCTTAAACTCTTAGCTAAAAAAGCAGGACTTGGTTGGCAAGGAAGGTCACTATTAATTATTTCTCCAGAATATGGTCCTTTACATCGATTAATTGCAATTTTAACAGACCTGCCACTTCAAAATAACCAACTAATTAAAAATCAATGCGATGATTGCCGAAAATGTATAGAAGCCTGTCCTCAGAATGCACTTACTTTTGTTGGCTTTAACGATCATCCCTCACGTAGGGAGGATGTTTTAGATATTAAAACTTGTTTAGGAGATAATGGATGCCTGGTATGTATTTTATCCTGTCCCTGGTTAAAAAAGTCTTAATGTTTGCAATAAAAAAGTAAAAAGTTATTCTACGTGGAGAGAAAAAGAAATAGATTAGATATAGATTAGATATCTTATGAGATTAGCTAGCTTAGGTCATCCTAACGAGTTAGATTTACAGGTAATACAGAACTATACAAAAAAAGTTTATTATCGAGTTTCTAAATTAATTTTGTTATAAATACAATAAAAAAAAGGCTTAAGTTTGAAGTCTATCTCTCATTTCAATATAAAAGTCTAAAGACTTAGGATTTCTGAGGGCTCCACGATTAGCGATTTCCATTCCATGTATTATTTTAGTTACCGCAATCTCAACCTTTTTATTGCTGAATGTGTAAGGAATACCATCTTCTGGTGCTTGAAAGATTAATCTTGGCACATGTCTAGGAGATGTCTTTTCCCGTATAGTTTGCTTAATTTTTGCTTTTAATTCTTCATTTAATTCGTTGCCTTCATTAAGGAGTACGAACATTATTATTCTTATATCTCCCTCATATTTTTGACCAATTACTAAGCTATCAGCAATCTCAGGAAGTTGTTCAATAACGTTATAAATTTCCGCTGTACCAATCCTTACTCCAGAAGGCTTCAAAACCGCATCAGAACGCCCCCAGAACGTAATTCCCCCAGTATTACTATGGATTACGATATAATCGCCGTGTCTCCAAACATTTTTACCTTTATCTTTGAAAAAGTCAAAATAAGCAGCATTATATTTTGTCATTTTATCGTCATCAGCCCAGAAATGCGTAGGCATGGAAGGAGCAGGTGCTTCGCAGACAAGTTCAGCTTGTTCATCCTCAACTGGATTTCCATTTTCATCATAAGATTCAACTTTCATTGCTAAAGCGCGGCCTTGTAACTCACCAGAATAGACAGGTAAAATGGGTAAAGCCCCGGCAAAGCAACCATTAATATCTGTTCCTCCGCTAATTGAATTGAAATAAAGATCTTCTTTAATTTCCCTATATACATATTCAAATCCTTCAGGAGATAAAGTGGATGCCGTTTGTGATATTTCTCTAAGTGTACTTAAGTCATACTTCTCGGCAGGTTTCACTTCAAGACCCATCAGATAATGAATATAGGCAGCGCTGGTACCAAATATGGAAATTTTATGTTTTTCCATTAATTCAAAAAAGCGCAGAGGATCAGGGTAAAGAGGATTACCATCATATAAAAAGATGGTTGCACCTACTGCCAACGCACTAATCAACCAATTCCACATCATCCAACTTGGAGCAGTAATATAATTGATAATATCACTTCTTTTACAATCGGTAGAGAGTATAAGCTCCTTTAAATGATTGATAAGAACTCCACCAGCACTTTGAACCATACACTTAGGTTTTCCGGTGGTTCCAGAAGAAAACATTATATAAACCGGATGATCAAAACGCAATTGCTCAAAATCAAGTTTTGGATATTCTTCTTTTGAAATAAAATCTTCCCAATTGATAGCTTTAGGAATGCAACTAACGTCTACTTTTCCGTCAGAAATGTATGAGACAACAACCACTTTTTCAATAGAAGGGATGGCATTAACTACTACTTTAATGTTCTCCCTTATATCAAAAACTTTGTCTCTGTAATAATATCCGTCGACAGTAAAGAGTATTTTAGGCTCAATTTGACCAAATCTGTCAATTACCGCACTCGGTTGAAGTTCAGCACCACAAGATGCCCAAACAGCTCCAATGGTCGTAGTTGCCAGCATAGCGGTTGGAGTTTCAATTAGATTTGGAATGTAAGATACAACTCTATCTCCAACTTTTACTCCACTATCTTTTAAAGATTTTGCTAAGCGAGCTACAGTCTTATTAAGTTCTCTATAGGTTATTTTTTTGGAGACTTTTGTTTCACCCTGAAAAATAAAAGCTAATTGGTCATCTTTATATTTTAACAGGTTCTCTGCAAAATTTAATCGTGTTCCTGGAAACCATTTTGTTCCTGGAAAGACATTTAGATCCTCAACAACCTTTTCATACTTTATAGAGGCAATAATTCCCGCAAAATCCCACATAGCAGCCCAAAAATCAGCTATGCTCTCTACAGACCATTTATATAAATCCTTGCCGTCCTTGATATTTTGCCCGTAATTTTTATTGACTAATTCAATAAAACGCGTCGCTTCCGCATTTTTTATCCATTCAGCTGAGGGTTCCCATAATTTTTTTCTTTCATCACTCATGTTATCATTCACAAATTTGTGAGTTTTAAATGAATTTTTTCGATATATGAATAAAGAATATTTCTTTTAACAACTTTTTTTTATTAAGTTTTATCAAATTGTACTAATTTTAGCATTTAAGAAAATGAAATATCCAGACCATGAATTTGATGTGATTAAAAAGACTTCCATTCCAAATACAATTGATTCATTAAAAAGTGATTTGAAGGCTCTTGGAGTCAAACCAGCATCGACTATAATTATGCATAGTGCTCTTAGTCAAATAGGATGGACAGTTGGGGGTCCTGTTTCTGTGATTAAGGCTGTAATGGAGATTTTAACCCCTAAGGGCACATTGGTCATGCCTTCATTTACAGGAGATAATAGTGAGCCCTCTAAATGGGAGAATCCTCCTGTACCTCAAGGTTGGTGGGAAATTGTTAGAAGAAATATGCCTGCATTTCAACCAAGTATAACTCCTACTAGGGGGATGGGTATTATTGCAGAAGTGTTCCGTAAATATCCCAATGTTTTTCGAAGTGATCATCCTATCTCATCATTTGCAGCATGGGGCAAAAATGCAAAAAAAATTACAGAAAATCATGAACTAGACTCAGATTTAGGAGAAAATTCACCATTAGCCCGAATTTATGATTTGGATGGGCACCTTTTATTAATAGGAGTTTCACACTCAAACAATAGCTCATTACATCTTGCTGAATATCGATGTGAATATAAGGAAAAAAAATTTGTATCTAATGGTTCGGCAATTCTTGTTAAAAAAAAGAGAAAATGGGTTGTGTGGAATGAATTAAACCATAATCCTGACGACTTTGAGAAATTAGGAAAAGATTTTGAGGCTATTTTACAATATGAACCAAAAAATGTAGGTCTTGCAGAATCTCGGTTACACTCACAGCGGAAAATGGTTGATTTTGCCGTGAAGTGGATGAGCAAAAATAGAGTTTAAATTAACTTATGTTTGTTTTTGTTTGAAATCAAAATATTCACATATTTTTGCTAAAGCATTAACTGGCCGATCCCATAATCTAAACAATATTGCACCATTTTCTCTCAATCGTTTAGACCACGGAGTGTTAAAATTCATGGGACTTATGTGCAAAATTGGGACTGAATATTTCTTTGCATTTTGAATTGTTGGTTGAACTAACTTTTTAGCAAGAGCATCAATAACTTCGTCAGGTTGATGATTAAATTCAGCGTGTCTAGCAATTTCTTTATAAAACAAGTAATCATCTATAACATCTTGAAATCCAACAACTCCATATTGAATTATGGCATCTACTTCGCCTGACTTCATTAATAATTCGGGTAGGGTTATGTAGAAATATGGAAGGTTCATATCAAAAGTGCAATCTATAGGATTTTTAAAATTTGCTGTTATAGGTAAAATTTCTTTTAGTTTTTCTTGGAGCCCTTTAGAAAATTCTGGAACAACTAATCCATGCTTTTCAGCATTATTAGCAACCATCGCCCCTGGGCCACCTGAATTTGTTATAATTCCTAAACGGTTACCTTTAGGTAAGATCCCTCTCGATAAAATTAGCGCAATATCTAAGAATTCTTGCACGTAATCAGTTTTGATAATTCCTGTTTCTTTAAATAATGCATCAAATATCCTTGAATCACCTGCTAAGGCTCCTGTGTGACTCTGTAAAGCGCGATTTCCTGCCTTAGAACCGCCTACATAAATTGCAATAATGGGTTTCTTACGAGATACTTCTCTTGCCAATTCTAAAAATCTTTTCCCTCTTTTTAGTTCTTCAATATATAAACCTATTATTTCTGTGTATGGATCATCCTTATAATATTCTAAGCAATCAACTATATCAATATTAGCCTCATTTCCTACAGATAACGATCTACTCAACCCTAAATCTAAATTTTCAGGATCATACCAGATATGGCATGAAAGTGTACCACTTTGCGATGCAATTGAAAATTTACTTCTTTTAAGGTTTTCCCAAATATAGATATTAAAGGATTTGTTTTCTTCTTCTGGGCCATACCAATTATTAAACACACCTAAACAATTAGGACCAATAAATCTAATTTCATATTCTTTTGCAATAGCATTTATCTCTTCTGTTAATATGTTCTTACGATCTCCATTTAGTTCACGAAAACCTCCAGAAATTAACACTATTCTTTTAACTCCTTTTTCACCACACTCCCTAAAAATTTGAGGAACTAAATTAGCAGGTATAACGATAACTACAAGATCAGGAATCTCTGGAACATCAGCAATGGTTTTATAAGCTTTAAATCCCATTACAGACTCTAGTTTTAAATGTATGGGATAAACCCTCCCATTATATCCAGACTTGATTAGATTCATAATCTGAAGGCTAGCTAAAGAACTGCCTTTATTATTTGCTCCATAAAGCGCAACACTTTTTGGGTTTAGAAATCCATGAAGAAAATGATGGTCACTCATCTCTTTTCACTTATTTTTAAAAAGATTTCATCACTTTAAAATATAAAATAAATAATTCCAATGATAATTATGTCTAAAATATTTGATGAAGTGAGAATATTAGATTGCTCTCAGTTTATCTCTGGACCATGGGCTAGCACATTTTTTGCAGATCAAGGAGCGGAAGTGATAAAGGTAGAATTTTTTTCTGCACATCGCGATTAAACTAAAACCACCTCCGTTCGGAGAAGCTTTTCGCTTATTTGTTCTTTATGATAAGACTATATTTCCCCTATTCTCAATATTAAATAGAGGAAAAAAGTCAATTTCTCTTGATTTAAGAAAAGAGGAAGCTAAACAGATTTTCAAAAATTTAATTAAAAAATCAGACGTATTAATAGAAAACTTTGTAAAAGGAACAATGGAAAAATGGGGTTTAGGTTATGAAATTCTCAAAGAAATTAACCCTCAATTAATTTATGCAAAGATTTCGGGATATGGAAACGAAGGATTAGAAGAATATACCAGTAAGACTGCTTTTGATATAATAATTCAAGCAGAATCTGGTATTTTAGATGCCTTAGGATTTAAGGAAGGTCCTCCAAGGTTACCTATCGCAGATTATACTGCAGGGCATATTGCTGCATTAGGAATTAGCCAAGCACTCTATTATAGAGAAAAAACCGGTAAAGGCCAATTTATTGACATATCAATGCATGATTTGATGTTTGCAATAAACATCCGTGCTCAAGCAAAAGAATTTATCCCCTTAGCTAATAATATTGAACTTGGGACAAAATTTTTACCAATATACAATCAATATCAAACAAAGGATGGGAAAAAAATAGCATTTACAACACTAACAGAAAATCAATGGATTAGGTTATGTGAAAATGTACTAAGAAAGCCAGAATTATTGAAAGACGTTAGATTTAATAATATTGTCAAGCGCTTTTCATATGTAGATGAATTAGATATGATAATTGAAGAATGGTCAAATAAATTAACAAGAGAGGAAGCAATTAAGCAACTTGAAGAATATCGAATTCCATGTGGAAAAACGTTGTCTATTAATGAAGTTCACAATCATCCAAATCTTAGAGCTAGAGGTATGTTATGTGATAATTTTAATTTTACAAAATGGGGAGTTAAAAAAGCAACAATTCCAAATCGATTGATTAATTTCTCTGAAACAAAGGGATCTGTTGAATCTGCTGGCCCTGAGTTTGGAAAGCATAATGAAGAGATTTATTGTAAACTTTTGGATTACAATATTGATGATTTAAAAAAATGGAAAAGAAAGAAAATTATCTAATGATCAAATGATCATTCAATTAATATAAGAAATACGGGCAAATGTTTGAAAAAATTATTTAACAAATGAAAATTTATTTTTTAAAAAACAAAACAATTAAATCATAAAGGTAAGTAAATAATGAGTGATGAAGGAGAAGAAAAGAAAGAAACTTTTATAGATAAACTAAATAATGCTTTCAAAGATTTTGTCGGCGGAGCTTTTGGAGAGAGTGGTAAGGATTTTATAGAAGAGACTTCAGATAAATTAAAAGATTTTTCGTCTCAATCTATTAAAAAATTCATGGAATTTTCTGATTCTGTTTTAGAAAACCTTAAATTGACTGATAATGAACAAGTAATGAAAGCTCGTGATTCAGTAGAGGATTTACTAAAACAAGCAGGACTTTTAGAAGAAGACGAGGAAGAATTTTAACTCCAATATTTTTTAAAATTAATGTTTCTTATATTTATTTTAATTTTTATTATCAATTACAATCTATTCATTTAGATTCAAATTGAAAGATTTTAAAGAACTTTTGCATTTCTTAGGAAAGATTTAACCTCTTCAACAGTGGCATTGAACAGCTCGGAAATTACTGTTAAGCTAATATCTTCTTGCATACCCAGCTTTCTGTAGTCTTCATATAATTTTATCCAAGTTTCTTTTTGAGCATATTTTTCTGCATGTTTATCTTGAACATGAACCCAATAGGGATGTTTTAATTTTACACCACAATAAGGGCAAAAACGAGATTCCTCAGCACTCATAGAAACTACCAAAATGCGATTTTAAATAATTTTTTCAGAATAATTTTAATAAGATTACAATAGCTTAAAAACTTTTAATTTCCAAGTTATAAGGATAAAATAACAATGTTTGTTTATTCTTATGACATTGAAAAATAGATTTCTATCCCAATACTTCTCTAAATATTTTCTGGTAAAATCACTTTAACTATTGTAAATTCGAAATAATTAATACTTTTTAACTATTTTAAAAAACAATTTTAATTTTCTAATTTTGTTGAAGTTTGACCCACTTAAAATCTCAAAGATTTCAAACTAAGTTTGATGGAGTAATTAATAGGATTCCCTTTTTAGGAAAATTGCTCACATCTATTTTCGGGCGATTAGAATATAATATGTTAGAATTATTTAGATATCTCGATAAACTATTTCATATTAATACTTTAAATTTTGTAAATAGATATATTTTCAAAAACAGATGGGGTGGAAGAGTTCTTCCATTACAAATAAACTTAGAACCAGAAACTAAATTTCTTCCCTCTCAAGAAATATTAGAACTTTTAAGCAGATCGAATGTTGTGGGAATTGGTACTTGTTATTGCAGAGATATCCAAAGAAAGCAGAAAAGTGAGCCTAATTGTGATCATCCAGTAAATACTTGCATTCATTTAGGTTATGGTAAATCTCTTTATGAAATTCCATTTAAATCTGCAAATTTAGAAAAAGTATCAAAAGAAAAAGCTAAAAAACTTTTGGAAGTATGCGATCAAAAAGGCTTAGTTCATCAGATTATTTATTTTCCGAATCCTCATTATTATTATGTAATTTGTAACTGCTGTCCATGTTGTTGTATCACATTAAGCAAGTTTCTAAAATTTGGTTCTCCACAAATAATTAAAAGCAATTTTATTGCAGAAACCAAATTTGAAGAGTGTAAAGATTGCGGTGTTTGTGAAAAATGGTGCCATTTTGGTGCCAGAAAACTGCTAAACAATAAGTTAGAAGTAAATTTAACTAAATGTTTCGGTTGTGGACTATGTGTCAGAAAATGCCCAAAACAAGCCATATTACTTCAAAAAAAAGTGAATAAATAACCTTCAAAAATTTTTTCTATATTTGCATCTATTTATGTTGAAGTTTAAAATTAAATATGAATATCTTTACTATTTTTTTAGAAAAAAATTGAGTAATTGGATCAATCCATTCAGATAATGATGAAAGAATTATATGAATTGGGAATCGTCTTTAGAGGCTTTGTATTAGTAAAGCATAAATTTAGACATTTAAGAGACCAAAATAAAAAAACCAAGGATTTAAGGGGAGCATTCATTTCAGCGATTACTTCCTTTGCTGAAAGTGCTTTCAATAATCTTTCCTTAGAATATCTTGAATCAAAAAACACTTTATTTATCTTTAAGACTTCTAAAATCAAATCATCTGATAGTAATTTAGAGGAACCTATAATTCTGTATGGCTTAACAGATAAAAAGAAGAAAGACACAGATAAATTTGTTAAAAAGTTTTTAGAAAAAGTTGAAGTAATTTTACAATTATTTATTTCTAGGTTTCAATATAGAGATTTTACTGAACTAGATCAATTTGATCCTTTTAAGCAAGAGATTGAAAACTTCTTTATTTAAATTTAATAGTTCATTAGGTACCATCCTTTCGGGTCAGTCCGAGAATAAGCAATAATACCCTCATCTTTTAAAATTTCAATCTGCTTTTCCACTAAATCCTGATTATAACCTAAAATAACGATATCATCTACTAATTTAGTTTTGGATGATACAATTCTATTCTTTTCTAAATGATGAATAATTATTGTCCTTAAATTTTCCTCAGTTATAGTTCCTTGTGGTGTTCTTTTTGTCTCTATAATTTCCTTTTCATTTTCTTTTGTTAAGGCATCAATTAAAGCACCTCCTTTTGCCATCTCAACCTCTTGCTCTATTACCACAGGTTTTATTTTTTTACGTTTTTTAACCGGAGCCCCAACAGCACCACCTAATCCGATTTTATCTTTAGGTAAAGTCCATATTGAGTAAGTAATTTTTTCAAATTGGTCTTGTTTTTCTGTAATCATCCTTTCAAATTCTTCAATAACTCTATCCTTAAGATAGCCTCGCTTTTCTAAGTCAAGAGCAATCTCTTGAATTATTTTTTTATCTATTAAATCTTTAAATATGTATTCTCTAATATTAGTAGGGACAGTTTCCAACTTGACGGTTTTCTCAGGAAGTTTCTCTGCTAATTCTGTTTTTGTTTCAGCTACTACAATATTATATGGAATTTCTAAAACAGGTTTTTCACCACATTCAAAATCAGATACACATCTAAGACTTCTATCATAACCACCAAAAACTATATTTGTTAAGCCTTCTTTAGTATCTGTCATTGTTGATACTACTTTAACTGAGGTTGATGTTGAAGTCTTCCATTTTAGCTCAATGTCTGTAGAATTCATTTTTGTGTTATGATAAACTCTCAAAGATCCATCAGCAGATCCAACAATAATTTCCTTTGCGTTATCCTCATCAATATCCACAATTTTTAATGATATTGGACGACCCACTTCAAGTTTTATCTCTTTTAAACTCTCTCCTTCACTATTGAGAATTTTTATATAAGAATCATCTGAACCTACAACTATTTCATAATAACCATCATTAGTAACATCCCCAATTGCCAGGGTATTTATTTGGGAACCTAAATTTTTTTGCCAAATTATATCTGGTTTACCCTCTTTTGATTGAATTAATTGAAGTAAACCATTTTTAGTTCCAACCAATAAGCCATATATGGGATTCTTTATATCTGGTAGCTTTAAGTAACCTAAAGTGCAAGAAGTTACCCAAGAATCATAATAAAATATAAAATCTGGTTCTTTTGAGTCTATATTTTTAAATATTTTAAGTGTTTTATCTTCTCCGCCATATATCAACTCATTATTCCCATCTCTAGTAAAATCACCTGCACTAACACATAAAACTTTACCCTTGGTCTTAAAATTCATTATTCCAGCTAACTTATTGATTCCTTTCACAAACTTTACAACTAAGAAATTACCGTCACCTGCACCCACTAAGACTTCTTGGCACCCATCACCAGTGAGATCGATTGGAAAGGTTGTTCGTACCCATCCATCAAAACTAATACTATCAAGGATGTTTAATTCTTCATTCATCAAGTATAAAGTCTTATCATGCCCTCCAAAAACTAAATAGCAGTTATCACCACATTTTAGAGTTGAGCATGTTAAAACTGCTTCAGGTGCCTCAAACATCCAGTTTAAATTAAATTTTTTCTTTAGAGATGACATTTTAGAATATTAAGCTAGATAGAATTATGAAGTATAATTTAACATGAAAGTATATAATATCAAAATAATAATTAAATTAAGGTATTTTAAATCTATTTAATAGTCATGTTCTTAAAAATATTATAAAAAAAATTGATTAATATAAAAAAAATTTAGTATTATAAAAAAAATTATAATCCTAATTGCGCGTCTGAAGGGCTGTATTCACCCAGACCATTTATCTCATAAGTTATTTCTAATTTTTCTCCAGCACTTAGTAAATCTATGCTCCATTTAAGTGTATCCTCTCCAACTTCGTCTGTTATCTCAGGTTTCTCGCTGTATGTTCCATATTCAAAAGAATCTGGTACTTTATCCATCAAGATTAAATTTTGAAGAGGGGCAGTACCGATATTCTCAACAATTAAAACTATTCTGTAAGTTCCTAAATCACCAATAGGTACAACTTCTTTTCCGATTCTGAATTTCCTTCTCAAATGCAGAGCTTCAACAATAGGTACTTCTGGCATAAACTCTAATTCTTGAGAAATTGGAAATGTATTAGCATTAAAAATAATTTGAGATTCAAAAGTCGAATCTTGAACAGGGTTTATACAATGAATAGGGTATTTGAATTCTATAGTTGAATCCGGTTTGAACATCCCTGTATCAGAATTTCTCAGGTCTTTTAATTGAAGTTTAAACACACTACCATCAAAATTAACAGCTCCAGATGGTACTTCAAGTTCCTCTTTATCCCAAATCATGGTAATTTCGTCAGCTTTGGGTGGTTGAAATTCATTGGTAAAATATTGGTGGGTAACAACAACTTGATCTAATGGTGCAGAACCATTATTTACTATCTTTAAGGTAGCAACGATATCCTTTTCTTTATAAGTAGGTACTTGAGTGATATCATAGGTCATATCTCCTGTAATACTAGCAATTTCTAAAATCACATCTGATATAGAAATTGTACCATTAACCACTGTCTGAAAATCTGGCATAACTCTAAATTCAAGTTTCTTTCTGAATGCAGGATATTCTTCAGATTCATATCTCCATTTTCTAGAATGCCATTGTGCCCCTGCAGGTAAAAGCGGCACATCTCTTGGATCTATATCTACATACTTTTTGGTTTCATCCTCAGGAGAATAAACATCGGCATTAAACAATTGAATAACAAATTCAGAAGGATTTTCAAATACTAACTTACAGTCCCAAACTTCTGGTTCTTCATCTCTTTCGACTGTATCAACATAAAATTTATTTCTTGTATAAGCATCATACTTATCAACGGCCAAACCTCCTGCAAATGAAGAAGACCCTTCATATGTTACTTCTATTGTACCAGTCTTTCTTTTAGTAATATCAGTGACCTTTATACTACATGTACACTTTAATAAAACTGTAGTCTCTGGGGGTAATTTCTCAATTCTCCATATTACCTTATTTCCTTCGATTTCCCCCTTTCCCATCGTGGTTTCTCTGACTGAAGCATTTGTAAATTCATCTGGAATATTTTTTACAACTTTTACATTAGAGATTGGTTTTTCGAATAAACTTCTTAGAGCAATAGCAAAAGTAACAGTGTTTTCTTTGTCAATAGAAATTCCAAAAGATTGTAATGAACGTCCAGAAGCAACATCGTAAACATCATTATCATCTTCCTCTTCTTCCTCCTCTTCTTCTTCCTCTTCTTCCTCCTCTTCTTCTTCCTCAACCTTGGATTTTTTTACGGCAGAACCTGCTTTAGCTGTTTTATCTTTTAATCTAATTAAATCATCTTCAATATCTCTGATATTCAACACGTCATCAGCATTAGCGAGTGTGTTGACATATTCTTTGATTAGTAAAAGATTTTTAGCTTGCCCTTTAAGCAAAAAATCTTCCGACTCAACATTTGTATCTGGATCAGTGCCTAATTCTTGTATTTTTATTTCATTTGTTTTTAAATTAGTACTTTCAATATTTTTTAATGCTAAATCTATATCCCATAATCTATCCTTTTTACTGGGATTTTCTACACTAAATTTCCCTTGAAAGTTAATAGATTTGATATTTCCATCGTGATCTATCTCTGAATTTACATCTTCTACGATTTTAACAAGTGCTAATAAACCCTCTCGATTTCCATCTTTTAACAGGATTGAACCCTCAAGTTCACCCGTATCCGCATCATAAGTTTCTATAACAGGAGTAGAAATATCTCTATCCACTAATCTAACTTTTCCATCATCCATTTCAGTTCTTTTTAAACCTTCCGCTACTTTTGCTTCATCTACTTCTGTTGCATCCCAACCCATTCGAGGTGCTGCTCGTGTTTTCTTTTCTTTCTTACGTGCCATTCTAAATCACATTTATTTATACATTTTTGTTAATTGATCCTAATTTATTTATGGATTGATAAATATTGATTAGTAAAATAAATATAAACACGATAGTTAAATATATTTTTTCATTTCAACAAAAAGTTAATCGAAAAGTGATTTTACAATTTTGGGAAATCCTTGTGATTTTTATTAATTATTTTAACTTTATTAACGCATTCTAAAAAAATTTCTTGTTCAATTTGTCATTATCATGTGGAGAAATATCTGGTTCTATAAACTTATGCCCACACATCGGACATAAAGTAATTTTTCTCCTGGTTTTTGGATCAAAAGTTCTAAAACTGAAACCACATACAGGACAAGTTCTTATTAAACTATTTCCAATTCTGTTAATATCCAAATCCTTTTTATTTTGTTTCATTATTTAATCTATTTTAATCAAACTTTTAAATTAGCAATTAAATTAAAAGTAAAACTATGATTAAATCATTAACATTTGCCCCGGTTGGACCAGTAACTATCTCAGATTTGAGGATTTTAAATATTGAATTTGAATCATTATTATCTAAATACTTTTTTGAGTTTAGATTTTTGTTAATAATTTTTTCTAATGTAAAATTGTCAATTAATGCACCCATTGCTAGACTATTTCCCTCTATACCATCGAGATTAGCTCCAATAATTAGAAACTTATAATTAATTTCTTTATTTCTTATAAAGTCAAGAAAACTTAATAATGCCTGTTGATTTCTCCCACCAATACCATCTCCTCTAACGGATACCGTAAGTTCGCCGGTACCAATTAATGAGATCCCCTTTTTTATGTTTTTATATTTTTTTATTTCTTCAGATATGATCTTGTGAAGATTCCTCCCAAATTCATTTGCGTCCCCAGTAATCTTATCAGAGAAGTAATTAGTAAGAAATTCATGTTTAAGATAAGCGATTATTTCATTAACAGCTACTTTCACACTTCCAATTAAATAGTTATGAACATTAGTAAAACATTTATCGTTAAGTTTTGGATTTTCTAGATTTTTATCGATAAGTCCTTTATCCAATACTTTTCTTACTGAATCTGGTACTTTCTGATAAAGATTATATTTTTTTAATATTTCTACAGCATCTTTAAATGTGCTCTTATCTGGTACAGTTGGACCAGAAGCTATAGAATCTAAATTATCATCAACAACATCTGATATTATTAGTGAAATCAAAGTAGCTCTACTGTAATTGAATATTATCTTGGCGAGGTTGCCCCCTTTAAAATCAGATAAATGTTTTCTTACTATATTTATTTCATGTATAGATACGCTTGATCTTAACAGTAATGAATTGATTTGTTGCAAATCTCTTAAAGTAATACCGTTTTTTGGTAAAGGTAAAAGTGCTGATCCTCCACCAGAAATTAAACATATAATTAAGTCTTTTTTAGAAGATCTCTCAATAATTTCTAACATCTTCTTAATTCCATTTAAACCATTTTCATTAGGAATAGGATGTGTAGCAAAATTTAACTTTATTTTTTTTGTAGTCTCAGAATGTTTTGTCTCTAAACCTTCAGGAACGTTTATTATTCCCTCATAACTAATAGGTGAATTTAAAATAATTTCTTCCAATGTATAGGCCATTTCTGCCGAAGCTTTACCTCCTCCAATAATATATATTTTATTATAGTCTTTTAAGTTAAAAACATCATCTTTAATAATTAATTTATCATCCTGAATTTTAATTGATTTTTTCATTAAATTTTCTGGTTTAACCGCACTTAAAGCTTTTTCAAGGCAATTTAATCCTATTTCTCTTAAGAATTTCTGTGATTTATAACTATTCACCGAAAGTAATTGAGAAGTATTTTTAACAAACATAATATTACTCTTGTAAAAGTTATTAGTGTAAAATTTTAATCATAATTTTATGTAAATAATATTTGAGTTCTATCATTCCTTATTCATTCTTTAACGATTTCAATAAAAGGTTTAACTGGTTTTACTCTATTTGATCATTTAGCAATAAATTTTTATTTAATAAATTTAATATTTTTTGATTTATTTACTTATTCAACATATTATTAACTTCTTTTATGAAATAATATTGAAGGTATTATGTCTAAACAACAATATGATCTGGTAGTTATTGGTGCTGGTCCTGGAGGATATCATTCAGCAATTAGAGCTGCACAATTCGGAGCGAAGGTAGCTTTAATTGAGAAAGCAAAACTAGGAGGAACTTGTTTGAATTGGGGTTGCATTCCAACAAAAGCTCTTTACGCATCAGCAGACTTGATACATAAAATAAAGGAAAATGGAGAAGAATTTGGAGTCTCTTGCGAACTTAAATTAAATTTTGCTAAAGCTGTTGATCGTAAAAATAAAGTTGTACAAGAACTTGTACAAGGTATAGGTGCATTGGAAAAAGCTTGGAAAAATGATGTATTTTTTGGTCATGGAAAAATAATTGGGGGAAATGTAAATGATGGTTTTAAAATCTCAATAGAAGGGGATGAGATGAATATTATTAAGGCAAAAAGAGTAATAATTGCTACCGGTTCTTCCCCTGCTATGATTCCAGCTTTTAATATTGATCATGATAGAATTTTAACTAGTGATGATATACTCGATCCTAATTTTAAAACTGTACCTGAACGTTTACTCATTATAGGTGCTGGAGTTATTGGATGTGAATTTGCTAATATTTTCGCAACGTTTGGTTCTAAAGTTGTTATGTTAGAGTATCTCTCAATGCCGATTGCTACAGAGGAAAATTTAATTATAAAAGAACTTCAAAAGAAAATAACTAGTTTAGGGATAGAATTACATATATCTCAAAATGTTTTATCGGTAGAGAATACTGGGTCGGGAGTAAAAGCAACTACATGTTCCGCAGATGTTCCAAGAGATCAAGTTGAAAGTGCTGAAAAATTCTACTATGAGGCCGATTATTGTTTAGTGTCAATAGGTCGAGCAAGAGAATCTAAAAACCTTGGGCTTGAAGAACTTGGAGTTGTAACCGAAAGAGGAGCAATTAAAATTGATACTAAAACAACCGAAACTGAGGTGAAAGGTATTTATGCAATTGGTGATGTTGCAGCTTCAGGGGCTCCAATGTTAGCTCATGTTGCAAGTTATATGGGAGATGTAGCAGTTGCTAATGCGTTGGCTAGTATTGGTAACTTTCCAGTCAAGGAAAGGACAACAGATTATAATGTAATACCAGCAACTATTTTTACGAATCCCAATATCGGGTCTGTAGGATTAAGAAGAAATCAGGCAAAAGCTCTAGAAATTGAGGTTGCAATGGGAAGATTTCCATATATGTCATTAGGTAAAGCCAAATGTATGGGTGAAGAAGATGGTTTTATCATGATATTGGCAGACAAAAAAACTCATAAAATAATTGGTGCTTCATGTATAGGAACGGAAGCTCCTGAATTGATCTCTGAAATCGCTGTAGCTATGCACCATGGCTTAACTGTGCATGATCTTGGAGAAACTATACACAGCCATCCTACAATATCGGAAATGGTATTAGAAGGGGCAGAAGATGTATTTGGGATGGCAATTCATAAAAAAGGAAGGCCAACTTTTCATTAAGATTCAATTTCTAACATAATTAACTTTAGATCTTCTTTTTATTTTGTTAATTACTAAATATATGAAGTTAATTAATGTTAGAGCCTTTTAAGTTGAATTTAGCGCCTTAAAAACTTTACTTTGAATGATGCTAATCTGTTTTTTCTTATTTCTATTTCACGATAACCACCTGCTAATTTAGGGTTACGGTAACCTCCTAATCCTAAAGCAGGAGTTTGTACAACAAATGGTGTATTTTGAGCAATTTCTTTAGCATTTGTATAAAGTTCTGAATAAAGATCATAATATACAGCGGCAGGATTTTCTAACTTTTTCAAACTAAAGGGAGGAGCTGTAAATACTTTTGACTTTTCTCCTTTTGGGTCCCCCAATCTGAATTCTTTTAATTCATGGGTGTGACCAGTAAGAGTAAGAATACAATGATCTTTACAAAATTCAATAATCTTTTCCCAATTAGAGGAGATTGTACCGAACTTAACATCAAATTTACCGTCAATCCTAGCAACCGATAATTTCTTACCCAATTCTTTGATCAATGTTTCTTTAAAAACATCTACTTTATCTAAAAATTCTTTAAAAATATCTTTCTGGCCAAACTTTTTAAAAATACTCGCACTCTTTCGAGGATTAATTGGTGGACCATGTAGAAATAAATAAGTATTATCTCCAGCGAACTTTTTAAAGTTTATCAAATTTTCTAAATATTTTATTTGTCTATTTGAAAGGCCTGTTACAGATGGGCGTCCCAATAGAAAATCTCGCACATTCTTGAAAGAATCAGAACCTGAATTTAAAAATATGAATTGATGTGCTCCAAATTTAATTGAGTAATCTAATGAAGGATTAAATTCTGATAAATATCCCTTTAATGCCATAAAGCTTTTGGTAATTGAACTTATGGGATTAGCTAATAATTCATCATTTAAAGCTATAGCCTCATCAGCATTCAAACCAATTTTTCTATATAAACTTCCCCATCGAAGATCATAGTGATATGGTCGAAAATCATGATTTCCGGGTAGAGTAAAAATCGGACAGATTAATTCTTGTCCTTTAAGCATCCCTCTCCTTTTTTTTTGAGGTAAATTCAAAATTAATTCTTTAAATATCTTCCAATTACTATACTCATAATCAAAGTTTAAAGCTTTTTTTATATCTCTTGGCAATTTAGAGAACAAGGCAAAATCGACTAAATCCCCAGTTATTACTATGAAATCTAATTGATTATTTAAAACGCTCTTGTTCATCTCCTTTATGAATTTCCTAAAATTATTGTTAGGATTAATAAATCGTTTATTTAGTGGTTGTAATGTTGAAGGTTTAGATGGTTCTTTTCTCTTAAACAAACGTCCAAAAAAAGAAAGTGTTTTTAATCCTTGTTGGGCAAATTGAACCAATTTTTCCTGCCGAAAAACTGAGAGCCAATCTTTTACAATTCCATAAATTCTATCATTACGTTCTGCTAAATGTAAGTCAGTAGCATGAATAAATTTAAGATTTCTCCATCTATTTTTAGATATTACTAATGAATGATGATTTATACGCTTTTCTTCAAGAGATTTCTCATGGACAATATCAAACATTAGAAAAGTGCGAATTTTTAAAAAGTCTATTGTTTCCTCACTTAAAGAGAAATTAATAACAACTTTATAAAATTCTGTTAAATCATCAAAGATTTTGTGTTTTATTAAATAGTTTTGAGGACTACAATAATTGTCATAGTTCAGGTTATCTATTGTTATTGGAGAAACCTTTTCTACTTTCATTACAATGACTTGAATTCTATCTCCTCGAAACACACGATGCTTTAGTTTATCAATTTTCTTTTTACTTACAATATCAAATTCTTCTCCTTTCGAATCAGTTATTTTATAACTGATATCTATTCTAGCAGCTTCCGTTGTTTTTTTCTTCCTAAAGATTTTCTCTTTTAATCTCTTCCAGAAACTTTTTTTCTCTTCTTTTTCAATCTTTACTATTCGTTTTTTCTTTTCTTGTTCAAGTAGTTTCTTTAATTTCCACTTATATTCAAGAATTGGAACAAGTTCTATTTTATGCCTTAAAAATTTCTCAAAATTTTTAGGTTCAGAGATATTACTCACAAATAATATCTCTGTACGAAATTCATTGTTTTTTATTCTTCGATCGATATTTAGAATTAATGGATGTCCCAAGTTTGGGTTAATTAATAAAGCTTGTTCCACTTTCATTCATCAATTTTTTTTAAATTTTTCTTGAACTAAAGCCTCTTCATATTAAAATTATTGAAACTTAAAAAACTTTTATTTTGAACTACTTTAATTGAAGAATTAAGATAAGTTTACTTTAGATCACAAATATTTTTTCTAATATCAATGATTTTTTATTCTTCATTCGCTAAATTGACGAAAATGACATTATCACCACGTACAACTATGCTCCCTAAGTCTTCATGTTCCTCTCGTATGTTACCATCTTCATCTTGATATTCGAAAATTTGGCTCGTTCCCTCAAGATATAGGTTCAAATGTTCGTCGAATCCACATAAATTTCCACGAAACAAACGGTTTCGTTTCACTTTAATTAAAATAACTCTATTTATTGAATTTTTCAAATAGTCAATGGGTCTATTTAGTCTTCTTTCCATATTTCAAAACTCAAAAAAAAAATATTTAAAAAATCTATTAATAATATTAAAAATAATAAAAGTCAATTAAAACCTTTGGTTTTAAGTCTTTTTTAATACTTAAAAAGATCACAAATATTCTCTATTATAAATAATAAGGAGCTTAAGAGATAAGATTGTTTATTAACATCATATCTAAATTTTTATTTTACTAAACTTTAATATAATAATATCAATACGAACAAGTTAGGCTCGTGGCGAAGCATGGATATCGCGGCAGCCTCCTAATTATATTTTCGGGGAGAGCTGACGATCGGGGGTTCAAATCCCCCCGGGCCTGCCATATTTATTTTTAAACTTTTTAAGCTATTGTATTTTTATCAATTTAATGAAAAATAATTATGTAACTACCTTTTCTTATTTAAAAGTTGTAGTTAGACCAAATTTTCCTAAATTCATCAAAAAGTTTTATTCAATCTTTAGGGATCATGGCTCTTTACCTCTAGTTAAGTTTTTAGCAGTAATTTTTAGATCTGGATATCCCAAATATAGTGTTAAAAGGTATCCTGAATTTATGTTAAAATTAACAGATGGAACAAGATTGGCCACGGATATATACGTCCCAAAAGAGGTTTTTAAGAAAAAAGTCAAATGTCCTACAATTTTAGTACGATTACCCTATTGGAAAAATAGTTTATGCATTTTAGGATATGCGTACGCAGCCTATGGATTTGTAGCGATCATACAAGATATAAGAGGGACAGGCCATTCGGATGGATTTAATTATTACTTATTCACTGAAAGAGAAGATGGATTAGAGACACTTGAGTGGATATCAAAGCAATATTGGTATAATGGCAGGATTGGTATGGTCGGGGCCAGTTATTTTGGGATAACTCAATTGGCTTTATCATGGGATAATAATTACTTGACTTGTATTGCTCCAGCAATTACTTCTTCATTGAATCTATGGAAAGATAATGGAGGACTCCAAATTCACGCATTAACAACTTCTATTTATAGAATAATGGTTAATATTACATCACATCGGGATGCTCCTAATGTAGATAAATTAACAAATCTAATGCAAGAAAGGTACTTGAATCCGAAGTATGCACTATTCAATGACCCTCTTAAAAGGAAAACTCGAATTAAGTTATCTCAGTTAAAAGGTAAGTCTATTGAAGAAGTCCAAAATCTACTAGTTGCTTATTACAATATAAATAATTTTAATCCTTTGAAGCGTAATTTAAAGATTTATTTTAAATTTTTAAACAGTTTCTTAATAACTCAGGATCTAGATAAAGACACATATAAAATGCCTGGATTCTTAGATATTGATATTTCAAAATTTTCTCAGCCTGCATTCATGCTTACAGGTTGGCAAGATATGTTTTTTGAAAAACAATTAGAAGAATTTTTGAATATTAAAGCTAAAGCTACTGGAGTTGCGAAGAAATATTCAAAAATGCTTATTGGATCATGGGCACATGCAACAGTTGGGCATCTCGAAAGTCGTATAGGTAATGCTGGAATAGCACGATTTTTCAAGGAATTTTTAAGTTTAGCATGGAATAGATATTGGTTGATGGATGATAAGCAAGCACTTTCTGATATCGAAAAACCATCGATTAAATATTGGATAATGGGTAAAAATAAATGGAGATACACAGAACATTGGCCTCCTAATGACGTAGAATATAAAAAATTATATATTCATTCAAGTGGGAATGCAAACAGTATAAAAGGAGATGGAAGACTAGATTTTAATAAACCGATTGAGGAACTCGAAGACAACTATAAATTTGACCCAATGAATCCGGTACTAACAAAAGGAGGAAGAAATTTAGGGATATTAAAGGGCGCACGAAATCAAAAGGATGCCGAAAAGAGAAAAGATGTACTAGTCTATTCTACCGAACCCTTAGATACCGGTATTGAGATAACTGGACCAGTAAAAATGATATTATTTGCCTCCTCTTCCGCAAAAGATACTGACTTCATGGTAAAATTAGTTGACGTATATCCTCGAGGAAAAGCAATTAATATTTTAGATGCTGGAATAAGAGCAAGGTACAGAAATGGTGAAGAAGCCTCATCATTAATCGAACCTAACAAAGTTTATGGATACGAGATTAATTTAGGAAACACTTCTAATTATTTTAGAAAAAAACATCGAATAAGAATAGAAATAACCTCAAGCAATTTTCCCAGGTTTGATATTAACTCTAATCTTGGGGGAGAAAAAAGCAATGGAGGTTATATGATCGCAGAACAAAAAGTTTTTCATAATCAGATATATCCAAGTCATCTTATAATTCCTATAATCACAGAATTGTAAGGAATGGTATGAATATTCTTAGATGGGGGTTAATGGGACTTTTTTTTTAATAAACGAAATTCATCGGAAGCGGCATTTTTCTTCGTTCTATACGAACGTACATATCGAAGAGTTATTCTAAATTAAAGATACAATTAAATAGGAAGAAATATCAAATTTTATTTAACGATTTTCAAAATTAAAACAATATGTAAAGGTGAAATTATTGCCAAAAAGAATTTTAAGAGTAAATATGAGTAAGCTTGAGACTTCATTTGAAGATTTTCCAGAGAGTTATGCTACTTTAGGAGGTCGAGCCTTAACTTCAACTATTGTATCTAAAGAAGTTGATCCTACATGTCATCCACTCGGTCCTAATAATAAATTAGTGTTTGCACCAGGGATAGTTACTGGTACTGTAGCACCTACTTCCGGAAGAATTTCAGTTGGAGGGAAATCCCCCTTAACGGGAGGGATAAAGGAAGCCAATGCTGGAACTGATTTTCCACAGAGACTAGCTAGAATGCAAATAGCAGCCATTATTGTAGAAGGTCAACCTAAAGGTGATGATTACCATATGCTTAAGCTTTCAATGGATAAAGTTGAATTCATGAAGGCTACTAAATATGTTGGAAAAGGATTGTATCAAGTGTATAAAGATTTATTTAAAGAATTTGGAAATAGGGTGAGTATTTGTGCTTGTGGTATTGCAGGAGAGTTAATGGGTGCTGCTTCAGGAATCTGTTTTAATGATCCTGAAGGGTTGCCAAGTAGATATGCAGGAAGAGGCGGACTTGGTGCAGTTATGGCGTCAAAAGGTCTAAAGTTTATAGTTGTTGATGATACTGGAGCTCCTGGAGTTGAGGTTAAGAATAAAGAACTCTTTGATCAAGGTAGAGAAAAATTAAGAAAAGCACTTGGAGAACATGATGTCACAAAACCGGATGGAGCATTAGCTTCTTATGGTACTTCTGTTTTGGTTAACATAATAAATGAAGCTGGAGGATTACCTCAAAGAAATTTCTCCAGCGGCCAAGATGATAGATCTGCTAATATTTCTGGTGAAAAGAAAGCTGAAGAAATTAAAATAAGAGGCGGTACGAGGCCTCATCATTGTAATCCTGGTTGTGTAATTCGATGCTCGGAGGTATGGACCAAACCAGGCGGGAAGGATCCTGTTGGTGTGCTAGAGTATGAATCTGTATGGGCTTTAGGAGCTAATTGTGGCATTTATAATCTTGATGATGTAGGTGAGCTGAACCGAGCATGCAATGATCTTGGATTGGATACCATTGAAGCAGGAGATACTATTGCTGTAGCAATGGAAGGAGGTATGGTAAAATTTGGTGATGGTAAAGGTGCTTTGAAGTTAATGGATGAAATTCGCAAGAAAACCCCTACTGGAAGAATTTTAGCTAATGGTTGTGCTTTCACAGGTCAAGCATTCGGAGTTACTAGAGTACCAGTTGTCAAGGGTCAAGGATTACCTGCTTATGATCCGAGAGCAATAAAAGGCATTGGAGTTACATACGCAACAACCCCAATGGGAGCAGATCACACAGCAGGTTATGCAATCGCCACAGAAATTATGGGTGTTGGTGGAACAGCCGACCCAAGAGATACTAAAAAATCCGAATTGTCAAGAAATCTACAGGTAGCCACAGCTTATGTTGATTCCTCAGGGTATTGCCTTTTTACAGCCTTCGCTGTTCTTGATATTCCTGAAGGATTAGAAGGAATGATACAGTCTGTAAATGGTGTTGTTGGTACAGATGTAGATTTAACTGAGCTAGGAATGAAAGTAATAACAACTGAAAGAGATTTTAATAAAGCGGCTGGATTTACTGCAGCAGATGATCGACTTCCAGAATTTTTAAGACAAGAAGCAGTTGCACCATCTAATGAAGTTTTCAATGTGTCTGATGAAGAGTTAGATAAGGTGTGGGGAGCTTAGGACTAATAAAATATGACGATTTTAGTAAAACTTTTCGGAAATTTAGCTAAAAAAGTTTTAAGAAAAGAATCAGAGATAGTTAGTCCATATAATCTTAAGATTGAAGTTGAAGGGATTGAATTTGTTGCTGACATTTTAAAAAAATATTCAATAGAAGAGACTGAAACAAGTCATATTTTTGTAAATGGGATCTATGCAGGATTTAGAAAAAGAATAAAGGATGGAGATAGAATTGGCATATTTCCTAAAAATATGGGACTATTATACAAATGGTATTTTACGAGAGTTGAAGATGACTGAAGAAGTTCATGTTATTTCTGTAATTGTAAAATTTTTTGCTGATTTTAGAAAATATGGACCAGATAAAGCAGAAATAAGCATCCCAAAGGGAAGTAAAATTCAATATCTCCTTGATAAATACAAAATACCAACAACAAAGCAAAATATGATAATCCTTATTAACGGTTTGCCCCATAAAACGGCTAATGATGAAATCAAAGATCATGATATAATTGCAATTTTCCCTCCTATCGCTGGAGGTTAATCAAAAAATTTAATCTTAACTTTTTATTTTTTCTTTTTTTTTTTTCTTTTTAAGATAATTTTCTTTTATTTTATTCGTTATATTAACACTCATTTTTTTAATTGTTTATAAAATATAAAGAGAATACTAAATAATATTTGCACTAATACATAATAAATATCATTTTGAGTATTTTTCAAAAAGATTTTATTACTGAGTAAAAAGAAGTTGAGCAGAAATTGAAAGAGTTAGAAGAACGATATCGATTAATTACCGAAAATTCTAATGATCTAATCCGGATATTTGATAAAGATTTTAATTTCGAATATATTAATGAAGCTAATCATCTTAAACAACTTGGCTATTCAAAAGAAGACTTAATAGGAATGAACGGTAAAATAATAGTTCATCCCGATGAGTATGAGCAAATTGATGAAATGATTAAACAAACGCTTAAGGAAGGAAAAGCAAGGAGAGAAGGAAGAATCAAGCACAAAAATGGGGAATGGAAGTGGTATGATATTTGGGCATCACTAATTGAAATTCAAAAAGATAACTGGAAAGTTTTACTTATATCAAGAGATATAACTGAAAGGAAAAATATTGAACATAAACTAATGGAATCTGAAGAAAAATATCGTCTCATTACTGAAAATGTTTATGACCTGATTGGAATTCTTGATAAAAACTTCAAATATGAATTTCTTAATGAAGAAACATTTTTACGCGTACTAGGGTATTCAAATGCTGATTTAATAGGAAAATCAGCTTTAAATTTTATACATCCAGATGATGTTGAACTTGCTGCCACAGCTTTGAAAAAAGGTTTTGATACAGGGGAAGGGACAGCAGAGATAAGATTTAGACATAAAATGGGGCATTGGATATGGCTAGAAGCAAGAGGTAAGACATTTATTGATCAAGATGGAAATTTGAAAGCCCAAATAATTTCAAGAGATATAACTGAAAAAAAAGCCATTGCTGATAAAATAAGGAAGAGTGAAGAAATTCTTAGAAAATTCATAGAAGAAAGTCAAGATGGTTTAGTTTTAACTGATACAGAAGGGAATATTATTGAATGGAACAAGGGACAAGAAGAGATCTTCGGAATAAAAAGAGTTGATACTATCAATAAACCAATTTGGGATATTTTTTACCAAATTACTCCCAAAGAAAAACTAAACCAAGAATACAAAATTCAATTAAAAAAGATGATTAATCATGCCATTAAAACAGGGGAAGGACCTTTTTTAAATAATTTAGGAGAGCAAGAATTAGAATTTACTAATAGAAAAAAAGTAATCCAACAACTCATATTTCCAATAGAATCAGATGGCAGTTATATGCTTGGTGCAATAAATAGGGATGTAACGAAATTCAAAGTTGCAGAACAAGAATTAAAAGAATCTGAAGGGAAATATCGCTCTTTGTTTGAGAATATGACCTCAGGATTTGCGTATCATGAGGTCATTGTAGATCACAAAAATAAACCAATTGATTATCGGTATATTGAAGTGAATCCCGCTTTTGAAAGGCTTACAAATATGAAAAAAGAGGATCTAATTGGAAAGACTGTGACTGAAGCAATTCCAGGAACAGAAAACGATCCAGCGGACTGGATCGGCAAGTTTGGTAATGTGGGATTAACAGGTGTTCCAATAACAGTAGAGGATTATTCGGAGGCAATGGACCGTTGGTATAAAGTTTCAGGATATTCTCCTAAGAGAGGATATTTTGCTGTAACGTTTAGTGATATCACTGATCGTAAGAAAGCAGAACAAAAGTTAAAAGATTCTGAAGAAAAATTTAGAGTTATGGCAGAGCAATCATATATAGGAATCCTAATTATCCAAGATTACGATATTAAATATTCAAATCAGAAATTAGGAGATATTATAGGTTACGATAAAGAAGAGATTGAAAGTTGGAAGATTAACGACCTTCTCGAAATTGTTTATGAAGAGGATCAGAACCAATTTATTGAAATTGTTAGAAAAAAATATCAAAATGAAATAAACACTATAAAAGATTTTCAATTTAGAGTGTTAACAAAATCAGGGGGGATAAAGTGGCTAGAAGTTGATTCAAGAACGATTCCTTTCGGTAACGGTTTAGCTGATCTAACATCAATCATGGATATCACGGAACGCAAACTTGCAGAGCAAAAATTACAAGAATCTGAGAAGATATTAAATGATTTTATCCAGTCAGCAACAGATAGCATTACAATATGGGATTCAAATCTTAATTTAATAGAAATTAATAAAATTGCTCTGGAACGTATGGGCATGTATAAAGAATATATAATAGGAAAACATATGCTGGAAATCATTCCAGAGATCAAAGAAACTGGTAGGTATGATAAATATTTAGAGGTTCTCAAAACAGGAAATCCCATAACTTTTGAAGGCGTTAGGACACTACCCGGCTTTAAAGAAGGTTATTATAATATTAATGCTTTTAAAGTTGGAGATGGGCTTGGAGTCATGAGTGCTGATATCACTGAACATAAAAGAGCTGAATTTGAAATTTCCAATTTAGCGAAATTTCCTTCTGAAAATCCATCGCCGATATTACGAGTTGATGGAGAAAAAATTATTTATGCTAATAAAGCTGCAGAGAATTTATTCGATTTACATTCGAAAAGTGAGCTTCCTAGTGTATTAAAGAATTATGTGGAAAACTCATATAAAGAAAAAGCAATTAAGAGCTTTGAAATCCTCCTTAAAGATAGAATATATTCCTTAATTGTAACGCCTGTTAAGGATGTAGATTATGTGAATATTTATGGAATGGATATTACTGATAGAAAAGTTGCTGAGCAAAAAATTATAGTTTCAGAGAAAAAATATCGTGATGCGTTTGAACGTGCGAATCTTTATAAAGATTTATTTGCCCATGATATTAACAATCTTCTACAAATTATAAATTCCTCAGCAGAACTCATCTCTTATCAACTTAATGGAGTTAAAAATGCTTCGGATATCCAAAATATATCAGAGATTATAAAGAAACAAGTACAAAGGGGTTCTAAATTAGTAAAAAATGTCAGGACTCTCTCTGATCTTGAAGATAAGGATATAGAACTTGGATTAATAGATTCATGTGAAGTTTTAAGAAATTCTATTGATTTCATAAACAAGGCTTATTCAGAGAGACAGATAAACATAAATATTGATTGCAAAGAAGATAATTATTTAGTTGATGCAAATGAATTATTACATGAGGTATTCGATAATCTTTTAATAAATGCTATAAAGCACAATTCTAATCAAAAGATTGAGATTAATATAAATATTTTAAGAGAATTAAAAGAAAACAGGAATTACATTAAATTTGAATTTATAGATAATGCAATAGGTATCCCTAAAGAGAAAAAAGGGATATTATTCAAGGAAGGTTATAGAAAAGAGAAGAGAACTAAAGGGATGGGTTTAGGTCTATCATTAGTTCAAAAAATAATCAAAAAATATGACGGAAACATCTGGGTTGAGGATAGAGTCGAAGGAGATTATACAAAAGGAAGTAAATTTATTATTCAAATACCAGAACCTTCAAATTAACTTAATTTTTATGCTATTTATTTTAAAGATATTCACTCTTAACTCGCGTAAACATTGTAATGATTAAAATTAAAATACCATTAATAATGAAAAACCAGTAAACACTCCATGTTTCTACTAAGTATCCCATTATGGGATAAAGCACTGCAAATAAAAGACTCTGGAACATATTTATTGTACTAAGGACTGTTGCTCTATTTTCAGACTCAATTTGTTTATTAATTCCATGCATATAAATTAAAAACCTTGGATATCCAAATCCAACAATAAATAAAAGAATTATAACTCCGAGAATGGGATTAGTTGTTAGCCCTAGGAATATGAAAGCGAATCCATTAATTATATCTATAATGATTAAAAAATATATTTTCCTTTTAAATTTCTTAAGAATTCTAGGGAATGAAAATGCCAGCGATGCATTTGTTAAATTCATTATTGCTAAAATTATTCCCCATAAAGGAATTGATACTTCTTCATTTATCCACAAATTTGGGGGAATTCCCAATGCATCAAGATATGGTTGCCATGTCCAAAATAAAAGAAAGATTAAGATATTTATGAATAATCGATCAAAACATAAAATTCTTAAAATTTTATTCTTTTTTAATTCTTTAAATCCATCCTTGAGAATAGATAAGTATCTTTCAGATTTTATCTTATTATTGAACTTCGGTTCGTGGTATGTTAAAGAAGTAATAAATGCTCCAATATAAATAAGTCCTAAGCAAGTCATTGTGAATTGTAGAGAAACATAGGCGTAAATAAGCGAACCTAAAGGTGCTGAGATTGTTAAAGCAATTAAATTCATCACTCGCATATTACCCATGACTTTCGGTAGTTTATCTTCCTCACCAGATACCTTTAGTGAACTATAGATAAATGCTTCATCAGTTCCAGATATCAAGGAAATACTAAACGCCCATAAGGTTTCTGCTATATAAAACAAGAATATAAAAGGAGTAATACTGTATGTAAAAGCAGCAAGAATCACTGTTAAAGCCGAAAATATTAGCGCTTTTTTCCTTCCTAAATAGTCTGCAATAGCTCCCGAGGGTATTTCAAGTACAAAAATCATAAGCCAAAAGTATGATTGCAATATCATTTGTTCGAAAAATGAAAGACCGCCCCATTCTGTCATATAAATATAATAAACTGCTCTAACAGTATGTATTCCTAAAATGAATTGAAATAAATATGCTTTGTATATATTTAGTTTGTATTTCCTCTTATCGTGTTCTGTACTCATAACTTCTTGTTCAGTCTTCATTTTATTGTGCTTTTATAA
>JBHLOI010000123.1:0-4204 GCA_048940645.1 Promethearchaeota archaeon | reverse complement strand
GCATTTAATGAGTGTAGTTCTTATTACGGAACGTATGAGATTGATGAAAAAAGTAGAAGAGTTATACATCATATTGAATCCAGTTTATTCCCAAATTGGGAAGGAACTATTCAGGAAAGATTTTTTACATTTTTTGATGATCAGTTAGAATTAATGGCTCAAATTCCCGAAACAGGTATTGTTTATCTACTGAGATGGAAAAAAATATAATATTTCCAGAAAAAAAAATAAGAAGAATTTTCTATACTTCCATTAACTTTAATTAGAAAAAGTTAAAAAAAATATGATGTGAAATGAAGAGACAATTATTTAAGCATGATGTAAATAAGATAATTGAAGCATGTGCTGATACTCTAGAAGAAAAATTGCATTTTAATCCAATCCAGGTTCTAACTCATTTTCAATTATTTCCCATAAATTTCTTTACAAATACTCCAAAACTTCCTAAAGATGAACTTGAAAATTGGTATTATTTGCGTGATTCAGGTACACATGCCGCAGTAGTATTTAATTTCGAAACGAGAGAATTTCGTTTGGTTGAACCAGATAAATATTGGGATGAAAATAACCTTGCATTTTTTCGAATGTCAATGGAAGAAATCAAGCAAGAGGTTAGGGATCACGAAAAAAAAATAATGCACATTAAGCGCACACTCGCATATAGGAAGTTAAAATCTGTAATTCAATGGTACTTTACTTGTCCTCTTCCATTCGTAAGAGATTTATCTCCACATGATTTTATTTTAACTACTCTTAAGAATCACTCAGAACAATTTGAACTAGAATCAGAAAATTATGAGCAAATTACTTCAGATTTATTTAATGCATATCACTATGATGGTGGCCCTCATGGTCGTAAGTTAGATTTTTTAATGGCGGATATACATGAATACCGTAACAATGAGCAGTATTACCATCTTGGTACGTTTCGTACTCCAGAAGATGTTATGGAATTTTTCATTAAGTATAATAATAAGAATATCTATCCTTTTTATGATAAAGGATATAAGATTGATATTAGGGAGTAATTATATTACAGTATCCCTCCTCAAGATAATAATAATAATTAAAAAAAAAGGTTAGAATTTTGCGTTAAGACTGTTTTTTACATTAATTTCATTGCCAAGTCCATGTCTTCGAGAGTCAGCTTCTTCCTTCCTGCATGGCGAGTCATTTCTAAGGCTTTATTTGTTACTCCTTTAGCAGTTTTCTCCAAATAATCGATTAGGGCGTCTACCGCATCCCGTGCAACCATCTCCGCACCGTTATCTTTCATTAACTTTCGAACAGGACTCCAGGCAAATACTTTTTTAGCCATATTTTTTTCCTCCACTTTATAATTTCATATAATTTTTCTCAAAGTTCACATTTTTCAACATGAACTTTATTATATTATATTACTTCTTTCAAATATTTAAAAGTTGCGTGAAATTTCCGATAGAATATGTTTTGGTTAATAATTTCACCCGATCGACAAAAGTCCGATGTCTTAGAAGAAAAGCCATAGAAATAGTTCTGAGCCATTAGATTAGAGATTTTTTTTGATCTTGAAATTTATGATTTAACGATTGTAATACTCCTTAAAATCAATCTTAATTTATTTAAAACAGCCCCAAATAACCAAGAATTTCATAAACATGCTCTAGAATAAATTATTGTTATTCTCTTAAATGCTTTTAAATATCAATTTAATATTAAAATAATATCTAAGTTTAGTTTAGATTTTATGGAAAATTGTAAGATTATTTTCATTCAATTGATAAATTTAAATATATTAAATTATGAATTACAATTATTATTTATTAAAAATAGCTAAGGCTTAATTTATATGGAAGAAAAAATTTTAATTACCGCAGCAGCTGGGAATGTCGGCTCTGAAATTGTGAAAGAGTTGAAAAGAAATAAAATTCCATTTAAAGCGGCAGATATAAGGGATGTCAGAGAGGTTTTAGGAAATGATATAACTTATCTATATTATAATCTAGAAAATCCTGAAACTTATAAGGATGTATATAAAAATGTAAAGAAGATGTTTTTAAATCGTCCACCTCATATGACAGAATTTAAAGATTCTATTTTTCCTGCTATTGATGCTGCTAAAGAAGCGGGTATTGAGCATATTGTATTCTTATCAATGATAGGTGTGAATAAGAGAGTTCCGCATTATAAAATTGAAAAGTATTTACTAAAAAGTGGCATTAATTATACTTTTTTAAGAGCAAGTTTCTTCATGCAAAATTTAATTAATGTCCATGGAGAAATTATACGAAAAGAAAAAGATCTTTTCATTCCTGCTGGAAAAGGAAAAATAAGTTTTGTGGATATTCGGGATATAGCTGCTGTTGCAGTAAGGGTATTCAGAGATACATTAGGTACATTTCTAAACAAAACACTTAATTTATCTGGTTGTGAGGCTCTAGATTTTTATAAGATTTCTGATCTAATGACAAAACAATTAGGGGAAAAAATAACATATTCTAATCCTAAATCAAAAGCTTTTGTTAATAAAATGTTAACTTACGGATTTCCTAAAGATTTTGTTAAAGTTATGAAAATGATATACTTTATTGTTAGACTTGGGAAAGCGGACCAATTATATCCTGATGTAGAAGAAATTTTAGGAAGAGAACCCATAAACATGAAACAATTCATTAAGGATCATGCTGATAAATGGTTATAATAAAAAAACATATTTTTAATAATAACTTTAGTTATTAAATTATAAAAAATAATGATGAATTCGAATGTTATTCGTCGAATTAAATACTGAAATGCAAATTTCAGGAGCACTTGCTTTTATTCATAATCTCATTACGATCTTACTAAGTATTTTGATACTCTCGAAAGCAATAAAAACGAAAAACTTAATGCTTTATATCTTTTCGATTTTTATGTTATTTTCAGCCGCGGGTTACTACCAAATCGGTCTTAATTACATATATTGGATTTTTACTCACGATATATTCACATATCAAGTAAAAATATTGATTGGTACTGCGGGAATAGGGATTGCAACAATTTCTTGGCTTTATATATACTTTAAAATGTTAATTAAAAAAAAAGTAAAATTTGCACTGGTAGCATATGCTATTTTTGCTATTATCTTCTATGTATATTTAATTTATTTCCTTTTTATAGCCCCTGGTGCTCCTATCCTAGAAATGATTGGCTCAAATATTTTTCCTTATGAAGTTAATTATACTGGTTTCGTATTAATAGCTTTTCTTGGTTCTCTTATTATTAATACGATTACTACTTATCACTTAGGTATTTATTTAATTAAAAGAAGCCAGAATCGTGAACTTCAATGGAAAGGTAAATTTTTAGTAGTCGGTATGACAATTATTATAATTTCGGTTAATATAGATATGATGATTGCAGATTTAATTGAGATTACTATCATAATCAGGATTCTAGGGATTATTGGTATACTATTCATCTATCTCGGATTTATTTTACCGAACTGGATAAGAAAAATTCTACACCTAGAATTAAAGAAATAAATAATTCTAGTTAATATTTTATTTTTTTTTATGATTTATAAAGAAAAAGAGCCTTATTATCTTGAAAACTTTACAATGTAGAAGAATTATAAATTTTTTTATAGTTTCTTCCGCATTACATAAATTGTTTTTAATTCTTTAAATACAGAAAATCCTTCCGAAAAATATAGGGAATAAGGACCATGATAGTTATGAGCATCTGATTTAACATTCTTGACAGGATAGCTTTCGATATAATCATACTTCTTGTTTTTATAATATTCGCATACTTCTTTTAAGAGCAATTTAGCAATTCCTTTCTTTCGATAAGAAGGATCGATTAAAAAACAAACTATTGCTGCGATTTTTTTTTTGTTATTAGACTCATCTTCAAAAAGAACATATGAATAATTTTCTTTTGAATTGGCATTACACCACCCAATTGGTTTTCCTTCTAAATACGCAAGAAAGCCTTTCATCTTTCCAGAAGCAATTAGTGCCTTGGATGAATTTCTATTTTGTTCTTTAGTTCTTTTAGCCCAATTTTTCCTTGAACCCTCGATATGATAAAATTGACAATAACAACCAGCCCAATCGGGATTATCAACAAATCCAATGTTATCGAAAAAATTTAAAAAATCTTCTATTAAATCTGAAGTTAAAGGTCTAATTATGATATCCATTATAATCTCACTTACTCTTAACTATTTAATTTTTATTAT
>JBHLOI010000122.1:0-4270 GCA_048940645.1 Promethearchaeota archaeon | reverse complement strand
GTCATTAAATCCCATTAGTTTAAAATTAAACTGATATAAAAATCTTTATGATTATTTAGATTATGTATTTGACATTAATTAATTTAATTCTATAACCGCATCTAATGTTTTAAATTGATAAATTTAGTTTATTTCACTTGGTTGTAAGTTTGAGAAAGTCGGAATCTGTTATAATTCCAATATAAGAATCATTCTTTTTTACTAACACAGCAGGATAATTGACAAGTAGATTTGAAATATCTTTTGCGTCCCAATGAACTTCTACTTCCGGAAAAGGTAATTCTTTTATAAGAAAAATATCAGCATTGATAATTTCTGGTTTATCTGTTATCTCTTTCTGAATCTTTTTAGAAGTAATACTGCCAAGATTTTGCCCTTTTTCTATAATTGGTAGCTGCGATATATCATTGTCATACATTAGTTCTATAGCCTCTTTAATTGATGATTTAGGTTTTATTGAGATAATATTATCTGTCATAATATCTCTAGCAGTCATTTCAGCTTGTTTTTTTTTTCTACTTTCTGTTTCTAAAAATTCATAAATTTTCTTAAACTTGGAATATGGAGGATCCATTGTTCCATTTTCGATTCTTGATATAGTTGATTGAGGTATACCTAATTTATCTCCTAATTCCTTTTGACTAAAATTTAAACTTTTTCTTAAATATTTAAGAGTAGCATAATCTGGTAAAATTAAGATCTCCTCGATGCGAAAAGTTTTTTTACTATAATTTTAAAGCATATATTATGCTTTAAATGCATCTTTTTTTTAATAATTATTTTATTTTATTATTAATTTAGATTTATACATTAAATAACTGTTTATATGATTAAGAAGTTGGTTATAGAAAATGTTGAAAATAAATCAATTAGACTTAAAATTTGCTATTGAACACTCGGATTTCCCTGAAATCTGTGAAAGGAAAGGAATTGGGCACCCTGATACTGTTTGTGATGCTGTTGCCGATGCATGTTCTAGAGCTCTTTGTAAATACTATTTGGAGAATTTTAATAGAGTATATCATCATAATGTGGATAAAGCAGCCCTAGTTGGCGGAGTAGCTAAACCAGAATTCGGAGGAGGAATGATTATTCAACCTCAATATTTCTTGATAGTTGGAAGAGCTATAAATCAAATCCTAAGAGAATGTGGAACAGAAACCAAATTAGATTATATCCCAGTCGCAACAATTTGCATAGAAACACAAAGACAGGTATTATCCAGTATATTCAGAAATCTTAATCTTGAAAAGCATATTCAATTTGATTATGCTGTTCGACCGGGTTCTACGGATTTAACTGGAGTTTTTGATGAATCTCATCACTCTGAAGAAGTACCCCTAGCAAATGACACCAGTTTTGGTGTTGGTTATGCTCCTTATTCAGATGCAGAAAAGATTGCACTTGAAGCTGAAAGACTTATAAATTCAGATAAATTTAAAGATGAATGTAAGGGTTCTGGTGAAGATGTGAAAGTAATGGTTGAGCGGGTTGGAAATAAAGTTGGAATTACGGTTGCTGCTGCTATGATAAGTAAATACGTTAACGATACTGATGAATATATGAGTTATACTAACCAGATCAAAGAAGCCGTATTAAACCTAGCAGCAGATATCATACCCAATCGTGAAGTATCCTGTCAAATAAATGTAGCCGACATTTTGGATAAAAATTTAATATATTTAACCATAACTGGGACTAGCGCTGAAGCGGGAGATGATGGGGAAGTAGGGAGGGGAAACCGCTCAAATGGATTAATAACACCATGTAGACCGATGAGCTTAGAAGCGGTTTGTGGTAAAAATCCAATTAATCATGTTGGAAAAATATACAATATTGCTGCAACTAATATTGCCCGGGAAATTTATAAGAGAGGTGAAGGAGACATAGTTGAATGTCATGTTAAACTTTTATCACAAATAGGAAGACCTATAACTGATCCTTGGGTAAACTCAATAACTTTAATCCCAGCAGGTAATGTAAATTTTTCAAGTATAGAAAAAATAGCAAGTGGAGTAGTTGAAGAATTTTTATCGAAGGAACATCTGATCGAATTAAGAAAACGATTAATTGCTGGTGAAGAGCAAGTGTTTTAAAAGCTTATCAGTGATTAAATACCATTATTTTTTTATTCTTTTTACTTTTATTATTTAGAAAATTTAATTATTAATTCTAGTGAATTTGTGAAGATTCTTTGAGTTTAGAGAGATGGTTAAAACCAGATGAGAAGGCGAAGAAAACTGAAGCTAAAAAAGATAAAGCAGTAGAAAAAGGGAGAAGAAGTCAATCTGAAAAAGTCTCAACTGAAAAATCAGCTTTTAATAAGTATGTATTAGTCTGTTCAAAAGCAAAGTGTAAATATCAAAAAATAATTATGAAGAAAAACATTTCAGATAAAGATCAAATCTGCCCTAAATGTAAAAGTAAAATGAAAGTAAAGTAGGTTTTTATCTTAAAATTAATCTTTTATGGGTTCAAGAGTTTCAATATTGAATCTTGTTTCACAATTAGGACATCGATCTTTTTTTTTGGAATATTTTAAGAGAAGATAAATAAGGAATCCTAAACCAAATGTAAGCAGAACCATAAAACATAAAACTTCATGGTATATATGATCGAAATTTTTCCTTCTTAGTTCTACTTCCCGTTCGCAGGTAGAACAATAGACTACTTTACCCGTTTGAACCCACTTCTTTATAATAGTTTAAGTTATTAAATAAAATGAATAATAAGTAATTTAATTTTTTGAAAAAAGAGTTATTTTTCAATAAGAATTGATAAATTAGTTGAATAAATTCTTAATCTTCCTTTTTCTTTTTTGTAAGATCAGTTAAAATATTCCAAGTACCTTTTACTCCTAAATTCTTCAGTTTTTCTCTTTCTTGTTCCAATTCTTTTTGATCCTTATTTTGATCTTCACTCATAATTTTGAACTTTTAAGAATTTTAATTTTATTTATGTCTATTGCATGAAATACTTTATTTATAAACAGATAATATAACCTTGATTTAAATTTAGGCTAAATATTATTAATATTAAATTTTATATCAATAGTAAAATCATAATTTTTAATTATATATTTTTTACAGGTAATTTAATTATGGCTATATGTTATCATTGTGGGAGGGAAACGTCTGATATCTATTATTGCAGCAAGTGTGGTCAAAATTATTGTTCATTACATAAAGAATCCATTGATCATGAATGTAATATCGTAATAGAAAGCTTAAGATTACAACAGACTCCATCAAGTTCTACATATATAGATGCTCCTCAAATAATTTCAGCATATTCTACCCAAGAGGTTGCAAATTCCTCAGATTCGTTAGTAAGAGGTACAGTGGATGGAACTTATACGTGGTACCGTCAAGAAAAACAAATTCCTGATAATGCTTTTGATCCGGATTCAGGGATTGAATTTAAGGGAATACTTTTAGCACATAAATCTGAACTTTTACATTTCTTAATAGGTGTAGCTTTGATCTTTATTATTGGAATAATATCGTTTTATAAAATTGTTATTAACCCTGATTATATCTGGGCTCTATTTATGTTAGCAGGTTTTTACGCAACAGCTTTTCTTTTTCATGAATTGGGGCATCGTCAAGTAGCAATACATTTTGGGCTCCAAACAAAGTTTAGATTACTTACCTTTGGTATGATTTTAACTGGTATTACTTTAGCGATGGGATTATTTACGTTGGTTACAGGCTCGGCTCCATTACCTGGATTAGCATTACCGGGAGCAGTTGTAGTTTTAGGATTGGATAAAGTAAGTAGAAAAACTGGTTTATGTAAGGCAGCAGGCCCCATAGTTAATTTGATATATGGCTCAATTCTTTTTACAATATCTTTTCTTATTCCAACAAGTTATTATCCATTGAATCATTTCATTGGAATTGCTGCATATTTCAACTTTATGCTTGGAACCTTTAACATGCTACCCTTTGGAATTTTAGATGGGCAGAATATCTGGAAATGGAATAAAAAAGTCTACTTTCTCTTAATGATATCGCTTGTAGTGTTATTAATCATTACTCTTATGAGTATATATGCTCCAATCGAGACAAATCCATACTATCCGATCTAATTATATTTTATAATTCTTGTTAAAATAATCACAATAATTATGAAGCACGAAACTTTTTTATACTCGTAATAAGATTTTTTCTTAATAATATTTATATAAGGAGAGAAAAATGACTTACTGTGAAAACTGTGGAGATCAAATTGGTTATTTACCATTTAAGTGCAAATATTGTGGTGGAAC
>JBHLOI010000065.1:0-18211 GCA_048940645.1 Promethearchaeota archaeon | reverse complement strand
ACTCCAATGATAGCAACGTTGATATTTTTCGCCATTATATTTTCTATAATAAAATGATAATATTTAAATGATTTTAAAATACCGTAAAGATTTAATACCTATATGTTGGAATATTGAAACCATCATAAGTATTGATTTTGAATTAGATTATTTTCTGGAATTTATTGTTAGATCAAAATTATTATAATTAAGAATGTTTTATAACATCTGCAATAAATCTATTAAGGAGTACTATGATCGAGAAAAATAGATAAAAATGATAGTGGAGCCTCAAAGAAAATAATGAAAATTTCTTGATTTACCAATTTTCAAATAAAAAAAAAATAAGTTATTTCTTTTTTAGAGTTTCCTTAACATATAGGAAAAATGGAATTGAGATTAAGAATAATATAGCTCCTACAATAAATATTACGGGTCGACCAAATAAGACCGAGAATGTCCCCGCGAGCAATGACCCAATTATTTGAGAAACGGTGTACACAATATTAAAAATCCCATAAAACTTTCCTCGTTTATCTTCTGGTAGAGTATCTTGTGCCCATGCATTTATGATTGTATCTAATCCTAATAATCCAATTAATATGAATGGAAGTAATACTACAAATAAAATGTAATTTACTTCTGTTCCCACAGTTACAAAAATCATACAAGCATAAGTTATACTCACAATAACGATTAAAATAGGAAGAAACCGTTTGCGTCCAAATCTATCAGCAAGTCTACCTAGAAAGAGGACTGCTGGAATTAAAACGCCAAATCCAACAGCGACTGCAATTAACAACTCTGTAGTATTGAATCCTAAATTAAAAATATATGCGAAAAAAAAGGGCAATACTGAATAGATCCCCGCAGTAAAAACCGTTGCTGCCAGTAAAATTTTAAAGAAATTCTTTTGTTCTTTTAATTGACTAATATCGACTAACTCTTTTAATTCGTCTATAAATTTCCTTTTTGGGGGTAATTCTGAAATAGATTTTTCTCTAATAAATAGAAATCCGATAATACAACATACAATATAAATAATTCCTCCAAGAGAAAGAAGTATAAAATGACCTTCTTGCCCAATGATAATTCCTGTTTTAGGTAAAGGTGCTGGTTCTCCGAATAGCTCATTACCCATTAGAAAAAAACCAAGTGCAACTATTAATCCCAAATACGATATTGCTTGTATTATACCATTTGCCCTTCCTCTACGTTCTAAATCTACTGTATCAGGTATTATAGCTCGCTGAGAAACAGATACTGCATTTGAAGTTGCTCCAATCAAGATTACATCTATAACTACACATATAATATAATTATTGGATAAGCCATATAAAATCATCCCAATTCCAGCAACAATCCCAAAAAGAAAATAGGGTCGTCTCTTTCCCCATTTTGTTCGAGTATTGTCACTAAGGACACCCCATACAAAATTCATTATTAATCCCATTGCCGCTGAGAGAGCAACCATTATACCGATATAAAGATCGACATTAGGTAAATTTAAAACGTGATCTAAATAAGTATTAAAAAATTCTGACTCAAAAAAGAAAAAAATGCGATCAGCAGCCCATAAAACTCCGATAAGTAGAACTTGTATAATTAAAAAGCGAGTAAAAATCTTTTTTTTAGTTTCCATGGATCTTTCACGTTATTTTTTTTTTGAAAAAAATGTTTTGATGATAAATTATCGTTAATATTTAAAAGCATATCCTTTTAAACTTAATATTAAAGGGTAGTATAAATTACATTTGAGATAAGAATGTAAATTAATGAATGTAAAACTATAATAAATGATTAAGGGATGCAAAAAAAGATAATATTCTCAGCTAGACAAGATCATGAAGTCATCAAAAAGGTTATAGATAAATTAGAGAAAATTCAAAATATTAAGCTTATTACTCATGATCCTAAAAATGAATTCTTTAATCTTTCAAATATGCCGAATTCTTTTGAAGAAGCAGCTCTTATTATTGTGAAAGTTAGAAATGATTGTTCCATCGACCTTCTTCATTATGCTAAGATTAATAACATTCCAGCCCTTCATAATGTGGATACCGTTTTAATGTGTAAAAATAAAATAGCTCTCGATTATGCACTGAGGAAAGTTTTTAATCAAAATCCATATATTAATAGATATTTTTCTCTGCCCCAATCTTGGAACTATAATGTATCAAATATATCAAAATTTAAGAAATGGGCCTCCCCCAAATTACCAATTGTTATAAAAAGTCATTATCAGCATGATAAGTATAACAGATTCAATTTTTTAGCAAAAAAAATAAACGAAATCGATAAATTCTGCAATAGATATAATGCTTTCACATATTATGATGTATATATTCAAGAATTTATAGAATGTGATGGAATAGAAAGAAAGGTTTATGTTGTAGGTGATAAAGTTTTTGGAATTAAAAGAGAGAACCCAATTTATATCTTTCTACGTGAAAATCCCGCTGATATTAATGTTGATGAGATAGATAGACAAGAATTTAAAATAACGGAAAGTGTCAAAAAATTAGCAAAAATTTTAGCAAAACAATTGAATCTTAGGATATTCGGATTTGATCTAATAAAACCTTTAAATAGGCGAAAATATTATTTAGTTGACTTAAATGATTTTCCAGGATTTAAGGGTATTCTAAATATAGATGATATAATTGTAAATTATCTTAAAGACTATATCTCAACTATTTAACTTATACCTGTGGCAATAAGGATTGGAAAGATAACTAACCATGATATAATTCCATATAATATGCAGAAATATCCAAATTGAATTTTTTTTGAAACTCTTAGTAATAATTCCATAGAAAGATATCCAATTACAAAGCTAACTATTGTTATAATAACTATAGTAAGAGGATCTAAGATTCCGAAAACAGAACTCCCAAATATAATATCAACAATAATAGATGCAATTGCAACAGGAACTGACATCAAAAAACCTAATTTTAAAGCATGTTCAGACTCATATTTTTCAAAGAGAATAGTAGATACAGTAAAACCAGAACGAGAAATTCCTGGGAGAATAGCGCAACCTTGAAATAGTCCAGCTATAAAGGAATCTTTCATTATATCCTTATCTTGTGTATTATCTATTATTTTCGCTCCGTATATCTTTTTTATTTTAAGTAAAACAATACCGGTTATAATGAGTAATGCAGAAATTATTAGAGTTAGAATATCTCCCTGGATTTCTGTAAATTCTCCAATAACAATGATCTTAAATAAAAAATACAATGGTAAAGCAGTAATAGCAGTGCCAATCGTACCAAAAATTAACCAGTTTCTCTTTTTAATGTCCAATTTATTACTATTAAACTTATTAGGTATAAAAGATTTGACAATGTTAATATAATCTTTTCTAAACTTAATAATAACTGCAAATGTAGTTCCTAAATGCAGCCATATTGAAAGACTGAATGCTTCTGCTTTTAAAATATTGAGAAATCCCAAAGAAAGAATCATTACTTGACCTGAAGATGATATAGGAAGCCATTCAAATAATCCTTGTAAAATTGCAATAATGATAAATTCCCACATACAATCTCACATATATTTCTTTAATCCTTTCATTATATTTTCTTTTATTTTATCTCTTGCTTTTCTGAAACCATCTACTCCCTTCATTGAAGGATCCTCAATATCTCCATAATCACCAGCAAATTCTTTTAAGGTAAAAATTTCTTTATTATTGCTTTTGATAAGCTTAAGGATTTCACTTTTATGCTTTTCGGTTAACGTTAGGATCAAATCTGATTTATGAATTAAAAATGGACGTTTTTTTAAGTCTATTGATAGAGATTCTTCTGGTAAATCAATTCCCTCCTCTTTCATGACTAATTTTGCGTCAAGAGAGATAAGCATCCCATCCCTAGCGTTTGAGGCTATTCCTCCTGATAGAACATTCACATCTAAATTATTTTTTGAAAAAAAATCCTTCAAAAATCCGACAACCATGGGACTTCTAGCTGTGTTTACACTACAAACAACTAAAATATTTTTGTAAGGGAAGTTTATATTCATAATTAAGTTGATATTAAGCTTTTAGTGTATTATTTCTGTAATGAAACGATACTTTAAAAGTTATAAGTTATAGAAAAGATATTGAATTTAAGAAAAGCTTTCAATCTTTGCGAATTTGATACCTTTTTTAGTCATACTTTCTAAAGAGTTTGAAATATTGCCAGGAGGTAAGTCAATTCCTTTAGTTAGATCAATCAAAAAATATACTTCAAATCCAAAATCAATACCATCGATAGCTGTTGAATAACAACAGTAATCTAATGCTAAGCCACACACAAAAATTCTCTTGATGCTTAGTGATTTTAAGTATCCTGCTAAACCTGTTTCAGATTTCTTGTCATTTTCAATAAAGCCAGAATAACTATCGATTTGAGGATTATAGCCCTTGCGAATTATAGCATGTGCTAAATTTTTATCCAGCTTATTATGGAATTCTGCTCCTTTTGAGCCTTGCACACAATGATCAGGCCACAGCACAGGACCTATAGCTTCGGTTTGATATTCATCACCAGGAATTTTCCCAGGATGATTGCTTGCAAAAGATAAATGATCCTGGGGATGCCAGTCTTGAGTTAAAACAACTTTATTCTGATTAGCATTGAATTTTAACGCTAAATTATTGATCCCCTCAATGATTTGATCACCATTTTCAACCGGTAATGCCCCACCAGGCATAAAGTCGTATTGCATATCCACAATAATTAAAGCATCATCTTGATTAATTTGAATGCCTTTTTCTATTTTTAATTCTATAATATCCATCAATTTTACCCATTAATTGTTTTTATAAAGAACTAATTTTATAATAAGATCGATTCATATTTTAATTTTTAACTCATTTTTAACTCTTTTTAGCAATTTTAGTATTTTTTCTAACTGGGATTCAAAAAATTTATTTCAGTAATACTATTATGATTATATTATACAAATCACAAAAAGCGCTCGTAGTATAGTGGTAATATGCTGGCTTCCCAAGCCAGCGTCCCGGGTTCAATTCCCGGCGGGCGCATACTTTTCCAATTTTACCAAGAAAGTCCTTTTATAAATCGCAGGTTATTAATTATTGAATTTGCCTCATGGTGCGGAACTTCCAAAAAGGCATAAAATTCATTTTGCCAGAAAGCTCTTCCTGAGGTGGTAGATCGTATATCTTCAGCAAATTTTATTGAATTCCTAACAGGGATTAGGATTTCGATTATCGCTTGATATTCTTTCTCCTGATTTATATTTTTAATTTTAGCTGAATATTTCGTGAGTAAAGTTAATACATTTTTAATATAATCTGGAGGCAGTTGGATAATGCAATGGTATAATGGTTCGAGTAAAATTAATTCAGCTTCGTTAAGTCCTTTTTTTATTGCTTCATAAAACATAGTAGATAATTCTGTAAATGCATTCTCCTCATTTAAATTATCGATCTTCAAATTTTCAACGCTAATTTTAAGTTCAGTAAGTTTTTCACCACAGAGTGGTCCGTTTAGCTGAATTTTTTTGAAAATTTCAATAATAATATTCTTAAAAAACTCATTTAAATTATCAATTCCATTATAAATTAGGAGATTTTGATCACTATCAAATTTCCAAAAGTGTTCAATATCAGATTCCCTTAAGTTTGTCTTCTTTTCCAAAATTTCTTTTAAAACACTTAAGGGCTTAAATGAATTAATATTTACAGATTGTAAAAAACTAGCTGTTTTGCGATCCAATCTCTCAATCTTAATTGAAAGGGAACTCTGATTATTTGGTGAATTCACAGTAATTAATGATGAATTAGATCGACATGATTCCTTGAAAACTGCCCTTGGTTCCGATATTGAAACCTTTATACCCCTTTTTTCTATTTCCTTTGCTGTTACTTCAAGATGTAATGGTCCCATACCCGATAATAAGAATTCACCGTTTTCCTCATTAATTTCAAATCTTAAATTTGGGTCTTCAATCATTAGATTTTCAATTAATTTTCTCATTTCATCCATATCCCTCAAATATTCAGGTTCAATAGAGACTGTAACAACTGGGGTAGTTACATATTTTACATCTTCAAATGGAACCATCTTATCTATGTAATTACTTTCAACAATAGTTTCGCCACTTTTTAGCCTTTTAAGACCTTCTATTGCCACTATATTTCCAACAGGTACTTTTTCGACCTGTTCTCTTCTTTGACCCATAAAAATAGCTGTACGTTGAATCACTTCATAATTATTTTCACGTAATAAAAATATTTCTTCTCTTTTTGAGCAAATCCCTGAGAAAATTCTTCCTGTAGCTATAAGATTTTGTTTATCAACTTGTACTTTACTCATACAAATCACTAATGGGCCAAGAGGATTACATTCTCTCATTGCGTGTCCTATTTCTGAATTGATATCTCCATCCCAGATTTTTTCGATTCTGTATTTCTGTGCCTCTTTAGGATTGGGAAGATGATCTACGACCATTTCTAAAATGGCTTTATGAATTGGAAGATATATAACCAAATCTGCATATGTTTCTTTTGAATAAGTCTCTTTTTTATATCTAGCTTTTATATCACTGAATTTAAGTTCACTTTTTTCCAAAATTTTTAACGTAAAGCCCCATTTATGAAGTGCGGATCCAAAAGCGACATTTCCATTAGCGGGGGATACTTGCCATTCTTTTTTGAATGGTTTATCGGCATATCTTTTAATAAGTTTATTAAAATCATTAATAATTCTAGTATATTTCTTTCTTATCTCCTCGTCAGTCAATTTTAATTCTCGAATAAGACGATCCACTTTATTTATATACAAGATCGGTTTAACTCGTTCTTGTAACGCTTGTTTAATTACTGTTTCAGATTGAGTGATAATTTCTTCAACTGCGTCAACTACAACCACAACTCCGTCAACTAGCCTTAAAGCTCGTGTAACTTTACCACTAAAATCTAAGTGTCCTGGGGTGTCAACTAAATTAATAAGAAAGGGTTTATGGTCTTCCAATGTCTTTTCATAATACAAAGAAATATTGGCAGATTTCATAGTAATTCCACGTTGTTGTTCTTCTTCTAGATAATCAAGTGCTCTAGCTTCACCAGCTAAATCTGGCGATAAAAAACCAGCTTCACTTAATAATGAATCAGAAAGGGTAGTTTTACCGTGGTCTATATGCCCAACTAATCCAAAATTTCTTATATTCTCTGTTTGTTCCATCATTCTTAGTATATCTGTTATTTCCTTACGGCGTGGCATTACTATTACCTATTCAGTTTCTTAATATGATATATAAATAATCAATAATTCTTTCGATTAAAATTTTAGGATTATTAGAACTTAAAAAGGAGCGGGAAATGATGATTCTCATAACTCAAGATCATCTTCATAAAATTGAAATAATATTTTCAATTTTCAGTTGGGTCAGAGTTTTCAACGAAATCATTTCCCGCATTATATGATGCAATAACTTATAATTTTAGTTCTCCATCTATTTTTACTATTCTGTTATCTATATGTAACCTCCCGTCACAATATAACTCAATCGCTTTTGGGAAAATTTTGTGTTCCCATTCTAAAACTCTTGGACCTAAAGTTCCTTCAGTATCAGTATCATATACAGGGACACACTTTTGAATTATAATAGGGCCATGATCAGTTTCTACATCTACAAAATGAACTGTAGCTCCAGAAACTTTTACTCCATATTCCAAGGCATCTTTATGGGCATGCATTCCTCTGAAAGAAGGCAACAATGCAGGATGGATGTTCATTACATTTCCCTTAAAAGTGTTAATAAACTTTTGACTTACTAGCCTCATATAACCAACTAACACAATTAAATCACATTCATATTGTTTTAATATGGTTATCATTTTTTCATCAAATTCTTCTCTTGGTAAATGAAGATATTTATCAGATTCTATTAAAAAATAGGGGATATTATGTTTTTTAGCACGTTCCATGCAAAAGGCTCCAGGTTTATTGCAGATTAAAACTTCTACTTTTGCTTTATTCTTTAAAATTCCATTTTCACATGCTTTTACTATAGCTTCAAAATTACTACCCGATCCGGAGGCTAATGCTCCTATTTTTTTTACTTTCGACATAGTTCCTTTAAAGTTTCTTTTTTAAAAAAATTTTACTCAAATAGAGTATATTTAATGTCTTTAATATTAAAGATATACTATTTAAACATAGGAATTCTCCTATTCTACATAATAAAAAGGTTTTTATGTGATTAACTTATATATATCTTAGAAAATAGAAGTCATTTATTCTTATATTTGATCTTTTAAAATTTCTCTCTTATTATCTAAGAGAAATAGATTCTGATTGTTGAAAAAATATCATTTAAAAATATATTATATTCATGCGTACATAGTTTAGAAGTCAAAAATAATTGAGATATATTAAAATCTTATTAGATAATAAAAATACAATTTAAGGAATTCTTAAATAAAAATTTAAGAACTAATTTAAAAAACTGAAGTTTTATGAGTTCCGAACAAGAATTAGAAAGAATTAAAAGTGAAATTATACAAAATCTACCTCCTGATATAGAAGTACAGAAAATTGAGTTTGAAGGTCCTGAAATAGCAGTATATTCTGAAAATTCTAATCTTGATGTGGTTGAAAGTTCTGACATCTTGAAAGATTTAGCTAAAACTATGAGAAAAAGGGTAGTTTTTAGATGGAATGTCGAAAAACGTAAGGAACCTTCAGAAACTGAAGAATATATTAGAAGTTTAGTAGGTGAAGAAGCAGAAATTTCAGATATTGAATTTGATCATACTCGTGGGGAAGTAATCATTGAATCTGGTAAACCTGGTCTTGTAATAGGGAAAAAAGGAGTTAATTTGAAGGAAATAAGAGCAAATACTTTTTGGCAACCTAAAACAATAAGAACACCACCATTAACATCTAAAACAATCGGCCTTATTAGAGGGATGTTGACGAGAGAGCGACAAAGTCAAAAAGATATCCTATTAAGAATTGGAAAAAGAATTCATCGTCCAATACTTTTTAAAGATTTGGATATTAGATTGACTGCTCTAGGTGGGTTTCGGGAAGTAGGAAGATCCTGTATTTTAATGCAAACAAGGGATAGTAATATATTACTTGATGTGGGTTTAAATGTAGGAAACAATAATGATAAATTTCCTTATTTCGATGTACCTGAATTTTCAATACGAGATCTTGATGCAGTTATTATCTCTCATGCACATCTAGATCATTGCGGTATGGTTCCGTTTCTTTATAAATATGGTTATAGGGGACCTGTATATTGTACTTTACCAACTCGCAATTTATCTACTATGTTGCAATTAGATTTTGTTCAAATTTGTGAAAAAGAAGGTATACCACCCCCTTATTCAAGAAGAGACGTTAAAACAACGGTACTGCATACGGTTCCTCTTTCATGGGGAAAAGTTACTGATATAGCACCAGATATAAAACTTACGCTACATAATTCTGGACATATATTAGGTTCTTCAATAATTCATTTACATTTCGGAAAGGGTGGATTTAATTTTATCTACACCGGAGATTTCAAGTTCCAGAAGACTAGGCTGCTCGAAAAGGCCGCTGTTAAATTTCCCCGAGTCGAAGCCCTACTTCTCGAAGCAACATATGGCGGTCCGCAAGATCGTATCCCCAGTCGCCAAGATTCGGAGAGAGAGCTCCGACAAATTTTAAACTCGACACTTAAGCGTGGAGGAAAGGTCTTAATTCCGGTCTTAGCTGTAGGGCGAGCTCAGGAATTGATAATTATACTTGAAGAATTTATTTCAAAAGGTTTAATTGATAGAGTCCCAATATTCTTAGATGGATTAATTGCTGAGGCTACAGCAGTTCATACAGCTCATCCTGATTTTCTTAGTTCTGATTTGAGAGAAAAAATACTTCATCAAGGTAAAAATCCCTTTCTAAGCGAATTTTTCACTACAATAAGTACTCCAGATGAGAGATTGGATGTTATTACAGGAGGGCCATGTATTATTTTAGCTACGAGCGGTATGTTAATTGGTGGGCCGTCAGTGCAATATCTTAGGTCATTAGCAGAAGATAAAAATAACTCATTAATTTTCGTATCATACCAAGTTAATGGTACCTTAGGTTCCCGTATCCAAAAAGGATTCAGAGAATTTCAATATGTCGATGCTAAAGGCAGAACGCAGCTTGTAAAGTTGAATATTAATGTCTTTACGCTTGAAGGATTTAGTGGACATTCATCAAGAAGCCAGATTTCCCAATTTCTACGACGTATTCAGCCACGACCTAAAGTTGTAATTACTAATCATGGAGAAGAGAGTAAATGTGTGAGTTTATCTACAATGATCCATAAAAAGTTAAGGAAAGCTACTAAATCTCCAAAAAATCGAGAAACCATTTTACTTAAATAGAAAAGATTCAATATTTCACTCCTCTTGCTTCCTTTGATTTACTTTTTTTAAAATAGATATACGAAATATTAGATAAAACTCTAAAAAAGAATTCATATCTTTGAAATACCAATTGTTAAGAATTAATTTTTTTAAAAACCAATTATTTATTAATTTAAAATCTTCTTTATGTGGTACCCTTGGTTTTTAGAAATATCAAAATAAGAGATCATTTAACAACATTAGCTAGACGGATTGTACAGATTATTGCTTTTTTATTGATAAACTATATCATTCTTGAATTAATCTTCTCAATCAACCTAGTAGGTATAGAAAATTTTTTAAAAGTACTTCCTGTTTTAAACTCACCAAGAAATCCTTTATCGGAGGGAATGGGTATAGTTGAAGCAATATTTTATAGTATGGCAACTGGTGTTATTCCGTTCTTTTTGATAGGCGTACTTTTACTAATCATATTATTTACTAATCGATTCTTTTGTGGATGGATATGTCCTATCGGCTCAATTCAAGATGTATGTACCGCACTTCCTATAAAGAAGAAATCAATGAAGATGAAAACCCATAAAACTTTATTGAACGTTAAATATGTCATTATTATCATATTAATAATTCTTATTGTACCCCTTGGAGTTACTGCGGTTACTAATTATGCATTTTGGTTTGATTTTTATACTCAATTAGGATTGTTTGCTCAAAAACCAGTAGGATTCTTTTCCCTCTCTGAATATATCTTTGTATTTTTCCCAGACATGGCTGTGAAAATCTTTCAATCTGGGGGATTAGAACCTCTTTTTGCTAATTTCGGCGGTTTTATAATATTTATAGTTTACTTAATTATTATAATTCTCTCAGTACGCTATCCTAGATTTTATTGTAGATATTTTTGTCCATTTGCAGCAATATCCTCTGTTGTTGCTGATTATTCATTCTTAAAATTATCTAGAAATCCTGTTAAATGTGTAGGAAGGTCCGACTGTGGCGAATGTGAACGAATTTGCCCAAAACAAATTCGGATCTTAGATGAACCTTTTGAATTTTTTACAGGTAAAGGTGAATGTAATCTCTGTTTGAAATGTAAAGAAATTTGCCCCTATGAAGCAATAAATTTAAAATTTGGAAGTTTTTAATTTCTATTTTAATAATTTCTAATTTTAAAGTTATTTAACTATTAATCTTTAAATAAAGATTTATAATTTAGTAAAAATTTCTTAATATGAAAATTATAGCTTGTTGATATGCATGGATATCAAAAAGATAGAGGAACTAAGATTAAGAATGAGAAAGGATACAGAAGTAGGTATTCATGGCATTTCAGATTCGCAAGCTATAAGATATTATCATGAAAAAGAACATGAGTATAATAATGATATTCGCCCTCCTTTCTTTAGGGATGTAGATAGAATTGTCCATAGCAAGGCATATGCTCGTTATATCGACAAAACACAAGTTTTCTTTGAGATTAATAACGCAAATATTACTCATCGTTCATTACATGTTATTCTAGTTTCGAGAGTAGCACGTCAAATTGGCCGAGTGTTAAATCTAAATACAGATTTAATAGAAGCTTGTGCTCTTGCTCATGATATTGGACATACGTGCTATGGCCATGTAGGTGAACAAATATTAGAAGAAATAAGTAAAAATTATAAAATTGGAACATTTAATCATAATGCTCAAGGGATTAGATGGGTTTTTTATCTTGAAAAGCGCTTTCCTAAACAACCAGCACAAGGTCTTAATTTAACTTTACAGGTTCTTGATGGGATTTTATGTCATGATGGTGAAATAAATGAAAGAGAATTGCATCCACAAAAAATTAATGGAAAAATTTGGGAAGACTTCTTTAGAGAATATAAAGATAGTTTTACTGAAAACAAGATTAAACGAGTTCCAATGTCTTATGAAGGAATTGCTGTAAGATTTGCTGATTCGATTTCATATATAGGTAGAGATATTGAAGATGCCATCCTATTAAAGCTAATAAAAAGGAAACATATTCCGGAAACGTGTAAAAAAATCCTAGGAGATACAAATCGAAAAATAATGAAGTCTTTAATGATGGACCTTCTTAAATACAGTTTGGATAATAACACTATTGGATATAGTGAAGAAATATTTGAAGCATTGAAGGAGTTAAAACAATTTAATTATAAAAATATTTATAATAGACGAAATTATTTTGAAACTAATAATACATCAAAAAAACCATATATTCAAGTATTACGGGATAAATTTGAATTAATTTGGGCTCAATCTTTAAAGCATTTAGAAGAAGAAGATTTTGAAGCTCCTATTTTTAAAGATCACATCGAATACATAGATGATAACAAATATTCCACTTATTATTATCCGTTAAAAAACCAAAATAAATTAACACTTATTGTTCGAGACTATATTGCAGGAATGTCTGATAAGTATTTTGCACAAATTTATGATTTATTTAAATAATCCTGCTAAAGAATTTAAAAATAAATTCAAAACAATATACTTTTTGATACTTTATTTGGAGTATTGTGATAATACATAAATATAAATCGAAGTAGGATTACACAGGAGGATAATAACAAATTTTTTTTATACGGGGTTTTTTGTTGTTTCAGTCACGGGGTTTAAAAATTAGTTTTTTAAAACTTTTTTAAAGTATCCTCCTTTAATGTTGTGTAATCCAATAAAATATAAAACCATGTTATAATAAAAATCTATCCTTATTAAAAATAAATCATAAATGAATAATTATATTTATTAACACCATATTTCATTCTTAATAGTGAAGTAAGGTTTTTTAGAAATCTTAAACTATTAATTATTAACTTATCTCCCTAATTTAGCCCGGTAGTGTAGTGGACAAGCATTTGGGACTCTGAATCCCGAGATTTAGGGTAGTATCATACTCTGAAAGGGACACCACGGTTCGAATCCGTGCCGGGCTATTTATCTTAGACTTATTCTAACTTATTCTTTTAATTATATGATATCCAAATCGTGATTTAACAGGTTGTGAAATTGCTCCTATTTTTAGCTTAATACTCGCATTCCAAAATTCAGGAACCATATCCCCTTTCGAGAATTCTCCTAAATTTCCTCCCCTCTTTTTGCTAGGGCAAATCGAATAGGTTTTTGCTAAATTTTCGAAATTTTCACCTGCTTGTAAATCTTCATAGATTTCTTGAGCTTTAGTAAATTTTTCAACTAAAATATGGCTTGCTTTGATTTTTCCTCCATGAATGGGTGCACCACTACTATTTCCTTTTGAACCGATATCCTTTTTTTGGTATCCCTTTCCATATTTATTTTTTCCTATAAATTTCACCTCTTAATAAAATTACTCAATACCTTTTTCTAATCTTCTTAATTCAGCTCTTTTATGCATAATTTTCATGTATAATTCCGTAGTACTTTTTGGAGGTAGATATTCCTTTTCTTTCTTAATAAGTGTTAAAGCTTGCTCAGGACATGATGAGATGCAATTCCCACAGCCAATACATAAGTCTTGATTAACCTTCGCTATATTATCATGTATTTGAATCGCATCCATTTGACACCGATCTACACACGTTTCACAACCAATGCATATATCAGAGTCAACTTCAGCATAATAATTTGAATAAATTAGTTCCCAAGGTTTTTCTAATTTTTTAAGATTAGTAATTAAATCACAACAACATCCACAGCAACAACAGATAAAACTGGGATTTAATGCATTACCGGGTTGAATTAACAATCCCTCTTCTTGTATCTTTTCAAAAATCTCAAGTGCTTCCTCCTTCGGAATAACACGTCCCCAGTTTAGATCAAGTGCATGATCTACTGAATCATTTAAAACAAAACATACTTCACGCATGTCAGATTGTTTACAGGGTTTTCCAATGAGATCCTTACCCTTTCTACAAATACACTCCATTACTAAAATCCTTTCAGCGTTTTCAATAATGTTTCTTAGCTGATCATGAGTAGCAATATTGTGAGTGGGAGTAATGCTTTTTTCTACTGGAATGGTACGTAATTGGTTTATCTTCGTGCTAGTAACTTCATCTCGAAAGGCTTCATCCATATATTGTTCAAAATCTTCATAATATTCTTTTGTAAGCCGCTTTAATTGGTATTCAAACATACCAACAGCCAAAAATGCATTTTGATATAATTTTACTATTTTATCTCCTTTCTTTTTTCTTTTAATACGTATTCCTCCCTTTTTGTATATTGTATACAAAATCTTTTCAAGTTCTTCAACTGAACTAACTTTTTTCTTTACTCTACGGTAAATTGTTTCTATAGGTTCTTGAATAAATCTTAAATTTAATGCGATCTCAGCTTCCTCTGGAGTAAATACATATTTTAATAACCGTAACTCAACACCAGATTCGGTTGCTGGATAACCAATTGGAAATTGATCAAGGTGTTGCTGTAATTTACGGTAAATCTCTAAGTTATTTTCATTCAATTTGCATAACCTAAAGCGATCTATTATAAAGTTTAATTAAGGATATAAACATAGAATTTACTTTAAATTTAATCCTTATAAACAATATCCAGAAGAAGATAATTTGTAAAATTTCTCTGAGTTAATTAGTTGATTATTAAATATCGAAAGTTCCTTATTTCCTTAATACCATTAATTTCAACAACAAAATTTTGAAAACTTTGAATTTCTCCTTCAAATATAAGAAAATTTATACTATTTTCGCCTTGAAAATGCTGGTTTTTACTTACAATTTGATTATTATATTCTGATTCAATCTTATTTAATTTCCTTTGAACGTTTGAATCGAGTGGAGCGACGATAATTAAATTTCCTACTACATTTTTACTTGAGGGTGTAATATCACTAACAGTTTCAAAACTCGAAACATCTATTGTCGACATTAATCGTAATAATGCATCTCTGATTAATTTAGATTTGTTTTCATATCGATTCTTTGATACTAATTTGTTAATAAATTTTCGAAGTTGTTCATTTATACTAATCGATATAATTGGGATAGTAAACACCTAATGTTATTATTAATTATAATAAGAAGCATTAAAATATATAAATATTCATAAATAAAAATGTGCGAAAATAGGGCTTAGATATAAATTTCCTATAATTTTATAGCTCTTGCAATAACACTCTTGAATTTTTCAACATCTTCTACCAGCTTATCAGCATCCGAATCACTGATTTTATCATCTTTCTCATATTTATTGAGTTGAGTTAACCAAAATTCAAGACGTCCTAAAACAGCCTCATTATCGCCAATAATCTTTCTGAGTCGAACGAAAGTATCATGTAACTTATTTCTAATGTTCTGAGCCTTCCATCTAAGCATACAATAGTCCGAAATCTCAGCCAGATTCTGAGTAATTGCCATAACATCTATAGTTTTTTCTCTTTCTTCAGATTTGATCTTTCTGATTATATTAATCTCCTCAAACAGTAATTCTATTATTCTTGCTAAGAATCCCGTCAATTGACCAGCATTTCCACACCAAACTCGAACTTCAAGAGATTGACTTGCTTCTGAGACATATAATCTAGTAATAATTCGCCCACCTGTATTTTTTGCCTCGCTGCAATGCCAACTTTCAGATTCGTAATTTCCTTTTGCATCTGCTCCTTCATGAGAAGTGACTGTGCTCACATCAAAATGCTTTAATGTCCTAACTGCAGCTCGATAGGCTAATCGAGGATCTAAATCAGCTATTAGGAAAGCTCGAGCATCATTTGGGAGATCAGAAATTGCTATCTGTACATCCTCTATTGTCGCTAGACATGAAACAACTAAAGGGCACTTTATTTGTACTTCTTTTTTTCTGATATGAATTGTGTGTTGCTCACCCGTTGCATCTTTATATATAACAGTGCCGCCAATATTAGATAATCCACATTGCTTAGGTTCGAGATAAAAGTCAACGCCCCTAGAATTCTTACTTTCGATTACTGGGATTGTAATTAAAGGTTGTTTTATCTTATAGCTTGAGGGAACATCTAAGATAACTTTTACATTATTTACAGCCATGGAACTTTTATTTCTGACAGCTACTTTAAAGTGTAGTTGGCCACCTTCAAAATCATAATCTCTCACTACTTCTATCTCTCCTTTGGAAACAGTTTTTGTAGCTTTTTGTATTATCTCATCTGGAGCTTGTGTTCTTGGAACGCTATATGCTACAAAAATACGCTTATGCATATCAATATACCCATCAATATCTCCTCTTCCTATTAGTTGTGCTAAAATTTCTTCAATGCTTGATTCTGTAACCCCCAATCTATTAGATAATTCTCGTAAAGGCATTGTTCTGTATGCTTTTGCAAATTCTCTTATTTTACTTTCTAAGTGTTTATTTGTCATGAATTCTCTTCTTTGAGTAAATATTCCCTTAACTTTTCCAGTTTTAATAAGTTCATGTAGATTCTTTCTAGCTAATTCCACAGCAATTTTCAAATCAGTTGCGAGTTTTGAAAGCTCAAATAATCCTTTTTCTTTAGAATATGATTTAATTTCTTTATAAATCTGTTCAGCATTAATTACTTCATTTCCACGATCAGCAAAAAACGCATTAATTGCACCCGTTCGCATCAGATTGACACAAAAAGATTTTATTAGATCAATAGGAATATTAAAGATTTTAGCTAAATCATTTAGTGAAACACGTCCTTTTTCATTAACTTCTTTAATCAAATTATCCATTATATATTTCTGAGTATAATAAAATTGTTTATTCAGTGAGAAAGAACCCCTAATTTGAAATTGGCTTATTAATTTATATATTACTTTTAAAGCAATTTCAGAACTCATATCCAACATAAGAGCCAAATCGGCAACTTTAATAGTTCCTTCATTTTGAATTTTGGATAATATTTTCTCCCTCATTTCAGGAGATATATAATAGAACATTTGATTTTTTTGATCAATTATTCCATAAATTCGTTCCTCATCAATGTATTTATTGATTAATTTTACCATTTGTTGAGCTGAAAGATTAAAAGCATTAGTAATTGTTGAAAAATTTGTTATATGAGACCTTTTTAATAACTCTAAAAAGCAATTAGGACACACATCTTTACCAATAATGTGTTTCAAACCTCTTCGGCATATAGCTAATCTATATCCTCTTATTAAATTATACTTACTGGCTTCTCTAGCTAACTGTTCTTTTGTTGGAAAGAATAAGCCTGGGGTTTTTAAATATGAGTTCCATCCACATTTGGAATTTGTACATTCTAAATAATATTGACCAGAAGATAATCTTTCTAATCTTAAAAGAGCGTTGCATTCTGGACATTTACTATTTTCAACAATTGTGCATCTATAGCTTTTTTCGGTAGCACTAGCTTTTGAATAGACATGGTTATGTTTCTTACATACCCAACTCTCTGTTGTTGCCATATGGTTTATGCAAAAACTCGATTTGCATCTTTCACATGTATATTCTATCCTATTGGAATCACAGAATAAGCATTTCATTATTTCATAATCAACCGTTATTAGTAAGGTTACAAAATTTAGTTATAATATATATAAAAATACTGATATAAATTATTAACATAGACCAACTGTTGATTTTGAATCATTAATAAATTTTTAACTTTTTGATTATTCCTAGTTGGTTTTATTTGCTTAATTAAATATTTTGCACTGGAAAGACAGAAATTTGCAAAAAAGACAAAATCATAACGACTGTATTAAATATAACAATAATAGAGATCATAATAAAGAATATTCTATTTTTCTCTTGATCTTTTTGTTTTACAATATATGAAGTACCCTGTTTTGCTAAAGCAAGAGGAAATAATCCCACAAATGTTCCAAAAGAGAAATAAAACACTATTAAGAACCCTTCAAGAAACCCATAACC
>JBHLOI010000064.1:0-18246 GCA_048940645.1 Promethearchaeota archaeon | reverse complement strand
CATATCATATCTTTAATGCGTGAAATTACCGAATTTCTCTCAAGATATCGCGCTATTGTAAATGAGAATTATTTAGACTATTATAACGAGATTATCATTGGTGCAGAACAAAAAATTTCTAATGCCTAAATTAGTTTTTTTTAAATTTTTTTTCTTTAGAAGTTCTAATGGAGGAGAATACTTAATTAACTTTTAATAAACTTTTTTACGAATTTAAGACTTCTCTATACAATTTTTAAACATTTTTGAAGAAAATATAATGCAAAATAAGAAATACCGAGTTTTTCCCATCCTTTTTCTTGCTTTTATGCGAGTGGCTTTAGGGGTAGTAATCAGTTTAGCAATACCACTTTATTATATTGATATAGGATTGGACCTAGGAACTATTGGAGTTATTACATCAGGAACAGCTATGTCTTACTTAGTTTCTCCCTTAATATTTAAAAATCTTTATAAAAAAATCGGAATGAAATTAACTATTATTCTCTCTACTTTTGGATTTCTAATTATTCAGATAATTTTACAATTTACATTAAACCCATTAACTGTTTACATCCTCTTAATTCTTGATGGAATTTTTATGGGATCCTTTTGGCCTGTTCTAATGACTGCAGTTTCAACAATATCAAAATTAGAAGAATATAATCAAAATGATTTATTAAAAGATAGATTAATGAAAAGATATAGTCTAGCTTGGAATTTTGGAGGAATTTTTAGTTTTATACTGGGCACGATTGTGTTATTTTTCATCGAAAATATTCTTCTGATGTTCATTTTTTCCTTATTGTTTGCCACAAGCGGTTTAATTTTCGCTTTATTTATTCAAGAACCTGAAAATAATCTTGATAGAGACATAATTTTACCTATTGATGAAAGAGTGAAAAGTATTCCTAAACGTGAGGATATTTCTTTCCCAGTTTTCTTACCTTTATTGATGATTTGTGTTTATGGTTTTTTAATTGGAGGGTTAGGTCTTGCCTATCCAATAAAATCAGAATTATTAAACTTTCCATTATTCACTAATTATCTATTCTATTTTTTTAGAATGAGCACCCAAACAGCTACACTTTCCAAAACTATGGATCTTAATGTTAAAAAAATAAAAAAAATGATATTAATTTCAAATATAATTGTAATTCTATCTTTTATATTGATGGGATTAAACTACAATATTATAATTTTTGGAATTCTGTTTTGCTTATTTGGTTGTTTTAATTCATTTTTCTATACACTTTCATTTAAATTAACTGTTTTCAAAAATATTGCCAAAAATACATCCAAATATAGTGTTTATTTCGAGATAATGGTTGGAATTGGCTTCTTTTTAGCACCAATCATTACTGGTTTAATTGCAGAGTTAAATGTCGACCTAACATTTTTATTTTTAGCAATACTTTCGCTCCTTACTTTTATTGTCTATTTAATATTTTATAGGAAAATTAAGGAATAAGCACCTGTTTTTACAAAAAAGAATAAATTAATTCCAACAATATCTTAAAATTACAACACTCATTTTACCATTCATATTTACAAGATTATATTCCTTTCTAATTCTATGTCGGAAAATAATTCAAAGAAAACCATTAGTTATAATCGAATTTTTTGGCCAATTTATTTTCTCAATGGGTTTCAGTCAATTAGCTGGGGTGGTATTATTTTTCTTATTGTTCCATTATCCAGATTAATATGGCCTGGTGAAGCTACCCATGCAATTGAAATGGGAATAATTATCACGGCACTTTCATGGTCTGCTTCAATCTCTGGACTTCTACTTGGACACTTTATTGATAAACATTCTCGCAAGGTAATTATCATTATAATATCAATTTTTAGAGGATTTGCAATTATTATGTTAGGATTCGCGACTGAAGGAGGTGGACAATCAACTTGGATTTATTTTTTAATCTTTATTTCCATTTTTGGAGTATTCGCGGGTTTGAGCTGGCCAGCAGTAATTTCTCTTTCAAATGATGTAGTACCAAGAGAAAAACGGTCACGCTTTTTTGGAATATATGAAATAATACGATCCTTAACAATGACTTTAGGTTTTCTTATAGGTGCTTTTCTAGTCCAAAATGGATTTTGGCGTCAATTTTTTTGGTCAGCAGGAGCAGGAATATTAATTTTTGGGCTCATATTCGCACTCAATAGCGAAGAACCAAAAAGAGGTGCTCAACAAGAAGAATTAATAGAGATTCTTAAAGAAAGTAATCAAGTTTATGATTTTAAAATGAATCCTCGTATGATGAAAAAAACGATGCTAAGTAAAACTAATATCGTAGCTCTAATTGAAGGAATCTTTACTTGGATCCTCATGGGAAGCATTAATTTCTTAATTTTAAATTTAATTCAAAATGAACCGCATAATATTTCTGAATTTTCGACTAGTATATTTATGGTAAGCTTTGGGTTAACAGGGGGGCTAGCTGGACAAATAGGGTTAGCACGTTTAAGTGATAAATTAGCATTAAAAAATCAAAAAAATAGAGTTTATATGATTATTTTTGCTCTCCTTGGAGGGATTATTTCTTTTGCTCTCTTTTTCTTTATCCCATGGCCTCAAATGACGGTTGATCAAGGGAAGGATGTAGCACTTTTAATGACAATGCCAATAATTTGGGTAATGGGAGCGCTATTTTTTTTCTCAAGGTCGATATTTTCATTATATATTGTTAACCAAAGCCCTGTTATACAACATATTAATCTTCCTGAAGCTCAAGCTCAAATAATCTCATGGAATCAGTTTTTAGAAAATTTAGGTCGTGGAATAGGTCCTGCCTTAAGTGGCATTATTTTAGTTTTCACTCAGTACAATTATCAACAAACGATTCTATTTGTGATTTTATCTATTTTACCTGGAGTAATACTTTGGACATTTGCTTTGAGATGGTATCCTAAAGATTCAAACCAAATTAAAGTTATATTAAATGAAAGAGCTGAATCAATAAAATCGGGAAGAGAGATGTAATGCTTTTAATTTTAAAGAAAAGAACCAAAATTCAAAAAATAAGAAGAAAGGTAAATATTTTTTAATTTCTTTTTTTCTGTGACTTTTCGCGCAAAACTCGTCTTAAAACCTTTCCAACAGCACTCTTTGGCAAGGATCTTACAATTTTTACAATTCTAGGATATTTATAGGCTGCCATGTTATCTTTAGTCCAATTAGTTATTTCTTGCTCTGTAATTTTACCTTTATACTCAGGCTTAAGAATGATATGTGCCGCGATCTCTTCACCTTTTATAGGATCTGGGATGCCAAATACAGAACATTCTAAAATTGCGGGATGTTCGTATAATATCTCTTCGATTTCTCTAGGATAAACGCTGTGCCCTTTATATTTTATCATATCTTTAACACGATCAAGAATAAAAATATAACCTTCCTCATCAACCTTCGCAAAATCTCCTGTTCGAAACCACCTATAGCCTCCTGCTTCAAAAAGCACTATTTTATTCTCTTCAGGTCTATTATGATAACCTAACATTACTTGGGGACCTGAGACAACTAATTCTCCTGCTTCTCCAATTTGTAAAAAATTTAAATTTTCATCAATAATTCCCACCAATGTATTTGCTACAGGGTGACCGCAACTACCATATTTCTTCCTTGCCCAGGGTGGAGAGTTTGTTACTGTCGGACTTGTTTCACTTAAACCATATCCTTCTCCCATCTCAAAACCAGTCTTTTTCTTCCATGCTTTAAAGATTTCTGCAGGTAAAGATCCAGCTCCAACATTTACATATTTTAAGCTACTGAAATCAACATTCTCGCTTCCAGGATAATTTAAAAGATTTATAAACATAGTAGGAACACCCAGCATCAAATTTGGTTTATATTTTTCTATTATTTCTAAAATTTTAGGAATATCGAAAGTTGCTAACACATAACCCTTTGAACCGACTAGAGGTGGTTGAGCGAGTTCGCAAGTCTGTCCATATATATGATACCAAGGTAGCACAGAGACACCTATAAGTTCGTCCTTAATGAATTTTTCTTTCATATAATTGGTAATTTGCATCATCTGATACATATTTGCGATAATATTATAATGAGATAAACAAGCACCTTTCGGAAGTCCTGTAGTTCCTCCTGTATATTGAATAACAGCAATATCATTTTTAGGATCAATTTCTATTCCTAGTTTTAAATCTGTAAGAGGTTCGGGGTTTTGTTCCATTAAAGTATTAAAGTGGATAACTTTTCCGGTTTCTGGGATATCTGGAACTTTTCCCTCAACATTCACAACTATCACATTTTTTAAATTTAATTTATCCTGAACACGTTCATATTGACCAAAAAACCTATCAATCATGATTAAAATAGATGCTCCTGAATCTTCGAGTTGATATAAGATTTCACGTGCTACGAATAATGGACTTAAAGCTGTTATGGTTGCTCCAAGACCTAGAGCAGCAAAATATGCAAAACTGAAATATGGTCCGTTTGGCAACCAAATTGCAACCACATCACCTCTTTTAACTCCTAAATCGTATAACCCACTAGCAAATCTCCTTGTTAGAAGATCCATCTCATTAAATGTAAATTCTCTTCCATAATAATCCATGGATACCTTGCTCCCATATTGCTTAACACCATTTCTGAAAATATCCAATAGAGAGATGTCTTCAGGAATATCTATTTCTAGAGTTATACCAGGAGGCAAATAATCTTTCCAATAGCGATTTTTTATATAATCTGGAAGTTCCATAATAATTCCATTTATATTTTAATAAGTAATTGAGATGTTTTTAAATATAAATGTTGATGTTTTTGTTATTCTTTTTCTTTTTTATGAGAAATATTCATTTTTAGGTTAATTTAATAATGTAGAAAGTTTTAATATCTTCTCTTAATTATTTAGAAATATTAAAGTAGAGTTCTTTTTTTTATGTGAGAATATCTTTATAAAAAACAGCATTTGGTTAATAAAATGAAATCTATGCATGAATTGGGAGTCCAAGTACCCACTAAGCGATCATTAGTTATAAGAAACATTAAAGAAGTAACTAAAGAGCAGAGAGAACATGCTTTAAGAGACACTGAATACAGCATGTTTTCTTTTCCTGCGGATATGTTGGTTCTAGATTTTCTTTCCGATAGTGGCACATCTACTATGACAGATTTACAATGGTCATCTTTATTTCATGGAGATGAAGCATATGGGCGAAATAAAGGATATTACGTTCTCTTAGATGCTATAAGAGATACATTTGAAAGAGGAAATAATCCTAAAAAAACTATTAATCTAATTCTTTCAGGAGAGACAAATATTGAAAAGCTCATGGACGAGCTTTATCTTGCTTCATATGAAAATGGTTTTGTGAATGGAGGTATACACCAATTATCTCGACCTAATGCTTTTTTAGTACCCCAAGGCCGGTGTGCTGAATATTTATTATTTTCAACAATTGCTCCCCTTTTAAGAAAGAAAAATCGAGAAGCTGAATTTTATATTCCTAACAATGGTCATTTCGATACTACTGAAGCAAATATATCTGCTAATGGAATCAATCCTGTAAATATATTTTCAGATGATTTATTTGAGGATTTTCCACCCAATCAAATGGATACTAGAAATCCATTCAAAGGAAATATGAAAACACAAGAATTGAAATCCTTTATTAAAGAGAAAGGAGTGAATAATATTCCTTTAATTTATTTAACCCTTACAAATAATACTGCTGCTGGTCAACCAGTCTCTCTAAACAATATTAAGGAAGTTAGCCAAATTGCCAAAAAATCCGATATTCCTTTATTTTTTGATGCTTGTCGCTTTGCAGAAAATGCGATTTTTATTAAAAATTTTGAAGCAGGTTACCAAAAAAAATCAATACCAACTATTGTACAAGAAATGTTTTCTTATGCTGATGGATTTACAATAAGCTTTAAAAAAGATGGTTTGGCAAATATAGGAGGGGGATTATTTTTTAGAGATAAAGGTGCTTTCCATCGAAGATTTTCAATTGATGGGGATATTGGAATTAAATTGAAAGAAAAACAAATTCTTACTTTTGGAAATGATTCATATGGGGGATTATCAGGACGAGATATAATTGCTCTTGCCACAGGTTTATATGAAATAATAAAAGAACCATATTTAAATGGTAGGATTCATCAAATAAGGGAGTTTGCACGAAAATTAGCCAATAATGGAATCCCCGTTGTTCTACCAGCGGGAGGTCACGCGGTTTATCTTAACATGGATAAATTTTTTAATGGGTCTGATATGAAAATCGAGGATTTTGGAGGAGTTGGATTAACGATCGAATTAATAAGACATTACGGTATCAGAGCTGCTGAACTAGGACCTTTTGCTTTTGAATGGGATAATAAAACACCGGAAGAGCGAAAAGGAATTTTAAATCTAGTACGATTTGCAGTTCCTCGAAATGTTTATGATTCTTCACATATCGATTATGCTGTTGCAGCAATTACGGAACTATATAAGAATCGAGATCAAATTCCCAAAGTTAGAGTTTCTCGTGGTGCTAAGTTACGATTACGTCATTTCCAATCCGGACTTCAACCAATTTACAAAAAATAATCAATAATAACTTATATTTATTAATAAGTTATTCAGAGAGCTATTTTTTATTGTATTTACCTTTTTGTAAAAATTAAATTTTAAATAAAAAGAATTTGATTTTAGTATTATGGATACTAATCAACATTTTATTATGGTTTGGATTATTTCTATTGAAATCTTAATCTTAGCATTATTTACAATTAGCACATTAGTAAATTATTTTAAACATAAAAAACGAGCAGCTTTATACTTAGTTTTAAATTATATTTCATTTACAATTGCTATGGCTTTCCACCTAATTGGACATTATGATTCAGTTGTAAATGGTGTAACCACTAATTTTTATAATGATGCAAGTATGTATGGCAAAGTGTTTATTGTTGCAGGAATTCTCTTTAATCTCTTATTTCATGCACAATTTACAGAAGTTAATAAAGTATGGAAATATCTTCGAGAATTTCTTGGAGTAGCTTTAATGATCTGGATTTTAATACCATCTAACTATACTTATGGGGGGCGCTCAACGGTTATTACTACATACATGTTTATGGCAATCTATGGATTATTAATTAATTTATTCCTAGCTATTAGCTTTTTTAAAATGGGACAAAGAACAACAAAGAGACGAAAAGAATTATTTTCTCTCGGATTAGGAGCGCTAACATTTTTGATTTATTATATTTTGATGACAATATACGGGATGACACAATCATTTCTTGTTATGATTATAACCCAGGTGGATTTATTCTTTGCACTCTTGTTCTATTTCATTGGAATTTATTTACCTAAGTTAGAATAAAATATGTTAAAAAATACAAAAAACAAATTTTTTTTTTTTTAAAAAAAGGATTTGAAAGTAAAAAAAATAAATTGATAGATTTATTAAATCTAACGGTTCAACATGTTTTTATATTGGTAATAAAACGCTACTAAATATGCAATAGTTTTTGGTATCATAAAAAGTCCAGTTAATGGAAATATTGCAACTAAGAATAACGTAATACTATATGAAACATAAGAGACAACAAACCATATTGAAGCCATGTAATTTCCTTTATTTAGATTAATATTAATCCCAGTAAATTCATTTTTCTCTGCTTTTGAATCTTTGAATAATAAACTAACACTAAGAATCCCTACAATATAGATTGGAATAGCTGTAATTATTCTAAAATCAAATCCAAAATCTACAGTTGCATCTCCTTCAAACCAGTGATTAAAAGGTAAAAACATTAATACCGAGCGTAAAATGAACGCACTATATAAGATTATAGTAAAAATCTTTATCTTAGAAGGATTCGAGTATTTATCTCCGTAAATATTCGACCATGCATGAAAAATGGCAATGTAAAAATAAGTCATTGTTAAGCCAGAGATTATATATCCAGATCCTATGGCTAGGTTTGTAAATAATTCATCAGGACCTAAGCCTGCGAAAAATACATAAATGCGAAATCCTAAATGAAAGAGATCTCCAAAACCTAGTAAAAAATAAGCTGCGAAAGTCCATTTCCAAGCTTTATCTGTATGAATAGTTTTTCCTTTTGTAAGTCTCTTTATAATGAGTTTTATTAGAAATATCCAGATAATTACCAAATACGCAAAGATGAACACGATTGAACCCATATTATCTTCCATTTGCAAATTTATAACCCCTATTTATATTTAAAAAAAAGACTGTTATTATTTAATTTAATTTTATTTTTGAAATATATAATTAAAATTAAAATTACCGATTTGTAAAATTTTTACAGAAATTTCAATATAAATAAGATTAATTGAATTCTTTTCCTGACTGATAATTCTGAATAAAAATCATTTTATTGGAGCCTTAATCTTTGCCGAGAATTTTTCTTAAACGGCAATAAAAGGTTGCATTGAAGCTGCTAAGGAGGAAGGTGTCAAAATCATGACGCCTGAATTTATGGATAAAATTAGAGACATAAGATCTAACGATAAGTAATAGTAATAACTTTTATTTTAAGTTCTTTAATTAATATATCTATTTTTATCAATCAAATATTTCACTTACTTTAAATTAAAAATATTGAAAGAAAGATTACTTTAAATATCTAATCTCCTGAGTTTCTGAGATATATTTTTTCTTTTAAGAATCTTTATAAAATCGTTTTCTCTCTGCTTTAATCGGCTTAAAAATGTATCAAGTTTATCAAAATTATTAAACCAATGTTCTTCACCATTAACAACGATCTTTACTCCTTTTCTCTCGTTATTGTTAATGATTGCATAAATACCTCCTATTTCAGAATCGTGTTTAATAAAGATTTTCTCTCCGCTTAAATCATTCCCTTTTTCATTTCCCTTTTTTGCCCAAAATTGATTCTTTAGAAGATAACTTCTATACATACTCATCTTATTACACACACATCCTTTTTATTTTATTTGTATATATACTGCGGAGTCATCTTGATATATGGTATCATAACTCCTTGAGTAGTATCCAAATAATATAAGATAAAGCCCAATTATAGAATAGTGTGTTATCGAGAGTATACCTCGATATTACGTAAATTTGATCTAAATCTTCTCATATCACTCAGATAACCCATAATCAAAAAAACTGATAATTTATATTTAAATCACAAAGTAAAATCAATAGAGGTGACTACTAAAGAAGAATTATTTGGGGTTATATCAAAAAAATTTCCAGTGGAAGTTTGTTATATGGTAACGATATTTAGATGAAAAAGTCTGCTTTAAAAATTTTAATTGATTACTATTTTTTGATTTAATAGAAGAGGGAAAGTATTATTAAAAATGATTAGTGAATGTAAATTTTATATGAATTTGTATGATGATTTCATTAAAACAAATAATATTAATAACGAAAAAATTCTCTGGAAAATGAATTCCATCATAAAATTAATGAAACTTACAGAAGGAAACGAAAAAGGAGAATTTTGTGAAAGTGGTTTAAGAATGATTATGACCCTCTTTAATAGTTATCAGTTTGATTCTTATGATATTGAGAGTGAAGATTTTGATAGTTCTTCAATCCAACAAAAAAAGATACTCGTACCAATTCTGAGAGAAGAATTTATCTAAACTCCTTTTCAAATTCCCATATTGCATCTTGAATAGTATGTAAATTTTTAACGACTTTACCTGATTTCCGGGTTTCCATCTCCTTAGCATCATACATAGTTTTTCCAACTGCTATAGCACGATCATGTGTTTCATCGACAATTTGTACTATATCATTTTTTTTAATAGAGGGGTCAATTTGAGTAATTCCAGGACGCATAACATCAGCACCATTCGCAACATAACGAATAGCACCCATATCAACTACAATAGTCTTAATTTTAACTTCATTATTCAACAGAAAAGTTAAAACAGGTATATAGCCATCCTTTTCAGTTTTCCATAGCTTTAACTCTTTATTAATAACAAATAATGTATCTCCCTTCTCTGTTTGAATTACTTCTATACTAGACTTCTTAGGAAAAACTTGGTTCAAAAATGTTTCATCATATTGCTTTAAAACATCTTCTTTTACGGTCTTAATTTCAGATTTCTGAATATAATGTCTATGTTTAATGTGCATAATCATTAACTAAATAACAATGATTAAATAAAAATCTTATAACTATAAGATTATAATTTTTTTAAAATCATTTACGTACTCGTTTCTTTAAAAAATAAATATAGAACGATATCCCTAACAATCCCCAAAGACCAAATATTGAAGATAATAGGATTAGGCTAAATGACCGAAAAATTAATAATCAAACTTATTTTCCTATGTTGTATGAATAAACTGCATACTTCAGCTGCTGTAATAATTCCTCCCAAAGATAAATGGGAACCAATACAAGAAATTCGAAGGCAATATGATCATCAGATTAATCGATGGATGCCCCATATTTCACTAATATATCCTTTTCGTCCAGAATCAGAATATAATACTTTAGAACAAGAATTTTCAGCAGTATGTAAGGAAATAAAACCATTTGAAATAAAATTGAAATCATTTGAATATTTTAATCATGGTCACCAGAATTTTACTTTATGGATTGCACCAGAACCGAAAGATTCAATAATTAATCTTCAAAAGAATATCCAGATGCTAGTACCCGAATGTAATGATTTGAATTTATATAAAAATGGTTTTACTCCTCATTTAAGCGTTGGACAAATTAAAGGAAAAAAATTATTACTTAAGATTATTCAGCAACTTGAAACTAAGTGGTATGAAATAAAATTTACATTGAATAAAATCTATTTTATTGCAAGAGAAAAATGTAAAACGTCACTATTTCGAGTGAAAAAAGTCATAAACTTTAAAAATTAAGAAGAATCATTAAAATTTTTAAATCTGAACTACATATTTAATATAATCAATAAAATTAATCTCAAAAAGAGTGAACTATGAATAATAGTGATATTGTGTTTCAAGGCAAAACTGAGAGCATTTATAAGGTAATTGTTATCGGAGATCCTGCTGTAGGAAAAACAAGCCTTCTTACTAAATTTGCCACAAATAAGTTCGAGGAGAAGTATCTTCCCACTGTTGGAGTTAATATTTTAAAAGAAGTAATAAACTTGGAAGAGCAAATCGTCGTAAACCTAATGTTCTGGGATGTAGCTGGTCAACCACAATTTTATATGCTCCATCGCCCCTATTTTAACGGTGCGGATGCTATGATATTAGTTTTTGATATTACAAGGTCAAGTACCTTTTCTAATATTAATAACTGGTATTCAACTGCCGTGAAATACGGACTTAGCGGAATTCCCCGTATTTTAATTGGTAATAAAATAGATTTAAAGGACGATCGGAAAATTATTATGCCAATGGCAGAACATCTTTCTGAAAAATTAAATGCTCCGTACTTCGAAACTTCTGCATTAACAGGAGATAATGTAAAACTTGTCTTCCATAAAATAGCAGAATTAGTATATAAATTCAAGGAAGAGTTAAAATAGCGCTTTTTATTAACTATTTCTTTTATGATTTTAATTATTTAAATTATAATATCATAGAGCTTAGTTTATTTAACTATTTATTTTCGAAAATTTTTATTAGATTAACTACATCTTTTCATGAAATTGTTAAATATATACACAAAATAATTTTTATATTAATACTTTAATAACTACTTTTTGTTCATATAATGTTAGAGTTTAAGTCATTAAATGTTTTAATTAGATCATATTTGATATTTTCTTGAATTATTTTTTTAAGTTAAATTTAATATATATTTAATTTTTCAATTAAATTACTATTAGTATAGATGAATCTTTAAAGAAAAATATAACAGAGTTGTAGTAAATACTATTTAGAAACATTTATTAGGTTGAAAGAATAAGGATTAATAAAAAGAGTTTTTAGAGGATAATAATGTCCATAGCAAGAGAACAAATTTTTTGGAAGTTTCTGGGCAGAAAAATGATAAGTTACAAAAGACTTGAAAATGGGCAAGTTATCGGTACTGGACTCTTAAACCCTATAGTTGATAGACTTAGCATACTTCTAATGATTATGTTCCAGTCAAACTTTTATAAAAATACTATAGTTGGAAGATGGAAAGGTAAGATTGTTTCAAACACCTTTGCTCCCCCCATTGGAAGTAGAGTTCAACTTCGTGCACTAAAAGGGCTTATAAAAAACTTTTTACTCGGTTATTCTTTTCCTATAGCTATGACTTTTGCGGTTACATATAGATGTCAATGTAAGTGTGTCCATTGTAGTGCAGGGAAAAATTTCAAGGAAGACGTAAAAGAGCTCACTACAACAGAAGCGAAAAAACTTATTGATGATGCACAAAAATTAGGAGTGACAATAATTGCCTTTACCGGAGGAGAACCTCTACTTCGGGAAGATATATACGAACTTATTTCTCATGTGAACCAGAAAAAGGCAATGCCTATAATGTTTACAAACGGACAATATCTTACTGATGAAAATGTAGAAAAACTAGCCGAAGCTGGCCTTTATTCTCTTTTTGTAAGTATTGATAGCCCAGATCCCCAAGAACATGATAATTTAAGAAGGATGCCCGGACTTTTTAATAGTGCTATTGAAGGATTTAAGAAAGCACAATCAAAAGGAATACTTGTAGGTCTTTCTTCTTACGCAATCCGTTCCCATACTGAAAGAAAGATGTATAAAAAGTTACATGAATTTGGAATGAAAATTGGTGCTCAAAATATAATTCTTTTTGATGGAGTCCCTACAGGAAGTATGTTGAAAAATACAAGTGAAATTCTTACTCCAGAACAGCGTGAAGAAATTCACCTCTATTCTGCTGAACATTTTAGAAAAGGAACAATCCCTCCGCTTTCATCACAAGCATGGCAAAATTCTTTAGAAGCATATCTTGCTGGGATTGGGTGTTTAGCAGGAAATATTCAATTGTATGCATCAGCATATGGAGAGATAGCGCCTTGTGATTTTACACCACTTTCCTTTGGTAATATACGAGAAGAGTCTTTAAAGAAAATCTGGTTTAAGATGATCCAGCATCCGGCATATGATCATAAAAATTCTGTTTGTAGGATGCAGCTCCAAAAATTCCGGAAATTTTACATAGATCCTATCCCTAGCGATGCTCCACTTCCGTATCCAATTGAAAAGCTCCCACGCGTCGATTACAGAAAATATTAATTATCTAAAATTTTATAAAAATATTTTACACTACTTTCTTACCCTTAACCATTAATTTATTTATCCAGAAAGTTATTTTTTCATTTAAATGGTCTTCAATGGTCTCGGATTTAGGGTTGTTTTGATCTAGTTTAACAGAAAGCGACTTAGCTGTGTTTAAACGATTGGTTACTTTCAAAATTTCGTTGCAAATGCGATGTCCTCCTGTAAAATCAAATATATCTTCCTTTATTTTTTCCAATGTCGCCTTTACAACTTGAGGGTCATTCAAAGTTGTCAACTCCTGCTTTAAATTATTTAAGTTTTCAATTATTGTTTCCTTTTGGTCAGTAGCAGCTTCATCTCTATGTATTTCATTACTTGCTATTTCGGGTTGAGCTGAGATTGTTCGTAAATTGGTGATTAATGATTTAATTAGGTCAAGTTCATTTTCTACGTTGTTTTGATTTTCAATAATGCTATTCAATTGAGGGGATAAACTCTTAATATCCAGAGTAACTTTATGTAATTCATTCACTTTATCATTTAGCATATTCACTTTAAGATTCGTTTGTCCCATTTTCGTAATAATATCTAATCCAAATTTTTCAAGAATAGATGAGAACTTTGTCAATTTCTCATTAGTGTCTTTTATAAATTTAAAAATATCTTCTTCATTCAGATCTACTGAGTTGGTCATCGAGATTCATCTATTAAATCTTTATTTAGTAAATTTCTCTGGGAGTTAAAAAAAGAAATCAACAAAAAATTATTTTTAATCTTAAGTTATTATTTAATTAATATTATATAATTATAAAAAACTTCTTAAGTAAAAAACTTGATCCAACTCATTCATCTGCTTACGAGGGATGGCAAGAGCCTTATTTTTAGGAATTATGGTAGTTCTGATGTAGATAGAGATCTTTTAGCGGGGTTTTTAAGTGCTTTTTCTGGGTTCATAAAAGAAATAAGTCAAAGTGAAATTAGATCAACCGCAACTGACGAATTTAAATATTATTATACGATTATTGATGAAATAATAATTGTAGTATGTGCGGATTTAGATGAGGATGATGCTAACATTAATTCAAAAATTACAACTATAAGAAGAAAATTTATAGAGAAATATGGTACTGTCCTTTCTAATGGTAATTGGTCTGGAAATCGCGCTATTTTTACAGAATTTGAAAGAGAAATAGACAATACTATCCTTGGAGCGATTAAAGTTTCAATTATTGGAATAGGTGGAGTCGGTAAAACAACTCTTTTACATCTTATATGTGGTAAGGACATTGACTTAGAATATGTTCCAACTATAAATGTAGACATTACCTCTTATGATGGTTTTGATGATATTCATCGCTCTATCGTATTCTGGGATTTTGCAGGACAAAGTAATTTTAGATCCTTATGGAAAAGCCTTCTTGACAGTACAGATGTGGCCCTTCTAGTCTTGGATTCTAGTTTTGAAAATGTTAATCGTAGTAAAGAAATAATAAGAGATATTTTGGATAAATATTATAAAAATACTTTAGTGATAGGTATAGCAAATAAACAAGACTTGCCTAATCGGCTAACTCCTAAATTTTGTGAGAGAATAATTTCGGAAGCTGATAGACACCCCCCAATTAAGGTTCATGGGATGATTGCGATCAATCCAGTTTATAGAGAAAAAATACATGCTATTTTAAGGGACGCCATAAATAAAATATATCCTCCAAGCTAAAATTATATTAGATTTTGAATTTGAAATCTCTAGTTTATTAATTCTACGTGTTTAGCAAGAAATCCATAAAAAATTTAAGATTTTAAATACTCTTCGATATTAACTTATTACTTGAATGGTTATGAAATTGCTTAAATTTGAGATTGAAGATATTGAGATTGAAACCCATGAGGATTTTAGCATTTTAAAATTACCAGAATTAAGTGATAAAGAAACAAATTTAATTGATCCTCTTGTTGCTCCAACTTCTGGCTTAAGAATTCAAATTCTTGATATAATAGAAGAAAATGGTAATAAAAGGTATGTTTTAACTAAACATAAATTATTTTTGTTTCTAAGAGTCTTTAAAGCAATTAGTCAAGTATTTAAAGAAATGAAAAAAGCTCAAAATTTAAAAATTTTAATTGTTACGGATGATCGCCCTAGCAGAAATATTTTACTAGATTATACTTCTCAAATATTTGCATACGACGGTTATGAGATATTTTATCAAAAAGATGATCCTAAAGAATCGAGGTTATCATCACCTTATGGTGCCGCCTCAGTCGCATTATTAGAAAATATTAATTTAATAATCGTTTTAACCGCATCTCACAATGATTTCTCTTGGAATGGAATTAAATTTTACATTGATTATCCAATTCCAATGTCAGGTGATTTATTCAAAGAAATCTCAAAGCAGGCATTAAAGGTTAATGAAATTTACCTTAAATCCAAATATAGCCCCATACAAGTTGATGCTGAACAAGTAAATAATGATTATACCATTAAACTCTTATCAAGAATTTTAGAAATAAAGAATTTAAAAGGGAAGAATATCGTTATTTGGCCATATCTGGGTAAAGCCAGAGGTATTGTTAACCTATTTAAACAACTTGGCGCAAATGTGACGTTAATAGAAGAAGAGATTAATCCACCGAATCCACTAAAAGAAATTCGCGAATTAAAACTACAACAAATAATGAACCAAGTCAATTCAAATTTAGTATTGTTATTAGATGCTGATAGAGATAGAATCGCTTTGTATGTTAAACAAAATGGAAAGTTCTTCTTTTATATTCCAAATGAGATTTATTCAGCAATGCACAATATATTAGCAAAGGAATATAATAAAAAAATTATAAACGTCCGAACTATTCCAAGTGATTTAAGAGGAGATGACTCTAGCTTTTTAAATATCTTAACTGGTGTTGGTTATAAACATCTGGGAATTATTCTGTATTTTCTTACTGGAATAGAAGTAGATCGATCAAAAATTGATACCGCAATTCTTTATTTCGAAGATGATAACAAAAATTTAATAAAAATAAATAATCCAACCCCTCTTAGGCAACAAATCGTTCATTTGATGGAAACTCAAAAAATAGAAAAAGAGTCCTTTTTAATGGTATATTGGGAAGAAAGTGGAGGGCACACTCTAAATATTTTAAATGTTTCAAAAAATAATGAGACCAGCGAATACAATTTTACTACAGATTTTACTATTATAGCAGATAAGTATCCTGTTCCAGCTTTGGTGTTAATAGCAGAACTCATATGTAGAGGTTATGTCATTTCTGAATCAATTGATTGGTCATTAAAAGGAATAAACCGGACATTTCATGCCATTGATGAGGAAAAAATTAAAATTATGAATAGCTTTAAGAAGTACGATGGAAAAATGATTACAATTGAAGGAAAAGATTACAGTGTACAAGCTTTGTCTGATAACAATAATCAAATTGATATATATCAGCTTAAAAGTAATGATTCTACCCTTTATTTCAGACCTAGCGGTACAGGACCAGATGTACGTTTTTATATTTTTGCTAAAAAAGAAACTCATTTAGATGAAATTAAAAGAGTTCAAAATTTTATAAAAAAGAATTATGTTTAGATTTAAAAATCTAAAGATTAACTCTTTGAATTCTCTACTTTTTATTTAAACTTTAATTGCAATAAATAATTTAGACTAATTAATATAAAATCTTTCAAAATCACTATTTTTAGTTAAAGTTGACGAAAATGAAAATGCAAGAGAAAATAATTGATGATAAAATCCATGAAAAAATGACATTGGATAATGTATTTAAAATTTTTAATGACAACGTGTTTCCAATGTTAAATGAGGAGGAAAAAGAATACTGTAGAGAGCTCCAAAATTTTTGTTTAGAACTCCATCCAAAAATAGATAAATCCAAAGATGTGTATGAATTATTTCCTGAGTTAGGAAAACATGGTTATTTACAACGTATAAACAAATGGAAAGACTTTACACCCTACGGGATGAAGAAGGAAATTTTGCTAGGAACACATCTTTCTCTTTTAGATGCTCAGCTCGAACTTGCCAGACTAGCAAGTGGAATTTTATGTGGTAATCCTACTTTTCATTATTATCAACATGGAGGCACAGGAGATACTATACAAAAAGTCCAAGATGAGTTAATGTCTGGTCAAAAGATTGGATGTATTGGAATTACCGAACCTACAAGAGGTTCTGATGCGGTAAATATGACTACGATATGCACCAAAACTGATGATGGGGTCATTTATAACGGTGAAAAAGTTTATACCACAAATGGACCTAAAGCAGATTATTTTTGTTGTTATGGAGTTTACGATGAGGCTCAACCAAGAGATACAATGGTTCAAGCCATGATAAAACGTGAATTTGGGGTGCAAACTGAACGCTTGAAAATTAATTCAGTTCCTCGAGTACATATTGCTCACACTATTTTGGATAATGTAAAAATTCCAAAGGAATATGTATTAGCAGATGATGGGTTAGGGTATGTGAGGTTGTTTGAAGGCTTGGTCCCAGAGCGTTTAGGGATTATGGGAAGCGGTATTGGCATCTGTTGGTCTGGACTAATCTATGGAATTATTTATACAAACTTAAGGGAACAATTTGGAAAACCTGTTATAAGATATCAAGGTGTTGGTTATGGTCTTGCAGATTTACTGGCTAAATCTACTGCAGCAACAAGTTTAGCACTTCAAGCGGCCACAATTTATGATGATAAAATCCTTTTTGCGGAGAAACCTTCAAAAGAAGCTGAGAAATGGGTTGCAGCTATCTCATCTCAAGGTAAATATTATACTGCAAAGTTAACACATGATATTTGCTATGAAGTACAACAACATATGGGTGGTGTTTCCGTTACAGATAACACACCCGTAGATGAGTTAATGGATGTAAGTAAAATAGAAGAAGTTATTGGTGGCGCAAGAAATATTCAATTACTTCTAATTCAGTCTCAGATTCAAAGATTCTTAAGACTTTTATAGTGTTAATTTTAAGAAAATTATCTTTTTTATTTTTTACTTTATTAAAAATATTTAACTTTTCAGTGCCTTATCTAATTTATTCATAGAGTTAGAGACATATTTTTCGATCTCTTCTC
>JBHLOI010000063.1:0-18491 GCA_048940645.1 Promethearchaeota archaeon | reverse complement strand
AAAAAGTATGTGAGAAATATGGTAGATAAACATTCTCAAAGTTTTTTTGGGCAATCAACAGGTTTAACATTGTTAAGCTCTTCGAGAAGTGATCCCTATCTTTATTTTAAATGTATTCAGAAAAAACAAAATGGAAGTTGGGAAAAACCCTCTGCAGGAGAAGGAAAGACTATAAAATGTAGTTTAGACGAACTAATAATGATATTACAGGTCTTAAAAAAAAATGAGAAAGCATGGTCAAGTTTTCATAATTTTAATGATTCAAAAACGCAGATTTCATTTAAATGGGACGAAAAAAATGATAAGAGGCTCCTGATAAGGATTGGAAAATATTCCAAAATTTTAAATTATTCCCAAATTGAATTACTACGGTTATTATTGAAACATATTCTTAAAGAAAAAATAGAATACGCTACCACCTCAAATTTTACCGGGAGTAAAAAGATACCAAGTACTTATGATAATCAAGTTATTACCTCAAAATCTAAAGGTGTTCCAAATGGGAAGAGTGAAGTTAATGAAGGTAAAACTAGTCAAATCGAAGGTTCCATTAAAAATTCGACTGAAAGAGCTCTTTTACTAAATTTTAACAATGATACAGAAATATGGATTCCAAAATCAACAATTAAATCGAATTATAACATAGAAGATGACTCAAGTCAAATATTTCTAATCGAGGAATGGATTCTAAAGAAGAATAACTTAATTATTAATTAATATAATTCTCTAAATTACACTTTTATAAGATCTGGAAGATATTTTTCTTCGCATAAAATTTTAAGATCTTTATTATAGTCAATCATTTTTTTAGCAATTTCGGGATGAGATAATAACTCTATTTCTGCTTTATCGTTTCTATCCCATAATAAATACGGTGTTTCTTCATAAGGAACCAGTTCTTTTACTTCACGTACCCAACTTGCAGGTAATTCATTTGGCAATTCTACATGTAGCATTTTTGCTAAAAAGAGAGACCATGCGCGTGGCACAACTGATATTAAATAACCTCCTCCTCCCACCGCAACCCATTTATTTTGACAATAATCTCTAACGCTTGTTTCCATAGTTTGAGCAATATCTCTATAAGCGGAAATAGATATACCCATTTGGGTAAGAGGATCATTATAATGCATATCTACACCTAATTGAGTAAATAATATATCCGGAGCATATACTTCTAAAATTCTTGGTACGCAATACCTAAAAAGTTTTATAAACATTTTATTTGTTGTTCCTGGTAATAGTGGAAAATTAATAGAATATCCTTTTCCTTTTCCCTCTCCATTTTCATCAGGATTACCTGTTCCTGGGAATAAAAATTTTCCACTTTCATGGAAAGAGATGGTCAGTACCTTTGGATCATCATAAAATAACCATTGAACACCATCACCGTGGTGAGCATCTATATCTAAGTATGCAATTCTGATGTCTTTCTTTAAGGTTTTAAGATATTTTATGGCTACAGCAATATCATTAAAAATACAAAATCCTGATGCTTTATTTTTATAAGCATGATGAAGACCTCCTGCTGGATTAAAAGCATGGACGATATCATTATTATTCCAAACCAATTCCGCTGCCTTTATACTAGCTCCACAAACTAACGCAGATGCTTCATACATCCCTTTAAAAATTGGATTATCTCCAGGACCTAACCCATACACATAAGGTTGGACTGTTCTATCATTTATGTTTTTACTCAATTTTTTGACAACATCAACATAATCTGAGGAGTGAACTCTTTCAATCTCTTCTCTTGAAGCTTCGCTAGGTTCAAAAATTTCTAATAATTTATGGTTTAATAGTCCCAACTTTTCCATAAGACTATAAGTAAGCTTTAATCTTAGGGGACGTAATGGGTGGTCTTGTCCAAAATTATATTCCATATACCGCGGAGTATAGATTAATCCAATTTTATCCACCATGATATAAGTAAGAATTAAATTTGCTATAAATGTTTTATAAATTTTTTATAAGTTGTACTAAAGTAATTCTTTTAAATCCAAACAATTATATTATAAGAGTATCATATAGAAAAATAAGGTTAATAGTAAATAGTTCTTACTAAACTAATTTTTATCTGAAATAATGAGTCAGCGATTTAGAAAGTTTGTAGCTAGGGTTGCAAAAGATAATGAATTCCAACCAATTAAGAATAGACTCCTAAATTATTTAAAAAAAGAAAGTGAAAATAAGTACAAAAATTATCCTCGACTTTTAGAAATAATGGAAGTGTACTGGCCAAAGTATAAGGAAGGATTTAAAATATCGCATCTTTTAAGAGATCATCACGAGGAAATTTTCAAATTTTATTTAAATACAATCTTCCCCTTCAGAAAAAGGGGAATTATGCTCGAAGAACCAGAAGCCCCAACTCCAGTTGACTTTAAATTAGTATATAAATATAGATATAACGATGGCGAAATTGAAGCTATCAAGGAGATAATGAGTGAGCAAAACATTGAAGGAAAAATTGAAGGAATTTTGAAAAGACTTTTAATTTTTGCTGTAAGCTCGTTTAGTCCCATGGTGGAACAAATTTTTGGTAGACCTTTTGCTTTTCAATTTTCTAGTATTGATGCAAATCAATATACCAATGGAGAATGGGAAGTTATTGCTGTAATTTCAGCAAGAGAGCAATAGTAGACTCATTTTTTACTTATAAAATTATTTAGGATTTAGTCAAATATGAACCTAAATCCATCATTTCACCGTCTCCTTTCTTTACTTGTATTTTACCCTTAATTCCTTTAACTTTTCTCTCTATATATATTATCACGTCTAGAGGGATCTTTCTTGGAACAGATCCTCTCTGTCGAATTATAGCAATTAGGTAATCGATATTTTGAATCACATCTGGACTAACTAATTCATTATATATATGTTGATATACCATCGGTTCCTTATTTCTTATATTATTCAAGTATGAATATGCATCAGGGGCTAATACAGTACGTAAAATAAAATCTACTTTTTCTGAAATTGAAACCACTCTATCTTTAACAGCTTCTTCTCTTTTTTTCGCATCCATAATAGCCTTCATCTTTTTTAACCTAATTTTTTCCAACTCATGTTGTTCATCGTTTTCATTATTTTCTTTCATTTTATTTCACTCTTAAGTCTAAAATTTATAAAATTAACTATTTACGATTTTTAAAGCAAGATCTAAAGCTCTAATACCGTCATCTAAATCAACCAGCATCTTTTTATCATAAAGGAAATTAACAATCTCCCTTCTCAAGGGTTCATCTTCTCTTAGTGGAGAATATCTAATATCCTGTGTTACAGGCCAATCTCCTTGTAAATCAATTCCTTTACGAATATTAATTTCCTGAGTTATAAAGTCAACCGTCAATCCCCCAAATTCTCCATTTACATACATCCTCCGGAACTTAGAGGGTGTTAGCCAATTAGATTCTATTTGACCAATTGCTGTCCCAAAATCTATAATAATAAATGCAGCGTCAGCGTGTATATTATCTTTAAAACATTTTTTCACCCCAAAAGCATTGATGATTTTGTTTTTTCCAATTAATCTCTCTTGCAAATAAATGTCATGAATCGACAAATCAAGTATTACTCCCATATCCCAATCTCTTTTTGGATATAAGCCTATACGTTTTGAAGCTATTGAAATGATTTCTCCTATTTCAGGAAGATGGTTTATTAACTTATTATAAACTGGATTAAAAAGTTCAATAAAACCAGGCATTATTCGAATATCTTCGTATTTTTTAAAAGCTACAAGATCGTCTAAATTTAATGCCATTGGTTTTTCCATTAAAATGTCAATCCCTTCATCTGCAAACTTTTTTGCGATAAAAGGAATCTGCTTTGGTGGGATAACTATACTTACTGCTTTGATATCTTCATTTTTAATCATTTCATTAATATCTGAATAGATATTTACATCACTATAGTCTTCCCCAATATTCTCTAACTTTTTTTTATCACTATCGCAAATACCGACAAGATTGGAAAGACTATAAAAATTGCGAATGTGTGCTCTGCCAAACCAGCCCGCACCAACCACAGCAGTATTTTTTTTCTTCATTAATCTCAATAAAACTTTTTCTATTATAGAATAATTGCTGTTAAAATAAGAATTTTATGAAGTAAAAATTTAGATTTTATGCGTTCTATAAGATGAAGAATTTTCATTTCTTAATTAAATTCACATATTCTTATTGATATTGGCCGGTTCGAACTCTTTGAATACCAATGGCAATCAAAACTATGCTTATTCCATGAAATATCAATATCAGTAGAATCATATTATAATTTATTTTTAATCTGTAATAACTATCAAATATGACCTGCAAAATTGATATTAATGATGAGATAAAGAATATAACTCCAAAAAAACTTATACAAACCCCTGACGTCAGTTTTAGTCCTTTATCCATGCTAACTCCGTGTACACAGTCTATACACTTTTTTTCAAAAAATTCAAAATCTTCCTCCGAAATTTCTTGACCACAATTCGTACAATAAGGCATTAGATTCCTTATCACTGAAGATAATCAAATGTTATTGATGATCAAATGCTTTAATATCTTATTTAAATATATCGCTTGATTATCAAAAAAATCAAGAAATTAGACATATTTTTCTTATTAAAACTTAAAAAAATGTTAAAAGTAGTCCCCCCTCCCGGAATCTCGCTGATTCCAAAAGGAAAAGCAATTCGAGCCGGGGACCTCACGGTATCGGCTGACGTATTTTCATTGGTAAAAACCTTAATACGTGATTATATCTACAGCCGCGCGCTCTAACCGGACTGAGCTAAGGGGGGTCAATTAATATAATTTGTAATTATTGAATTAATATAATTTTTACGATTTTAGCTGAGAAATGACAATATTTAAAGAAATTAATAATTAGTAAAAAGAAGATTTTTCAATCTTTCCATTTTTAATAATTTATACGAATTAATATAAAAACTCATGTTTTCGCAATATTTTTTAAAGAATAGTTAAACTAATTATTTAACCAAATATTTTATTTATTTAATATTTGTGATTCAACCAAATAAAGTGTATGTAGAGTGAGAGAAGAAACTGACTATGCTGAAGCATTAGAAGCCTATAAGGACGATCAATTCGTTATCATTGAACCTTGGGGGCGCAGTATTGACCATTTAAGGCTAACAATTCTAGGGAAGGAAGGAACACCATATGCTAAAGGCAGATTTGTATTTGAAGTAAAATTTCCAGATAATTATCCTTTTGCTCCTCCCTATGCTTACGCTGTTACATTAATGTGGCATCCTAATATCGATTCATCAATTCCTCCAGGCAAATTAAATATTTGTTTAGATTTAATTAATCCTGATCTTGTCGGAAAAGTTGATGCTGGAACAGGAGCTTCTGGATGGACACCAAGCAAAACCCTAACCAACATCATAGAAGCCTTGAAGATGATGATGCATTTAGATCCTCCTTTCTTTAATCCTGGAGACCCTTTAAACCATGAAGCTGGTGAACAATATTTTAGAGCTCTAAAGAAGTTTGAAGCTAAAGCAGCTTCTTGGACTAAGAAATATGCTATGGATTAATTAATTTTTTGTATTTTATCTTTCCTATTTTCATTTTTTGAATTTATGAAATTTTATTTTTTAAGTACTTTACCCCAATAGTGTAGGTAAATTGAAATAGCTATTCAAAAATCAATCAAAATAAAATTTTTTATCCGAATTTAGAATTTAATAGATTTGTCAAAAGTATTAAATGGCAACTTTACTTAAATTATAATAACCAAACGATTTAACAAATTTTAAGGAATAAAGATGGAAAAAAACAAACTAACAAAGAATATTCTATTTGCTTTGATAATTTTTTTTACAACGGTGAGTTTCTTCTCTTACTTTTCTGCTAAAGGTTTACAGTTGTGAGGATGAGGGGGCTGATATTATCGAACTGGCAATATTTACATAGCATTTGGAGTATCTACCATTATTGTAGCAATTTTGCTCATAATCTACGTTATTACAGATAGAGAGTAAAAATCCTAAACCCGAAAAAAATGAGACCTATAAATAAATTATTGTTATAGGAGAATTAAACCTGCGAGGTTTTCGGTAGCTTTATTTATTCTGACTATTTAAATATGTTTTTATCAGAAATGTTCCCATTTGCACCAAAGAAGGTTTAAAATGCATAAAAAATGAAGAACTTGAATTGGATGCAGAGTTAAGCATAAATATTTGTGTCATCAAAAGCAATTTCTTTAAAAAAGCTGAAATATGAATAATAAATCATCTATTTTATCAAGTAAATCTGCTTTGGAAATGAGTCTAACGTCTTTCCTTCCAATTTGTTCGCTGAAATAATATTGAATTCTTTTTTTCCCTAAATCTATTACAATAAAATAGCGTGGTTTATTTAATTCTATATAAATTTTCTCATTATGAAATTCAATTTTAATATCCTCAAATGTATACCCCTTCTCTAGGAGTATTTTAAGAATATTTTCTAGAGAAAACATAATTAATCCCTATTAAGTTATTAGATAAATTATTAGATGTTAATTCCTTAATAGTATTTATATTTTTCCGTATAATACGGCTACAAAGTAGCTGTTACACACACTATTACACACAAAAATGATCTTCGTGCACACAATTTAACGAGTCTCGAAATTTCTCGATTAAATCGAGCCATAAATACTAAATTAACTGCGTGAAAAGTGCTTATTTTATTATTATACCTAAAACCTTTTTTGTTAATTCACATTTTATTTTTCAAAAATAGAGTTTTTTCATATCAATTAATACAATGAAATCTAAACTTTCTTTTAAAAATAAAAAAGTAATAGTATTTGATTTAGATGGTACAATTGTAAAATTAGCTGCTGATTGGCGTTCTTTAAAAGATGATTTGACAGAAAGATATGCTGAGCACTATCGAGAAGAATGTCAATTTAGAAGTATCTCAGCATGTTTAAGTAATATTGTAGAAAGAAATGATGAGGAAGAACTAAGAAAAAATATTGAAATAATTAGAAGATATGAATTAGAAAATATAAAGGAAAATATTCCAATTGAGGATTCTATTTTTTTTATTAATAATTTAGGTTTATTTGGAGTCCAAAAAGATACAAAATTAGCAGTTCTTTCATTGAATACGCGAAGAACCATAATAGAATCCTTAAAATTAGCAAATATTTATGAAAAGATAGATTTTATTGTAGGAAGAGAGGATATAAGAAAATGGAAACCAGAACCTGAAGGTTTATTAAAAATTAAGGAGTACTTTGGTGTAAAAAAAGAAGAGATGGTATTTATAGGAGACTTGGACAAAGATTTACTTACTGGTCAAAATGCTGGGATAGAATCCTTACTTGTTGATGAATTAATAGAATTAGTAAATGAATTTAGAAAAGAATCTTGAATATCTACCCTCTATCTGGACCAGCTATAGCAAATAATCCATTAGTATGGGTAAAAGCCTTGCCATATATCATTCTTATTGAATAAAAGTATTCGGCAAAATTAAGATCTTGAGCTAATTTAACCGCTCTCTTATTATTTTCGAGGATCCCTAATCGAAATTTATTTAAATTTACATTATTTGCTAAACTCTGAAGCAATAGTTGCGGTTTAGCTTCTTTTGGATTGACAATCCAAGGACCCACTAATATACAGTCCTCTTTTGGAATGCCCATTATAAATCCATTTAATTTGTCCTTTCGAATTAAAACATGACATAAATTTGGATGAAGAGAAAATCTTCTTTTTAAAAAATATCCTCTATCTCCTCTAAAATGCTTTCGATCCAATTGTATTACTTTGTCAATATCTTTTAAAGTCATTAAACGCACATTTTCAACAGGTTTGGAATCTAAATTCCCTTTTAATCTTAAAGAGCGACAAATAGGTTGAAAATCTAACATTTTGTATAAAGAAATTATCTGGGGTACGCTATCAAGCAAAATTGTTCTAGCACCTTTAGATTTTAAGTAATCAATCGCATATTTCATCAAATTTCTTCCAAATCCTTGCCGTCTAAATTTTTTTACAACGATTAAATTTCCTATAACTCCAAATGATCCATAAAATGCAGTAGAAACAATGCCATTAAGTATGCCCTTAGATTCAGATATAAAAAAACCTTGCGGGGAAAATAAAAAGATATCTTCTAGCTCTTCTTTAGAAGTCCCCCATTCTTCAACTTCTGTTAATTTAAGTGCAAAATCTAATTCTTCTCTTGAAACTAGTCTGATCATTGCTTAAAATTAAAATTTTAAATATATTTAGGATAAATGATAAAAAAGTAACTTATGGAACTCACATGTAGGTTATAATTACATTGTATTTTTTAATATCTGAATCTACCTTCGCTTGACCTAATGGTGTTAACGTAATAACATCATTATTTTTAATTTTGAAAGTTGTTAACTTAATATTAGGGTCTTTCATAGAAGGTATGTAGGGATTCCAATATAATTCTTTGTTGACTGGGTTTGTAATCATCCATAATATCGGTTCTAATTCATGACCAATTATTCTCATGGCTTTAAAAATATATCCGATATCAGCATCAAATGGAACAACTATTTGTATGTTCTCTTCACCTTCTATTTTGCCACAAGCTAGACAATTTTCTCTCTTGATGATGTCAAGGTGATCAAATTGACCATACACGCCATTATAATTAACATAGGGAGGATCCATTGGAGGTCCGACATTTCTACCATGTAATCTTAACAATATTTTTAATGCCTCTTGTGATTGTATACTTGCTATTACTGAACTGACTGATTGGACAGCAGCAATTTTATTTCCAAGTATATTCTCCATCTCTTCAAACTTAAAATCCGTACCAAATGTTTCCTTAATATTATTTTTCCAATCTTGGATTTCTTCAGGGCTAAGAGTTTCCAATTTTTCAGGAGGAACATTCTCATTAAACACTCGCTGTCTTAATGCTTCCAATTCATCCTGTGCAATTTGTTTTAACTTCATAACGTCGTCATCCACATTCATATCCGGTTTAAATCCATATTCTTTTTCAAAATTTACTTCAGCTTTTATTACACAATGATTTCTATTCCTAGGTAATCCTTTTAATGTACATGCTGCAACTAATTTATCATCAGCAGGAGGAATTGGTACAAGACATCGATAACAGGGAGTTAAATTTAAAATTTTTTCGGCATAATCCTTATCAAAATCTATCTCAACTTGCTTTTTAATGTAGTCTCTTAAGGGTTCAATTTTTTCTCTTTTAATTTTCTCGATTAAATCCTCTAAGATTTCAATTTCTTTTAAAGCATCTACATATTCAGGGCTTTCCACTTCCCACATCTTATTCTCTACAATTTTTTCAATTTCAATCTCTCTATTTTTATAATCAATTCCAGATCCTTCAGGTATTACAATTTGGACGTGGCCCTCGAAACCTACAGTTCCCCCTTCAATCATTGGCTTTTTCAAGCGAAGACATATCTTATTTAAATCTAATCGTGCGTTAAAATTATCTAGTGCGGCAATAATTACATCTGATTCTTCATATACAGACATGGGTAATTTTTGTAACTTTTCAAAATAAAAATCAACCTCTAAATATGGGTTCATTTCTTTTAACCGTTCTGCGGCTACCTCTGCTTTAGGTCGACCTTCATCTCCAGGTCTAAATAACATCTGCCGTGATAAGTTTGAAGTTTCTATAGTATCTAAATCTATTAAGATTAACTTCCCTATTCCCATTAAAGCAAAATCTTTAGCTATTTCACATCCAAGAGCTCCAACCCCAACAATCATTATACATGAACTTTCAAGAGCTTGTTGGTCCCAACCGTCAATTAATTGTTGCCTTGCATACATTCGAGATTTTAAAACATCCTCTTTATGTTCCATCATTTTAAAATGGCAATGTTTAATTGTAATATGAGTATATTAACATATCAAAAGAATATAAATTCTTTTAGTGTTATATTGAAATAAAATATTAATAAGTAATAAAGGATAATTACTTCTTCTTCTTTTTAGTTAAATCCTTTAACATCTCTTTAATTTCATCAGCTTTTTCTTTATCCTTTGATAGCTGCATTTCTTCTCTATTTTTAGCAGCATCCTCTTTAGTTCTCTTAATTTCATTTATAAGTTCTTGCTTTAAATTGATTAATTCCTTCATATCTTTTCTAAACTTTTTTGCCGCTTTTTTCTCTATTTCTTTTTCTTCTTTTTGTCTTGATTTTTGTTCTTTAATTTGTTTTTTGATTAATTGTGAAACTTCACCAGTCATATCGCTTAATTCGTCGATAGTTTCTTGGATTTTTATCTCTTTTTCCTTTAATCGAATTTCTTCTAAACGTTTTTTACTTACTAATTCTTCATAAATTTTTTGTATTCTTATTTCTTCTTCTTTTACTTTTTCTTGGAGTAATCTAGTATTTTCAATTTCTTTCTCAATGAATTTAGTTTGCTCATTCCAACCAATTTTGTTAAATTTTGCAATAGCTTGTTCAAAACAACTATAAGCTTTTTCAAAATCGTGATGGATTGTTAAACGCTTTCCCTCATCTATTAATTTTAACCCTTCATCCTTTAGCTGATTCGCATATTGTTGTTGTTGTTGAAATTGGCTCATCTTTTTCTGTTGATCTCTTTTTCTTCTTAAATACTCTTCACGTCTCTGTCTAATTTCTTCTTGGAATTTTTCATACTCCCTTTCTCTTTGAATTCGTATTTTTTCTTCTCGCTTTTTCTTCTCTATTAAATTTTTCTTTTCTAGTTCTAAATCCTTTATTAAACTACTAATACTATTTATTTCCGGTTCCCAACCGACCTTTTCAGCTAAAATATTCCTTGCCTGATTATATAAAGAAATAGCTTTATCATAATCAGGGAATTTTCTTATAAGATAATTACCTGCTTTTTCTAAAAGAGAATATGCCGCCTCTCTATTGCTTAATTGTTCTTGAACCAACCTTTCTCGTTCTTGAAGTGCTATTTTTTGTGCTAATTGCTTTTCCTTTTCATATTTTCTTCTTTCTTCGATTAGTACTCTTAATTTCTTTTCTTCTTCAATTTTTGCTAATTCTCTTTTTAATTTTGCTTGTTGTTGAACAAATTTCTGTTTTTTAAGATTTTCTACTTTAACTATCATCTCAGTAATAGAATCAGTTGGAAATTGTATTTCATTTAAAATTAACATAACTTGCCTGTAAATATTTATTGCCTTATCATAATCTTTTGTTTTAATGAAATTTTCAGCATCGTCTAAAATTTTAAATGCCTCTTCTTTCTTTCCTTCCACTTTGGCTTTAACTTTTTCTATTTCTTGAATTTTGATTTTCTTTTCTTTTAGCCTTGATTTTTCCCTACTTATTTGCTCAGCTAATCTTTTATTAAATTTTTGCTGCTCCTTCTCTTTTTGAATTTTGATCTCTAATTCATTTTGTTTCTCTAATTCTTGCTCTCTTTTCTTATCAGTGACTTTTAAAATCATTTCTCGTACAGATTCAGTTGGAAATTGAATTTCATTTAAAATTAATTCTGCACTATGATAAAATTCGAGTGCTTTATCATATAGAGCTGCTTTTAAAAAGCTTTCAGCTTGTTCTAAAAGATCAAAAGCATCTTCTTTTCTTTTATTCATATATTCTTTAGCTATTTCACGTTTTCTTAGCTCAATTTGTTTATCTTTTATCTTTTCTCTCTCAAAGTTCATAAATTCTACAATTCTTTGCTGAAAAATTTTTTCCTGCTCCTCTTTTCTCATAAGTTGTTCTAAATCATATTGGCTAGCTAAATCCTTTTCTCTTTTCTTCTCTTGGATATTTGAAATCAATTCTTTAATAGGATCCGTAGGGTACTGAATTTCATTTAAAACTAATTCTGCTTGGTGATAAAGTTCAATTGCTTGTTCATACATTCCTATATTCAATAAATCCTCTGCTTTATCCATTAAATCAAACGCTTCGATTTTAAGTGAATTTATTTGTTCCATTAGTACTTCTTTCTTTTCAATTTCAATTTTCTTTCCTTTAAACCTTTCCCTTTCTCTGTTCATTTGCTCGGCAAGTTTCATTTCAAATTTTCTCTCTTCTTCGATTTGTTTTCTTGCTAGCTCTTTTTCTCTTAGCTTTGCTTTTTCTTTTTCTTCTTGTTTGACATTAATTTCATTAATTGTTTCTCGAATTAATTTTACATACCCGCCCTTCCAACCAATACCATATAATAAATCCAGAGCTTGTTGATATATTATCATGGCATCTTCAAATCTTTCTTGATTCAGTAAAGAATCCCCTTTATCAATTAACTTAAATGCTTCTGCTTGTTTAATAAGCTGATGAGCAGATAACCTTTCCTTTTTAGCCAGTATTTCTTGTTCTTGTTGCATTTTTTTAATTTCAATTTCTCTTTGGCGCTTTATCCTGTTAAAAAATTTAAAATCTTCCAATTCTTTTTTAATACCTTCCTCAATGCGTTTTTGTTTCAATAATTCCTTTTCCTTCTTTTTTGTCTCGATCTCCATGATTGCATTGTGTATAATAGGGATTTCCTCCTTCCATTGTATCTGGGCAAAAATGTTAGCAACATTCCTATACGTATCAATAGCTTCGTTAAATCTACCTAATGAAAGATAATTTTGTGCCTTTTCTATCAGAATAAATGCCTCATCTCTCTTTTGTTCACGATATTCTAATTCTTTACTTTTATCTCTCAATTTCAGTGCTTTTTGTTTAAACATTTCTTTTTGTGATTTTAGCTGCTCTACAATCTTTATCTGAAATTCTTTTTCTCTCTTTTCTCTATCAAGCTTTTTCTGTAGCTCTCCTTGCTTCTTTAAAATTAGATCCCTTTTTTGATTCTCGATTTCTATTATTGCATTCCCTATAAATTCTACCTCATCATTCCATTGAATTTCTGCAAAGATATTAGCTACAATATGATAGCATTCAATTGCTTTATCAAAATTAGCTTCATTGATAAATTTTTGAGCTTGATCTAGTATCTTGAAAGCATCCTCCTTCCTTTTCTGCCGATATTCTAACTCTTTATCTTTTTCTCTTCTTTTTACTTCTTTCCTTTTCAGCCTCTCTCGTTCTGTCCGTAACTGAGTAGCAATTCTTTCTTGAAAATCATATTCTTCTTTTTGTCTTTCAATTTCTCTTTGGATATCCTTTTGTTTTTTTATCTCAATTTCATTCTTCATATTTTCTAATTCTTTAATCGATGCTTCAATCAGAGGTACCTCTTCTTGCCATTGAATACTCGTAAAGATATTAGCTGCATTTTGATAAGCTAAAATTGCCTTATCTAAATTCCCCATTTTAATAAACTTTTGGGCTTCATCTAGCGCGTTAAATGCGGAATCTTTACGTTGTTCGCTATATACTTGCTTATCCTTATCTAATTGGATTTCAATTTGTTTTTCTTTTAACTTTTTGCGTTCTCTTTCTAATAGAGTTGAAATTTGCTTCTGAAACTCTAATTCTTGTTTTGATTTTTCTTCTAATTTCTTCTGTTCTTCAAACTCCTTTTCATATTGTGTTTCTTTTAGTTTTTTCACACTATCGATGGTTGTTTTTATAGTAGGGACATAAGATTCCCAACCAGATCCAAGGTCAAGGAGTACTTCTAAGGCATTTTGATATTCTTTGATTGCTCCCTCAAAATCTTGATTTTGCTGGAGTTTATTATCGGCTTTATCTAAAAAGGTAAAAAATTGACTCTCTTTTTCCAATTGAGATTGTCTTTTTTGTACATATTCTCTATGTTGTACTTCAAAATCTTTAGCTGTCTGTATAACATGTTCTTTTTCTTTTAGAAACAACCTATCTTGTATTTTTTCAAGATTATCTTCTCTCTTTTTTCTTACTTCCACTAACTTTTCTTCACTATTTTGCTTTTCCTTTATACTATCTATAAAATTCATAATAGGTTGGATATATGAATCCCATTCAATCGATTTAAATAATTCTATAGCCCTTTGAAATTTCTCGATCGCTTTTGTGTAGTCCTTTTCCCTTTCTAGTTTTTTAGCAAAATCAATCAAATTAAATGCTTCAATTTGTATATCTTCCTCAGATCTTTTTTTATACTCAAATTCAACTACTTTAGAACTATCTGGCAGCGTTTGGGAATCAATTTCAGAATCATGAATAACAGAAGATTCTTCAATTCGTTGTTTTGTTTCAAATCTTTCATGAATCTCTTTTTCCTTTATAAGCTTTTCAATTATAAATTTAATATTTTGCGTTTGGTCCTTCCATCCAATTGAGTTTAATAAATCAACTGCTTTTTCATAATTTTCAATTGCTTCATCAAATTTTTTATTTTTCTCATGAAATTTAGCATTATCAATAAATGCAAAAGCATCATTTTGTGCTTTCTCTTGTTTTGCTTTCATTTCTTGATATTTTCTAAGTTGTTCTGCCTTTTCGATGCTTTTTTTTTCACCAAAAGCATCCATTATCTGAGGTGTCCCTCCTATTTGCGAGGTTAGCCGTATAGAAATATCCTCTTCACTTTTAGTAGTTTTTTGAGTTTTATCCTTATCTGTAAGCGAAGCAATCTTCATTTTTAGATTTTGTAGCTGGGACTCAGACCACCCAGCTTGAGTTAATAACTTTATAGCAGAATTATATCGCTCGATTGCATCTTGAAAACTTCCCTCTGACTCTAGTTCAGAGGCTCTGTCAATTATTACAAAAGCCTGTTCCTGATGTTTTTCAATTTGAGCACTTAGTTGTTTATGCTGATATAATCTCTGTTCTTTCATGAAGGTTTTTAAACCTTCTATTCTATCATACAACTCACTAACCCTGTGCATCATGTAACCACTTTTTTTAAGATTATCAGCAGCTAATTGGTAATTTTCAATAGCTTCCTGTACCTTTCCTTCTGCTTCAAATCTCTGAGCTATCTCTAAGTACTTGAGGGCTTCTTGAGCTAAAAATTCATTATTCTGCATTTTAAATACTTCTCTTGAGAAAATTTATAATTGGGAATAATTTGATGGCTAAAAACATTTTACTATTTCTACAATAAATTAAACCCTTTTATCAAATAAATTTTTTATATCTTGCCAATTAATTTATGTAAATTAAATAAGTTAAAAATTTTTATATACAAAAATTATTAGCCTTAATTTCTCATTTGAGATTTATTATATTATTTAATGAGATTCAGATATGGAAAATAATAATATTATTTTGGACTTAGAGCCTATTTCTAGAAGATTTTATTTTCCAAAAGAAAAGACTATATATCACATATTAATAGACTCAGGTATTCAAATTAGAACCTTATGTGGAGGTGAAGGTACATGTGGGAAATGTAAACTTCAAATTAAAAAAGGAAAAGAAGTCTTAAATTCTCCTTCACAATCTGAAATGGAAATATTAAATAAAACTGAATTAGCAGAAGGTTGGAGGTTAGCTTGTCAAACTAAGATCAACGAAGTAAAAATAAAACAATTAAAGTTATCTAAGCTCCCACATGTTATTATATTCTTACCTGAGGAGTTATTGCTTGAAGATTTTAAAATATTAACTTCAGGCATCAAAAAAGAACTTAAAATAATTCCTAATGTTAAAAAGTTTTTTATAAATGTTGAAGATGCATCCCTTAATAATCCAATCCCTGATTTTGAACGAATTATTTCTGTTATTAATTCTATATCGAAAAACCAAAGAAAAGGAGTAGATTATGATGTTGAACTCGAAGTGTTAAAAAATATATCAGACATTTTGAGAGAACAATCTAATGAGTTAACCATTACATTATTAAATGCTTCTAAGATAATACATTGTGAACCCAAAAACAAAGTAGAGGAAAACTATGGGGTAGCTTTTGATATTGGAACAACAACAATTGTAGGATATTTAATCAACCTTAATGATGGTAAAACTTATGCTGTTGCATCAATGCTAAATCCTCAAACTGCTTATGGAGAAGATTTAATCACCAGGATTACTTATGTTAAAGATAATAAAGGCGGTCTTCAAAAATTAAATTCTATTGTTATTGAAGCACTTAATAAATTAATTTTGAATTTATGCTCCGAGGCAAAAATTATTCCCTCCCAAATATTTGAAATCTCCGTTGTTGGTAATTCCGTTATGCATCACCTCTTTTTAGGATTAAATCCTACTAGTATCGGATTGAGTCCTTATGTTCCAGTAGTTCAACAACCATTAAATATAGCGCCTAAGAATGTAAATTTAAATATTCATCCCTATGGAAATATATATCTCTTACCATTAATAGCTGGATTTGTTGGTGCAGATACTATTGGAGTAATACTTTCCTCTAAAATAGATGAAGAATTTGATTTAACGTTGGCATTGGACATCGGTACGAATGGTGAAATTATTATTGGGAATAAAGATGTTTTAGCTACCGGATCCTGTGCCGCAGGATCTGCTTTAGAAGGAGCCCATATAAAAGATGGAATGAGGGCTGCGGGAGGTGCAATAGATACAATTAAAATAGATCCTGAAACGTTAAATGTTTCATTTACTACCATAAAAAATAGAAAACCTATTGGAATCTGTGGTTCTGGATTAATAGATGCTGTAGCTGAATTATTAAAATCTAAAGTTATAACTCGTAGTGGTAATTTTAACAAGGAATGGATTGATAGCAAAAGATTTTTAGAGAAGGATAAAAAACTAGAATTTATTATTGTAAAAAAAACTGAAACTGCTTTTGGAAGAGAAATTACACTTTCGCAAAAAGATATTAGAGAAATTCAAATGGCAAAAGCAGCCTTTTTTTCAGGAACAAGAATACTACTTGATTATCTTAGAAAAAAGTATAATACAAATTATAAGATTGAACAAATATTTTTAGCAGGAGCTTTTGGAAATTATATAAACAAAGAGAGTGCAAAATTTATTGGAATGATTCCAGATATCCCATCTGAGAGAATTTTTCAAATAGGTAATGCGGCGGGAATTGGTGCTATAAATTGTTTACTAAATAAAGAACTCAGAATGAAAGCTCATAATCTATTAGAAGATATTGATTATGTGGAAATCGCTTTAGAAAAGAATTTTCAGCGAGAATATGCTGAAGCAATGTATTTTCCCCATTTAAATTTAGATTTTTTTCCAAATCTAGATGTATATAAAGATATTCCAAAAAGATAATATTGAATTCCAACAATAAAATCTACTTAATTATCCATTGGTTTATAAAAATCCGTTTATAAAATTGTATAGAAATCAAAATAAGTCCATTAAAATCAATTATTTAATAAAGTACGGATTAAAAATTGTGTAAAAATATTTAAGAAATAAATCCATTAAATCTTTAACAAGGTTAATATAAATTTTCAAAAAAGAATTAAATAAATTCTTAAATAACTATTACGATAATAATTTATATACCATTAAATATTTTTTAAATAATATAAGAATTATAGTCAAGAAGGAATACATTATGTCAAGTTTTAAATTAAAAGTATTGCTTACTGGAGCCGCAGCCGTTGGAAAAACAAGTTTGGTCCAAAGGTTTATAAAGAATCGATTTGCAGCAAACTATAAGTTAACTGTTGGAGTAGACATCTTGACCAAGGACGTAGAATTCAGATCGGGGGAAATAGCTACCTTGAGTATTTGGGATATCGGAGGACAGCAGCGTTTTGAATTTATAAGATCAACATTTTATAAGGGAGCTGCTGGAGCTCTATTAGTTTTTGATTTAACAAGAGAACAAACATATACAGAAACAAGGAAATGGCTAACTGAAATACGCCAATTTGCTGGAGAAAATATCCCATTTGTATTGATCGGGAATAAAGCGGACTTACTAGAGGACGTTGGGATGGTAATTGATCGAAATGAAGCCAGCTCTTTTGCGGAAAAAGAAAAAAGCATATACATTGAAACTTCAGCTAAAACTGGTATTAATGTAGATCAAGCGTTTACAGAATTAACTAGAAGAATTATTGATTCTCGAACGTAATAGCTGTTTTTAACTTTTTTCTTAATTAAGATAGTTATAATTTATTAAATCTACTAAATTGTTTCAAAATGATCTATAACTATTCAAAATCTTCATATAAATCATTGTGAATAACATTAATAGCATCAATAAGCTTCCCTTTACTTATTACTAGCGAAAAATTTAATTCCTCAATACTTTGGGTTAAAGCTTTTACTTTAATCTGCTTTTTTTCTAAAGCTTGGAATATTTTAACTTTAGTTAGATTATCCAAAACTTTTAAACCAGTAATATTAATTATTGCCACTTCTTCATTTTTTATCTCAAAGAAGTCTGAAAAATATTCTGATTTATTTAACGCAATAAGTGCTTTCTCAGCATCTTCTTTCTTAACTATGAATGAAGTGCTAATTTCTGAAGCACTTTGAGCGACTAAAGATACACTAATACTATTTTTACTCATAATTTTAAATATTTTTGCTAAAACTCCTGGAACATCAACTAAACTTCCAGAAGTTATAGAAATTATTATCGCATCCTCAACAGCAGAAATTCCTTTTATGAAACTTTTATCTGTATATCCTGAAAT
>JBHLOI010000062.1:0-18591 GCA_048940645.1 Promethearchaeota archaeon | reverse complement strand
CTTAACAATGTTAAACCTGTTGATTGCCCAAAAAAACTTTGAGAATGTTTATCTACCATATTTCTCACATACTTTTTAGAATTCTTTATTTATAATTCAATACAGATAGGTGAATTTATGATGTGTACTAGTGTTTAATAAAGAAAGATGATAGAAATATTTAAAAAAAAAGTTATTTAGAAATTAGATTTTTAATATTCTTTATTCCCATTTCATCCCAACTGCCTTATAACTATCTGAAACACCCATTAATACCTCAGCTTGCATATTAAAACCTTCAATTTGACTAAAAGGGAAAAAGTATTTGTTAATTTCCATTGTTGCTTCTTCACCTTTTCCCCTTTCTGTATATATTAAATGATATGCCTTCATACCATCTTTTCCTGCTACTGTATTAAAAACACGCCATTTTGTTACGTAAGGTATCTCTCTAGGTTGTTTTAAATATAATTTTGCTAATTCCATTGCTTTATGGGGTGGAACCCATGTTGTAATCATAATTAACATAGCTTTTTTTGCCTCGTTTGTTCTAAATCAATCCTTGGATTTCAAGGTAATAAAAACATATGATGGGAAAACATATAACTATTTTCATTTTTGTCTGATGCGATATTATACGCATTAAAAATATAGAAAATTGTGAAACTCCTTCTTTTTTTATCTTATAAATTTTATTCACATATGAAACATCTGATTGAAAAGAAAAAACAAAATGAGAGAAATGTCCTTAATTAGTACACCAGCAGAATCTGGGATTCATAAAGCTCTCAAAGTATTATTATGTCAAGATTTGTGCGAGAATAATGATAATGTAATAGAAAAATCTCTCGAAAAATATTTTGGCAATAGATTTGCCGATATCTACTTGAAATTAAACAATGGTAAAGAGATAGTTATAGAGGTACAGAATTCGAAAATATCCGTGAAAGAGTTAAAAAAGAGAACAAAAGATTATAATGACATAGGTATTTACGTATTATGGATACTCTATGGTCAAGGAAATTGTGTGGTTTCACCAAAATCGCCAAAGGATAAAAAGGAGATTAAAATTAGCCCTGCTGAAAGCTTTTTGCATAGAATGTATGGTGGACGTGTCTATTATATTAATTTAGTTCACCTTAAAAAAAATATATCTGTATCAATCCCCTTTGCGCTTCATTTTACTAAATTATTAAATAAAAGAAAAAGAGGTATGTTTAGATTTAGGTACACGACTTTTTTTTACCGTAGCTCCAATTTTATGGAAATTCCTAGTTGGAAGTTATTTTGTACAGAATTTTCAGGATTTAAAATAGCCAGATTTTATGATAAAAATATTAAAATTCTATTAAAAGAAGAAATTTTAAACTATATCAACCAGCATTCCAAATCTATTATTAAAGGTAAAAAGTTGCTCAAGATACTTCTCAAAAGTTTTAATAAAAAGTATGGAAAATTTATGATATTAAATGTGTTGATCGAATTATGCAATAATAGCAAAATTAAATTTGATTATAAACTCATAAATAAAATCCGAAAGAAAATTTCTTAATTAAGCTATTAGAAAACGTGGGAGATTTTAATAGTAAGTTCAAAATATGCCAAATCAAATTGCAATTTGAATTAACTTGATTTTCCTAGATTTTCCTTTTTGTCCTAGGAAAAAATAAACATTTAAATATGAGCTCAGTCATAATTAATCTATCAACTAAGAATCGGATCGCAATGATATCAAAATATATTCTTATACCTAAAGCCGAAAGGCTCAAATACCTCAACCCTTAACCCTGTTATTAGATAAATACGTCTCCTCTTTTTAACATGTTTGAAAATATCGTTGATTCCGATTCTCCTCCTTCCTTATTAAATGTTTAATTTAAAAAGGCATCTGGTTAAGTTAAAAAATATATACTTGTAACACTACTTAATTTTAAGATTTTTTCTACTTCTACTTGGAAAAAATAGTTCACTTTGATAAAAAAACAAATACATTAGGAATCGATTCCCAATCGAGATTTTGAGTCATAAAAGTTGAAATAAGAATGTTATGTTACCAAAACATTAAAAAAAAAATAGTCTATTATTTAATAAGAATATAAAAATTAAATTTCTGAGTTGAGGTTCAAATTGGTTCAAAATTTAAAATTAACTAGCGGGATTGAAGTTGAATTCGATGAGAAAGCTCCCAAAACTCTTTTTGAAATATTAATAAGTGACCTTTTAATCCCCAGATATAAGGAAAATAAGGACTGGAACTTAAGTTTAAATATCATTATTGAAGAAATAAATCGCTTAATATCAAAATATAGTTTAGATCCTAAATTAAAACTGGGATTATTAAATCAAGTTGAGGAACATCTTGATAAGGATATAGCGGAACTTACAGGTACAGACAAGATAGAGATTTTGTTTTTAAACATGGATGATTATGTTGAGGATATTAAAAAGTTGATTACGGCTGGTAAAAATAAACAAGATTTAAGAAATGATATGGCACAGTTAGTTTATCCACTAACTCTTTTTGAATTAGGAGAACTTTTTATTTTCTTAGGTAAGAGAGCTTTTCTTAAATAATTTTCTACTTAATTTTCTTACTTCTATTTTTATTGTAGGTTTATAATGTAGTTATTGGGTGTAATTATTGCTATTAAATCTTTTTTCCCAAATAATTATATCCTAATTAATGTTCATCCAAGATTTAAAGTATATAACCAGTGATGTTAATCAACAGTAATATGAAGAATATTCCCATCGCTATAACATTGATAATAACTCCCACTATTCCCAGTGCATTTCCAACTTTCTCAACACTATTTACGGCTTCCAGGTTTTTTGCATGCTTACTATGTGTTCTAGATGAACTTCCAAAGGATAACCCCACAAGATGAACCGATGCAATAATAGTCCACCAAATTATCCTTCTAGTAACATTTGGGGAATATATCCAAATTCTCGATAACATAAAAATGACAAAAGCAAGATAGATACCAACTGCCGCAATAGCAATAGAAGTGATGGCGTAACCTAGACACTTTTTTGAATGTGTACCCACTGCTCCTTTTACAACTGGTTTTTGTTGAATAACTGGTACATCAGTATAGACTTGCTCTGATGCTCTTAATGATGACTTGACATACTGATCTCTTTCACTTGCCATTTGAAATTCTTCAGAGTTGTCTGAAAGTTTGCTTCCGCAGTTATGGCAGAATCTTTGATTTGGTTCCCTTAAATATTCACCACAATTGGGGCAATACATAATTTATCTTCCAAATAATATTTTATGTTAATTCTCAATAATACAGAATTCATTGATTACTTTTAAAACTTTAATAGCCCATTTTTTCAATATTATTTTTTCTGACAGTTTTCAATATTTCTATTTATTGAAGATGTTTTGTTTTAAAGCACTATATTAATTACTCAAATAGGAAGATTAAAAAATTTAAATAAATGGTTTAATTTCACTTCAAAAAGAATTAATAATAAATTAATTAGGAAAAAGGAAGTTATAATGTGTCAATGGTGTATGAAACATGGTGCTGGTAAAAAATGGTATATGAATGCATATAATTATTCCAATGAACTAGCTGAAAAAGAAAATATGAAAGAGTATTTGACCGAACAATGGATGAATTTTGAACAAGTATTCATTAGGAGGATTATGGGATTTTCTTCTAAGAATTTAGGATACAAATTAAAAATGCCAATTATTGGGAGAATTCTGCGTTGGCGAGCTGAAAATATGATTCATAGTGAAAAGAAAAATAGAAATCCAATAAATGCAGATGGACATTTTGGCCAAGTCATACCCTTAGAAGATGCTAAAATAATTATGTCTGAATTAGCTGCTGAACCAATAATTTGTAATTATTGTATGTGCCGTTGGATGCAGAGGAAAGAAAAAGAAGCAGTTTGTATTAACTTTGGCGTTTTATCAGAAGTAATTGAAAAACTTCCAAGATTTATTCCTAAAGAGAGAACAATTAGGATAGATCGTGAAACCGCTATGGAAAAGTTAGAGCAATTCAACAATAAAGGTTACATTTCTACTGTGTGGTTTCAACCAGTTCCTTATATTAATGCAATTTGCTCTTGTGAAAGTCCTGAATGTGGAGCATTTACTTTGAGAACAAATTTCGACTTAATGGCAATGTACAAGGCAGAATATATCATCCAATTAGATCAAGATAAATGTCAAGGATGCAAATCTTGTGTTGCTATGTGCCAATTAAATGCTATAAGCTTCATTCCTTCAATGAATAGAGTTATTATAAATTATGATAAATGTTTTGGATGTGGCGTTTGTCGACATGCATGTAATAATGACGCTTTAAAATTAATTCCAAGAGAAGAATACCCTGGATTTGATAGAAAATATTAGGTGATAATAACCGTGGGAAAAAAAGTTAATATAAATATAGATTATTCCAAATGTGGTGAAAATGGAAAAATTGACCCTCGAGATTGTGGCTTATGTTTGAAGGTTTGCGACCCAGCCGTATTTGTTATGCATGAAACCATTGGAACTGAGAAGGAACAAGAAGATCCATATGATCCACAAGATTGGCGAATAACCCCAATTTGGGGTTCACTATGTACTCGTTGTTTTAAATGTGTTGAAATATGCCCCGAAAAGGCTATTACAATAAAATTTTAAGTCATAATTTATATTTTTTAATCTTTTACATACCGAATCAATTCACTTTTTATCTAACTTTATATTCCTAAAATGCAAAGGATTATTATGAATCAAATTAGTGAGAGAGTAAAAGCAATCATAAGGTCTAACATTATTGTAGATACTCTTAGTCACGGACCTATTTTATGGACCGAACCATTTATTGAAATAGCTGATAAAATGATTAAAACTGACGTTAATCCATTTAAAATTGTACAATTTTTAATCGCAGAGTTCTCAAAAATTGTAGTGACTGATGATAATTACTTTTCAAAGTTAAAGAATGCTTGGAAAAAGTCAGGAGTTAATTGTGTAAGTTGGACATTAGGACCTATTCATGAAAAACCATATTCTTTAGATGGAGTAAGACATAATCTTGCTTATATGACTTATATGCTTGAAAATAGAAGAGATGCTTTCCTCAAGATTTTAAAAGTAGAAGATATGAGAATTGCTAAACAAGAGGGAAAAATTGGGATTATATTAAATTTACAAGATCTCGGATTTATTGGTACAAATCTAGAATTATTGGAATATTTCTATTTAATGGGATTTAGAGTGATGCAGTTAACTTACAATAGTAAAAATACAATCGGTACAGGGTGCACCGCTAGAAGGGATAAAGGTTTAACCGAATTTGGAATCAATGTGATAGAAAAGGTAAATAAATTGAAGGCAATTATAGATGTTTCCCATTGCGGGCCTCAAACTTCAATGGATGCTGCTTTAGCTTCTAAGAGCCCAATTATTGCTTCCCATACAATTGCTGAAAAAGTTTTTAAACATGATAGAGCAAAAAGTGATGAAATATTAAAAGCTATTGCTGAAAAAGGAGGTTATATTGGAGTTTTAACGGTACCAGGTTTTCTAACAAGTGATTCAAAAGCAACTATAAGTAACTGGCTTGATCATATAGATTATATTATTAATCTTGTTGGGATAGATCATGTAGGAATCGGAACAGATTATTATGGATATTCATTACCTGACAATTTAGCTGCTAAAATTGGAGAGTTCATTGATATGTTAGGATTCCGTCCTGAGCATAAGGCAAATTTTTTAGATAAACTGGTAGATTTCGAAAATTATGATATGTTTCCAAATTTAATAAGTGGACTAATATCAAGAGGGTATAGTGACGTAGAAATAGGTAGAATCGCTGGAGATAATTTTATTCAAGTATTCAAAAAAATTTGCTACTAAAATTTATTTCAGATTAACAACTTCAGCAGTATCGTATAAGTAACTGAAATAATAATTAGCTGCTGGCCCAAATGCAATATGATCCGTAACAGCACCGAAATAACTGAGTTTCTTAAAAATTTTCTGAGTTAAGACGAGAAACGCATCTTCCCCTTCATCCATGATAACTGCAGTTCCAAACACTTGATCTCGGGTTCTAATTTCAGCAATTTCACTATATTTGGTAATTAATTCATTGAATTTATTATCTTCAAATGAGTGTTCCTCTACTAATATTCTTATGTCAGTGACTCCTCTAGCTCTCGCCTTTTTCATGTCATCATGAAACACTTCCAAAAATTCATATTCAGGGGCAATTAAATAAATAGCTGTTTTAGCCATATTAATTAAAGCCAAACTTCGATTTATACATACATCTCTACCCCTATGTATATATAATGCGATTTTGATAGGAGCATCATGAGACTGATAAATAGGTGTAAGTGTATGGATTATTTTATTTGAAAAACCATCAAAACTATCATTATACTGTTTTTTAGCAATTACAAGTGCTTCGTCAGGAGACTTGGCAAAATAGCGAGACGGACGGCTTTCTTCCTCTTTAATTATCCACATTTTCTCCTTTTCCAGCTGTGTAAGAATATTATATATACGTGAGTAGGGCACTCCTGATGCTTCTGACAATTCCCGAGCATCCATTGGCCCTTTTACGATTAGAGTAAGATAGATTGCAATTTCATAATCTGTTAATCCTATATTGCGAAGAGCGTCTTTAACAGCTTCTGGAATCTCTTTAGACATACATTTTCACCAGAAAAACATTTTTACCAAAAGTTTGTAATTTAAGAGGTTTTAAGCATTTAAAAGAATTTTGTTAATTAATAAATAATAAGAATTTATAATATAATAAAAATACTATTACTATTCTTATCAGTATTATACTTATGTACCCTCGCGGGGTAAGTCCACTTATGACTAACTTTTTTTCATAAGAATCATTCTTCAACATAATGTTATATATTTTATATTTTGATGAATAAGCAAGAGACAACCTCATCCTCCTCCGTTAATATCGTTCATTAAAATGTTTACAATAATAAAAACTATAACTATAGCAAAGGCTGAAATTATCGCAACAGTTAGAATTAAAAGGAAAATTCTCTTCTTTCTTGGATCTTCTAATAATTTAATTGGCATATTTATAATTCAATAAATGAATATTTTAGTTAAGTTTTTTATGAAAAATAAAAAATAAAAAAAATTTACTTCTTTTCTTAAAATTTCCCGTAATTTTTATTATTTTAGTCTTTGGGTAAAACTCCACTAATTATGCCTAAAACTCCTCCTGCAAGTAATAAATAATTCCCAAGAGATACAGAAGCTCCGAATGCTGATGGGCCAATCGCTAGATTTAGGGGAAATCCTCCCAAAGTTTCACTCGAAAATAGAGATATATAATCTATAAGATTTGGAGGAGCATTAAAAGGACCTGAGATAATAGCAATTGCTATAAGGATAGGCATTATTGCTCCAATAATAGCAAATACACGATACTTTAATCCAAGTAATATTATAATCCCTGAAAATAAGAAGAATATAAGGCAACCTCCTACAATATAAATAGCAAAAGTAGGTGCGCCCCAAACAGTAGCAATTGCTTCTGCATTTGCAAATGTATCCGGAAGACTCATTATCACTCCTATACCATGCCCGTAATAATTAGTACCTAAGATATCGACTACAAACCAAGCAAAAACATAAGTTGCAAGAAGAGTTATAATGCCAGCTATAATACATAGAATTTTTCTAATTTCCATTAATAAAACACCTTATTTAGAAGTAAATTAGAAATGATTAAATTTATTATCGTATATAAAAATTTTTAGATTTTGAATGATTATTTATAAAACTATTTGCCTCAAAATCAACTCAATTTAAATTTGAGTAAACTAGATTAATTTTTTTTATTTTTAAAATATTTTTCAATAAATTCTTTTCTTAATTTTTCGGGATTTTCACCATTTTTTAGGGAAAAATCTTCGCACTTTCTATATAGTTCAAGCATATCAGCATACAATTCTTTATAATTCCTTGAAGGCTTAATAACTTCACAATTTTGGATATGCAAAATCCTGCTTACTATCTTGGACCATTTAATTTCCTTTCCAAGAAAATCATAATAAGATTTTACGCTTCTAAGTGCGGCACCTAGTGCTGCTGAATCAGAAATCTCAAAAATACGTACCTCCGTATCAAAAATATTAGCAGCTACTTGTAATATTTCTTTATTGGCAGAAGCACCACCAGTTGCATATATTTCTTTAGGTCTTTCATTGATCCATTCAGAATGAAGTCGCATAGAAAGAAACTGAGCTTCAATAATTGCTCTTACATTACCTTCTAAATCATTTTCATCAAATCCGAAACGAAATATCTTTGGTTCTAATACAAATGGAACTATTTCAGGGAAAAAGTAAGGGAGCATAATTTTTCCATAATTCCCAGGTGGTGTTTGATTCAGTATCCTTGAAAACCCTTCCCATGTAAGGTTAAACTTATCCTTTATTTTTTCCCTTGCCAAAGAGCCATTCTTATAACAAATTAAACCCATATAATCTCCTGTAGGTGCTCCAAAGACATGACCCTCACCCTTTAAATCAAAGTGGAGATCTTTCATATAACTAAAATAAGTATCACTCGTTCCTAAACTAATACCTACTTTCCCTTTCTTTGTAATCCCAATACCAATTAAACTGTTGGGATTGTCACCCGACCAAGAAACTAATAATGTTTCCGGAGAAAAACCATATCGATCAACAAAATAGGAGGATATTTTGCCAATAATATCATAAGACTTACACAGAGGAGGTAACTTCTCCTTTAGATTTGGGGCAGTAGCTTCTAAAGCTCTAAGATCCCACTCTTTAGATTTTATATTCATTAAATTCATTCCAGCACCGTCTCCATGATCTATTGGAGAATTTTTAGCTAGGAGCAATGAAGATATAAAGGAACTTATAAGATGAATTTTTGACGTGTCAATATAAGCATTTGGATCTTCTTGATAAAATTTTCTGATCTGTGGGCCAGCAAATCTTTCGAAAGTATTTGAACCAGTGATTGTGATTGTTGATTTTAATCCCCCTAATGCTTTACGTATTTCTTCACATTGCTTTTGAGTGCTAGAATCCATCCAGATTGGGCTAGTTTTCCTTGAAAATACATTCTTTAATTGTTCCTTTAACGATATTTTAGAATCTAATAGTTGAAGTACTTCTTTAAAATTTTTATTTAAATATACTGTTCCATGCTGTTGACCTGAACCTGAAATTGCTTTTATCTCTTCTATTATAATTCCATTATCTACTAACTTTTCAAAAGATAATTCCAATGCTTCAACCCACATAAGAGGATCTGAATGTACAATACCATTCTTAAAAAAATAAACTCCATTTTTTGTATTATAATGTGGTAAGACATTATCATAAATCAGTCTATTAGTAAAAATAATTTTCTTAGAGTCAAAATTAATTATTATTGTAGTTAATGACTGAGTTGAGCAATCTAATCCAAGGAATAGATCAGCCATATTTTCCTATAAAATTTGAATGTTAATGAATTTTTTCTTAAATTGATAATGGAATTTTGAAAAATAAATTATGTAAAATTAATACAAAATTAATTAATTTCATTGATTTTATTGAAAATTTGAAAAAGTATTAAATTATTGATAGAAGTTAAACATATTATTTTTTTTTATCGACAAAATGAAGAAAGCGCGAAATGATTATATTATAATACAATAGCAAAAAGAAAAAAAATATATATAAATTTATCACAATTAATAATAAGAATATGTAAAATTGAAAAATAATATTAAAATAGGTGTTAACATGGATGTAATTGATTTAAAAATCTTAGAAGAGTTAAAAGAAAACAGTAGAATTTCTTTTAATGACATAAGTCAGAGGGTTGGAAAAACGGAAGCAACAGTTAGGCGAAGGGTTAAGAAATTAGAAGAGGATGGAACAATTAAAAAATACACAATTGAATATACAATTAATTCTAAACCGAAAACACGAGCAACAGTAAAAATCGAACCTGATTTTAAAGAGATAAAAACAATTATGAAAGAGTTAATAGAAATTGAAGAAATTACTGATATCTGGAGACTCAGCGGTGATTGTGGGCTCTTTATTAAAGTAGAAATCCCATCAATAGAACAGTTTAATCCCTTAATAGAAGAAAAGATTTCACAAATTAAAGGAGTAAAAATTATGGAAACTTGTTTTATTACTGATATAATAAAATAAAATCTTTATTTTACCTTTTTTTATGTATTAATATTCAATTTATAGAATGGAATTATTTTAATCTTGAAAATCCAATATAAAGAAGCTAAAAATGTTATAACTAAAAGCAACATTCCAAGTATAGATTTTGTAATTAATCCTTATATCGGTTGCCAGCATGGATGTATTTACTGCTATGCTGAATTTATGAAAAGATTTACTAATCATAAAGGAGACAGATGGGGTCAGTTTTTAGATGTAAAAACTTACGATTACGATAAAATAAAACCTCAGCGATACAATGAAAAAAGAATTTTATTAAGTTCAGTAACAGATCCTTATATTCCTTTAGAGTTAAAATATCAAAATACAAAAAAAATATTAGAAAAACTCATTGGAACGAAGGCTGAAATTTCTATCCTTACTAAATCTAAATTTGTTGTAAGGGATATCGATTTATTCAAGAAATTTGAAAATATAGAAGTAGGTATTTCAATAAACACTTTAGATAAAGAATTAGCTAAAATAATTGAACCTGGTGCTTCCAGACCATTAGAACGATTAAATGCTTTGAAAGAAATTCATAAAAATAATATCAAGACGTATACCTTTATTTCACCCTTTTTTCCAGAATTAACAGATTTCCAAGCAATCATTGAAGAAGCATTTGATTACTCAGATGGTTTTATGTTTGAAAACTTAAATTTTCGCCCACATAATATTCCTCGTATTATGAACATAATAAAGGCGCGATATCCTAGGCTATTACCAATATATCAAGATTTCAGAGTTAACCATTCACGGTGGGACATAATTGAGCAAAGAATTAAAGGATTTTGCATAAATAAAAAGATTTCTGATTTCAAAATAGAATTTCATCATGGAGGATTTTCTAAAAGTTAAAAATTACTCACTAATAGCTTCAAATGTCCACATAGTAAAGAATTTGTTTCTCAAATCTTCAGCAAGACTAGGATCTACTACATTCATACTTGCAAAGATTTGGTATGGCTTAAGTGGATTCTGTAATTTAAATATAATTCTCTTTCCATCAAAAATATCGAAATATGTAGGAGTTCTATGATAAATATACTTCATTTCAAATCCGGGCAAATCTGTTGATAAACCATATAAATCTTCTTGTAATTTTCTTATTTCAATAAACGTTTTAGAATTTTCTTCCTTTTGCTTTTCGGTAAGCGGACGCTCATCATATTCAAAAGACCATAAATCTCTAACTTTTACACCTCTATCAACGGCTCTTTTAAGAGGATCATAGATTAACTTTGCATGGGGTAATACTTTTATAGTACTTTTGTTGATAAATTCATTAAAAATAATTTCTTCCTTCGCTTCCCTTATAAATTTAACATATAATGAGAGAATTGATTTTGTTCCAAAAGCAGTGGACCAAAATATTTTTGAGGGTTCTTTTTGAACTAATACATCTGGATTATACAATGCTGATTCTAAGATTTTAGCTCTATCATATAAATAATCTATCTTGCGTTTACTTTCATTAGATTGGAAATTAATTAAATTATCTAATGCTTTATTCAGAGATAAAGCGATATACTTTTTTGGTCGAGATCCAATGATTTGTATTAATCCTTTATTCTTTAAATCCTCCAATACTTCATAGATTCTGCCACTTGGTACATTAGATTCATGCGATATTTCTCTGGCAGTAGGAGGATTAGATTTTGAGGAAACTAAAAGTGTAGTATAAGCATTGATCTCATATGTAGAAAGAGTTGCATCATTCAGAAATTCTTTTAGATCTTCCATCAAATCTTTAGACATCATTAATCATATATATTAGTTTCAACTTAAAACTAGTTTTTTTTGATCGGATAAAGTTTTAAATTTTTGCATTAAATTTGTAATTGAAGAATTAACAACGATTAGATTATAAAATGTTAGGAAATGATTTAGAAATTATATCCTCAGAAAAACTAATAAAAGAAAAATATGACGTCCCCTTAAAAACGCAGAAATTCATATTACAAATGTGTTGGGCCCAACACGATGGCCAATGGTTTTTAAAAGCCAAAAAAAAGTTTGGAATTGAGAAAGCAAATAATTTAAATGGAGAAGTAATACGTTCTATGGGAAAAATCGAGGCTCGTCATATCCTTAACTCGTTGGGAATCCGGAAAGGAGACATTAAATCAATTCCACAATTATTTAAAATTTTTAATACATTTATGGAAGTTCTAATACCAAAAGTAATGAAATTCAAATTTTTTACTAAATCTGAGAATGAAGGAGTTGCTATTGTTAACAAATGTTTCATTTGGAAAGAAGTTCAAAAATCTAAGAAAGAAGAAGAGTATATATGTGCTTGTAATTATCGACATAGAGGATGGTTAGAAGCAATAGATATTAATGGAGAAATAATACCAGAAAAAAGAATCTCAAAAGGAGATAATATTTGTAAATTTCATTTTAAATTATCATAAAAAACTTAAATTAAAAAATCATAGGTGAAAAAATTTATGAATATTAGTGAAGAGATGAAAAATAATATTAAAGAGAATTTTGGATATAATGATGAGGAATTACAGATCTTTCTTAATAATCCAAGGAATGTTGATGTTCTTTCAAAATCATTGAATTTATTAAGTAAAACTATAATTGCTGAGGTTATTGAATCTCATGGTTGTAATAGCCAACATAAAGTAGGAGATAAGTTTTATTTTGATGGTGCAGGTAATTTGCTTACGAAATTATGTCCTAAAAAAGTGTGTATCTATGCGCTATCTGAATTAGATAAATTAATTCATTCTGTAAATGAATTATTATATGCGGGTATAGACCCTAATGAAATGCGATTTAAAAAAGCAAGCTGTTTTGATACTGGTGTGAAATGTGGTGGTTGGGGAAATATTGTTATGGAGTTAAAAGTGATAGATAGAAATAAAATATAATTCTAACTTTTTTTTTAATTTTTAAATAATATCAGACTATAAGAGTTAAGAATTTATTATAAATACTACTTTACATATCTTTTTAATTTATAAACAATTCAATAATAAAATCTCTTTCTTTTATTATAATTAGCAAAGATAATGAAGATTACTATGTCAATTAAAAAAGGCGAGATAATAAAAGTTGAATATGAAGGACGACTAGAGGATGGCACAATCTTTGATAGCACTGAACTAAATGATGGCACTCCCTTAAAATTTGAAGTTGGAGCTGGCCATGTCATACCTGGTTTTGATAATGCTATGATTGGTAAAAAACTAGGAGATGAGTTTTCAATTGAACTTCAACCATCAGAGGCTTATGGAGAATTTCATCCAAAATTAAAACACAAAATAAAACTCAATCAATTTCCAAAAGAAAATCAACCCGAAGTAGGGATGTTATTAAGGATAGATGCTCCTGATGGAAGTTGCTCCGTTGCAAGGATTATAGAAGTGGATGATGAATTTGTTACAATTGATATGAACCATCCATTAGCAGGAAAAATACTAAATTTTAAAATTAAAATTGTAGAAATTGGTTGTGAGCCAGATCCTCCTGGAGCATGTGGATGTGGGTGTGAACATCATTAAAATAAACATTTAAATAGCAATTTTAATTTTCTATGATTTTTTTAAGGTATTGAAATAATTCAGAATTCATTATTGAGGATACACAAATAATTTCTTTTCATTTTTATTTTATAAACATTTAAATCTTAAATACTGTATTCTTAATCTAATTAGAACGACTCTAAAAATGTGATAATCATGGGAGTAAAACATGGAGATGTGGTAAAGGTTGAATATGTCTTATCTGATGATAAAGGGATACTAATTGATTCAAGTGAAATTAGTAATGGAGGTCCAATTAAAATTCAAGTAGGCACTGGACAGGTTTTTCGTGGTTTTGAAAATGCAATTATTGGAATGGAAATTGGTCAAACAAAAGAAATTATACTTCAGCCAGAAGAAGCTTTTGGAAAATTTGACCCTCTACTTGTTGAAAAAATACCAAAAGAACAGTTTCCTCCTGATAAGGAGATAAAAATTGGAAAAAAGGTAGAAGTAGTCGGATTGAATCAAATGTCATCTCTAGGTTGGATAATATATGTTGAAGATGATTATGTAATGGTAGATATGAATCCTCCTTTAGCTGGTAAATTACTAAATCTAAATCTCAAACTAATTGAAACAGGTTTAACTCCCGATCCTATTGCAAATCCTTTTCAAATAGGAATGAGTTGTAATGGCTCATGTGGATATGATCATAACCACCCTGCCTAATTACAATTTCAAAACAATTTTAAAAAAAATTTATAATAAATTGTTTAACTCATCAATTCTTTCTTGTGTTTTTTTAATATCTGTTCTTAACTGACTGATTCTTTTATTATAATCTTTTTTATTAATTGTTCCTGCCTTATGTTTCTTTTCAATAAAGTCTAATAGGTTATGGACTGAATTTAGTTTACTCTCTAACGCTTCCCTTTCAGCTTTTAAATCTTTCTTCTTTGGTTTTTTATTAGGAGTTAGTTTAGGAGCTGGTTTTAAATCAACCTTCTCTTCAACAGGTAAACCGATAAAAATATCATCTTCTATCTCTTTTAGTTGATTGGGCTTAGCAGGCAGTTCTGTAAGAGTTATATCTTTAGCGGGCTCTAGTATTCCCAGATCCTGTTTCATTTTGGGTTTCTTCTCTGTTATAGTAGGGGGAGGCGGTATATTCGAACTCTTTTCTCCAACTGCGTGATCAACTGAACCCTCTAAATAATTTATTAACTTATCAAACGTGTTATGAATCCTATTAATTTGATTTTGAAAAATTTTTAGTAATTCGACTAATTCTTCTTTCTTTGTAATTTTTATTGAAAAATCAATATCTAATGGTTTATTATTGACTACAGCTGAATCAATTGGTTCCGAAGCATAATCAGGTGATTGAGCAAGACTTTCTACTGGCTGTGGTGCAATTTTAGGAACTTGTCCTTTTGATCGTAAATCCATTCTATAATCAGATATTAACCAATTGAAAAGATTATAAACTAAATTAGGGTGGTCCTCATAGCTAAATCCTCCACCTACTTTATCGCGAAACATTTCATAACTTCCAATCGTGCAGACTCTACCCATTTCTACTTCAGCAACACATATTAATGGTGTAGAAAATGGTTCTGATGTTTCATTTGAGGATGCAATAGAGAAAGCACTTCCTAGAACTGCAAGAGAACATCCAGAACGAAAACATAAAGAAGTAATACCAATCGTAATCGGATGGGGTGGAATAAACGAAGTAATTATTGGCATATTTTCCATTCCTAGATTATAAGTTTCGTCTAAAACTTGATCATTCTCAAATGCCATCCCAAATTGCTGACTCAGTTCACTTAAATTGCTATTTCTACCTCTGTCACCACCTGCATGGGATAATAAGAGTAATCCTCCGCCATCCTCTTTTACCCAATTTACTATTTCCGTTATTTCCATAGAGGAAATTTTAGCAAAGTCAGGACATACAAAGACTAAAATGTCAAATGGCTTTAAAGAGAGCTGAGTAACTGGAGTTTCTAAATAATTATAACATATAAATTCATTTGCATTGAGGAAATCTCGCATTTCAGTTAGATTCTCGTCTAACTTACCTCTTGGCTTATGTGCAACATCAAAAGCAATATTATACGTCATAAAAGATCATTTATTTTCATTAATTTTTATTTTTATCTCAAGATAATTATATTTTAAAGAAGTTAATAATATTTTTATAAAATTCTTAATTTTGAATATTTTTTAAAAATAGATCTATTAATATTTAGAAAATGCTTTTATCACCAATTATTAAATTATCCTTGCTAATATTTTCTACCTGAACATTGCTTCCTATAATTGAACTTCCAGATATGATTTTTCTCAGAGTAGCATTTTTCTCAATCACACAATTTTCTAATATACAGTTCTCTATTTTTGAACTAGATCCAATTGAAACATAAGGTCCAATTACTGAATTAATAATTTCTGAACTTTTACCAATAAAAACAGGATTTTTAATAAAAGATTTATCAATGGTAATATTTAATTGCGAAAATTCTTCTTTTTTAGTATAGTAATGTTCCAGTAAATATTTACTTCCATTTAAAAGTGCAGAAGGCCTTCCAAAATCTAGTATTCCTTGTTTTAAATTAACAGCAGCTATCTTAAAACCACCATCAACTAAATCTTGAAGACTTTCAGTTAAATATATTTCTTCTGTATTTTCATTTCTTTGATCAAGATATTTTTTAATATTGTTAAATAATGCGGTTGTAGCAGAATGTGAAAAAGCATACGGTCCTGCAATTGCTAAATTCGAGACATATGTTTTTGGTTTTTCAACCAATTTCTTTATAATAAAATTTTCATCAACTACAACAACTCCATAAGAACTTGCATCTTCTTCAGGAACTTCCATTACTGTTATAATTCCATCTACATCTGATTCAAAATACCGATACATTATGTACGAATATTCATCAATTGGAATCATATCTGCTAGGAAAATTAACGCGCCTTCTCTCTTATCCTTATCTTTAGAGTCAATAGTTATTCCTTCAAATCGGTCGTGAGCTAAATAAACTGCATCAGCTAAACCCCAGAAAAACGGAACATCATCGTTGTATCCACGTGGAATCTGCTCTTTAAACACAATTTTGAATCTTGAATTAAATTTCTTTTTCACAAATTCGGTAATCTGTCTTTTTTTATATCCTACTATTAGAATCAGTTCTGTATCTGAATCAAACGTATTTTCAAACTTATTTAATATATGCTCTAGCACAGTTTTACCAGCAACATTAATAAATGCTTTAGGTTTACTCAATGTAAAAGGGCGTAATCGTGAGCCTATTCCTGCAATTGGTCCGATTATTTTCATTTTACTGCTTTTAATTTAAATTCATATAATTCATATAATTAAGTTTGATCGAAAATTTAATAAAATTGTGACTTATCAGAATCAAATACTCTTTGTATTGAACCAAATAATATATCAAGTCCATCCTCTTCTTTAATAGAACAAGGCATTAGTTCTGATGTAGACCCCATTTGCACAAAAACATCTGAAATTAACATTGATAATTCACGTATCAGTCCACTTTCACGTTCATTTGTAGAATCCTCTAATGCCTTAAAATCTTGACTCCAATTCACAATCATTTCAATTTGTTCTTCAGATAATAAGTCCACTTTAGAAAGCACATTTATCTGAGGGATACTTCTAAATCTAAATTGAACTGATGCAGCCAAAAGTAATGTTGAAATGAACCCATTTGGTCTAAGCACCAAATTTGAATCAAAAAGAAAGGATACAGCTCTTTGAATTGAGCCAAATCCCAAGGAACTTGCTATTAAAGGTCCGGTATCTCTAAAAGCAAATAATTCAAGTTGTCCCGCGGTATCTACAAAAATCCAATCTGGATTATATTCATCAATTTCTTCTTTTATCTCATCCAAATAATTAACCATTAAATCTGATGCTAATATCATTGCACCATTAGGTCCTAATCCATATTCTGTCATTACATCTTCGAGAACGATAAAATCTCTTATATCAATATCAGGATTATAAGGTAAAATTTTTACGCCAGGATCTAGATTTAATGTGATAGCAGAAATTTCAGGATCTCTATTTAAAACGTAAGCTTTTAGTTCACTCGTTAATGTTGATTTTCCACTTCCAGCAGTTCCAATAAAATAATTTAGTAGAATCTAATTAGACCTCCAATATAAAATTTCCACTAAATATTACTTAATGTTTCATGTCAATTAAACATTTATCATAATAAGTTTTTTCTTGATCTATTGTTCTGTTAAAGATAATTCTTTTTGTTTTTCTTTTTTAAATCTTTCTATTTGTTTTTTAATTGCTTCTTCTTCTTTTTTCTTTAATTCCTCTTCATTGAGTGTTAGACTTTTTAACTCATCTTCGCTCATTGGTTTTAAAATATCTTGAATATTGAATCCATTATTTTTTTCAATAACCTTTGTAAATTTTTCTTTCATTTCTTTAATTACTAATACTTTTGCTGATGAGCCTCCTTGCATCGTCATAGGTCTGGATGGTGGCCTTTTAATTCGCTCTATCCCAGATTCGTTACTCCTCCTCATGGGAGGGGCTGGAGGGCGATATCCCTGAGCTGGATTGATAAAAGAAAAACTTTTAATTACCGTTGTTAAATTCTTTAGTTCATTCGCTATTACTTTTAATGTATCATTATTCTCTCGAATCATTTCTATAAAAGAATCATTTTCAACAACATTTTCTATTTTTTGTTTTTCTACAATCAGTGTTTTCTTTTCTTTGTTACTATTATAATCTTTTTGAATCTCTTCATATAATTTCTCTTTTGTAATCGTCTGTCTAAAACGATTTCTAGAACTTAAATCTTCTAAATTGTAACCAAAATAACAATCTTCATTAACCCAAACATCAGATAAG
>JBHLOI010000121.1:0-4424 GCA_048940645.1 Promethearchaeota archaeon | reverse complement strand
CGCTCTTCTTTTAACTTGTCAAATACGAAAGCGTATGACCAAGAATCTCTATCATATTCCTTTGCTAATTTTTCTAATTCACGAGCTTCTCTGTCAGTCACTGCACCTGTCTCTATTAATAGAGCACCCATCATCGTGGACTATATGGGATTATACCTAAATGGTTATCTAATCATTCCATGATCAATATGTCCGATGATGACTAAATTCAAATGTTGTTTATCTGTGGGCATTTTTATATCAACTTTTTTTTTTAAGATTATTTAATTTTGATTGAATATAGAGTAATTTTATTTTAAAGATATAGTTCTAAGTTATGCTCAATATTTATTTTTTACTATAAAAATAAAGAAATTTTTCATGTAATAAGACATTAAGCTATTTTTTATCGTGGTTTAATTTAATTAAATCAGATATATCGCCATTGTAATCTATTTTTTTCCTTGGAGCAGAAATCTTATATTGAGTCATCAATTTACGCAAAGTTTTAATGTTTACCCCTAAACAGTCGGCAACATCTCTAACAGTAAATCTATCCACTAAGATTTGAAGATTATCCTTATTCCCTATATTTGATATTAGAAGATCATAAACCTCACGGTAAGGATCAAAATATTTTCTTTTTCTTTTAAGCGAATTGATACAATTTTCAGATCTGTGCATCATTTCGTTGAATAGAACAGCACCTAACGAAAATTCCCACACAAACTTCTTAGATTTAATAATTTCATCTTTAGATGGTCTATTTTTTATATAAATATCATATTTAATATTGAAAACATCTTTAATTTTTTTTAAAAACCATTTTTCTGATGAACATATTTTTGTTGTACCTTCTATACCATCCGCATCATAAACTCCTAATAACCATGCCAAGGCGAGTTCCCTATTACTATCGTTAAGATTTGAAACAAACTGGGGAATTTTTTTAAATCTAATTTCTTGTAAATCTTTAAACATAGGTTTACATGTGAATTGCACATTTGCCAACTTAAAATTCTTTTGCTCTCCATTATAATCGATTAATTTATCTCTATCATTCAATTTATTCTCAGGGTTTAATCCTAAAGCTTTACAGAAATTCTGTAAATGTTCTTTATCTTTAATACCTAGTTCAACTGCGATTTGATACCTTTTTCTAGTTGAATCCTGCCCACCTGTTATTGAACCATCTCTACCTAAAAATCCTAGCCAGTATGCTTTTTCTTTAGTATCTATTTTCTTAAAATAATTATATTTTAGGGTTGGTTCACTGATTTGCCATTGCTGGCGTGAATAATCTTTTAATTTAGGATTACACTTTTGATATTTTTCAATTATTTTAGTGATTTCGCTATCCTTTTTTTTATTGGGTTCGATTAAATTTTCTCTCAAAATCTTTATTTGTTGTTTAGAAAATTTATAATCTGGGTTGTATCCGGGATCATTTGGGTTTTGGATTCTTCCAAGAATATGCTTTAAAAATTCCTTACCTCTACCAAAATATTCGGTACTTATTTTCTCTCGTAGTTTTGTTATAGAGAGTGAATTAAATTCTGGATTTATTCTCATTGCCGCTTTAAGAAAATCCTTGATAAAATTATCTGTGGAATATTTTCCTATATTTGTATTTGATCTTATGGGTTCATTTTTAACGATAGATTTAAATGGTGTAATTTTATTTTTAGGAGAAAGATGTGGCAGCATGTTATGCTGCTGTGTTTGATTTTTTGTTGAATTACTGGGTTGGAGTTTTGGTGGTGTGATTTTATTTTTGGTTGTATAGTGAGGCTCGAGTGTGGGTTGTTCGATTTTATTTTTGGTCAGATAATTAGGCGGAAGTTTGGGGGATCTTATTTTATTTTTGGGTGTATAGTAAGGCTCAAGTGTGGGCGGTTCGATTTTATTGATAGGCATGTCGTTTGGTTTGTTTTTTGGTGGTTCGATTTTATTTTTGGTCAGATAATTAGGCGGAAGTTTTGGCGGTTTAATTTTATTTTTAGGCGCGGAACGAGGATCAAGTGTGTGTTCTTCGATCTCTTTTGAGGATTTTTGGCCTGGTTTGGTTTGAGACGGTTCAGTTTGGAGAGGGCGAAGATTGACATTTTTAAATTGAGGATCTTGGATATTTTCTTTCACATCTTTTTTTGGAGACTGAGAGATAAATTTGATTTTGGTCATGATGGTTATGATTTTCATATGATATTTTTTTTTAAAAAGGAAAAGATGGTAAAGATTTATAAAGAAAAAACGAGTTTGGAAAATATTTATTTGATTTAAGTGATTACTTTCCAGAGTTTCCTTTAAGATCTATATATAATTCTTCTTTATTTTCTGATAATAAGTGAAAAATTTCATTGATTTCTCTTTGGAAATTGATTTTTTTTCCCTTTTTATCGATGAATTCTGTCACTACTTTTTTCTCTAAGAATTCTTGAAATACTTTTTCGATGTTGAAAATATTTACACGTGTTTCCATAAAAAAATCTAATAAATGATGTAAGTAAAAAGCTTTAACATATAAATTTTCTTCACTATATAGTTTTTCTAAATCCTTGTAGTAGAAGAACTTTAATTGTCTTAAGATTACATTATCATCTTCATTAAATATATCTCGAAATTTATCATTAAAAGCCCATTCAGCACCATAATCTATATTTTTATCCACAAAATTAGCAATTAAACGATCTATTCCTGCCTTATCAGTCCATTTATTATGAATAATCCAGTTTGGTATATTTACTCCCTTCTTAAAAATTATATTATAATTGTAAAAAAAAAGGAGATAAAATAAAATTTAAGATGAAAAGATAATTAAAATAAAAAAATATGGATTGTTAATAGTAGTAACAAAATTAAAAAAAAGAATCTTGGAACTATCATGGTAAGAAGTAAGACACCATTTCCAAAAGAAGGGGAATTTGTAAATGGAAGAGTTAAACATATAGAGCAGCAATATGTCTACTTAGATTTATTAGAATATGGAGGACTCTCTTCAGAAGAAAATGCAAAAGGAATGATACATATAAGTGAAATATCAAGTAGATGGATCAAAAACATTAGAAAGTTTGTTAGAGTCGGTCAAATTGTTGTAGCAAGAGTTTTACGTGTAGATCCTTCTAAAGGGCATATAGATTGTTCATTAAGGAGGGTAAATTCTGCTCAACGTGCAAAAAAGAAAAAGGAATTTAAATATAAAGTAAAGTTCGATAATCTCTTACAAATTTTAACTGAACTTGATGGTGTGAATCTTACATTAGATGAAGCTTATGAAAAAATCGGCTGGCCAGTGTTAGATCAGTTTTATGATTTTCAGGAAGCTGTTGAGGCATTAAAGGAAAATGGAGAAGATTTAATGAAAGGTTTACCAAATGTTCCTGAAAGCACAAAAAATGCCTTTTTAAAAATTGTCGATGAAAATGTTGAAATTTCAACGGTAAATATTATTGGTAAAATAAAACTGATGAATACTGACGGAGATGGTATCGATAAGATCAAAAATACATTATTAGAAGTGAAAAACGTTATAGAGAATCCAAAAGAAACTAGAAAATTAAAACTATCATATACAGGTGCTCCCTTTTATAGATTAGAAATTATTTCTAAAGATTATTTAGATGCTGAAAATATACTTTCAGATGCTATCGAAATTCTAGAAGAAAATGCAAAAGATACTAATACCACATTTGAATTTATTAGAGATTAAACTAACTTGGATTAAATATTATGACTAAATATCTTCAAAAATGTAAAGCCTGCAATAACTATAGCTTGCAGAATCCGGAATCCAAATGCAAATATTGTGGAGGAGAATTAATTAATCCGTATCCCCCTAAGTTTTCTCCAATAGATAAGTATGCAAAATATCGTATTGAGTATTTTAAAGAAGAATTCAAGAAAAGACTAAAATCAAATTAATGAATATCTAATTGTTCAGCAAACTTTTCATTAATAAGGATTAATGCATTTTTATAAGGCAAATTTGCAATGTCATTTTCCTCAAAAGGACCATAATTTAAAAGATCTATGCCTACCAATGGTGGTGTTTTTTTAAGAAATCTAATAAGAGTATAGTTATAGTCTATTCCTACTTCATCTTTTTCTCCTAGAGGTTGCTCCTCATCTTCCCAACCAATCTCTTTCGCTTTTTCAGATTTAGAATCTTCAGTTAAAATGCTCTGTTCTTCCTTTATCGTTATTTGTTGGTCCAGTGAATATTGTTCCCCAATAAGTAAGAGATTCTTTATTTTTTTATATCCTTTAAATGTGCTTATTAAATTTTGATAAAGAAGTTTCTCAGACTCAACCACATGTTCTAGATTTATTTCTTGGTTTGCCAATGCGGCATTTATAATTTTTATCTCCCTAATTTTTAATAAATCATTAAAAAGAAATTCGATATTTTTTTTATAAGATTCACTTAGCTGGTACTTTATGTTGTCTGT
>JBHLOI010000120.1:0-4428 GCA_048940645.1 Promethearchaeota archaeon | reverse complement strand
TTTGTTCATTTTGTTCAAGAAGATATCTGTGAAGATATTTGTCCACAAGTAGTTGAAAATTTAAGAGAATTAAATGTTAAAGTTATATCTTATAATAAAAAACATACAGTTCAAAATATAATATTTTAATAAAAAAAAGAGAGGCGATAATAAATGCCAGAAGTATTAGAATTAAAACCTTTAAAAAATAAGAATTTGAAGTTAATTTTAATTGAGAGTGAGTTTCCTATCGACTGGTGGTTCGAAGTTCCCAAGGATTATAAAGAAGATCTTTTTTGGAATCTTCATTTAATTTCTAAGGAATACCTACAATTAATTAATACGTTAATAAAAAAATACAAACCCAATTTTATTTTAGAGGAAAGGCCAAATTCATGGAGTGAAGAAATGAATGCACATGATCCTTTAAAAATGCTTATTAAAAAACGTGGAATTCCGTTTAAGCATACTGATATTTCAGAGAATGCTGAATTATATCTCTCTTCAGCGTTAGATGAACATAGGACAATGATTAAGAATCTCGAAAAAAGAATTAATGGTATATTGAAAGAATCTAAGGATAAACCTGAAAATGATGAACTTTTTCAACGGATAGTATTATGGAAAGAATATTTACAATTAGATTACAATAATCAAGAAGATGAAATCAGATATAAAGTTCGAGAAGCATGGATGATGATGAGTATTTTGAAGTTTGCGAAGGAATTTGAAGGAAAAAAATTGAAATGCTTATTCATATGTGATCCTCGACACTTTAACGGCCTTGAGAAACTTTCATTAGATCTTGGTATTGAAACGGAACAAGTGAAAATAAGTAGGAAGATTAAAGCTGAAGAAATCGGAGAAATATTTGAAAAAGGTTTAGAAATTGATAATTAATTGTTAATTTTTGTTAAATTTTTAATATAAAAAAAAAGTTGATGTAAATGGTAGAAAGAGAACTTGAAAATATTCTTGGAAAAAAATCAATAATAGAATTAACACCAATTATTATTAAAAAGAAAGATACATCAGATAAAATTTGCTATTTTTTTGATACTGATGATAATGCATCTCCATTCGATATCAATATGGCATATGATGCCGGTTTTGATGTTGTAATCCCTTACAATAATATAAAAGCTGATAAAGTAACTCAATTAGTCCAAGATGCAATGTTTTCGAGAAAAGCAAGCGCTCCAACAGTTTATTTTATTGGTGGTTCCGATGTAGAAGAAGCTAATAAGATAGCTGAAACTGTCTTAAATTCGCTTGTGCCTCCTTTTGAATCTCCTGTAATCATAGATCCAAGGGGGGCTCATACAACAGCAGCAGCAGTGGTTGCTAAGACTATAGAACTTACTCGAAAACTAGGATGGCATGATATCTCTGGTAAAAAAGTAGTTATTTTAGGAGGTACAGGTCCAGTTGGACAAATTGGTGCAATTTTAGCCGCAAAGCTTAATTGTACTGCTGTAATGACATCTCGAAGGGCGGATGCTGTCAAGATATTAGCAAAGAACTTAACCGAGAAAGCAGGAGAAGGAGTAACCGAAATTATTGGTGCTGTAGGGATTACTGATGAGCAAAAATATAACCTTCTTAAAGAAGCCGATATTATTTGGTCTGTGGCTAAAGCAGGAGTCCAAATGGTTTCAAAAGAACTATTAGAAAAGTTACCTAAAAATAAAATCGTAGTTGATATCAATTTAGTGCCTCCGTACGGAATTGAGGGATTAAAACCAAAATTTGAAGGTGATGAAATAATTCCAGGAATTTATGGAATTGGAGCTTTAGGTGTCGGGAGATTGAAATACAAGACTGAGAGTAATATTTTTAAAGAAGCATCAGAGAGCAAAGGTAAAAAAATCTTTAATTATAACAACGCGTTCAAACTTGCATGTAGGATTCTTTTCGACGAAGAAATTAAGATTACAGTTTAAACAAAAGAGAGAATAATGTGGAATTAGAATTTCTAATCTAATTTTTTTAAAATTTTATTATTATAAATAAAGACCGAGGTTTCAAGCATGGCTTATAAAATTTTGATGAAAAAAGAATTAGGAAGTAGTGGAACATTATTTGAAATAGAATTAGACACGCCTTTAATCGCTAAAAAGGCGCGTGCTGGAAATTTTGTTTTAATCAGAATAAATGAAAAAGGAGAGAGGATTCCTTTAACTATTGCTGACTATAATAGAGAAAAGGGAACAATAACGATTGTTTTTCAGGTTGTTGGTAAAACCACAAAGTTATTATCGACATTAGAAAACGGAAATTTCCTTCTTGATGTTGTTGGGCCTTTAGGAAATGCAATTCATATTAAAAAATTTAATTATCCTGTAGTAATTATTGGAGGCGGAGTTGGCATTGCTCCCTGTTATCCTCAAGCAAAGGAATTGAAAAAAGCAGGAAACAAGATAATCTCAATTATTGGCGCAAGGAGTAGCGATTTATTATTTTGGAGAGAAAAAATGGAAGAAGTTAGTGATGAGTTAATAATTTGTACAGATGATGGAACTGAAGGGAAAAAAGGTGTAGTTACTGAACCCCTTAAGGAACTTTTAAAGAGAGAGTCTTTAAGTCTAGTTATTTCTATAGGTCCATTAATTATGATGAAATTTGTAGCTCTAACCACAAATGGGTATGAAGGATTACCTAAAGTAAAAACAATGGTTTCTCTAAATACTATTATGATTGATGGTACTGGCATGTGTGGAGGATGCCGATTTTCCACAATAGATGGGAAAATATATTTTGCATGCGTGGATGGTCCTGACATAGATGGTCATATGGTAGATTTTGATAATCTTATAAAGCGTGGTAAAAGATTTATGGATCAAGAAAAAGAGAGCATTGAACGCTATGAACATGAATGTAAGGCTGTAGAAAAACTCAAAATAGGAGGTACATTTTAAAATGGAAAATCAAACAACTATAATTAAAATTTTATTAGATAACAAACAGAAGATTTTAGGAGCAGCAAAATTCGATGAAACAGAGTTTAATAGCTTAATCTCCAAACTAAATAAAGCTGAAAAGCAAAGAAAAAAGGTATTACAAAAAATTAAGGATATTGGAGAACTTAATATAGAAAAATTAAGTCAAGTATTAGGAATCTCGCGTCAGAATTTAACATTAAATATTGAATACTTAAAAGAGTTAGGATTTTTAAAAGATGTCGGAAAAGAATCGCGATTTTTCCAATATTTATTGGATGAATATAGATCTAATGGTATTTTTCCTAACGTATCTATTATTAAAGAAAAGAACCTATGTTGCAATTGTGGATTATGCGTTTCTGTATGTCCTTTAAATGCTGTTAAGTATTCTGAGGATACTTTTGAAGTCATTGAGGAAGACTGTATCAATTGTGGATTATGTTTTGTATGTTGTCCGAGAACATTTTTTCCAATAACTCTCAAACTTCTTAAAGAGAATGAAGAGATAAAAGCTAAATTTTCTGATCAAATAAATTATTATCGAGAAGTCTATACTGCCCAGACAAACGATAATCAAATAATTGAAGTTGCTCAAGATGGAGGCATTGTAACAAGCTTATTAAAGACCGCTTTTCAAGTAAATATGATTGATTGTGCTTTAGCTGTTGGATTAGCAAATAAACCACACAAACCAGCACCTACCTTCGTTGAAAATGTAGATGATTTATTAAAAACGGCTGGAACAAAATATAGTAATACACCTTCTTTAAAAATTTTACATGAATCTAAAAAATATAAAGATATTGCGATAGTGGGGACACCATGTATGATGGAGGGGCTTAAAAAAATATCCATCTATCCATTTAACGATTCTTTTTATAATAATATCGCTATAAAAATTGGATTATTTTGTATGGAATCATTTGATTACTCACAAATTTTAGAGCTGTTAAAAAATGAATTTCAAAAACCTGCTGATGATATTATTAAAATGAATATAGATAAAGGTAAGTTTCTCCTTTATTGTAAAGATGGTACTTCGATAGACGTTCCTTTAAAAAAGATCAAAAAGTATGGAAGATTGGGATGTTTCTTCTGTGATGATTTGACTGCTGAACAAGCAGATATATCAGTAGGGTCTATTGGTTCTGAAATGGGATGGTCAACAGTTATAATTAGGACTCAAAAAGGCGCTGATCTATTTCAAAAAGCATTAGATTTAAAAATTATCGAAAAGAAAGAAATTAAGAAAGAAAATAAAAGCTTTATTTATTTAGAGCGGATAGCTAAGTCAAAAAAGAAAGCATATAAGGGAGGACGTAGGCCCAAAATGGTTGAACAAGATCCTAAAGAAAGAATAAAAAATTTTGATGAGGTTCCTCTCGGATTAACTGAAGAAATGGTGAAATTAGAAGCTCAAAGGTGTTTACAATGCGGGAGGCCTTTATGCATTAAAGGGTGTCCAGTAAATATAAATATCCCTGAATTTATTAGATTACTCAAGTTA
>JBHLOI010000012.1:0-71574 GCA_048940645.1 Promethearchaeota archaeon | reverse complement strand
TTTGATATAAATATTATGATCTGCTGTCCATCGGACCATTAAACATTCTACCTTAATTTTTCAATTTTTTAAAAAAAATTTCCTGTATTTATAGTAATTTAAGAAAATTATCTAACTATAGGAAGTTTTATAGTACAACAAAATAATTGTTATATTATCTATTATTATAATTACTTATTTATAATAACATTTCAACCTTTTATAATTATTTGTATTTAGGAAAATTCAAAATATGGATAAATCAGCTGTCCTATAAGTTCTAGATTGATTTTAAAATTTGATTACATTTTACTTTCTTGATTCAAATTAGCCAACCTAAAATATCTTCACTAAATAATTACCCTTTTTTATATGATAATTACACCAAATAATAATTTGATTATAAATTTCTCCATTATACTGATTTTTTGTGAGAAAATTTATAATATCAGAATACATTATTTCTCTTTTTCCGTTAATTACCTGATTTATTTTATTATAAATTTCTTTTAATACCTCATTATACCTTTGTGCGGTATTGTCAATAGCCTTTATCTTAGTACGTATTTGAGCCATTATCAGAAGGGTTTATATAATTTAATGTTCTATTAAATTAAGTAAAAATTTTCTTGCAAAAATATATTTAAAAGAAATTTTATAAATTACTCTTATTTTATTTTTAATTAGCTCCCTCTCTTTCCCTTAAACTTAGCTTTCTATGTTATTAGAATCATATTCTAATTAAAGGTATTACTTTTTTACAAAATATAGATAAAAGCGACATTAATTCTCTTTATTAAAATTATAAATATCTTTTAAATAATAAAATGAAGAACAAGGTTAGTCAAATTAATATTAATAAAAAATGTCCTGAATGTGAAGGTAATCCTGTTATTACGAGTCATGAAATGATTTGTCAAGAATGTGGTTTAATAATTGATCAGGTTTATAAAGAATCTTCATATCTTTTTGATAATTTTTTTAATCAAAATAACCTGAATAAACAATATGTTGCTCTAGGGGATAGAACGGATTTTGTTGGAGGTTTAGGTACATTTATTGATTATGAGAATTCAAAATATTTGAAAGATAATTCAGGAAAGTTATTATCACCAAATGAGCAAAAATTATACAGAAGATTAAAAAAAAATTATTCTCAATTTCTAAGAATTAAAAATCATGAAACGGAATATAGAGTTTTTAATATCCTAAATAAAATAACTACATACCTTAATTTAAACAAAAATATAAGGAATAATGCTGCTTATTATTACAAAAAGATAGTAAAGAATGAGAAAAAAGTTATTAATAATATCTCATTAATCGCATTTTGTATTTTTTATGCTGCACGTAAAGAATTACATAACGCTCCAATTAATATTAATGAAATATCACAAGCATTTCAAAATTTTGGTCACCGTGTAAACCCAAGACTTATTTTAAGAGATGGATTAAGATATAAAATACATTTAAACAAAAAAGTTAACCCACATAGAAGTGAGGATTATTTAATACGCTTAGTAGATCAGGTAGTAAATCACAATGAATTAGAAGTTAGATTGAAGAAGAAGGCTTGTTTATGGAAAAAAAACGAGTACAAAATAGAATTAATTAATAATTGTCAAAAAATTTTAAAACAATTAAATTCATGGAATCGTGGAGGTAGGAATCCATTTATATTAACAGGAGCAATAATTTATTTAGCTGATAAATTAATCGCAAATAATCATAATCATAAATCAATATTAACACAGAAATTAATTTCCGAAGCCACGCACATTGCTGAATATTCTATTCGAGATCATTATGTTAATCTGTTAAAACCAATATTTATAGGGCAATGAATATTTAGGTTATAGTATATCCAATAGCTCCCTCAAATTCCTAATACCTATTATTTCATATTTTAATCATAATGATTTTTTTTTTCGATATTTTATTAAGTTTGATTAATTATTAGATATATTACTCCTAAAAAAGTCAATTAAATAAGATAGCTTCTGTAGTGTAGTCCGGTCAAACTTCTTTTTCAGTTAGAAATAAGGATAACGCATGTGAGGCTCTCACCCTCGCGACCCGGGTTCAAATCCCGGCAGAAGCATTTTTAATATTAAAAATTCAAATTATTTATCCTCATATATGATTTTTTTCAATAAAATTAGAATTTCTAATAGTTTCAAGAGGGTTTCTGAAAATTTCTTTATCATATCAATTTGATTTTCAGATTTTAATTTATCATTTATAACCTTTACTTTATCGATTATAACCTTTCTTAATGAGAATAGAACATTTGATTTACCAGATATTTTTGAGCCATTTTCTCCACTTATATCATCAATAATATTAGCTGATTGTTCACTATTAAGATTATTTTTAGCAATGATAACTTCTCTATTACATATTGGACAAAATTTTTGTCCATTTTTACCTTGAAATATTGGATTTTTACAAATAGGACAGGATCTATTTAACATAGTATATCCTGCCCTTAAAAGATCTGCCATAATTTTAGCATTTTCTCTAATAGTAATCACGAAAAAGTTGGTTTATTGTTATTTGAAAAATTATTAAATAGAATATTTATACTAATCGATTTATTCTCGATTTTTAATTTTTAAAAGATTAACTATATATCCAGATATTCTATTTCTTAAATGTTTCGAATCAATTTCAAGATATTCGTCAAGAAGTTTTTTATTTTTTTCAAAATCTGTAGTAAATACATCCGGATATTTATTTATTAATTCTTTTGAAACACTTTTTATCAAAATAGTTCTAACTTTTCCCATCTTTATTTCAAAAATTTCTATAACTCCTTTTTGAAAATAAATACAGTATAACATAAAATTTTTTGGAATTCGCTGAGTTTTAATATTTTTATTATTAAAAAAATTGTGAATAAAAGAAAAAAAATAATTATTTTGTTATATATTGCAATATCAACCTTAGCTTTAACTAGTAATCTTAAAGCATATTATTATAATCTCATTTTTCTTGAAACTGATAAAGATGAATACTATTTTGATGAATTCATAGAAATCAATGCTTCATGGGAATTATATTATGATATTATTCAAGAAATTTCCTATATTCAAATTAAAATTTGCGACGGATCCGATGTTATCTTATGGAATTCATCTAGATATTATGATATAGGAATATATAATAAAAATTGGACAATTGAAATTCAGAATTTAAATTATTCTTTCACGAACTATTCTAAGACTATATTTATTAACGCGTACAACTATTTTAAGGATCTTAATTTGGGTAATCAACAACTTACTCTTTTAAAATCAGTAGCAGTTAACATTTATAAAAGAAATGTATCCTGTGAAATTATTGGGTTTAAAGACTTTATAAAATATGGCGAAAATTTAGCGTTTACAACAAAATTTTTTTGTGTAGAAAATAATTCTGGTTTATCAAATCAATTAGTAGAATTTAAGATTATGTATAAAGAGAATATAATTTACGGACAAGACTATGTTACAAACAAATCAGGTATGTTTATGGTATATATTTCATCTATTGATCAATTAGGATTAGGTGAAAACTCTTTAATATTTAACATCTCTAACAATAAATTTTTTAAAGATTCTCATTTTGAGTATAAACTGACGGTGGAGAGATTTCCAGTATTTAACCAAATTATAAGATTTGAAAGCAATATAACCACTGGGGAGGATATTATATTTGAAATCTTATTTTATTATCTTAATAGTACAATTCATCCCTTAATAAATAAAACAATTAACTTAGTGATTTATAGTAATGATATTCTAATATTCGAAAAAAAATTCAAAACAAATAATTCTGGGATATTAAATGTAAATATCTCTTATAATGCTATTGAAATAACAGAGAACCAAGACTCATTTTTAATCAATTTATGCTTTAATGGTTCAAAATTCCTCCAAAACTTTACAATCTCTCTAAATGTAGAGTTAATAAGAGTTTTTAGTAAAAATAATCATTTTAGAACTGAAATCTTGTTATTATCATTAACAGCATCTTCAATTTTAATTTTTTCAAGTTTTATTTATAATCGAAAAAGGTCAAAAAGCAAATTACTTAAAGAGATAAGTTTTAGAATTTAAAGAATATCAAATAAGGATTAATTATTAGACGATTTTATAGAATAAGTTAGAATTTATATTAAAAAATCCGACATAAAAAAATGGGACAAATTTGTTGTATAATCATACTTTAATTGATTGCTTTAATTCAGGAATATAAATCTTCTTTAATAACAGTTTCTTTTATGAATTCTTAACAAAGTTTATAATGATAATAAACTCTTACTCTGTATTTTATTATATACAAATAATTTTTTAAATCTAATATTAAGAGATCAAGGTAATTTTTATGACTATTGATTTTTTCGAAGAATTATTAAAAAAACCTTCAATTTTTCTTGATGAAAGCAAACTTGACATCAATTATGTACCTAAAAAATTACCGCATCGAGATAAAGAATTGTCATTGCTTTCTCAACTCTTTTTAACATTAATTACTAATCCTAACTCAATTTCAAGAACTATATTAATAACTGGAAAAACTGGAATAGGAAAAACTGCAACTGTAAAATTATTTGGAGATATGTTAATTAATGCTTCAAAAAGAAGGAATCTTTTAATAAAATACGTACATGTTAATTGCAGAAAAGAAAAAACTAGCTATAAGGTTCTGATCCGGATTATTCGTACTTTAAATAAAAATTTTCCAAAAAGGGGTTATTCACCTCAAGATTTATTGGAAATCATTATAGATTTTCTTAACCATCATGATTTGTATTTGTTAATTGTATTAGATGAACTAAATTATTTGATAAACAAGAATGGGGATTTAATCTATTCTCTAACAAGAATAAATGATGATTCTATTTATGCTCCACAAAGAGTATCGATTATAGGGATTGTTAGAGAAATTTCATGTTTGAATAATTTAGATACAAGTACTATGAGTACACTACAAAGAAATATTATAAAATTCAACATGTATTCTAAATTACAAATATTTGATATATTAAGATTTAGAGCTGAAATAAGCATAAAGAAGAATGGGTTTACAGATGACATTATTGAAATGATTTCGGATTTAGTTTTAAAAAATGGAGATATTAGATATGGCTTAAACTTGTTATGGAGATCGAGCAAGATTGCCGAAGGTAGGAATTTGAAATGCATAACTAATGAGTGCGTTCGTCTTGGTAACCAAGATTTAGTTCCATTTTCCACACAAGATACATTGCAATTCATGTCTTCTCAGAAACTAATTTTTTTACTATCTATTATAAAAAGCTTGAAAAAAAGCAAAAAGTCTCAAATTTCCCTTCCCGAAATTATAGAATTTTATAATATTTTCTGTGAAAATTTAAATAAACGTCCAAAATCATATTCACAATTATGGAATTATCTTCAAGAATTTAAAAGGGAAAATATTCTTTCAATTAGTATTAAAAGCGAATCAATTAAAGGAAGAAAAGCATTTATTAATGTTCAAGATGTTGGATTATCTACATTTGAAAAGGTAATTAATAGTATATTAAATATCAAGGGGATTATCCTATGATTTCTAAACAGGAAAGAAATAATTATAATTTTGAAAGCCTCTTTGGATCTAAAGCCAGAATTAAGATTTTAAAAATCTTATGCGTAAACCGTGAGTTATCTATATCACAAATTATTAAAAAGGCTAGATTAAATCATTCTTGTGTTTTAAAGCATCTAAACTATTTAAATTCTGCAGATTTAATACAGGAAAAACGATTTGGGAGGATCAAAATTTACAGATATAAAATTGAGAATTTTAAAGCAAAGAGTTTAAAAATATTCATAGAAATCTGGGAAGGTAAACATTAATATGCTGGAAATGATTACTTATTTAATATTTTTTATCTTTGTGAATTTTGTATTAATATTTTGTTCAATTTCTGATGTAAGGTTTCGAAAAATTCCAAATAAGGTATTAAAAATCTTTTTTTTATTTAGTTTAGGCTTAATTTTTATGGAAAGTTTAAATTACTTCGAAGATCTTCTTTTTTTTGTTATGATTAAGTCTTCTTTTTTTTTTTTTCATTTTTGTTTTCTTTTATATTATTCTCGTTGGAGGTATTAGGAGGAAGTGATGGAAAGCTTATCACTTTAATAATTTCCATAACTCCATTTAATGACCTAAATTATCTGTATCTTTTCAACTTTTTTCTATTTTTTATTTTGTTCTATATTATTATGATATTAATTAATCTTTCTTTGAACTATTTTACAAGAAATAGATTTTCATTTAGAACTTATTTTAATCATTTACTTCAGATAAAATTCTTTCAAAAGTTTTATATTATTTCATTTTTCAGATTTATAGATTTTTCAGAGTTATATAATTATAACGGGAATAAGTATATTTTAAAATCTTTAGAATTTATATTTAATCCAAAATCCAATACATTTAAATTTCTTGTTCAAATTAAGCCACCCCTTATCATTTCTTGCTATTTTTCTTTTTACATTCTATTTTTGATAAACGTTTGGATATAGTAATAGTTATTTATTAAATTACTATGAAAAAGGATTTGAGAAAAATAAACAAAATTAGTAATTGATATTTCATAATTGGCGATTAATGATTATTGAAATAAAATAAATTTTAAATTTGTAAATTTTTATAAAGTAAATGAGAATTAATTAATTAAGATGTGAAATATAAAGAATGGAGATTGAAAAAACAAGAGAAACTTCTTGGAAAATCCGATTAAAAAAGGAGAATGAAAATATTGAATTGACATCTGTGGAAATAAGTGGGGAAGTAAGGTTAATTAAATTAAGTTTAATAAAAGATGACAATTCACTGGTTGTGGAAATGAATAAAGAAGAATTTTTTAACTTCCTCTCCTTGATAGGAGCTTTTAAAGACGTTGTTATAGGAGGAGAATCATTTATTCTAGAAGAGGAGTTAAATTCTTATGAAATCCAAAAAAGCAGTGATGATCAAAACGATAATGAGGATTTATATCCTCTAAAATCTGAATCTTCTGAAAAACTCATTAAGGAGGAGGAATTAAATCCAGAAGAATGGGATCCTTGGTAAGAGCATCGTTAAATTAATTTTTCGATTTTAAATTCACATGCTTCTACTTTATCAGTTTCAAGACAACAATTGCTTTCAGTGACATTTACTCTATATAAAGCATATTCTCCAAAACCAGTTAATAAACCAGTGATAAAATAGCATATATATTTTGATCTACTTTCTAATTCAGTTGTAATATTATGGTGTAGATGGATCAATATAAGATCCTCTGAAATTTGGCGAGGAACAAATTTACCCCACCCATGATTACTTAAAATGTTACAAATTTGACTAATTAAGTCATTTAGTGTTTTTGGCTTAAGATGATCATCCCAACTCTGTATCAAGTTCCAACCTGCTTTTTTACCGAGCCAAACTAATAAAGATTTTACACCTTCGCCATAGATTGAAGATAAAATATCAATCAATTGAGGAGGGAAAAAAACAAATCGATCATCAAATAATTGATATTTTCCTTTGACATATTTTAAACCTTTTAATTTTAAATTTCTCATAATTAATATCTTAAATTATTTTTATGTTTATATATTTTCTGCGAAATTAACATAAATTGAATGTATTTATTTATTATCAAGGAGCTTTAAATAATTTTTTCCAGAAATTATTTAGAGAATGTTAGAACTATTTTTCACTTTAATTGAAATTCTTTCAATAATGACACTTTTCATTCTGATTTTTATATATTCAATCCTATCAACAGAGTCTACAACAACGATTATTTCATTTATGCTTTATTTAATAATTTTAATTCCTTTCCTCTTTTTATTAGATTATTTTAAAAACTTAATTAATATAGCAATGTTAGAAAGCGCGATATTTTTTAAGAGTATTATTTTTTTATCAACGATTATAACCTATATTATCGGATTTATTCTGTTTATTGAACTCATATACCTATTATTTTTTTGTTAATAGGAGTCTAAAGTGAGCCTAAATTAATTTTGATACGTTAAAATATGATAAGAAGAAAATTAATGTAAATAAAATACATGAGAAAAGAATTAAAGAAGTGATTTTTTTATAGTTTATGATTTTAAGAAAATAATAGGATGAAATTAATGTACATATTAGTAAAGATAAAAAAATTGTCAGAAATTCATATGATACCACCAAACTTAAGATAAAAATCTCATTAGGATTATTCAGAGGTGTTTCCTGGGCAATTAATACAAATAATGGAAACATCCCTCCTATTGCGCCCATAATTATTGGTAATAGGAATAAAAATATCAAAATTTTAAATTTTTCTCCTTTTATGATTATTTCTAACTTTTTTTCGAGTTTTTTATGTTTTGAGATGAAATTTATGAGATCAAATATTTTTTCAGAAGATTCATGAGCATTTTCAATTAATATTTTTTTTATAACATCAATAATTACCCAATAACGAAACGATTTTAATTCATATTGTAAGAATTCCATCATTTCATTAAATGAGCAAGTGAAGCTTAATAGACGATTTATTTGATTTTGGAGTGCCTTATTTATTTGACTCAATTTATCTTTATGTAAAAAATATGAAGTTATAAGCGCTTTTTCGGGAGAAATATTATTTTGTAATTGAATTGCGAAAGATTTAAGAAATGAGAGAAAATCTTCAAAATTTTCCTTTTCTTTTTTAGAATAATTATTTAGTAAACCTAGTAAAAAGATATCACTTTTAATAAATTTTTTATACAATATTCTTTGTAGAATAAAGAAAAATGGAATCAGTATAAGTAAAATATATAAATTAATTCTATTAAATAGGATTAGAAAACCCAATCCTAAGGGTGTAAATAAACCTGTGAAGAAAATGATGCTTAATCTTGTTTCAATTTGCCTTAGATAAACTTTAAATTTATTTTCTAATGAATTAGTGTCATTTTTATTAAAATTAAACTGGGTTTTAAAATTATCCGCAATCAATTCCTTTATATATTTGTTAAAATCTTCAGAGGGGCTCACGAAGTTATCTAATTCTTCTTCGGGATTATAGCCTTCTTGAATCCTTTTTATTATAGTTTCAAAAGTTTTTGAGACGGGAAGATTATAGCCTCTTACTAATTTAATAAATACTAAGGCTAAATCTGAATCGTCAGATAGCGATTTTTGCAATATAGAAAAATAAATTTTAACCAAATATAGTAATGCATTTAACTTCATCTCATTTTTATAAACGACTTTATATAACCTTATGTTAAAAATATATGCTAAAATTATTGATAGAATAAATGAAAAAGAGAGGATAATAATAATATGCAGATTAAAACATATCATTGAGGGTAATAAGAAAATCATAAAACTGATTATAAATATTATGAAAGTTGCTTTATTGATATCTTCTTGTTCTATTTTATAATTTGTTCTAAATATAACCTTATAATGCTCTTTATTTTCTCTAAACTTAATTTTTGGTATCTTAAAATTATGAAAGCTACGACAAAAGGTAATATATCTTCCATTATTATTCATAAAAATCACTAAAGACTAAAATAAATGAATTTCTATTAAATCTGATTGATATAAAATCTTCAATGTATATATCTGAGAAGGTAAACCCTTAAATTCTGTTCTTAAAAACTGTTGACTATATTGATATATATTATAAGAAGGTATATTCTTTATAATATATTCATACTTGATATAAAAACCATCAGTAGATATATTTAGTTTTTCAGGATAGTATATACTTTTTTGATAAATATCATTTGGGTTTTCATATATGAAAAGTATACCTTGATCAAATTCATTAATAACACTTGAATAAAGTTCGTAATCGTGTTCAAGATTTCCCTTATAATTAATTATTTGATCCCAAAAGGGAAAAATTAAAGATATAAATATGACTAATATAAAAATTCCAAAAGCGGTTAATAAAGATTTTTCTAATAAATTTGTCATAATATTTTATTATAAATTAAGAATTTAAACTACAACAGTGCTTCCATGAAAACCAGAAATTTTCAAGCTCTTTTAATGATATAATTGAGAAGTAAGAAATTTTATCAAAAAGGGTGATTAAATCTTCTAAGGAGATTTTATGATATCTGAGCAAAAAGTCGAATATATCTTCATAAATTTGAATATACATATAAAATTCTTTTTCATTAATAGGTTCAATTTTTCTCATTTTTTTAATCGAATTTGTATTAAATAGATCAGTCAATAAATTCCACTTATCTGAGTCAGGATTATATTCAAATATATGCCGATAAATACCTTTTGATTGTTTAATATCATGATTAATTTCTGAAAGGGATATGATTTTTCTTTTTTCACGTGTTTTATTCATTAAAATTATGATATCTAGATCCCTCAAACAGGATATATTTATTTCAAAATGATACAATAATCTATTTATCAATGATTCAAGATTATTTGAATGGATCGTTTGGAACCCTCTTAATCCCGCGGCTAAGCAATGAAACATTGCTTCGGCTTCTTCTTTTGCAAGAATTTCTCCTAAGTATATAATATCTGGAGTCCGATGTAATAGCTTCTTAATCTGGTTTTGCTTAGAAAATCTCTGTTTGCTGAAGGCTTCTAAGGGATCTACTTTGTATTTTAACTGGTGCCTTTCAAATTTTGACTGATTTAATGATTCGGTTAATGATTCAACATACAGTTTTCTAAATTCCTTAGGGACAAGTAAATCTAAAGCATTTATAAGGGTTGTTTTTCCAGTGTTAGTTTCACCAGTAACAGTAATATTGCCTCTTCTTAAGATGTTAAAATATAAATAAGCAGCCATAATAGGGTTTAATGTTTTACTTTTTAATAAATCTTGAATTGTAAAAATATTTTTATTTAATTTCCTAATATCTAAAGAAAATTTATTTAAATTAATAGGCTCAGTATCAATAGCAAACCTACAATAAAAATATTTATTCTTTAAGACTAGTTTTATACTTGGGTTTACATAATCTACAGTTTTACCACTATATATTCTTAATAATGTTTTAATTCTATCTATTTCTTTTACAGTGAATTTCTTATCTGTTCTACAACGTCCATACTTTTGATGGTTGAGATATAGCTTATCATTTGGGGAATCTAAAAAAATTTCTTCAATATTATCGTCTAATAACAGAGGAAATAGTTTTTGTAGGTTTAACTTTTGAAGTGCTGCTAAAAATGCAATTTTTCTCGTTTTATTTTGAGTAAATTTATATTTTAGATTTATATATCGTAATGCCTCAATTTTATATAACTTAATCAAATTTTCTAAGGAAATTATTCTATCTATCTTAAGGAGGTCTAAATTTTTTTCTACATCACTTATAACTTTCGAAAAATATATCTGTTCTGTTTCTGATTTAAAAGGAAATTGTACATCATAAAAGCTCTCAAATTCATTAGGAATTTTATAAATCAGAACTTTAAATAAGTCATTTTTCCCGACTTTGTATACTTCTATAAGATTCCGATTATTAATGAATTGTATATCTTTGGAAGATTTTGGTTGAATTAAATCTAATTGAAATCTAGAAAAATAGTTTTTATAAAAATTTGAATTATTTTCAGAGAATTTATTTTCTTTCTGGTAATTGATATAATCTTTAATGAGTTGAAATTCTTTTAAATATTTTAAAAGTGATTTATATAAGAATTCATGGGATTTTACACATTTATTACATACAGAGTCATATATTAAATCTGTTTTAAAGTATTTTATTCTATATCTAATAAGGCCATATAGAAAAATTGGATTATTATATTTATCTTCACTTATTGAATTATTAAAAAATTCATGATTAAATACTTTGCATTGAAATCCTTTGTATACGCATTTTTTTTCCCTCAATCTTCCTATTTTATGTAAAATACTTTTAGCTCTTTCCAAGTGTTTAAAGTAATTTAATAATGGAAGGCATTTATGAGAATTAATTTCATTATTGTCGCTATCGAAAGAGATATAGTCAAATTTTTTGTTTCTAAATAAGTATAAGGTTTTTAAAAAGCATGAAAGACATATTTCATTAATGAATTTCTGTAAATTTAAGTTCGTACATTTAGTACAATTTAAAGTTAGAATAACTTCTTTTTTACCTTCAAGGTTTTCTCTTTCTTGAAAATAAATCTGATCTTTAAGCTTTAATGACATTTATTAATAATTTTAAATAGGTAAATAAAAATAACCCCTTTTTTAAAACTATTACTTTAGAGATTTAGTAATTGTTAGGCAAAAACTTTTTTTATTTTGCACAATTTGGATTTTCAAAAGCAAAGTGAATACAAATGGGACATCGAAAAAAACATGCTCCACGTCACGGTTCATTAGCATTTTTACCTAGAAAAAGAGCGTCTAATATTAAAGGTAGAATAAGAAATTGGTTAGATAAACCAGAAAGTTTAAATTTTTTAGGATTTGCTGGTTTTAAAGCAGGTATGACACATATAACTTATATTGAAGACCAAAAAAATAGCCCTTATTTTGGAAAAGAATTAATGAAACCTGTTACTGTAATCGAAATACCCCCCTTAATACTTGTTGGTATCAGAATTTATAATGAAGATGAATATGGTAAGTATGTTATAGGAGAGTTATATGCAAAAGAAATAAATCAATACCTTAAACGTAAAATCAATACCCCAGATTTTGAAAACTACGATTTCAAAAGAGTTAAAAAGAAATTAACGGAAAATATAAATGAATATAGTGAGATAAGGGGAATATTTCAAACTCAACCACATCTCACTTCATTACCGAGAAAGAAACCTGATATAATTGAGATCAAATTAAACTCAATTGGTGATCCTAATAAAGAATTTAAATTTGCTACATCAAATCTCGGTAATGAGATCAGAGCTCGAGATGTTTTAGAGGAAGGGGAATTAATAGATGTTATTGCAGTTACAAAGGGAAAAGGTTTTCAAGGACCAGTAAAACGATTTGGTATTAAGATTTTAACACGAAAAAATAGTAAAATAAGAAGAGCTGTTGCATGTATCGGTCCATGGCACCCTGCCAGAGTTCTTTACACGGTTCCTAGAGCCGGTCAGTTAGGATATCATCAGAGAACTGAATACCACAAAAGAATCATGCTAATAGGAGAAAATGAAGAGGAGATCAATCCAAAGGGAGGATATATCAGATATGGTAAAGTCAAGGGGGATTATCTACTACTTTTAGGTTCTATTCCAGGTCCTAAGAAACGCTTAATACGGATAAGAAAAACAATTCGACCATTAAAATCCTTTACAGTTAATACTCCGGAAATTACATTTATAAGCCGTGAAAGCCAACAGAAGAGATAATTTTTAAAAAATACGTGATATTATGGAAAAAATAAATGTATATAATTTAGATGGAAATAAGAAAACATTAATTGACATTCCTAAGATTTTTACTTTTAACCCAAGACACGATTTAATTAAGCAAGCAAATGTGGTCTTCTTTACTAGAAAAAAGCAAATTCAAGGAAGAGACAAAAGGGCCGGATTAAGAAATACTTCTGAAAGTTGGGGAACTGGGCATGCGCTGTCTAGAGCCCCAAGAATAAAGGGATCTGGATTTTCTACAGCCCGTAATGTCGGAAGAGTCCCTTTTGCAAAAGGAGGGAGAAGAACTCACCCCATTAAAGCAGAGAAAAATATAGAAAAAAAAATAAACAAAAAAACAAAAAAGCTTTCAATTATTTCTGCTATTTCTGCTTCGGCTGATACAACCTGGATCAAAAAAAGAGGCCATATTATTGATGAAGTACCTGAAATCCCATTAGTGGTGGATGACAAAATTCAGACAATCAAAAAAGCTAATTCTGTCTATTCAGTTCTTTGCGATTTAGGTTTAAAAAAAGATTTACATAAAATTAGAAAATCTAAAAAGATTAGAGCTGGAAAAGGGAAAAGAAGGGGACGTAAGTATAAAAGGAAAAAGGGAATACTAATTGTAATTAAAGAGGATTTTGGAATTGTAAAGGCAGCGAGAAATATCGCAGGCATTGATGTAGTAAATGTTGAAAATCTTTCTATTAATGACTTGGCTCCAGGAGGATTACCAGGAAGATTGATTTTATGGACCCAATCGTCGTTTAATGAATTAAATAAATTTGAGGGATTAAATTAATATGGAAAGCTTCTATAAAATTATCAAAAGACCTTTAATAACAGAAAAAACATTTGACTTGATTGAAAGAGAGAATAAATTAGTATTTATTGTAAAGAAATCAGCTAATAAAAATCAAATTAAAAGAGCTATTGAAAATATCCATAATGTTAAAGTAATAGGAGTTAACACTTTAATTACTTCAAAAGGAGAGAAAAAAGCTTTTATAAAGTTACATCCGGATTATTCTGCTCAAGATATAGCAATTGAATTAGGGATTTTTTAATTTTTATCAGTTTTTGAATTTTTTTAAATTTAGATTTTTAAACTCTTTATAATTTAAAATTACTATATCTTTCAATAATCTAACCTTATCAACCTTTAATAATTTTTGATATTCATTCTCATCTAAAATTAATAAGTAAATTAAATATTTAGAAAAAAATCTTTTAAATATTTTTAAAATTAATTTAAAGTTTAGTTTTATGAGTGTTATAAATACAATTTTTTGTTCGATGAATAATAAATTTTGATTTAACCTTTGATATTCAATTTGATTTGATTTTAATAATTCTTCAAATTTCAAATTAAATTCTGGAATGGTATACATTTTGGAATTATTTCCAATAAATAACGTTGTATCAACCTTATTAAATGGAGAAAATTCTTCTGTTAAGTTTAATCTCCAAAGTATTCGATATATCTTTGCCAAATTAATCTCTGATTTATTTAAAAGACTGAAGTTGAAAAAATTATTGACATCTTCTTCAAAATTTACCCGATTTATAAAGGCACTTTCTCTAATACGGATAAAATATGTATTTAAAGCTGGTTGACTATTAATAATTTTAAAATTTAATATTAAATATCCTTTTTGGTTAAGATTTTTTATGAAATTCATCAAATGGATTAAAATTTGATTTTGACTCTCATAACCTTTAATTTTTATTTCATAAAACTCCAAAATTTTTTCATAGGTATGATTTTTTATTAATATGGATTCAGATTTCTTATAAATTCGGATACTTGTATCAAAATTTTTTATAAAAATATTTATAAATTTGTCTTCCAGACTTCTTTTTTTTAAAAGTTGTATTGAATTATCATATTCTATTAGTTTATGAGAAACTAATCCGAATAATTCAATAATTTGATTTTTTTCATTAGCTCTAAAACAAAGGATTACCTCTATATCTTGATTTGCAATACTAATTTGTATAGAATAGTAAAAAAAAAATCCCTTTTTCAAAAATTTATTTAAAATTAAGATTATTTGATTAAGATTGGAAACTTTAAAAATACAAAAAGCGAATAATGTTTCACTTTTATTAAGGCTCTTATAATAGATCAACGAATCTTCAATTAAATAAGATAATAACTTAAATTTACCTTTTTTGGCCATTTCATAATCATTTTTAAGTGAAATTATAAAAACTTAGCTTTTTTTTATAAAAGCTTCAAAAATGAGTTTAAATTTACTGAAATAAAATTTTTAAAATCATAGGGTTCTTTATAATTAATATAATGCCTTTAAATGGTAATAGAATTGCTAAGCAAAATAATTAAATTCATTAATAGTTTAGATCCAGATATAATAATTCAAGCACCATCAAGAATTAATCTAATAAATCCTTTAGATGCTGTTGAGGGTGACTTTTGGATGCCTTCAGTAGCAATAAACGGTTATAAAAATCCCTTATCAACATTCGTTTATATAAAGGAAATTCAAGGAGATAGTAGAATTATATTTTATAAAATGATAAAGTCAGGTGAACAGATTAATTTTAAGGTACAAGTTAAAGATAGATTAATTAAAAACAAAAAAATGCTTAAAAAAAGCAAAAATTCAAGAGTAAAATTAATTTATGCTAGTATATACCGTTTTTCAATAACAAACTCTTTCTTTTGGAAAAATTATAGAGAGAAAAATATAGAAGTTGGGATTATTTCAACGATACCTCGCCAAAGTGGATTAGGGGGTAGTGCGTCAATAATTATCGCTACACTTTATGCATTTGCTAAATACTTCAATATCTATAATAATTTTTTATGCTTTAAAAACAAAGAATTACCCATTAATAAGGACATAATTGCAGAATTAGCTACAAAAGTGGAAGATGAGGATTTAAAGATTACAGCAGGTTATTCTGATCGATATACTATTAGTAGGGGTGGTCTAGGTTTCTGTTCTTATTCTGGGAAATTATTACATAGAAAAATATCAATGGAACCAATAGCAATTTATGATAGAATTGATAAAATTTATAATATAGATAGTTTACCGCTAATTGTGTGTTATTCTGGAGTTTTACATGATAGTGGAAATGTACATGCAAAATTAAGAAAATTATATTTAGAGAAAGATTTGAATATTTTAAAAAGATATAGAAAAATGGCAAAATTAGCTTGGAAATCTAGATTTGCTTTAATGAAACATGATTGGAAATTACTCGGCAAATTTTTTAAAAAGAATAATCAAATCATGAATGAGGTAATGCGTCATGCTGGGTTTAAATATGGAATAGGATTAGCAAATAATCTTCTTATAAAACTTATTGAAGACCATCCAGATGTATATGCTGTGAAACTAACTGGTGCTGGTGGAGGTGGATCTGTATTTGCCTTAGTTAACATTAATAAAATTGAGGATATAATGTTAGAATGGAAACAGAAATTAAAAAATTTGATAAAAGATAAAAAATTATTTAAACTCAAATTCCCAGAATTTAATCCAACTATTTTAGAGGATTTAAAAAATGCGGAATTTTTTAGAATTAAGATTTCACAAGATGGAGTGAAAGAATTATAACTTATTAAAAATATAATTTTATAATTATTAATTTAGGAGAGTTATTTTGAGTAAATTCGAACGATATAAAAAGCAAGCAGAAGAATATATTTATCCTCACAAGCATTGCAAAAGATGCGGACAATTAATTGAAGAAGCTTATAATTATTGTTCAGATTGTTATAGTAAACTGAAAGAGAAGAAGAAAAGAAGATGGTTTAAATTTAGAAGAGCTAAAAAAGAAGAAGAATCTAGTTAAATACTTTATAGATTTTAATCTAATACTTGACTTAATCTCTTTAAAAGCCAACCTTCATCTAGCATTGTTATAAAAGGTCCTAAACGTGGTCCCGATTTTTTTCCAAGTATTATAATATATAGTGCTTCAAATAATTTTTTAGGGGGGATTTCTAATTCTTCTTTTGCAATAGTAAAAACTTTGTTCTGGATTATATCAGGCTCTAAAGTTATATTATGCATAATAAATTCACTGAAAAGAGAGATACCTTTAATTTGTGCTTTGTCTAATTTATCTATTACGCTTTTATCTAGTTTTTCTGGTATGGTAAAGATATCTATTTTATTTAGAATGTAGTTTTTTCTTTTAACATCTTTTATGTTTTCAATAATTTTCTTCACTTCCATTAACCAGTTATCTGTTCTTTTTAAAATAAATTTAAATTCCTCAAAAGTTAGGTCTTGCTCTTTACAATCGATAACTTGAATCGCTTTTTCATAAAGTTTTTCTATAGAGAGAAGGTTTTGTATTTGAGCTAAGAATATCAAAAACTTAAATGGTATTTTTATAGGTTTCGTTTCTGGAACTCCATTTATTTTAGTTAATGGATAGAGATAAAGGAAGAATTCTAATTCTTGTTTTGATTCAGCTTCCTTATCTTTATAATAAATATCCTCCATATTATCGTAATAATCATGATATTGAGGAATCTCTTCTATACGTAACGAAATATGCTTCATTGGATTTGTTCTTAAAATCAACATTCTATAAATTTCAGGATCAGCTAATTTCAAATATCTTTTTGGTGTGAATACTATTCCTTTTGATGTTTTCATATCCTGTTCTCCCAGCCTAAGCCATTCGTATGGAAGCGTAATTGGTCCCTCATAATCAAAAATCTTTTTACAGATTTCTAAACCTGTATCATAAGCTCCTCCTTTTACACTATGATCTTTACCTGCTGGCTCACATGTAGTATTGAAAATTGTCCATTTTGCAGGCCAATCTATACGCCAATTCAATTTCAATTTTCCACTATAAATAGATACTTTTCCTTTATGATTACAAGCTGGACATTCATAACTAACCTCTTCTTTTTCTTTAAAGTAAGATAACACTCTATTAGGTACAATAGAACCATCAGAACTTCTTTTCTGTAGTTTGTTACAACTTTCACATAAAACCATAACAGGCATCCATTTCTTTTGCATAGCTCTAAATTCCTGTTTCCTTTTATTATCTAAAGTAGGCAATATATATTTTTTTAAAATATTTTTAATTAAGTCTGTATTATCAAGGGCAATTTTTACTTTATTTTGCATTCTCTTTTCTTGGTATAATTTGAAAGTCCAAATAATATTATTTTCAATACCAAAATCTGGGAATGTTGAAATTAATTCATTTCCAAAATGAGCTGCATAGCTTTCACAACCACATTCTTTAAAAGGGCAGGGTATTAACGAAAATGGTTTCCCTAGGTGTTTTTCTTGGAATTCTTTCTCAATGTAGTCTGGGAAACGCTTTGCTGCGTCGAAATCATCTATAAATAAATAAAATTTTACAATATTTCCTTTTTCTTCAAAAACTCTCCTTAAAGCATCACATATTATTAATTCTCTCAGTATACCTATGTGTATATGTCCTGAGGGGGTTTTTCCGGTTGATAACGTTATTTTTAGCGGTTTTCTCTTTGAGATTTTCTCTACTGTCTCGTCTAGCCAAAAAGTAGAAAAATCTTTACTCAACTTTATTCACTTATTAAGCTTTTTTCTTTAATGATTAAATGATAAAAATTATTTATCATTTTTCATTTTAACATGTGGTGAAAAGACATGAGGATTGCTGTTCTAAATAAAGATCGGTGTAAACCTGATAAATGTAGCCCATTTGGTGAAAAACCATGTATTAAATATTGTCCTAGAGTGAGGACCGGTGATAAAACTATCGTATTAAACCCAAATGGAAAATTTGTAGAAATTACAGAAAGTTTATGCACAGGGTGTGGGATTTGTATAAAAAAATGTCCTTTTAATGCAATAAGCATAGTAAATCTACCTGATCCCTTAGAAAATCAAATTATATATCGTTATGGTCCAGATCAATTCTCACTTTTTAGAATGGCAATCCCAAAGAAGGGAAAAGTTTTAGGTTTGATCGGACAGAATGGAATAGGAAAAAGTACTATGTTAAAAATTTTATCAGGGGATCTTAAGATTAATCTGGGGAAGTTTAACGAACAGGTTCCCGATGATAATGAAATAATTAACTTTTTTAAGGGATCTGAATTACAACAATATTTTCTTGATTTAAAGGATAAAAAGACAAAAATAATCCATAAACCACAAAATATAACAACTATTCCAAAATTTATTTCTGGAAGAGTTTATGATTTATTAAAAAAAAATGATGAAGAAGATAAATTAGATTCAATCTTAGATAAATTAAATTTATTTGAAATTATAGATCGAGATATTAATGTATTATCTGGTGGTGAATTACAGAGAGTAGCTATTGCTGCTGCTTATTTAAAAAATGGTGATGTATATCTTATTGATGAACCAAGTTCTTATTTAGACGTAAGTGAAAGAATAAACATGGCAAAATTAATTCGGTCATTGACACTAGAAAATAAAACTGTTATAGTTGTGGAACATGATCTAGCCATTTTAGATTATTTGAGTGATTATATTTCTTTATTTTATGGTGAACCTGGAGTATATGGTATAATTTCTCATCCTCAGGGTGTTAGAGTAGGGATAAATATATATTTAAATGGTTATATCAAAGATGAAAACGTTAGAATTAGAGAAAGGAGTATTCAATTCCATGAAAGGCCCCCTTTAAATTCATTATTTGATACTGGAGACATTATTTATTCTTATGATGATTTTGAAAAAAAATTAGGAGATTTTAGTTTAAAAGTTTCAGGAAGTGAAATACACGCAGGAGAAATAATAGGAATATTAGGACCTAACGGAATTGGTAAGACTACTTTTATAAATTCAATTGCTAGTGATGTAAATTCAGATCATGGGGTTAATGATATTAATAATAAATTAAAAGTTTCTATAAAACCTCAATACATTAAAATTGAACATCTAAAACAAGTGTCAGATCTAATAAATAAAATAAAACTGTCGCCTTATTTTAGCCAATCTTATAAAAAAAGACTTTTAACTAATTTAAATCTCGAAAGTATTAAAGAAAGAAGTATTTTAGAGTTAAGTGGTGGTGAACTACAACGAGTTGCTATAGCAGATAGTCTAACCAATAAGGCTGATATCTATCTGTTAGATGAACCATCAGCATTTTTAGATGTAGAAATGAGACTCCAAGTAGCTCAAGTTTTAAGAAAATCTATAGAAGAGTTAAAAAAGGCAGCCTTCGTGGTCGAACATGATATAATAACTCAGGACTTTATTGCTGATTCGATTTTAGTATTTGAAGGAACTCCTGGTATTAAAGGAAAAGCTTTACCTCCATTAAATTTAAGAGATGGTTTTAATACATTTTTAAAAATTATGGGAATCACATTCAGGAGAGATTCTATAACTAAGAGACCACGTGTAAACAAACTTGGTAGCAATAAGGATCAATATCAAAAAAGAATAAATGAGTATTACTATATTCCCAATTAAAATATAATTATTGCGGATTCTTTATCTTTATACTCCTTAATTTCCACTGGAGATAACATTATCTTAATTCTTAAGAAAAGATTTGTTTTAATTAAGTTCTTAATAAAAAATTATATATATAATTAAATAATATAAAAATGGGGTCCGTTTTATATTTCTTTTTAGATTTACTTATATAAATATTTTATAATCTTATTTCCAATGGAAATAGAGCTGTCTATAATATTTCATTGTTAGGTTAATTATTTACTTGAACTAATCTTTTAATTTCCAGAAAATTAAAGGTCTGCCTCGTTTTCCATTATTTCTAGAGTATTTTTCTATAAGCTTTCTCTTTTGTAATTTTAATAAATTATCATATATTGTAGTTCTAGGTGTATCCAATTCATTCACCAAATCTTTTCTAGTTGATGGGCCAAATCTGCGAAGAGTTTTAATTAAACTATGTTGTATAGGAGTTAAATAATTTTTAGACTCAAATCTTTCATATTCTACTAATCTATCAACCATACTTTATTCCTCCACTAAAATTTATAATTTGACTTATTCAGGGCTAATATTTCGACAATTTTTCGACATTTTTAACTCAATATCGAAAGATAACTCAATAATATAATATAAACACAAATCATATATAAAGATGCATATCTATGACATATTAACATCAAAAAGCATAAATTTATTAACGACAAAAATAATGGTATAATTGCTACTAAAAGTTTATTTTAGAAATAGTTATGACTGAGACTTCAAGAACAACAGTTACACTTAGTAAAATAAGCATGGATCGAGTAAAAGAGTTAGTTGGCGTATTTGGTAATACCCCGGCGGCAGTGATAAGTAGGATAGTTGAACATTTTTTTGACTATGGAAGATTTGATGATGTTCTAAGTAGATTAATTATTAAAAAAAGAGAGCTATATCCTCCTGATGAAAAAACTATTGAAAAAAGAATCAGGAATTTATTTAAAGGCGCAAATAAAATACCAGTAGAAGATTTTATAGAGTTTTTAGGAGTAAGCAAGAAATATGTCTTTAATACTATCCATGTTTGGAGAGAAAAGTATAAAATTCAGATTATTGAGAATTCAGTTCTAAGTAATTCAGATTAAAAGCCAGATTTTAGTCTATTTGAAATCCTTAAAAAACTATTCCACCAATTAATTGAAAGAAATCATCTGATAAACCTAGAGTCCAATCTAACAACGAAGTTATAACGCCAACTAAAATAAAAAATATGAACAATGCAAAGCCTATTAGTAATGCATATTCAACAAGATTTCCCCCGCTTTCGTCCAAAATAAAGTTTTTTGCATTTTTCTTTATTTTTTTACATACGCTTTTAATAGTCAAATATTATTACACAATTGGGAATTTTGATCCTTAGTAGTGATCTAGATTTTTAAACAGAACAGTTTTTTAAAAATCATTCTTTTAATAAATCTAATGTGTGATTGAGTTCTTTATCATTTGCTTGAATTCTGGGAATTTTTAATTTGAATCTATTATCATTATTACTTCTAGGAATTATATGAACATGAAAATGATTAATAACTTGACCAGCTGCAGTATAATTATTTTGTAATATATTATATCCATCAAGATTCAATTTTGCATGGACTAATTTTGCCATTTTCTTAACAATCTTAAAAACTTCAGCAAGATCATCATCTGGGATGACCTCTAAATTCAGATAATGATTTTTAGGTACTATAATCATATGTCCTCTTGAGACTGGAAAAATATCCAAAAAAGCCATGACTTTTTCATTTTCAAAAATTATTTTTGAATCTATTTTTTTTTCTATTATCTGACAAAAAATACAATTATCATCCTTCATATAATTTCACATCGATAATCTAACACCTTTTAATTATATATAATTCTAAATGAATTTTTTGAAACATAAAAAATTTTCACACACTTTATTTTTTTTTAATAGAAATTACACCTCTCTAATAATTAACAAAGACCTCGTCAAGCAATGTTTTTAAATGAAATTAAGAATCTATTGGAAAATGAATTATCACCGAAAATCTATAATTTTAACTCCGAAATATATGGTATACATTATGGTAAAATATCAAATGAGAAAATTATTAAAAAAATTATGATTACTGTTGATTTAAATTTAGAATCAATACATTTTGCTATAAAAAATAAGATTAATCTTATTATTTCTATCCACGGCTTAATTAATCAACCGATAAAAAAATTTACTACTGAATTAATAAATAAATTAACTTTACTTTCAAAATTTCCAATCCACATTTTTGTATTAAATGAAACTTTCATTGCAGCTAATGGAGGCATTTCAGATACGATTATGGAAGCTTTATACTTGAAATTAGATAAACCTTTCATGATAAGAAATAAAAATAAGAATTCTATCCCTATTGGAAGAATATGTTTTCCTAATAAATATCCACATGATAAAGACTCATTGAACTTAGAAGAGTTGATTATTAGAATAAAATCAAACCTAGATATGAACAAAATTTCCTATGTGGGTGACTTAAATAGAACTATTGAAAAAATCTGTATTATTGGAGGAGAGTCTTTAAAAATTGAATATATACACAAATTAATAAAACAAGGTTGTGATTGCATTATTTCAGGAAAGATTTTTCACAGTATCGCAAACTATGCAAAAGAAATTGGAATATGTCTAATTGGGATATCTCTTTTTAATAGTAAAATACTCGCATTGCGGAAATTATATAATTTTCTAAGTTTACATTATCCTTATGAAGAATTTTTTTTTTGTAATGCTAAAAATCCTTTAAAAGTATATAAGTAGAGTTATAATTTAATAAAAATTTAAATTTACTAAAACTAAAGATTCATTAAAAATATATAAAAATTAATAAAAATAGCTTATAATTTTTATATCGATTAAAAGAATTAAAATAAAGGATTTAATGAATAAAATTATGGTAATTCTCGAATATAATGGCAAAGAACCAAATATTAGCAAAAATGCATATGTTTCCCCTCTATCAACCTTAATAGGGGATGTAAGAGTAAATGATAATGTAATTGTTTGGCCAGGTTCTATTATAAGAGCTGAAAATTCCCAAATTAACATAGGAGAATACACTACAATTTTCGACGGGGTTATGCTTTTTACACGCTCACAAAAAAGTGCCATTCATATCGGACGTTATTGTATTATTGAATCAGGCGTCACAATTTTGGGATGCTTTATGGAAGATTATGTCCAAATTATGGAAGGTACTTTAATTTATGAGGAAAGTTCTGTGGGTGAAGGTTCAATCATTTTAAACAAAAGCCAAGTCCCTCCTGGGTTAACAATACCATCCAGATCAGTCTTAAAAGGGATACCTGTTGAACCAATTAGGCAACAAACCCGTAATGATGTTTTAAAACAGAAAGAACGTGCGGAACATTATTCTCAATTATTCATAAAAATAAAAAATCAACTTCCAAACGCTCAGAGTTATTTATTAAGTTTTCCAGATTTTGTAAAAATATTATTAAAAAAAGAAATTTTATAAAAATAAAAAAAGATTATAATTCAATTTTAAGCTTAGTTATCAATTCTTTGTATCTAGAACGGAGAGTTACCTCTGTTACTCCGACTATATTCGCAATTTCCTTTTGGGAAATTCTTCTTTGTTTCTTTTTACAAACTAAATATAATGCTCCTGCACATAAACCCTTAGGATCTTTTCCACTTGTAGAAAATTTAGAAATAAATCTATTTAAGACCTTTATAGACGAATTTTCTGCTTCAGCATCTAACCCTAATTCTGCCACAAATCTAGGTACTAATGAAATTGGATCTGTAGAGGGAGCTTTTAAGTTTAGTTCCCTAATAAGAGTCCTATAGCATCTTCTTACGTTTTTAGCATTAATAGCAGACTCATCCAAAATTTCTTGCAATGTTCTTGGAATTTTTCTCTCTCTACATGCAAAATATAAGCATGCAGCAACCATACCATTTATTGATCTACCCCGTAATAGTTTTTTCTTGAAAGCTTCAATATATAATCGTATTGCAGCTTTTTTAACATGATTAGGTAAATTTAGATTGCTGGCTATCCTTTTTAATTCCGTGGTAGCAATTAACATATTTCTTTTATCCCATGTCATTCTTGAGTTCCATTTTGCCGCCCTTTTTAAATCAGGACTCTTAATATTTGATTTATCGATAATTGTGCTTAAACCCATATCAGGTAATAAAATTGAAATTGGAGATCCTGTCCTTTCTCTCTTATCTTTTTCTTGTTTAGTAAAGGCTCTTTTATCAGTATGAGAAATATCTAAAATTCGTTCACTTATAACTAAACCACATTGACTGCAAACAATTTCCCCTTTTTCTTGAATTGGAATTGCTTTTCCCCCACATTCAGGACATAAACTTGATAAATTTGAAGATTCTATTTTTACTTCCATTATTCAAACCATTATATAATTTTAATTAAATTAATTAAACTTGATTTTTGAAACAACTAAAAATCCCTGTGAGATACGTGAATAGAACTATAAAATATTACAAATGCTTTGTGACTGAAACATATGTTATTTATAGCGAATGCAAGTTAATTTAATATAATTTAAGTATATAAACATTTCGATTGTAAGAATATTCTTTCAGAATTTGATAAATTTATAGTAAAAAATAGGGCAGACACTCAAAACCAAAAAGTACTATTTCTAAAACCGAACAAATTAACACATAAGCCGACTTTTGGGGTCTATTAATGACAGTTCTATTATTTACAAAATAAAATAAACTTAAAAAATATTGTAAAATTGCTAAAAAGGATCCCAAAGCTATAAAAGGATGAATTAGTTCACTTATAAAATAAAAATTTTCTATTAAATTCTCCATAATAGTGAGGATCAAACTTTTAAAAGGGTGAAAAATCCAAATTAAGAGATAAGTTAAATAATCAAAAATAATACCAAACCCCAATATTATATACATTGAACCTAAAATCAATCTAGTCTTTCTCAAATAATTATTCTTCTGATCTAATCCCATAACTTTTCTTTTAAAATTAAATCCTCTTAAATATAAAATAAAAAGCACACCAATGGATATTAAAATAATCCCTAAAGAATACTTTAAACTAACAAATATAACTGGTAAAAATAGATTATAAAAATTTGACAATATCTCTAAAAAAAATTGATTAAAAATCATCTATTTTTTTCTAATTAAATGTTTAAAAATATAGAGCATTTTAATAAAAGTTCCATCAGTTTCTTTCAAATCAAACTTTTATATTTTTTCGCATTCTTGATTTATCTCTTTCATAGTAATATTAAAGTCCTGCCACCAATCTTGACCCTGCTGAGCTACTAGTATTGAATCTCTTTTTCGGGAATCCAAACATCGAAGTATTTCTTTTTGAGTTTTAATTTTATCTTTCCATATCTGACTAAAGATATTTTGTAGATTAATTTTCACTTTTTTTATCAATTCTTCATAGCTAACTGATACATCCTCTTTTTTTTGTAATCTCTGAAGTTGATCAAACTTTACTTTTTCTTTTGCTTTATTTAAATCACTACATTTAATAGCAATAGTAAAAGGTTTCTGTTTTCCATGTTGACAGTACTGTTGTATATCACAAGGAGAACAATAAGAATCAAAACTAATTGTATAATCTTCTAGCCCCGTAATTGAATAATTTAAAATCTTAGTCATTTCATTTACTTTTTCAATTTATAATTAAAAAAATGGATTCTTATCTATTAAAATTTAAGCAGTATGGAGACAAAATTTTTTAAAAATATAATATTAGAGATAATAACTAAAATAACTAACTTTAAATTAAATAAATAACTATAAACTTAAATTTCGAAATTATGGGAGAGTGGCTTAGCCTGGTATAGCGCACGGCTGATAACCGTGAGGTCGGGGGTTCGAAGCCCCCCTTTCCCATTTTATGTTTTTAGATTTTTTCGAGACTCTTGCTGTTCAGATATTATTGAGAAAAATATATAATTAAAAAAAATTTGTGATTTTTTCAAATTTTATTATAAATTGAAAAATGAAAATCGTAATAATTTCAGGAACTCCTGGAACGGGAAAAACGACAGTATCTAAAGAATTATCGGGAAAAATTAAAGCACAGTTAATCTCTTTAACCGATTTAGTTATTCAAAAAGAGCTTTTTGTAAAATTTGATTCTAATAGGAAAACTTTCATTATTAGCGAAGATAAACTTGTAGCTTATGTACTTAAACTAATTGAAAGTTATGCTTCTGAAAAAATTGATTTTGTATTAATTGAAGGTCATTTTTCAGATATCATTCCAAATAATTATATTGATTTTGTTATAGTCTTAAGATGCCACCCAGATGAATTATTAAGAAGATTAAAAAAAAAAGGCTATAATGAAAGAAAAATTATTGAGAATGTTCAATCTGAGATTCTTGGAAATTGTGTAAATTACTTTATTAATAAAAATATAAGCGTCCCCTTATTAGAAATAGATACTACAAATTTAACTACAAAATCTCTTGTAAGAATTATGATTGAGATATTAACTGAAGAAAAAGATATTGATCAATATTATATAGGAGGAATTGATTGGTTGGAAAATTTATTCCAACAAAATCGTTTGAATGAATTTTTTGATTGATTTAAATGTGATTTAAATGTGATATTAGGTGGAATTTGAAGTCATTGATATAGATGCACTTGCCAGAATTGGCCGGATAAATTTAAATAGTAAAGAATTAATCACTCCAAACCTCTTACCAGTCATTCACCCTTTTAAAAATTTAATATCCCCCAAAGAATTAGCAGATATTGGCGTAAAAGGGTTTTTTACTAACGCTTATATTATCTATCAAAATAATCAAGTAAGAAATGAGATTATAACTAAAGGAGTTCATAAATTTTTTAATTTTAATGGGGTTATAGCGACAGACAGTGGAGCTTTCCAGCAGTACATGTATAATAATAGTGATATTGACATTAATGCTGAAGAAATTGAGCATTTCCAGGAACAAATTAATTCTGATTTTCCGGTAATACTTGATGTTCCAGTAGAATTAACTGATGATTATAAAACTGCCGAATATAAAGTAAATTTAACAATAAAAAGAGCAAAAGATAATATTAAAAGAAGAGAGAACTCGAATTGCTCTTGGGTCGGTACTATACATGGTGGAAATTATCTTGATTTGTTGAAGAAGTGCACATTAACGATGAGTAAATTAGAATTCAATATATACGCAATTGGAGGACTAGTAAAAGCATTCTTAGATTATAGATTTGAGTTAACTCTTAAGATCCTGTTAACAGTAAAGAAATTTATTCCTTCAAATAAGCCATTACACATGTTTGGGTTAGGATTACCTCAATTTTTTTCACTTGCTGTGGCATGTGGATGTGATCTCATGGATTCTGCAGCCTATATTCTATATGCTAAGGAGAATCGTTACTTTTCATTATCAACAGGTACGAACAATCTTGAAGCATTAGAAGAATTTCCTTGTCATTGTCCTGTTTGTATTAATCATACCCCAAAGGAATTAAAAAATTTCGAAAATAATATAAGAATAAAGTTAATAGCAATGCATAATTTATATACTTCCTTTTCAGAGTTAAGTACAATTCGACAATCAATTCGAGAAGGAAATCTATGGGAGCTTGTCGAACAGAGAATAAGAAATCATCCAAATTTAGTAAAAGCTGCTAGATATGTAAAGAAGAATAGATCATTTTTCGAAATTTATGAAAAATTATATAAAAAACATGGGAGATTGTATAATTCTTTTGAAAGTCTGTATAGGCCAAATATTTATAGATATATAAAGAGAATAGCGAATAATTATAGAGTACCGAACGAAGTCAAATATCTCATAATATTACCAGAGCTGGATGTTAAAGGAACTAATTCGCCCAGTATAAAACAATGGTTAAAGGAAATATACAACAATGGAAAGATTCAAAGAGAAAGTATACATATCGTATTTTGTACCGAAATTTACGGGATAATTCCATATGAATTAATAGATACATTTCCAATGGGCCAATATGAATCAATTAATTCATCAAAAGTAAATGATATGATTTATCAAAATTCATTAAAATTTTGTTTGAAGTACTTTAAAAAGTATTCTAATAATTATATAAAATGTGCGATTCTTATCCCCGAATCTTATATTAACCAATTTAATGAGATATGCAGATTTCCAGTATATAATCCCATAAATGGATTAAAAAGCATATTGAAACCCATATTTAAATCAAACTTAATAATCTCTCCTAATATTGATGTAATAATTAATTTCCTTTCTAATAATAGTTAACTATGCCATTTATAGAAAGAATATATGCTTACGGTCATAATAATATTAGCTGTACTCATAATACAACAATAGAAATAACAAAGGATAGTTTTCTTACAAGAAAAGGGACTTGTATCCTTGGAATTAAGGCATCTAAAGCATGTTCTGATTTAAATTATGATTTGAAACGAAGAATACGCAATGAAGCAAAAATTAAGGTTATTATAAAAGTAGATAATATTTCAGAATCTTTTTATGGATTTGGATGTAAGGATTTATGCTTATCAAACCAAAAAGATTTGGTTTTTCGTAAAAGTGCTTATATATGTGATAGAACAGTCTTAATAAAATGTTCAAAATCTTCTAAGGAATTGGATCGTAATATTATTAAGAAGATTAAAACCCCTGGAAAAAGATTTTCAATACTTTTTGATGTTATGAGGTTCTCTAAAGATAATGAAATCTAAAGAAAAAACAAGATATATAAAAGTGAAAAAGCCAGATGCTCAAAAGTTTCTTAACTTTGTTAAGAAAAAACATAATTTTGAAATTATTGATAGGGGAAAACAAATTTTATCAGAAAGTGATTCTGTACTTTTTCCGTTAATAGAAAATAATGACGTTCTAGAAATGTTGACTGATAGCTGTGAGAGTAATTTCAGATTTGAAATTATTTCCACAACTAATTATAGTTCATCAAAGAAAATAAAACAATCACTTGAAATTATTTTAAAGGATAAATTACCGCAAAATGTATTTGATCTACTCCCCAAATCATATGACATCATCGGCCATATTGCAATTGTTGAATTTGATCGTTTTAATGCTTTAAGTTATAAGAGATCTATAAAATACAAGAAAGAATTTGCAAAAGCATTAATCATAGCAACTAAAGCAATAAAGTCAGTATATGAAAAAAAAAGTGAAATAAAAGGTAAATTTAGATTAAGAGAATTGAAACTTTTAAGTGGTAAGGATAAATCTGAGACAATTCATAAAGAGAATCATTGTTTATTTAAGCTTAACATAAAAAAAACCTATTTTACACCAAGACTAGTTTTTGAGCGTAGAAGATTATCTATGTATAATTTAAAAGAAAATGAGTTAATTATTGATATGTTTGCTGGAGTCGGTCCATTTTCAATCCAATTAGCAAAGAATAATGATGTAGTAATCTATGCATTTGATATAAATCCCTATGCTTATAAATATCTTAAAGAAAATATAGAATTAAACAAGTTAAAAGGAGTAATTTTACCATTCAATATTGATATTAAGGAACTTTTGAAACCTACAAATAATTTAGGAAATAAATTGAAAAATAAAGCAAATAGAATTATAATGAATTTACCAGAAAAATCTATTGAATATATTGATATAGCATGTTTCTTGATGAAATTATCAGGTGGTATATTACATCTTTATCAATTTTCAGAAAAAAAGAAACCAATAGAAAAAGCTATAGATAATTTATCCTTCTCTCTGAAGAAATATTATTGGTATATTTATCAAGTTATTAATTCTAAAGTAGTTAAAGCATATTCTCCAAAAATTGAACTTGTTGTTATAGATGCGTTAATAAAACCAATAGAGAAATGATAAATTAAGTAATAAATTCTCTTAAATAATCAATTATAAAAAAATATAAAGCGTAGCTGTTAAAAGTAAAATTTTAATTCTTTAAAACCTAATAGATTTTTAAAATATCAGTTTTTGCAGATAAAATACGTTCATAATAAATAAGAGGACTCGTAGCCTAGCCTGGATAGGGCGTCGGACTTCTAATCCGAAAGTCGCAGGTTCGAATCCTGCCGGGTCCGTTTCAATTTTTTAGTTAGATTATTTTAAACAAAACTTTTTAGATTTGAATTCCTTTAATTCTATAGATAAAAAAATTTAAGAACAACTCTACAAATTAATAAATCATTAATATAAATGTTTTTTTAAATTTAAAACATAAATATTGACTAGATGAGTTTATATCGACAATCAATTAGAAATAGAGTTTTTGTACATCAACAAATTCCCTATGTTTTTAATTGGAATATTGAACATCATAAGCAAAAAGTTTCCCAATTAAATCCCTATCGATCTGAGTTTGTACTTTTAGGGAAATACTTTAATCAAATTTATCAGGGTAAGATTCCAAATAATTTATTTAACTCAAAATCGTTACCTCGAGTATCTAGATTTAAGATCACTGGGATAAAGTCTATATTTCTTAAAAGTTTTGGCAAAAAGCTAATCCGGGAGGGAAAAATTGAGTTTTTTGATTCAAATTCAAATCTACCTGAGTATGCTCGGAGAGTGCATGCAAATTTTAAGAGTGGCGGAATTGGGCAAAGACCGGGTCATGGTCCTGTTTTAAAATATATTTTAATTAAAGATAAGGATTCAATTGCTATTGAGGTCCCTATTTGGAGGCGAGTTGGTAAAAAATCTATTACTGGGCATATTGATCTAATTCAAATTCAAAATAATACAGTTAAAGTGATTGATTATAAACCTGAAGGAAATTTTATGTTTTCTTTACCTCAGGTTGCTACTTATGGGCTTTTATTGAAATCAGTATTAAATATTGAGAATCTAAAATGCTTATCATTTAACGAATATGGTGCTTGGGAGTTTGATCCAAACATATTGTTAACTGATATTAAGGATTATTTAATAACGCATAATATTAAGGAAAGATTATGGGAAAATTATGCTATATTATGAAATAGGGGTTAATTTATATATTTTCAAGATCTCTGCGAAACTCTCACTTGTTGTCTCAACACACGAGGTTTAAACATACCATAGTAGGCTAAAAGTCCGTTATAACTTTTTATGATCAGCTTAAATTTTAATACTAATTCAACTATAAATTATTTAAATTTTTTAACTAGTATCTTTGTAAAGTTAATTTTTTTATTTTTTAATTATGATCACTACAAGAGAATCTATTAATTATCAATTTTCATTGATTTTTGGATATTCTAGTCCGAAAGATATCATTGTAGGAAATGTTTTGGGTCCTGGTAAGTTAACAAGTGTTAGAGTAAACGAATTATCACAAGAAGTTATAAGATTTTTGAGGATGTACAATGCAATATTAAGAGATTATACTGGTTCTGAATTATTCTACGCTGAGTTTGAATTATTTAATTTTGATGAGAAGGATGCTAGAGTCAATATTTATCCAAAATCTATGTTATTGATTCCAGGTAATTATAAAGATTGTGAAAGTTTACTTCTTGCCTTAAAACCGAATACTGGATATTTAGACACCCATAAATCTAAGGAATCGATTGATCATATTAGTAAATTGTTTTACGAAGTAGAGGAATTTACAGATCATCCTGAATTAGACAGGGAAGGGAAAAGCAGATTATTAAAAAGTTTTGCTGAACGTTTTAGTAAAAAACTGTATGGTGAATTAATTGAAGACAAATGGAACAAAAAACTGGTTGGAATAAATATCTCCCTCCCTACTGATGAAGAAATGTTAAAAACATATGGCTCTATAAAAAACGACGTACAAATTTTTTGGAATAAAAATCCTTTTGAGGTTAACTTTTTCAATCCCGAATATGAAAAGTTTCAGTCTCCGTTTGATGGTCAAATGGGTATAGAACACCTAAAATACTTAATTTCCGAACCTAGTGCTAATTTTTTGGTTGAAAATACGCTGAAATTGGGGACAAACCTAATGAAATTAGCTAATACCGGTACGATTGATGAATCTCAAGAGAGAATTTTATTCTATTTAATTAAAAAAATTAGAGAGGAAGTTGGATCATATCAAGAAACTTGTTCCATTGAATGGATAATCTCTTACTTTGAAGATTTCTTTAATCGAATGGAAAAGAAGTTAAGTCAATTTTTAGATATATCCAATGAGTTTCTTAATTCTGGCGAAAAGGGTGACTTAACCCTGCTTTTAAAAAAGTTTGATAATTTCTTAGAGAAGAAGATTGATCAAGGCAATTATACTTATAGAGAGTTATTTAAATTGGCAAGCTTCTCAATAAATCAATCAATTAGAAAAGATGAAGATTTAATTGCTATAGAATTAAATTCAGCAGTAAATTACTTCGCTGAAATTTTTAAAAATAACTTTAATTTAATGAGGAAATCTTTACCTCGTTTTCTTTATCGCAGAGAATTAATTTTCTTAGTAGATGTTCTCATTAGTAATTTAAATGAAAAATTTGATAAAGAACAAAAACCAGCGAAAGCACTAGGTCAAAATTTAATTTCTAAATTTAAAAGTGTTCTCCTTAATAAAATTGAATTTAATTCAATTACCTTGGAAAAAGATTACCTTCTTGATTTGAATTTACTTTTAAAAGAATTTAAAAAAATTGTAATTGAAACACTTTCTTCCTTTATAAAAGAAGTAAAATTAAGTATTAGCGATTTAGTAGCCTTTGCGGAAATACAAATGGAAAGTAATTCTGGCTTAATTAAAAAGCATTTAAATAATTTTGAGAAATTTTCAAACGAATTAAGATTTTTAGTAAATTATATATTAAGGTATTCAACAATTAATCGCTTTTTAAAGGAAGAAAATGATATTGAAATCTCAGATCCAGTTACATTCGCAAATAAGTTCTATCGATTTCTGGAAAAACGAATGGGGGGAATAGATTTAATTTGGAAATCCTATGTCTTAGAATGGATAAAGGATTATGTAAAAAGATTTTTCAAGATAGAAGAAAAAAGAGATTGGAGTTTAAATAAGACATATACAAATTTTGTTGATTATATTGAAAAACGCGAAACTTTTGAGCAAAATGAAAAACAATTTTTAGTATTTTTAGATACATATATTGTTAAGGTATTAGATGAGACAGAGAAAAATCTTCTATTAGATTTTTATAAAAAATTTGAATTGTGTATTGATATTAAACTTGAATTTCCGAAGTATGTTCAAAAAAAAATTGAAACTGAAGTTAATTTGTTAAAATTGAATCAAAGTAAAGTGCTTCCAATTACACTTTTAAATATTTCAGAAGAGGATACATTTTATAAATATATTAAGGAAAATGAGGTGAAATATTTCTCAAAACTAATCCCTAGACCTAAAACTATAATCTTAAAGCATACTTTAACAAATGAAGAAAAAGAACTTTTTAAAAGCACTCTGTTTCATGTTTTTAATTTTAAATATTGGCATACTAAGTCCAGGTTTGAAATTTTAGATAATTTTAAAGAGGTTTATAGGGAGTGGATTAAAGATTTATGATAAGTGGTATTAAAAGAAAAACGACTGCTATAGAAAGTACTTATAGATACTTCCAAACTATTGATTTAATTCTCTCACACTTTAAAAGACCTGCAGATAGGCAAAAAATCTTTGAACTAGCCGATTCTTCTACAAATCTTAGTATAATGTTAGTTGCAACTGCTTCAATTCATTTGTATCATTATTTTGGAATAAGATTTCCACAAGATTTTCAATCTGAGCATTTTTCTGATAAGCTTTCAAGAGACTTAGAAATAAATGAAAAAGAGATTCTGATGAATGAAATTGAATTATTGCTAAAAAATTCTTTCGATTTAGAGATTGATTTACTATATAAAATAATAGATCTAGAAAATCTATTTTTATCTTTCTTAATTGAAGAAAGAGAATCTTCTCTTAATGATTATCAAAAAAATGAAAAACTAAAAGAAATAGATCAAAAAATCGAGTTTGAATTATTGGAGATAATAAGAAAATATCCTCCGTTTTACTTTTATGATTTACTAGGAGATATAATTGGTCTAAATAATCACATAAAGAGAGAAATCCTAGAAGAAGAATCAGCATTCAAAGATCTGTCTGTTGATATTGAAAAGAAATTAGATAAGAAAGAAAAGGAAGATAAATTCATTGAATTATCAACACTCAATCGATTGATAAAAGAGATTCACAGGGATTACGAATTTAAATCATATAAAGAGCTCCAAGTTGAAGCAATGCCAGTTAGGATGATTAAAAAGAAAATTTTGGATTATGAGTTTAACAAATATCCAGTTTCAGTTCCAGGCTTGAGAGCATTCTTAAAAGGCAACTCAATAAAAAGGGAGTTATTAAATATTATAAATAAAGCTCTTAAAGAGAGGATAATCTATGAAGATTTTGAGAATAGCACTTTAAATTTTTTAAAAAAATTGATAATTAAACAACTTAAAACTAACCCAAATGACTTTATCTACTTAATACAAAGCCTTTATGAATATTCTTTTGATGAAATTATGTATCAGTTAAATAAACGTGGAATTTATGATATCATGCATTTAATCAATGTTGATGATGATTTAATTTCGGAAGTAAAGAAAAATATGATCAAATTTAATATTAAAAAACAGGATTTTTTAGCATTAAATGATAAAAATAGAAATTTAGTTGATCTAGCGAAAAAAGAGATTGTAAGGCTTAATTTTCCTTATATCGAAAGAATAGTAGAAGAGTTTGACAATATATCTGAGTTTAAGCTTTCTAAATTTTTGTATAGAGATGATTTACAACTAAAAGAACTATGGGAGTCTTTGGAAAAGAAAATGGGGGCATCAATTAACGAACTCAGAGAGTTTGTAAGAAAGAAGCAAATTATTGATAAAGTTTTTCTAAAAGAACTAGGGATGAGTAATTATAATCAAATAATTACACTCTTAAGTTTTGAAGAAGTTATTGATAATTTGATAAGAGATATTTTTTATTATATATTATCAAAAATCCTTAGACAATTAAGTAGGATAATTGAATCGTATAATAAAATTAATAATGACAAAGGATTAATATTACAAGCTTTAAAAAAAATAGATGGAACTTTAGAATATGAAGATTGGATAAATATTAAATTAGAAGAATTAATTATTAAACGAATAATTAGAAGACAAAAAGAATTAGTTATTGTATTTAATGCCAAAAATCAAGTTTTCCTAGTGAATGGTTTCATTTTATCAAGGTTAACAGATAAACCTCTTCAAGAATGCATAATCGAATTAAGGGAAAATCCAAGCTTAATTTACGAAAGTATTAAGCCATTGAAATTACAAGCAGATTTAATTTCCCCTATCTCTTATTGTATCGCATTTGATTTAATAAAAAGATTAGAGCTATTTGAGGAAAAACACAAATCTAAAGTTAAGAAAGTTATTGAGATTGAAAAAAGAGAAATAGAGGTAAAAAAAGAAGAAATCCGTGTAAAACAGAAAGAAAGCACCTTTAATTGGATAGAAAGACGTATAACATCCTCGTTAATGGGGATAAATCGCCCTGGAATAAATCCTAATCAATTTTATTGGCAAGAAAAAGACACGAAGATAGCAACAGATAATATTAAACTGCATAGTGAATTAAATGATGATCCTTATATGAGATTTTGTGAATATTATAATTTTGTCGTCGAGAAAATAAAATCATTTAAACTTGATATAAATTTACCTGATTACAAGGAAATTGAGAATTCTGTAGAATTGTTCGGGGAAAATGTATTAATTGAAAGGTTAAACCATAAGCCGAACCATAATGAGATAAAATCCATGCTTGATGGGGAAAGATATTTGATTGCTAAAAAGATTGCTCTTAAAATCGGAAAAATATTAGATAATGCTTTATACATTACATTTAAAAAGAAAAGAAGGAAAGTTTAGCTTGATATAAGAAGTATTTAATAGAGAGCTAATTAAAGACTAATTCAAATTTATTTAACCAAATTTAAAATCTATAAAAAATTATTAAAATTATGTCTCTGATCAAAAAAGAGTTGACTCAATTAAGAATCTCTTTTTCTCAAATCATCAAAGCTTTTCTTTTGTTTATATTTAGTTCCTCTGGTTTAGGTGTTGCTTTACTATTAAGATATTTTACCGAATCTGGTGGAACAATTATTGCATTTATTGGTATTTTAGTCCAAGTAGTTGGTATGATTATAAATTATTTCATGCTTAGAAAATATTTTAAGAAAAAAGAAGAGTCTAAATCAGAAGAAGATAAGAAAAGACAATTTTATAAATAAATTGAATTTTAATGAAAACATATAAATAAAAAGATTTTAATAAAACTACTAAGATAAAGGTTCTATTTTCATTTATCCCAAGAAAGGTGATTTTGATTCAGTTCGGAAGTGATCTTGGAATTACTGACGAAGATATTGAAAAAATAAGTCCTCAAATTACATTTATAACTTCTAATGCTGACATAGAAGCAATTGCACTTGTTTCTCAGGAGGGTTATCAAATTGCATTTTCTGCGCTTCCTCAATATCATGTTGATGGCGATCAATTTTGTGGGCTTGCGAGTGCTCTGCTCATGACTGGTAGCTCAACTATTCAGACACTATTTCAAGAAGAATTAAGTGAAATAATTGTAAGAGCCCAAAATGGCTACATCGTTGTAAGTAATGCAGGTCCATTAGTAATTGTATGTGCTGGAACACTTATCGATACATTAATGAAAACTGTTAAAGTAATGAGAGTTGCGGCAAAAAATTTAGCAAAAATTTTTGAAGGAAGATAAACTGATTTTTGATTTTTTTGGTAAAAAAAATTATTTTTGGTAAAAAAAGTTAAATTTATAAGTGTTGTTATTTTGTTATTAACAAAATAAAAATGATTTATATCAATGGCTACTGATAAAAATATTTCTTGGCGTTGGCAGTGGCCTTGGCGTTTTTAGTTACGCCCTCATTGGATTAAATCAAATTCTAATTTTTAATACATAATTTCTCTTACCTAGTATTCTTCTAATTGTTTTGCCAATTATGCATCAATTATATTGAATTCCAATATAAAGATGTAGCATTTTTAACTAAAAATGTAAAGCGGTGATTTTAATGGTAGAAAATTTTAATGCAAGAGTTTTATTAGATGCAAACGATGTCCCTAAAGAATGGATAAATATTCTTCCGGAATTACCATCACCTATAACACCTTTAATTAATCCTATGGACGGAAAACCGGCACCTCCTGAATTAGCTTTTGCAATCTTCCCAAAAGAATGCGTATTACAGGAAGTATCTCAAGAGAGTTCGATTAGTATCCCAAAAAATCTAAGAGAAATCTATGCTACAACATATCGTCCGACACCTCTTCACAGAGCAGTCCGGTTAGAAAAGATGCTCGGTATAAATGATGGGAGAATAAAAATATTCTTTAAAAATGAATCTGTGTCTCCTACAGGATCCCATAAACCTAATACTGCTCTAGCTCAAGCTTATTATGCAGGAATGCAAGGAATCAATGAGCTAGTCACTGAAACTGGAGCAGGACAATGGGGTTCAGCGCTCTCTTACGGTTGTAATATATATGGATTAAAATGTACTGTTTACATGGTAAGAGCAAGTTTCTTTCAAAAACCCGGTAGAAAAATATTGATGAGAGCATATAATGCTGCAATTCATGCAAGTCCCTCAAAACATACTGATGCTGGAAGAAGTTTTTATGACGACAATCCAGATCACCCTGGAAGTCTAGGTATTGCAATATCCGAAGCAGTTGAGCATAGTCTAAGGAGTGATAAAATACGGTATTCACTAGGAAGCGTGGTAAATTTTGTACTATTACATCAAACTATAATCGGTCAAGAAGTTAAGCTACAACTAGAAAAGATTGGAATAGAGCCAGATATTCTTATAGGTTGTATGGGAGGTGGTTCGAATTTTGGAGGATTTGCAATTCCATTCGTAAAAGATAAATTGCAAGGGAAATATCCGGATTTAGAAATAATAGGGGTAGAACCAAGAGCTTGCCCTAGCGTCTGCAAAGGAGAATATAGATGGGATTTTGGAGATACTGCAAAAAAAGCACCAATATTAAAAATGCATACTCTGGGGCATACATTTATTCCTAGTCCAATACATGCGGGAGGATTAAGATATCATGGAATGGCGCCTATTATCTCGATTTTATCTAACAACAATATCATTTCAACTTCAATGCTTCACCAAACAGAGATTATTGAAGCAGGCCTTAAATTTGCTCAAGCAGAAGGAATCTTACCCGCACCAGAAACTGCTCATGCGGTAAAAGAAGCAATAAATCAAGCCTTAAATGCAAAAGAAAATAATGAGAAAAAGGTAATCGTATTCAATTTCAGTGGTCATGGGTTTTTTGATTTATTAGCATACAAAGAATTCATGAGCGGTAAGTTAGAAGATTACGAATTACCTAAAGAAGATATTAAGAAAGCATTAGCCTCTCCAGATATGCCAAAAATCGATGAAAGTCAATTTTAAATTATTTTTTTTTTTCTTTTTCTTGATAATTATTTTACAGTAAATCTTAAAATTATAAAGATCATTTACATTATTAAAATCTCACGAGAATTGTAGTCTTTGGATTTGTTATCATACATTATAGTAGGAATTTTTTCTCTGTATGGCTTAATTTTATTATACATTACCTATCTTACTAAAAAGAAGGGTGAAAAGGGAGCATTCCTCAATAATCTGATTAATTCATTGGTTTTTCTAATAAGCATCACAATTAATTTAGTAATAATTAATCTACTTCATATAACTAGTATAGATTTGATTATATATCCTTTTGATATTCTAATACTGGGTTTTATTTTGTTATTTTTACCCTTTTTTTATCTTTTAATTCATCGGGAAAAGAAAAAAATTAGTTTAAGAAGACAAAATACAAGAAAAAATGATTTGCTACCTCCCAAAGAATTGCCATTAAAATATGAGATTTACAGAAAATTAACCCACTTAATAGTACTAGGAATAATCTTTTTCTATTTTACATTGGGATTTCTGGTTCAGAATTTATTCAATTACCTATTTCAATTATTACCGGAATTTTTCTCTGATTTATTTTTTTCGATTTATAATAATATACCTGATAAGATGATTTTTACGCAATATCTAGTTGTTTGTTTAGTTGGAATTTCTTTAATTGGATTTTTCACCGCAGAATTAATAAGGATTTTGAAACCAGAGTTATATCCTTTAAAACCTGTTAATAGAATTCTAAGAGAGAAAGAACGTCATATGAGATTTGGCCCCCATATTTCTATGGGAGTTGGGTGTTTTTCGATCATCATAATTTATGGAGTGATCCAACCTATCGGCCCTTTAATAATCTGCACTTCGATGACCATGGCTATTTTTGGTGATATGACTGCAAATCTATTTGGTAGAACATTTGGTCATAAAAATATTCGAAATACAAATAAAACTTATGCAGGATTAATTGCTGGAATAATCGTTGCTTTCTTTTCTGGGATAATTGTTTTATTACTCTTAAATGGATTATTAATATTAAATTTATTAAGCATCTTCTTATTACCTTTGATTGGTGCATTATTAATTGGATTATTAGATTTTTTAGACTTAGAAATTGATGATAATCTTACTTACAATTTTATTATATCAACTGTATTATTTTTTCTCTCATTCATTATTATCTAAACAATAATAAAATTCTTGATTTATGCCAAAAGTTTTTTCAATTAGATTATTTATAATTATAAGAAGATGTCTGAAGAAAAATTAAAGATCGATAAAATAAAAAAAGGGACGGTAATTGACCATATCGATGCGGGTTATGCATTAACAATTCTGAATCTAACGGGTCTTGATGAGTCACCAAATCTTATGACTATCGGTGTGAATGTATCGTCTAAAAAGTATAATAAAAAAGATATAATTAAGATTGAAGGGGTTTTTCTGAATGAAATACAAATGCAACAAATTTCGATTCTCTCACCTAACGCAACAATTTCTCTTATCGATAATTATAAATTAATAGAAAAGAAAAAAGTAAAATTACCTAAAATTATTGAAAGATTAATACTCTGCCAAAATAAAACATGTATTTCAAATTCGGAGAAAGAGCCAATCGATACAGAATTCTTAGTTTTAGAAGAAAAGCCATTGAAAATTCAATGTATATATTGTAATCGAAATTATAAATTAGAAGAAATTATTTTTACTTCAAAAGAAAAAATTGAGAAAAAAGTAAAACAAGCAATTTCTTTGTAAATTTCAGAAATATCTAATTAATGTGAATGTTATAGTTGAAACTATCATAAAAAGGAAGAAAAATATTCCTACTCCGGGCTTAATAATATTTTTCCAGTTCCATTCCTCTTTATCATATTCATATCTTAATATTATAAAACTTACAAAAAAGGGAGTAATCCACCAAAAGCACATCATCCAGAGAAATAACCACCATCCTTTTAAACCTATTAAAATTCCAATTAAACCGCTAGCGCCACCTGTTATTGCTCTAATCCAGTAAATTTTTGTTTCTTTTTCTAAACGGAGATCTATTCCCTTTGAAGCTTTTTTATCTGACAATAAATCTTGTTTTTGTAGTTGTCTCTTTCTTTCTTTAATACGCTTCTGACGTTCTTTTTTTATATTGGTTCGCTTCTGGCGTTTATCTTTTTTAACCATAATAGTATTATTAATATTATTTATTATAAAAATCATTATATATATTGTAGTAAAGTTCAGATTTTATTCAAACGATAATGGTATTTATGAGAAGAATATTAAAATTTTCAAATTTTGATGTATATACAATTGTTAGAGAATTAGACTTAATCCTTTCTCAAGGAATCATCTTAAATATATATGAAATTGAAGATCTCTTGATATTAAAACTTAAAACAAAAAATAATGAGAAGAAAAATTTAATTATAAAAAATGACTCTCGAATTAATTTAACAAATTATAATTATCCTATCCCAAAATATCCCTCTCAATATGTAATGTCTTTAAGAAAATTCATGAAAAACAAAAAGATTTTGTCTATATCTCAGCATAATTTCGATAGGATTATCATTTTTAATTTAAGTAATTATGATGAGGAACCATGGAAATTTATTGTCGAACTATTCAATAAAGGTAATTATATATTAGTTGACAATAATAATTTTGTAAAAATTGCTAACAAGTACAGAAGATTTAAAGACCGGGATATTTTAGCTAATAGGGAATATAATTTTCCTAAACCAAGAGGAAAAGATTTTTTAACTTTAAAACAAGAAGAATTTAATGAATTAATCATTGATTCAGATCAGGAAATAGTCAGAATTTTAGCAAGAAATATAAATATCTCAGGTCTTTATAGTGAAGAACTTTGCTATGAAGCAAGAATCGAAAAAACTGAAAAAGGGAATAATTTAGATATGGAAAGTTTGAAAAATCTATTCGATGCCTTCAAAAATTTAAGAAATCGATTACTTTTCGGTAAAATTAAAGCAAATGTTATACTTGATAAGAATGAAAACCAAATATCAGTTCAGCCTTTTGAACTTATTTTATACCAAAATCATAACAAAAGATATTTTGAGTCTTTCAATAAAGCAGTTGATTATTATTATTCTCAAATTGATTCAGATCTAGTTAAATCTTCACAAAATGATAATCTTGATCACCAAATAAATGTTCAGGAACAGATATTAAAAAGGCAAAAAGAATATCTAAATGAGTTAAAATTTCAAAAGAAAAAATTCTATGATTATGGAGATTTTATATATACTAATTTCAATCCATTAGAAAAACTGTTTGATACAATCTCAAATGCTAGAAAGAGAGGCTATTCATTTGAAGAAATTAATGAAAAATTGTTAAATGCCAAGACTGATAATATTGAAGGTTTAGAATTCTTCATTAAAATTATACCATCAACAAAACAAGTAATTTTTAACATAAAAGATAATGAAGTATATTTAAATTTAAATTCTAGTTTAGGAGAAAATGCCAATAGGCTCTATACTAAAGGAAAAAAGTTTGAAAAAAAAATAAAAGGCACAATTCCTGCAATTGAAAAAACTAAAAAAATTATACAACAATTACTTGATAAAAGAGAAGCAATCGAAGAAGAAGTAGATTTTTTAATTAAGAAACCAAAGAAGAAGTGGTATGAGAAATTTAGATGGTTCTTTTCATCGGAAGAATTTTTAGTCATTGGAGGGAGAGATGCTAATTCAAATGAATTAATATATAAGAAATATATTGATGATAAAGATTTAGTTTTTCATACAAATTTTCCAGGGTCCCCATTAACAGTCATAAAAAATCCAGATGGTAAAAATATTCCCCAAGCTACAATAAAAGAGGCTGCAATATTCGTTGCTAGTTATTCTCGAGCATGGAAAGAAAACTGGGGTGTTGTTGATGTGTTCTTTGTTTTACCAGATCAAGTTTCAAAAACCCCTCCTTCAGGTGAATTTCTACCTAAAGGTTCTTTTATGATTTCAGGGAAAAAGAATCTTATAAAAGACGCTGAGACTGAGTTAGCGATTTGTTTAGAATTAATTGAATTAAGCGATACTTCAAATGAAGATCCTAAATTTTATCCAAAAATAAAAGTAGGACCAATAAGGGCAATCAAATCTCAAGAGAGTAATTTTTTAATTATAAAACCTTCTAATACTGGACTCCAAAAAGGAGCATTAGCAAAAGAAATAAAATCTAATTTTATAAAAACATCTGAAAAAAAATTAAGGAAATGGATAAAATTATTAACTTTGGATGAGATAATATTGTTTCTTCCTTCAGGAAAATCTATTATAAAAAACAATTAATTGGTCAATAAATAATCTTTTATAAATCCGATATTCCGATAATCATCAAATAATATACCATCAATTCCTATATCGATTAAATGTTTGATTTTTTCGATGGGATTTTTGTAATTAATGAAATCCCAAGCCAAAGCTAATATTTTATGCTTATGACACCTTTCAATAAATTTTTTTTCAACTAAGTTAGATCTAAGATTTATTATATCTGGAATAAAATTTAATTTATCCATACCCTGATTTTCAAGAAAATTTTTCAAAGTAAAACCTTGTCCCTTAGTAATATTATAACAAACTTGAGCATCTGGTACCTTAGTCTTTATTAATTTTAACATTATTAAATTTCTTCCACTAAAAATCGTTTTAAGTAGTAATTTTTTTTTAATTACAATATCTATAACTTCTTGCCATGAACTTACTTCTTTTAATTCAATAATAAAATTAGTTTTACTCCTGAAATTTTCCAAAACCTCATGTAAAAGAGGTATTTTACAATTTCTATTTTGAGTATTTAGATTACTTATGTCTGAATAATTATAATCTTTAATTAAACCAATACCGTTTGTTGTTCTTTCTAATGAAGAATCATGAAAAACAATTAAATTTCCATCTTTTAATTCACGAATATCAAACTCGATATAATTTGCTCCGTGGTTTAATGCGATCGTAAAAGCTTCCACAGTATTTTCATCAAAATAAGTTCTTGTTCCTCTGTGTCCTACAAGTAAAAAATTTGATGGCATTATTAAAATTAAAAATGAAAGTTTGAATTCAAATTTAACCTTCTTGCACAAAGAACATGTAAATAATTATAATAGCAAGTCCAAAAAATGTGAACGTGAAAACTATAGGGTCTCGAAATGCTTGAAGGAGAGATAATACAAACATTAAAAGAATTAGCTTAAAATCTAACGGTTTTCCTGTTAATTCTTTATAATTGCCAATACTTATTAGCATGAAAAAGAAAAATAGTAAAATTGCAGCTATTTTAATAATTATATCAATAATAAACCAAACTCCACCTAAATTTACAAAAAATGTTATTATCTCCATATTAAAGAGAATAGATAAAGTAAAAAAAAAGCCTCCGAAAATAACTGACTTAATTACTGTCTTATACGCGAATTCTTCGTTAAATGCTTTTTTGTTTGAACGGCTATCCCTTTTCTTCTCTTTTTTAAATTTTGGCATATTAAGTCCTTATTCTTTCAATTCTTTCCTTCAATTTTACAATTCTATAGATATAAAATACATAAAGCATTCCACTAGTACCAAAAATAATAATTGACAAAATTAAGATTAAAAGTTCTTGTGGAGTTAATTCGGGAGGAAGTGGATTATATGTAATTTTAATTAAAACATTATTACTTATTCTTATATCCTCTGGATAAGAAGGAGGGTCTGTAGAATCTCCCATAATAATTTTAAAAACATGGCCACTTTCTTCATCAGTTCCATATTCTAAAAAGGTATCTTCAGGATCACTTTCATTATATTCAACAGGTAAGACAAATTCATAAATAGCGTCCTCTCCCTCTATTTTTCCAGCTCCACTACCATTTGAGTTTGTATCCTCCTCATAAACTGAATTATTTAAATAATAATCTTTATATGTATATTCATTGGTACTAATATTTGAAAATCGAACGATTTTTGCATCTGCAAAATCTTCTGGGCTTTCAGATTGATTTTTAGAGATTAATAATCCCACAAATTCAAAATTATTATGAAGAAAACTAAATTGGATCGAGATATATAAATTTGAACCATTCTGCATAACCCATAAATCAACTAGTAATGGATTTTCTGGGGCGGATTCGTTTGGATATAAATTTAAATGTTCCTTTATTGCCTTGTTCCATTCATTTTCAGATGTATCAATTTCTCCATCTATTACAGGAGCTTGCCCATAAAGGGGTTTGATTTCTAAATCTGCCCCAGAGCCATTTATAACAAACAAATAGGAACTAACCATTAGACTTGAAATAAACATTAGGGTAATTAATTTAATCGCAGTTCTTTTCACGGTTCTAAATCCACTTACAGATATTTTATACAAATTAGCCATTTATCGACTAATGAAAGTGATAATTAAATTTGATATTTTAAGTTTCTTATACTTATTTCAATATATTCAAAAAATTGAGTATTAATTTGATAATTCTAAAAATCACCTATTTCTATAAACTTAAAAATATCTTAAATCATGATAAATAGTTAGGTAAAAGCACACCACATTCAAATTTATTAATATATACAACGAGATAAGTCATTAAACGTTTAAGATCACGTCTAGCCTCGTCACTGTTGCTATCATTATAATCTGCAAAAGCCCTTGGTCCTATAGCAACTAGCTCCCCGGAAAGATCTCTCTCTCTTTTGATAAGCAGCCAGAATGGTTTCTTCTTCTCATTATCCTGTATTAAGACTAACATCCAAGGATTGAGAGTCCAATCATCATTATCTGGGGAAATTATCTTTTCAATAGCCTTACCCGTAAAATAATTCTTAGTTATTTTTACTGCTTTTAAAAGTCGGTCAAAATAACTTCTTTTAATTTTCAAATATCCATTGAATAAATTCTTAACATCAAATAGTTCAAGTTTTTTAGCTGAATCATCAGAATACTTTAAAGTAATTTCCCAAGTTTTCATTTTTATGACATTTTAACTTTGATATAAACTTAATTCCTCAATTTTTATATCTTTGAATATACTTTTAATTTTTTCTAAAGATTTTTCAAGTTCATTATATTTAGTTTCAATTTTCCTTAAATCAAGATAACATTCATAAATAACATTTTTACTTTTTGATACTAATCCAGTAGTATGAATTATATTATATTTTTGGAGTCTCTTGGATAAGATTTCAATATCTTTATATAAAACATTAACGCCTTTTAAAGTTAATTTAATGATCTTCTGATGTTGTATTGGATAAATTGTTAATTTTACATACTTTTCTGTATTTGATTGAATAATTAACAAATAAGGACTATTTCGAGAATCTTTTACTTCTGATAATAACTGAGTTAAATTTATTTCAAATTGTTCTACATTTTCTTTGATAACTGCGTTAGTTAATATATCTTTTTCCATCTTTTTCCAATATTTTCTAAAATTAACTATTCTGATTTCTGTTAAATATCATATCTTTTACTTTTTCCAACGATCTAATAGTTCCAGAAGTTTTAACGGGAGAGAATATTATTTTCTCACTACTTATCTCTGTTATTAGAGTTAAAGCAGAAATTACCAATTCCTTAGTTTGATGAGAGCATCTTATTATTCCATAATCATTCTCCAGATCAAGTTCTACTAACCATAATCCCGTCTTATTAGCTTCCTTCAGACCAAAGTATCTCCAAATTGATTGCCAAATTGCTTTCAATATTCTATTTTGATCAAATTTACTCTTATTTTCGCTAAAAATACGGAATAGAATATATCTTTGCCGCTCCTTATACATAGCCATTATCTCCTCCTTTAATGAATTTGACGCCTTCTTGGTATATATTTTTATTAACACGATGGTTAGCACGCTCTAATAATAATTGGACATTATCCCTAAATCCCTTTTTTGCTTCATCTAAAGACATTCCTAATAATGTGTGGCAAATACTTAAGAGACTTCTAGGATTTCTAAATTGATATAACTCGCTAAAATTACCACTAATAATATAATTTGGTTTTAAATCTAATACTAATTTAGTAAAGCGATACAAATTTCTGAAATTCTTTGACTGAATTCCTATAGATTTCATCATTATTGGAGCTAATGAAAATTCAATGAACGAATTGTTTTGTTTAATTAATGAAATAACTCCAATCGAGATTGTCTTCATAATGTTTTCATTTGAAAATGATAAGATATCTATTCTAGAATCTTTTGCTGCTTGAATTTGAATCTCTTTATCTGGTGTTTCTACCCCTAAAATATGAGGAAAAGAATTGAATTTTTTAATAGTCTTCTTAAAAACATTCAAGTTGCTTGGCCTTAAATTAAAGCGATAATATATATTTAGATTTGTAATTTTTTTAATTTTATTTAGTAATTCAGCCTTATAGTTATTTGAATTCTTTATTGGTTCAAGAATTAAATTTTTTATCCCCAATTGTTCACAAAAGTTTAGTGTTTGTCTAACTTCTTCTAAATTATCGAAATTTATTCTTAATCTTGATTCAAAATATGACAATTAATAAAAAACCTCAATTCAAACTAATAGATCTTAGAATATTTCTTTAAGAAATGTAAGCATTGGCATAATAAAAAAATTTTATTATAAATGAATATTTACCAAGTTATAAATTTGATATTTTTGGGTATTTCAATTGTCTAAAAAGAGGAATCTTTCTGAAATAAAGAAAAAGATTGATAAAGGAACTGCTATAATAATTACTGCTCAAGATTTAGTTGATCGTTTGAGTGATGGTGAAAACGTTAATTTTGAAGATGTAGATGTTATTACAACAGCAACTAAAGGATTAATGAGCGGAATTATGGGTATCTTTTCTTTCCGTCTTTCCCCACCAAAAGCATTAAGAAAATTCACAGAAGTAGATATGAATGGAATCCCCGCATTTCCAGGACCATGCCCGAATGAGTATTTAGGAATTGTTGATCTAATCATTTACGGAACTACTCAGAGTCAGACAAGAAGTAATTATTGTGGAGGATCTCTTTTCAGAGAACTAGTTGAAGGTAAAGAAGCAGAAATTATTGCAAAGAGTAGCGAGGGTGAGAAAATTCAAAAAACAATGACATTAGAGGATATGCAGTTTGCAAAATTAATGGGAACTAGGCAAGCAATAAGAAATTATAACGCAATGATAAATTGTGAATCATATGAAGTTAAAACAATATTTTCTGCGCTTCCATTTAAGCCAAATAGAACCCAAATGACTTTCTCTGGATGTGGAGCATTAAATCCCTTTCAGAATGATCCAAACTTTAAGACTTTTGGGGTAGGAACACCCCTATTAGTAAATGGAAGTACTGGTTATTTGATGGGGCCAGGTACACGAAATTATATTAAAAAACCAAATATGATGACTATTGCCCCATTTACAGGGATGCAGCCTGAATACATGGGCGCATTTAAGACATCTTATGGTTTGGAACCAATATGTAGCATTGCCTTACCAATCCCAATTTTAAATGAAGCTATATTCAATGATATTGTAAAGTCAGATAATAATATTCCTTTACAAATATTGAGTCTTGTAGGTAGAGAAAAAATAGGTGAAATTACTTATGGAGATGTTTGGCAAAAAAACTTCTTAATGAAATTCAATCCAGAAGCTTGTATTACATGTGAGATATGCAAAGTTATAGATATATGCCCCACAAATGCTTTTATTATGAATGGTGGTTCTGTTCAAGGTATTGATAGGTCTAGATGTTTTAATTGTGGTACTTGTACTACAGTTTGTCCGGATGCATTTCAATTAGATATGAAAACGATAAAGTTTGAAGGAAAGAAAATTGATATTGTATTGAGACAATCAGATAGAAATGGAGCTATTAAATTAGCAGAAGAATTAAAATTAAAAATTCTTCAGGGGGAATTCCCTCTTGAAAATCCAATTGGCAAATTGGATTTTGCTGATAGTGTGAAATAGATAATTAAATGGCTGATTAAAAAATTATATCTAAAGTCTTATTTTTAACAAAATTTAATTCTCATTTTTAATACCATTTTATATGTCTAAACAAGTTAAAAATGGCGGAGATTTACTTGTCAAGTGTCTTTTAAATGAAGGCATTACTAAAATGTTTGGTATTGTTGGTGGAGAGTTAACACGAATTTATGATGCCATTGAGCGATGGGGTCGTGAAGAAGGAATTGACACTGTCATGGTCCGTCATGAACAAGCAGGTGGACATATGGCAGATGCTTGGGCAAGAACAACAGGGGAAGTAGGAGTATGTTTTGGTACCGCAGGCCCCGGAGTTTCACATCTTATACCTGCTGTTGCAGCTGCTAATGCCGATTCAATACCAATGTTAGTTATTGGTGCTCAAATTGCACGTATGTTTGATGACACAGGAATAATGCAAGGGGGTTTGGATCAAATGAGTTTAATGAAACCAATTACTAAATTACAGATATCTGTTGAACACCCATATGAAATTCCATTTGCAGTACAAAGATGTATGAAAGCAGCTATGTCGGGAAGAAGAGGTCCTGTTTATCTTGAATTAAGAGAGACTGCTTTAGTTAGAACAGCAAAAGAAGAACTTTTCACAAAGATTTTAAAACCGGAAAAGTATCGACCAATAAATAGACCTTATGGAAATCCCTATTTAATAAATGAAGCCTTAGAAATTCTGAAAAATTCTAAAAAACCGATAATAATTGCTGGAGGTGGAACTATTGCTTCTGAAGCTTCAGAAGATTTAATTAAATTATCAATAACTTATAATATTCCAGCACTAACTACTATTTTAGGTATTGGAGTAATAAGTCGTGATCAAAAAACTTATGCAGGATCTTATCCCTTATCAAATACATTTCGTAGAGCCGCCTCAGAATCAGATTTGGTAATTTCTGTTGGATGTAAATGGGACTATACCACTCTATATGGCACACCTCCTTTATGGAATCAAGATCAGAAGATTATACAGGTTGATATTGATCCAAAGGAAATTGGAAAAAATAGACCAGTTGATGTAGGAATAATTGGTGATGCAAAGGCAATCCTAATTCAATTTCTTAACCATATGGAAGAAAAACTTCCTAAAGAAAAAATATCGGAATGGAATGAATGGAATGAATATTTACAAGCTGCTCGAGAGAATGATAAAAGCATTATTCAGAGTCTTTTAAAATCTAATAAAATTCCGATGAAGCCTGAGAGATTCATTGTTGAAATACTAGGATATATTCCACCAGAAACACAGCTAGTCATTGATGGTGGAGATATTGCTATTTTCAGCTATGGTCTTTTATCTAATTTTCAAAGATATCCACGGAGTACATTTACTTCAATTGGTATGGGGCATCTGGGTGTAGGTGTGTGTTATGCGATTGCTACTAAACTGGCTAAACCAGATAAACCAGTTGTGTGTATAAATGGGGATGGTAGCTTCTTATTTAATGTTCAGGAATTAGAAACTGCTGTCAGATTGAATTTACCTATAATTATAATAATTGGAAATAATTGTGCTTGGGGTATGCTCAAAACTTATCAGAAAAATAATCTCCAGAAGCGATATTGTGATGTCGATTTTCCTTCAATCAATTATGCTGAAGTAGCAAAAGGTTTTGGATGTTATGGTGAAAAAGTAGAAAACCCAGAGGATATTAAACCTGCAATAAAAAGAGCAATGGAATCGAAAAAACCAGCAGTAATTGATGTAAGTATCGCATTTGAATCACCTCCCGCTGGAAAATTTCTCGGATTATATAAAAAGAACAAGGGTTTGTTTGAAGATTCTTAGGAGGGATGATTAAATTTGAATGAAAAATTTTTGGAAGGAAAAGTTGCTCTCATAACGGGAGCTGGAAGTGCTGGTTTTGGAAGAGAAATGGCAAAAGCTTTTGCAAGCAATGGTGCAGATATAGTAATAAATGACATCAATTTAGAAGGTTTGAGGGAAACTCGAGAAATTATTTTAAATGAATTTAATGTAGAAGCGCTAATTGCAAAAGCAGACATTTCAAATTCAAATGAAATAAAAGTAATGGCAGATCAAGTCTTTAAGAAATTTGATAACGTATTTTTATTGGTGAATAATGCAGGTATTGATAGTGGATTATATACTTCATTAAAAACTAAAGAAGAAATTTACGATAAGGTTATGGCAGTCAATGCTAAGGGAGCTTGGAATGTAACAAAAGCTTTTTTTAGAAGGATGAAAAGACAGAAGCAATTTAAACCAATAGTTGGAAAAATTATCAACATTGCCTCATGTGCAGGAACAGAAAATGGTTATAATCCTTTCTTCGGTGTATATAGTGCTAGTAAAGCAACACTTATAGCATTTACTAAACTATGGGCTCTTGAATTGGGATCTAGTAATATAACAGTTAATGCTATTTCACCGGGAGTTCTTTTGACTCCTATATACAAAAATGATCCAACCCTTATTAGAATGCTTTTAAAAACGAGAGGTGTGAAACTTCCCATAGATAGAATTGGGGAAGCGAAGGATGTTGCTGAAGTTGCCTTATTTTTAGCATCACCAGCAGCTGATTATATCACGGGACAAAATATTATTTTAGATGGTGGTATGACAGTAAGTATTAACAAATTGTGAAGAATCGATTAATAACATATATTTATTTTTTTATTAAATTATAACCTTCTTCTTTACTTATTTTAACAAAATAAAAAGGAATGGTAGATAATATTATCAAGATTCCTGAAATCATGATTATAATATCTGTTTCAATATATTGATAAAAGAATGTCCCTATTGGAGTAAAAATAATGCTTGCTAAAACGCTAGACATTGTCATTAATTGATAATAGAACACTCTATTTTGAGCAAGTTCCATTTTATAAGGAATTAATTTAATCAAAAACAGACCAGAAATGAAAAAATACAGTCCATAAATAATTAAAGATAATGAGAAATTAAAATTGACGATAAAAGCAACAAAAAAGAGCGAGAAACCTATTAATAAAGTAGTAATAAGAAGTGTCTTTTTACAATTTAACTTCTTAAAAGCCCAACCACCGATTAAATTTCCTAGTGTATAAATCAAAATTAGAATAAACCATAATATTGAGAAAAATGCAGTGCTCGTCTGAATTGAAATCCAGGGTTTAATTGAATACGAAAATAACCTGTCTGAGAAAGCAAAGAATAGAAATAAACACACTAAAATTATATTTTTTTTATCAAACGATTTTCTTACATCATCTTTTACACGATAAGAATCCTTTTTTTTTTCTTTGAGGAGAAATGTAAAGATTGATATAGGTGTGGTAAAGAGTATACCAATAATAAAAAAGGTGTTCCAATTAGATGCTGAGCCTACACTTATTAAAAAAAGAATTATCGGAAATAAACTACCAAAGATTGACCCAACTTGAATGTATAAAGCATTTTTACTTTTGCTGTTGTTATCTTCTGAACAGGAAATCATAATCTTATTTACTCCTACAATATTTACTGAAATAGAGGTTAATAGAAGTGCGTAGAAAATACCAAATAATACAGTTAAATGCAAATTAAAAATTAATAATAAAAAACTTACTAAAATCCCTAACCCGCTAGCAATTATTAAATACCTTTTTTTTGAATCCTTTCTATCAAAATAAATCGAGATAAGAGGCCGTGAAAATAATGCTAGATATGAAAAAAAGAGAATAAATGAAAGCTGACCTATATCTATTTTAATAATATTTGAAAAATAAATAGGTAAATAACTATTTGTATATGTGAGTATCATTTCTGCATTAAAATACGTGTAAAAATATACAAACGAATTAGACTTAGATATCACTTATAAAAACCTGATTATAATAACGAATTTAATTACTATCTGGTCTAACCAAAAATTTATAAACTCAATGAATAATATTCATATCTTAAAAAAAAAAGAGAAAAAACACATTAGAATCCTTAGAGTCGGTGTTAAAATTTGATAAAACTTGATTTATTGTAGAGGATTCTAAATCTAACTATTTAACCTCCATTTTCTCCACCGTATGGCATCTTTGCCATTCCTCTTTCCTGTTATTTGCGATAAGCAACTAAATATTTTAATATATATTTTTAAAATAAACGAAAAAAATGGACATCAAAAAATTAGTTTAAAAAGAAATTAACCTAAAAAATTATATATTTTTAAAGTAAACGATTCTAAAATTATAAAAAGAGAATAATATTAATTAAGAAATAGAAAAATGTCTAATAATTTAGAGAAATTATATCTGTTTTTATGCCTGTACAAATAGATAATGAGATTTTAGAGGAAATATCTAAAGGAAAAGCATTAAATCAGGTCCAAAATGTTTTTTTCACATTATTATCAGAGCTAATTGATTATCTTAAGCTGCAACCCCTACATAAAAATTATGTAATTAAATTAATATCAAAAGTCTCTGAAAAAAAGAATAAAATAAATATTCTCGATTTTGGGGTTAATAAAATTTATCAAAATGATAAAGTTTCAATTGAAATTAATAAAAACTATAAAGAGTTTTTACCTTTTATTTTACTTAGAGAAGCATATTATAGTTTTCTTCCAGAAAGGGTAAGTGACCTCGTAAAAATTTGTATTAATCAAATTGTTGAAAATGATCTTAAAAAATTAGGATCCTATAAAGAGTGGAAAAGCTATTTAAGAGATTCTTTAGTAAACAGGGAGTTTTTAAATAAACAATTTGATAAATTGCAAAAATTCTTTAAAATAGAAGCAAACGATCCACTAGAGAGTTCAGTTCAATTTTTTTTTAAGGAAATAAGAGAAAAGACATTATTATTTGAGAATTCTAATATTGACCATTTTTATGACATAATTTACGAAAGATACACGTATAGCACTTCTAGATCTTTATTTAATGAAAATGTCATCGAAACTCTTAGAATGTTTATCAAATTATTTTATGAGACAAAATCCTATCAAAATTTATCAAATTATTATACTTTGTTTAAAAAATTCAAAGAAATCGAAAGATTTGATACTGATTTAAGTTTAAGAAAGTTCATTGAAAATATGCAGTGGATTAATAAATGTTCTGCAACCATAGCTCCTTCATATGATATCTCTTATAATTTAATGGGTTTATGCCTTGTAGGGTGTCTGATAAGATTTAATCCCCTTTTAGAAAGATACAAAATTAAAAAAATAGTTGAAGAATTACCCTTTCTTAGCTCACCAAAAGTAACAGAAAATAGTTTTGCAGCAGATGTTTCTTTATTATTTATCATTCCGAAAGTGTATTTAAGTGATCTAATAACTTATTTCAATATATTAGAATCAAATGGTTATATAATTCAAAAAAGTATAAATTTAATTTCAACTAAGACATCATTTATAAATTTAAATTACTTTAATGATATTTCTAACACAAAAAAAATTGTTAATCCTAATAGTATAGAATATAAAAAAAAGCTTGAAATTGAGCATAAAATAGAATTCCCTGATAAATCATATTCAATTCCGTTTTCTGTTTTTGATTTTAAAATTCTTCAACGAATACATTATGTCTCAACAACTGGTTTGACATTCGATAAAAGATCAGAAACTTTAAATGCAATTAAAGATGATTTTGAAAACGATTTAAGAAAACAATTAAATTTTGTTAAAGATTTTAAAGTAATCTTATATAAAATTTCAAATTCCCATGAAACTAGAAAGAAATTTTTATATTTTTTAGAAAAAAATCATACAAAAGGATTTTTATATATATACCATATATTAAATGAATTACTACACTATTTAGGATTAATAGAAAATATTTTAGAAAATAATATTGAACTTTCTAATAGAGATCTTTTTACATTAACTAATATTTCTCGTATAATTGAAGATAATATACTTATTCAAAACCCAGATCTAAAAAAAATAATATACCATGATGTTATTCCATTATATTTCCGTTCTAAAGAGGATTATAAGAATGAAATAGAAAAATTTCAGTTGTTTTTTAATGTTTTAAAATCTTGTTATAACCTAAAAATATTTGATATAAGTATAATAGAGAAGATTCTCAAACAACAAAGTTCTCATTTAATTGAAGAAATAATTAAAATAAAAAAAGAAAGAATTCAAAAATCTTTTAAATTAATGAGTAAGGATGATATAACAAATGAGAAGATTGAGTTAACTATACAAAAGTTTTTAGATCATGAGCCACCTCTGATTAAACCTCTTTTGATTAATACAATTTTTACAAGTACTTTTGCTAAATACTTTCCAACATTACTTGTCGAAAATACTCCTGAGATACGAAAATTACTTAATCAGTTAAAAATGTACTTTCCAAGAGCATTTATACACGAAAGGTTAGATTTGAATACTCAGAAAAAATTCATTAGTATGAATATCTATATGACGAATATTGAGGAGAAGGAATTATTTATCTCAATCCTATATAATTATCTAAGAAAATCGATTTTATCTTTAAAAAGATATTTTTGGAGAGGCGTAGAAAGAGCCTCAAACTTGCAATATTTTGAGTTTTATGATTTTGAAAACAAAAATTTCTTTTATTCAAAAGATTTATTTGAACAACTTTTACTCTTTTCTCAGAATATTCTGGGAAAAAAAATGAGATGCCCTAAATTTCAATTGGATAATGATTTTCAAGATTTTTTTTGGTCAACAACCCAAGATATTAATTATTTAATAAATACCATACAAAAAAGAATTTATAATTATGATATCGATTTTGATTCGAATAAAATTATTGAATTAAATGAATTTCGAGAGAATTTAAGTCATATAATCTTAAATACTTTGAAGATAATTGATATTAAAAATGCAAACTTTTTCCAAAAATATGTAAATTGCGTAAATTTTCTACCGTTATTTCGAAAATTTGGTGTTTCGCAATATAATTTGTATTTTAGACCTTTTCAATATAATGATATCAACTTCAAAATTTTATTTGCAAATTCTTTTCAAGAGATTAAATATCCTGCTTGCATTGATATTAATCAAATGATTTATAGTTCTTTCATCTATCCATATAGAACACCTAATACATCATATCTAAATTGGCTTATTAAATCGAAAAAATTAGTTAGTGAATATTGTCTTTTCTATAAAAAAAAGTTCTATGAAATAGTTCAATTTGATCGAAATCTGAGAAAAGCGGGTTGGGACTATTCTTCGATGAGATTTAAATATTATGTACAGAATGTTCTATTTAACCCCTCTTATGATCCAAAAATTCAAAGCATAAGAGAGTTCGATTTCGATTCCATAAATGATTCGGATGTTTATGGACCTGAATCTGAAGAATATAATAGCTTGTCACAGATTTATAATAGATATTCAATTGATATTAAATCATATTTAGGCACGAAAAAATATACCACAATTAATTATATAACTGATCTACTTAAAAAGAAATTAATTTTTCCTTATTTATCATTAAAAAATTTGGATTTTCAAGATAGAGTTTCAATTATTTTACCCAACGTGAAGAAGGCGTTTAATGAGAAAATTATCAAAATATTTAGCTTTTTTAACATGTGTCATATATATGAGATTGAAGGAGAGTTATATATTTATGGGTTTGAAGACGTAAAGCCATTTGAAAATGGTTTTTTAATTGATATTTGGTTCCCAAAATGCGAAATGGACGAATTTTTTAAGGTTTTCGATCTCATATTCCAATATTTTGAGATTAAGCACTATCTAATATTAACTGATTTAATTGATGGAAAACATTTGTTAAAGTCCGTTTATGGTAATTTAGAGTTCCTAGATTCTTATAATCCTCTAAAGAATCTTATTTGGAACGATAAAGATAAAATTTGGATGAATCATAAATTATTTAATGAGAAATTTGAACCGATTTATCCAGATTTGTTGTATGGAGAAAAAAAAGAAGATTAAAGTGTCAAATCAATCTGTGGTTTTATGATTCATTTCTTAAAAACACGAGTTGAAAAGGAAATTATTTACCCCGCCCTTTATTTGCTGAAATACTTGGTCGAGTTTTCTCAGATCCCCACCCTTTTTTACGTAACCCTCTACCTCTTTTTCCAGCTGAAGTTAGACCCCTAGTTACTCTTTTCTTATGAGCTGGTTCACATATCCAATTTACTTTAGGATCTGATTTTATTACAGGATGACTGGGATCAACTAATATAACCTCATAATACCAATGTCTTCCATCAGAATAGATTTTATAACTATTTAATACTTGCATATTTGGGTATTTTCTCTGAACGCGTTCCTCAGCAATCCATTGAAGATTCTTACCTGTTGTATATTTTGAAACTCCCATAGCTCTTGGTTTTCTACCGCGTTTAGGTCGGACTTTATGCATTCCACCTTTTCTTATCCTTGCTCTTACAATGATATAACCTTGTTTCGCTTTATATCCTAAGGATCTTGCTCTATGGAGCTTAGTTGGCTTTTCTATCCTCTGTATTGCTTTCCCTTTCCTATATTCGATTCCTCTATACCAATGGGGGGTCTTATAACCCGTTTCATGCTTCTCGAAAGTTTCCTTTACAAAACTATATCCCGACTTCATAACTTCTCTTTTATTAATTGAGAATATTTATTGAAATAGTGAAAAACTAATTAATTTTATTATTTTGATAGATTTTTATATAAAAGTTTAAAGGCTTAAAATAATTTGAAACAGTCTTAAATATCTCCTTTAGAAAGATAAATTCAAATTCTCTAAAAATTTTATTAGGATCTTATTGGAATTTATCAGCAATTCATATCTACCTACTTTTTAATGGATAATAAATTATAAATTCCAGATTATAATATTTTAATTAATAATTCCTTGAAGATAATACCAGAAAATGGTAATCTCATAAATGGAAAAAAAGCAAAAGAATAAGGAAAATGCTTTAAAAAAGCCAAAAGTAATCGATTTTGATGGATTAAAAATCGCATATGAAAAAAGCGAATTAGAAAAACAGTTTCCTAATCTAATGTCAGAAATTTTAAAGAAAAAGAAATCGATTAAAATAGATTCAGTAGACTTTAATATTGAATCCAAGAGTAAAGCTAAAGACCTTACTAAAACTGAAGATTATAAGGAAGATTTAAGGGATCCAGGGGTAATTGATTTTATCAGAAGATGTACTAATAATGATGAAGCCCTTGAGATACTCGACTATTTATTTAAGAGAAAAGAAATTAATCTAAAATTTTATAAAAAACTTAAAAATCAAATACAAAAAAAAGACGGATTAAAGAAGTTAATTAAAGAATGTGGTGGACCAAAAAAACCAGGGTATTATGAAAGGAAATATTACTCCAAAAAAGTTTAATAAAATATTGAATTAGATCTATTTAGTAATTTAGATTAATGATGAACTTATGACAATTGGTTTGAGCTATTGCTCGTAGCAATGACGTTGTCGCCCCAATCTGAAATTTAAATTAATCAGACTTTTCAATCCTTTTTTTGAAATCATATCCTTTCAAAGTTAAAGAAAATCCTTTTTCTTTTTTTTCAATAAGGTTCAGATCCATTAGCACTGGAAGTCTTCCTTTGATACATTCCATTGAAACTCCCGAAAATAATTTAATGGTTTCAATATCTTTGGCACCTTTTTCTATCGCATATAGGATTTCAATTCCCATATTTCCTAAAAGATATTTTATATCCTCAGGAGATTTTTCCCCCTTCTTCATCATAAATCTACTGTATTATTCTTTATTGGGAATTATGCTTCTAAAATTTTAAATCTACTTAAATAGAGATTGACTTATCGATTTTTTGGAATGTATTTTTTCGCTACAACAGGTTTACTTTCTTTTGGTAAAAGTTTCCTCAAATATTCTGGAAATGTTGTTGTAATTTGAATATTTGTTTTTAGTACAATATAAGTTTCATTTCTATACTTCAATTCTTCGATAACATCATACTTTTTCAGAAAATCTAATGAGGTATTTAAGTGATCAAGTGTTCTCTTTGAAACCAGCTTCGGAAGTTTGTCTTTTGATATTAAACCATTCCTTAATTCTGAAAGAACGTTATATTTTCGTGAATCAGATATTATCTGGAATAATGTTAGAGTATCTTCTTCTAATTCTTTTCTGCTTTTATTTTCATAAATACTAAAATATTCTTGCACTTTTGGGATTAACAAGTCAATTAGTTCTCTTTCGATTTGTTCTGGAGTCTCATCAATATACTCGATAACACTATCGGGAGGTATTCTTTCAGCATTAACTTCCTTTACTAATAAAATGTATTTTTCTACAATCCCGATTTGATTTATGAAAATAAATTGTTTTTCTGCTAAAAGGTCAATTATTTCATTGAAATTTAAATCGGGGAAAATCTCATTAAACCACTCATTCAATCCCTCTAAAGTTATAGGTCCTTTTGATAGCTTTTTTAATGTTGAAAATATATGTTCTTTATTCAATAATGTAGCAATTTTTTCTTCTTCACTTTTTTCTCTAGTTTCTTCGAGTGTAGCCCAGTATAGCTCTTTAACCCAGGTTTTTATTAAAGAATTATTTTTTAAGATTAACTCTTTGTCAGTCTCATCAAAATTATTTACATCATTTACGTAAAAAGCAGTAAAAATTTCCTCGTTTGATTGAAGTTTTTCAGAAAATTCAGTACAAAGAGTTGAAATATTTTGCTCTATCTCTGGTGACGTATGACGATCAAGAATAATTGAAATCATTAGCATTTCTTTATTTCCACGATTCCAATCTGAATGTATTTCAAAATAAAAGTTCATAGAATTTTTATTTTCGAATGAGTGTGTAAAAAAACCTTCACTAACAGTCTGATCCATAATATTAGCAATTCTAATTGACAACTGGTCATCTAGCATAACACTTGGATAAGAATAGAATACCAATGGACCAATTTTTCGGTGAAAATATGATAAGGCAACAATAGTAGACAATTATTATTACTCCATAAAAGTTTTTATCTCAATAATGTATAATATTAATTTTTTAATAGTATAATAAAGAATAAATTAATAATTAAGATTTATTTAATTTAAAAATTATTCCTTACTTTTATTTAAAATTATTTCTCATGTAGGTATATAATAGATTTAATATATTAATCTTACTTGGTAATTATTCATCAATATTTATCCCCTTTAACGCAATGAGGCAATTTAGATAATAACGTTTGTATAAAAAACATTTATTGCCTAACTTTTAAGATCATTATTAAAAATATCTGGCTTTTTATAGTTTTATAATAAATATTTTTATGAATTCTTAGTGAATTCATAATAACTATTCTATAATAGTGAATAAAATGGAAAAGAAAAAAAGATATAAATCTTATTTAGCTATAGCAGGTTTTTTTATAGGATCTGGATTCGGATTATTATTTGCTTTTTCTTGGAATGAATTAGTAATAGTATTAAATCTAGTTGATGGTGCATGGCTTGCGGTTATATCTGGGATTATTAGAATAATTATTTTAGTAATAATGAGTTCTATTCTCTTTGCGAAGTGGTTTAAACAAGAAACTATATATACATCAGACGCCTACTTTCTATTTGCTTTATTTTTCTCAATTTTAATAGTAGGGAAGATTTATGATATATATAACAACTTAATTGTTGTTAGTGAAAATGCTACTGCTGAATTTGTATTATTCATAACTAAAATTAGATATCTTATCGTGACCATGAATATCATGCCCGTTCTTTATATCGGATTGGAAACGACATTGGCTCTTATAAGTGCGTATATAAAAAATGTAAATAAATCACAGTTTAATAAGATAAGGCTAGGGATTGTTGGTATCTATCTAGCGATAATGCTGTTGATTATAATAATTGCCCCAACATTGAGTGCTCTTATTTTTGCCCTTCCTTATTTTACTATAGGGATTTATTTATTGTTAGCAATTATGTTTTTCTTTATGTATAAGAATAAAAGATTATCTCAAGCAAATGCATTATTAATTGGTATTGCTTTTCTTTGCCTAATTGCTAGTAGTATAATAAGATCAATTATAACTTCAATTGCTTTAGAGAACCCATCTATGATTGTTGTAGCTGAAGTTATTACAATTATCGTAAATTTTGTGATATTCCTTGGTTTCATTACAAAACCTAAATACGCTAAAATGTAAAAATTAATTTTGTTTTTGTTATTTTTTTTGATATTTATAGTAATAATAAATTTATCTTTGGTTTAACATCTATTAATTATAAATATCAATAGAGTTATTATTTAACTAACAAACATGTGTGCTATTAAATTAGTAGGTTTTGACTTGGATGATTGTCTTTTTGATTCAACGGGACTTTCTGAAAAAGCTAGAATAAAAGGAATAGATGCGATGATAAATTTGGGGTTAGATATAGATCGCGAGAAAGCAATCCTTTTAATAAAAGAAATCGTAGAAGAATATGGTTCAAATTCATCTAGACACTATGATTATTTCATCAGAAGATTAAATGAAATAGAAAAGCTTTCAATTTCTTTTACTGAGCAATATAAATATATCGCAGCAGCAGTAATGGCCTATCATGCTCAAAAAATAAAATATATTAAATTATACGATGACGTAATGCCCTGTTTAAAGAAATTAAAAAATCTATATATAAAAACTGCTATTATTACTGACGGTATTCCAATAAAACAATATGAAAAGATTTTAAGATTAAATATTGAAGATATGATAGATTTAGTCGTAATTTCAGATGAAATTGGAATACGTAAACCCAATCCGAAGCTATTTTCTTTTTTTTTAAAAAAATTTGGAGTTAATGGAAAGGAAACGATTTATATTGGCGATAATATCTACAAGGATATCGTTCCAGCTAAGTTAAATAATATTCATAGCATCTATATACATCGAGGTGGGAAATATGATACATTTAAAACTGGTCAAAACATATCAGTTGAATTTAAACCCGATTATGAAATAACAAATTTAAACCAAATACTTTCAGTTATTGAAGAAATTAATAAACATAATCCTTTATAATAATCAGTATGATTAATGTTGCTTGTATTCAACCACAGGTTCTTCAAAATAGAGAAAAATGCTATTTTGAAGTAGAAACAATATTGAAAAAATTGATTGAAGACCATCAAAAACTTGATATTGTTTGTTTACCAGAGCGTTGGGTTCCTTTTGATTTAAATTTTTCGAATAATTTTCAAGAGGAAAGAGGTTCAGACTATTTATTTATTAAGAAACTTGCGCATGAATATAGTATTAATATTATTTCTGGAGCAATTTGGGAAAAAAGAAAGAAAATATTTAAACCTGCTATCACAAGTTATTATTTTAATAATCGTGGAGAAGAAATTGGACGCCAAGATAAGATTCATCTTTATTCATACGAAAAACAAGAATTTGAATCAAGCCAAGAATTAAAAATTTTTAAACTCGATTCTAATAATTTTTCAATTTTAATATGTTTTGATATGGCTTTTTTTGAGACTCCAAGATTAGCTGCTGAATATGGCGCAGATATTCTATTCTCTCCAACGCAAATAAGAGAAGAAGGGATGGAGAATTGGGAGATTTATTTAAGAGCGCGTGCACTTGAAAACAGAATACCTGTAGTGGGGTGTAACACTTTTGGATATTTCTTTAAAAGAAAGTTTCCTGGAAATAGTAAAATTATTTCATTCATTAAGGGCCATATTTCACCATCAAAATTAAAAATTACTGAAGGTCCTTTCAATTCAAATGGCTATCTTTATGATTATATTGATTTAAGCTTTCCAAGAAAGATTAGAAAATTAAGATTTAAGGAAATTAAAGAAAAAAATAAGATCAATGTAAAAAAAATTTAATTATCTATAGAATTCTTCAGATTTAATAGCTTAGATCTTTATTTTTACTTCTTATGATCCCTCTCTCTGGGGGGGTTTAAATATAAATTATTAGAATATAAAACAAAAACTAAAATAAAAAAAATGATTGGAAAATCAAAATCTATGAACTTTTGTATTGGACCAAAAGCTATTTTTGATCCTAATTATGTTCCTCCTGAAATTTTACATAGGAAGAAAGAAGAAGTCAACTTGTATTCAATTCTGAAAGATTCAGTATCAGATGAGTTTAGTTTAAATGTATTATACCAAGGTATCCAAGGAATTGGTAAAAAAGTAATTATTAATAAAGTCATACAAGATCTACTTAAAAAGGAAGAAAATTTTATAGATTTCATAAAAATTCCAATAGATTGTAAAGAAAAAAGCATTCATGAGATTATTTTCTCCATTATAACTGATATTAGCAGTTTTATCAATATTGAAGTTGATTATCTTCAATTCCTCAATTGTAATTTATCTGAATTATGGAATATTTTCAAACTAATCTGTAACAAAACTAGAAAAAATTTAATCTTTATTTTCAACAATGGAGAGCATTTAAAACCAGAATATTATAAAAAATTCTTACACTATGGAAAAGAATCAAAAATAAACTCAATTTCAACTGTAAATAAAGTATTGAAACCTAAAACTCTAGACTTAATTAATGAATTTGATATTAAAAAAAAATTAAACTATTACAATTACCAAGAACTTCTTGATATTATTGAACAACGAGTTGCTTTAACCTTCATCAATGGAATTGATAAAGAATTAATTGAATTTATAACTGATTTGATTTTTGAACATTATGTTCCTGTACCGGGAAAAGGAGTTGAGATATTAAGAGAATTATATCCAATATTAGCTCGTCAAAATATTATAAATAATCTGGAGATTATTGAAATACTTCAAAATCAATTTGATTCAATTCACCTATCAGATGAATTTGCCATGTTAACTTATATTTCTGAAGAAGATATATTAACTCTAATCTTTCTTGATAACTTAGCGAATTTCTTTTTAAAAAGACCTAATTATTATATAACAATAGATGAATTAAAGGAACTATACTATATATCCTGTGAATCATTAGAATATAATAAAAGAATAGGTGAATTTAATGAATTAATTAAAGCATTACATAGTATCGGAGTTTTGAGTTTCTCAAAAAAAAGTAATCAAACCATATTAAATTCTGATCAAAATGATATATTAAATTATAACTTCTATTTTATGGCAATAAATCCAAAACAACTTAAAGCTATTGTAGATGCAATATTTAACAAATTTTGATGACTAAATAATTTTTTTCTTTGTAGATATATCCAAATGTTTAATTTGGATAATTCTAATTACAACTAATTTTAAGTAAAATGCAAAATCTTTTCTATTTGAATGAAGAGTATATATATAGATATGTTTATTCTTTATTCTAAAGAACTAATGAAATGGAGTTAATATTTTGACTTATATCAAAAAAATTTCTATGACTGGATTTAAATCCTTTGGAGATAGAACAGTGACTATTCGACTTTCAAGTGGATTTACTTGTATAGTAGGACCTAACGGTGCAGGAAAATCAAATATTATTGATGCTCTATGTTTTGCTTTAGGAAGATTGAGTAAAAAAACAATGAGAGCAAAAAGTCTCGAGGATCTTATTTTTGCAGGTTCTAGAGGTAAAAATCCATCACAAAGAGCAGCAGTAACTATGTTTTTTGATAATTCAGAGAAGATCTTTCCTGGAGGAGGGGATGAGTTTCAAATAACTCGAACTATAAAACGGGGTGGTGGAGGAGGATACAAAATGAACGGGAAAAAAGTCACACGACAGCAAATTCTTAATGCTCTGGCGACTGCAAATGTAGACCCAGATGGATCTAATCAGTTTGTATTACAAGGTAAAATAGTAGAATTGACTCACATGAATACCGAAGGACGTAGAATTTTTATTGAGGAACTAATTGGATTACAGAAATATGATGAGATGAAGGATTCTACTTTAAAAGAATTAGAAAAAGCAGAGAGAGATTTAGGTCAATTCGAAGCAATTTTCAAAGAAGTATCTTCACAACTTAAAAAAGTAGAAAAAGAGAAAAGCGATGCTTTGGCTTGGAAAGAATTGGATGAAAAAATCAAATTTTATAATGCCCAATTAATTGCGTTAAAAATTTCAAAATTAAGAGATCAAGAAGAGGAATTGGAAAAAAAAATTGAAGAATCAAATAAACTTATTGAGGAATTACAAGAAAAAGTAACACGACAAGAAGAGGTTTTAAAGCAAGAATCTTTAGTAATGGATAATATACAGAAGACAATTACAGAAAAAGAAAAAGATCGAGAGTTAATAAATGAAAATATAACCCAATTGAAAACTCAGTTATCCTCTAATCAAACTACATTGGATTTAGCTAATAAATCAATTGAGAAGTTATCTCAAGAAATAAAAAGTTTAGAAAATTTACAAATGGAGCTTGAAGAGGGTCTGACGTTTGACTCGTTAATTGAAACTGAAAATAATCAAATCCTTGAATTAGAAAATCAAATTGAAGATGCAAAAAAAAATATTGAACTCAAGCAACAAAGTCAAACAGAACTCGATTTAAAAATAAGCGAAAATGAAGATGTAAAATCGTCTCACAAAACCGATATCTCAAACTTAAAGCAAAATATTTCTTCTAATAAAGCCCAAATTAAAATTTTTAAAGAAAACATCATAAAGAATGAAGAAAAGAAACAAAAGTTGGAAACTGATCTAAATAAATTAAAGGGAGAAGCAGAAAGTATCGATGAAGCAATAAATGTAGTAAAAAAAGAAGAAGGAGATTTAAGGAAAAAGATTAACGAATTGAAAGGAAACATCACAAAAGAAAATCAAAAACAAAAAGAATTAGAAACGAAAATTAAGGAATTACAAGAACAAAAATATCAACTGAATTCAAAATCCGCAGAATTACAATCTAGCTTATCTTCGATAAATACTGAAATTAAAATCAATAAAGATAGAATCCAAAAATTAAACAGTAGAAAATTATCCATTGAAAATAAAATTAAAGAATTAAGCAAGGGAAAAGAAACTGAATCAATTTTAAAAGAATTGATGGATAATAGAGAAATTATTATCAAAAATTTGGAGAATCTTAAGGAAAAAGCAAAACTTGAAGATTCTACATACAGAAAGAATGAACAAGAATTAGAACTGTTAATATTGAAGCAAGATTCAATCCAATCTGAAATATTTGATAATAGAGCAAAAATAGATAATATAAATACTAAATTAAAACTATCTAAAAGAGAATTAACAAATCTAGAGCGTGAGAAACGAGATTTAAGTTTAAAAGTTAGTAGTTTAAATAAAAGTCTTTCTCAAATTGAAAGCGAGAGAAAAAATCTTGAAACTCGAAAGCAAAATATCACTAAACGTTTAGATGATTTAACGTCTGAAAAAGAAAATTTATTATCAAAAATTGAAAACTCAGAAAAAGAATATGAGAGAAATACTGAAGATATTACAGGAATTCTCCAAATTTTAAATATGCTGACTCAAAATATTAATATCTCTGTCGAATCTATAAAAAGTAACATTCAGCAGTCAAATGCGGAAGCTATTGAAACTTCTGCTGAAGATTTTAAGAAATTTGTATTGGATGTTGTAGATATAATGAAAACTGTTGAGGGGGTCACCGATGATGAAGGAGAAAAATCAGAAATGTCCCAAATGCTCAGCTCAATTTTACAAACTTTAACTTTATTTACCGAAAATGTTGATTTAACATTAGATCAGTTAATTAATAGAGTTAAAGAATCTGCAGATGTTGAAATTCAACAATCTACATCTACTTTTGATAGTTTTGTGCAAGATCTAATGGAAATTCTAGAAAACGTATATCTCTCCTTAAGGAAATTAACAATGTCTAAGAGTCAAGAATTATATAGACAATTAGAGGAAATTTCCGAAAATATCAGTTCACAAAATGAAGATTTAAATAAAGTTGATATGAAATTAACTGAATTTAGTACACAAGAGAAAAATGATTCAGATAATTTAATACTCTTTAATCAAAGACTTGAGGAAATTAATAAAAGAATAGCTGAAATAAATAAATTAAATTTACAATCTGATGACGAAATCCGAAAAAGAACTAGTTTGATTGATGAAAAACAAAAAGAAGATTATAAAACTGAGATAGAAAAATTAAAAAACCTTAAAAATGAATATTGGGATAATTCTTCAGCAATTCAATTACAACTTGACGAAAAACAGAAAGAATTAGAAGAATTACAAACAAAATTACAAGATCTTCGGGGGATTCAGAATCTATTTGAAAATGTTCTAGAAATTGAAGACAATGTTAAAGAATTAAACAAATCCATAGAGGAAAAGAAAGAAGTAATAAATATAAATGAAGAAAATATTAAAAATCTAAACTTAGAGCAATCTAATCTGGATAAAAATATTGAAAAATTAATAACTGAAAAAGAGAATTATTGGGTAAATATTGAGAAAATAAGAAAGGAAACTGAAGAATATAACAAGAAATTAGAGGAAAAAATGGATCAACTTAGAGCTCTAGAAAATATTATGATGATGATAAATTCCATCGAAGAATTAACAAAAGAAAACATCGAAGCCAATAAAAATATTGATGTATGTAAAAAAGATATTGAAGAATTCAATTCCCAAGTTGAAAATATTCAAAAAAAAGTAGATGAAGTTCAAAAAGAAATTGATCATATTCGCGAAGAGAAAAACAAGGAGCTTGAAGCCCAAAAAAAGACTCAAAGTAAATTGAATAAATTTAATAAGGATCTACAAAAATCTCAGAAAAAACTTAACGAATTGAATAAAAATAAAGAGCGCGAACAAAAAATATTTTCACTAAATGAAGAGATAAAAAACACCGAAAAACAAATCAAATCATTGGTAGAAGATATTAAAAAAGTAAAAGAAAATTTAAATAGTGAAAATGAAAAGAAACGTTTAAAGCAAGAAGAAATTGATGATTTCATTAATCAAAAGGACGAATCTTGGAAAAAGCAAAAATCATATCAAAAAATTGTAAATAACTTAAAATCTGATCTTTCAATGGAAAATTCCAAATTAAACAATTATGAATCCCAAAAAATCATGACTACAGATCAAATTGAAACATTGTACCATAGATCAAAGGATTATGGTTCCTTACCACAAGTAACCGATGATTTATCGGAAACAGGTCTACAAACAGATATTAATGAAGCTAATAGTAAGAAGAAGGCTCTTGAACCTGTTAATTTAAAAGCAATTGAACAATTTGATACAGTTAAAGAAAGATTCGATGAGATAGATATGCGTAGACAAACAATTCAAAGAGAAAGAAAAGCAATCTTAGATGCTATTGAAAAAATTGAATTAGAAAAAACTAGGACTTTTATGAAAGCGTATCATGAAATTAATAGAGAATTTAGTAGAATTTTTCAGAAACTAAGTCCCGGAGGCTCAGCTAAAATGATATTAGATAGACCAGATAAACCATTTGAAGGAGGTGTAAGCATTGAAGCTCGACCACGCGGAAAAAAAATCTCGAGCTTGGAAATTCTTAGCGGTGGAGAAAAGACACTCGTGGCTCTCTCGTTTATCTTTTCCATACAAGAGTTCTATCCTGCTCCCTTTTATATTCTCGATGAGGTAGATGCTCAATTGGATGGTCCAAATGTGCACAGAGTTTCCATGCTGCTGAGAGAGCTTTCACGAGAGGCACAATTCCTCGTAATTAGTCATCGTGAGGAGAATATTGTAAATGCGGACAGGATATATGGAGTATCCATGCAACAATCTGGAATAACTGATGTGTTTAGTGTTGATTTAGAACAAGAGGCGAAGCGCCTTTTAAATATATCAGAGGTTCCTACAAATGTAGAAGAAAATTAAGTAAAAGAAAATTGAGTATTAACTTCTCCTAAGATTCCGACTAATGGAGGAGAGAATTAGAATAAATTACGTTTTTTCATTTTTTTTACAAGATGTACACCAACCTCCTTGATATATAGCTCCTGGGGTAGTTTCCCACACGTGATTATTTTTACATTTGATTTTTAAAGGTTTAAATCGCCCTTTATAGGGCGTTATAAGATAACCTCCTTTATTATTGACAAAATCCTGAAATCTTTTTGCATAATAATCCCTTTTACATTTCGGACATAGGATGTCAATTTCTTTATTAGATCTTTTTAGCCAATATGGTGTTCTTTTAAACTTGTGCCCATTTTGACATCTATACCATAGCGACTCTCTAGCATTAACGTAATCACTAATTAATTCACAATTGAACTTTACTCCTAGCTTTCGAAAATAGTCTCTTGATCCTTTTTTATTTCCAGCACATTCTGAGCACCAATTATTTCGATATATGGAATCTGGTGTGGTAAGCCACTTATGTCCTTTTTCACACATAAGTGTGACTTCTTTTCTTGCTGAGAAATATGGTGTTAGTAAAGTCCCACCTTTCTTTTCGACATATGCTCGAAATTTTTTAGCGTATTTATTTTCATAGATTATAAATTCTTTGTAATCATATTTAGGAATGTCTTTAAGAGAGGCTTCAGTTTTTCTTTTATATTCTTCTTCAATATATTCTTGCATTTTATCATAGGGTATAATTTCATCATCGGGAATTTGAAGGAGAATCACCCCATTTTTCTTACATAATTTTAGTTTGAGGGCATCTTCTTCCTGTAAGTTTTTTAAATCATCATCAGTCATGTTAAATGCTTTTTTACGATGTTGAATTCCTTGATATTCAAAGGCTAATCCTAGTTCTTTATTATATCCATCGAGTTCCATTTGGTTTCCGTTTTTATTGGTCAGCCATATGGGATAACTCTTCGGGAACGGTACTTTAAATATTTTTTCGAAAAATCTCCTACAAATGGTCTCACTAATATATATGTGACAATCTGGACACCACGTGCCCTGATAAACCACGCTATCGTACGTAGTAAAAAAATGGTGTCCTTCTGCACACTCGAGATGTATTTTCGACTTGGCGGTTTTGATATTTTTTGTATGAAATTTACCCCGCTTCCTTTCTGCGATTTCCTCAATGGTTTCTATAGTGACATGTGTTTGTGTTCGAACATATTCTTGATATTTTTCTTTGGGGAACATCCTTTTTAGCTGGTTACGAGCAGCAGCGTCAGTTATCAAGAGCCATTTTTGAATATCGTATGCGTTATATTTTCCTTTATTTCTCGAGATAAGATTCTTAATTGCTTTAAGTAAGGCATCTTTCTCTTTGATTTTTGTTATAATAGTGAGATATGCAGAAATTAATTCCGTCTGGGTTTTAGCATTATTCGAAACGTTATTTTTAAAACCTTCTTCTAATTGTGTTAATTTTTCTTTCAAGTAATCTATGAATGTTTGAGTAGGACAAAAATTTTTTATCCACAACCCCTGTTCATTAAATTTTTTAATGAGATTTTTTATAAACTTAATTTCATGGGTGTAATGTAGGAATTTTTCAATTAATTCATCATATTCAAATTGCTCGCTATATGAATTAAATCCATAACTTTTAAGGTCCTTAAGAATTGTATTTTCAAAACTAGGTAAAATTCGAGCGTCCCATCTTTCAGTGATTAATTTAAACACAATAGAGATTAGCCAGCGTAAATATACTATGAATTTTTCATGATATTTCTGATCAGATTGAATTTTTAATTGTAATTTCTTAAGTAGTTTTTCAAACTTTTTTATTGAGATATCCTTTAACTTGCCATAAAAATTAATTCTTATTCGTTTATTAGTAAGCGGTTCCAATGTATCTGCGATTTCATTAAGAGCAGATTCAGATAATTCAATATCGCTGTTTTTCAGATCTTCAATATCATAGAACTTATTCATGTTATAATAGATAATCCGGGCAATCACTATCATTAAGTTGTCTTTAAAGGTCTTAGAAAAGTCGGGATCAAAATAAATTTCTCCAAGAGGGCTTAGAGTTGATTTAGAGTCATTGGTATTGAATACGGCTAAATCTGAAGTATTTTCACTCCCTAGAGCTAATGATTTTGGAATATCAGCATATTCTACTTTTTTTATTTCTGCTCCGCAAAATTCACAATATACTGGATTCATACTCTTTTCAAGTATTGATAGAATTTCAGTTGACAATTTTGCTCCACAGTAGGTGCAATAATCCAAATAATCTTTTTCCGAAGTATTTTGGGTCATAAGGTATAAGTTTTTGCAGAAGTATTTAAAGAAAAAGTATATTATTTATCATGAAAGAGAAATTCAAGTTGAAAAATTAGAAATATAAATAATGGTATTCTATTTGATTATGGGAATCCCTAAAAAAGCTGGAATAAGAAAAATAAAAAATGAATTTTTATAATATATTACAATTTTTTAAATTTTTTTGAAATTATTGACCTGTTTTCTAGTTTTTTAATTGATTAATAATGAATGAAAAATATCAAGGAATACCGGAAAAATACTATAAAGATAAGTGTAAATCTTGCGGATATGAATATTATTTTGAAGATAAAGTCTTAGAATTAGGTTCTGAGGCAATAAGAAGAGGTTTTTCAGTAAAAAATTT
>JBHLOI010000061.1:0-20235 GCA_048940645.1 Promethearchaeota archaeon | reverse complement strand
AAATCGAAGTATTATTCAAAATCATGGGTTCGAAAATTAGTTAAAATTGCTGATTATCAGTTTGGTTCTAATATTGGTATGAAAATCTTTTCAAAAGGAATAAGAGTCAAGAAAAGTAAAGTAAGCAAAAATTTTGATATTATTGATATTGAAAACAAAAATTTATTAGGAAGATTTTTAGTTAAGACGGGACAAATTGAATTAACATTAAAGGGAGCAGAACTTTTATTTGCTATTGATAAAGAGTTTAATATTTTGGTCTTTGATGGAGATTTAATAAAGGGAAATACTCTCTTTAGACCTGGAATTGTTGAGTTTAGTCAGAATCTTATCCCAAATAATTATGTTATTATTTTGGATAAAAGTAAAAAAAGTGTGATCGGCCTTGCCAAATTAATTGTTGGTTCAAACTATATAAAAAATTCAAATAATGGAAGGATTGCTAAAGTTTATGAAAAAATCAGTTAACTCTCGTTCAATTGTCGAAAATATTAAAGAAATTAGAGACCGAATAATTTTAAAGAGAAAAAGTTTTACAAGCGATCAACTAAATAAACCGGTTAGTTTTTGGATAAAAGACGATCGCCTCTTACATGAAAAAGGAAAGGAATTTACTATTATATTAAGAACTAAAGGATGCAGCTGGGCATTAAGCGATAGCGGAGGATGTTCAATGTGTGGATATATAAATGATTCCAGTATTGAAAGTATAGACGATAAACATATTATCAATCAAGTAAATCATGCTTTTCAATCTAAATTGGAAGAAATCAGAAGTGAAAAAAAGAAATTTATATTTAAGATTTTTAATTCTGGGAGTTTTTTTGATGAAAATGAAATCTCTGAAGAAGTAAGGAATTATATTTATCAGAAGGTATATGAGAGTAATAGGATAGAAGAATTTGTTATTGAGTCTCGCTTAGAATATATTTCAAAAATGAAATTAATAGATTTAAAAAACCAACTAAATGATAAATATATTGAATTAGCGATTGGCCTTGAAACGGTTAATGATTATATTAGAAACACTTATATAAATAAGGCAATGTCTTATGATGATTTTATAAAAGTTTTTCGCATTTGTAAAGAAATTGGAATCGGTGTGAGGGTTTATTTACTATTTAAAGCCCCCTTTTTAAATGAACAAGGTGCTATAGACGATTGTGTCGGATCTATTATAAATCTAATTAATTTAGGAGTAGAAACGATATCAATAAATCCCATTAATATTCAAAAAGGAACATTATTAGAATATTTATGGTATCAAAATCGTTATAGACCTCCATGGTTCTATTCTCTTTTTAAAAGCTTACGAAAAATTCACGAATTAAAAAAAGATTCAACTTTTCCTCGTCTAATTTCAGATCCATCTGGAGCTGGAACGAAACGAGGTATTCACAATTGCCTAAAAAGAGAATGTAATCAAAAAATGATGACTACTCTTAGAAATTTTGTATTATCACAAGATTTTAACTATTTAAATAAAAAAAATGCGTATTATGACTGTGATTGTTTAACAAGATACCGTCTTCAAAAGAATTTCCATTAAATATTATCCAAAGATCGGGATAAATTATTAATTTTCGAAAAACAAACAATTTTAGTTTTATGTAAAAAAAAATAGATACTTTAATTTTCAATAATTTTTTAAAGAGAAATTAATAAATTATTCATACCATTTTTGTAAAAATTTACCCCAAAAAGGTTATATTTAAATATTGCCTTTCAATTTTCTACTCTATATTTTATTAGTTAAGTAGGGTTATTCTTGAAAAACTGGATAAAGCTAAACCTATTCTATCTCGGAAAATCTAAGAAGCATTCTATTTTCAGAGCTAAAAGATGGAATAAAAATTTTGAGATTATATTACATAAATCAGTTTTCAATGAGAATTATGAAGAGGTTGGTAACATCAAAGAAATATTTGGTCCTATCAATACACCCTTTATCTCTGTAAAATCTTTGCCAGATCTACAGTTTGGTCTAGAAAATAAATTTTATATTAAAATTCGTTAAAAAGTTTATAGAATTTTTAACGATTCATAATTTTAGAAGGTGTAAAATATTTCGAGTTGGAATTATATAGAAGTTCTACCAAAAAGAGAAATTTCTACTGAAGAAGATATTTGTACCGAATGTGGTAAAAAAATCATAAAAAATTCAGATTCACTTTTGGTTTGTGAAGAGTGCGGCTTAGTCCATTCGGGAAATCATATTGATCGTGGTCCTGAATGGAGAGCATTTGATGCTGATCAGAAGAAAAAGAGAACTCGAACAGGAGCGCCAATGACTTATATGATCCATGATAAAGGTTTAAGTACAATGATTGATTGGAAAAATAGAGATATTTTTGGCAAGGAAATTCCCGCAAAATCAAGAGGCCAAATCTATAGATTACGGAAATGGCAAAGTAGAATAAGAGTATCCGACGCAACAGAAAGAAATCTGACTTTTGCATTAAGTGAATTAGATCGTATGGCTTCAAATTTAGATCTCCCTAAAAATCTTCGGGAGTGTTCCGCAAAAATATATAGGGATGCAGTTGATGCCCACCTCATAAGAGGAAGAAGTATTGAGGGTGTAGCTGCAGCAAGTTTATATGCTGCCTGTAGAATGTATAAGATACCTAGGACATTGAATGAAATTGCCGAAGTTGCTCGAGTGGATAAAAAGGAAATAGGAAGATCTTTCCGTTTTATATCCAATGAATTGGTCCTTAATTTGAATCCAACTAAACCTCTCGATTTCCTTACTAGATTTATTTCTGAGCTAGAACTAACACATGACTGTCAAAAAGCAGCTAAGATAATTATTAAAATAGCAGAAACTCGTGGGTTAACTTCAGGAAGAGGACCAACGGGAGTTTGTGCCGCAGCTATTTATGCCGCAAGTATTTTGACTAAAGAAAGAAGAACGCAAAGGAAAATTGCTAAGATTAGTCAGGTAACTGAAGTTACTGTCCGTAATCGATTCAGTGAGCTTATAGAGAATTTAGATTTGGGCATCTCATTAAAAAAGAAATAAATTTCTTTTTTACTTTTACACTTTAGTAATAAAAAAGGATGTTATCCTTATAATACAACATTTAAAGATTCATTTTTATCACTTTTATCCTATCAGTAATGCATTATTGATAGGTCAGATTTTATGAAGATGGAAAACACAAGGCTAATAAATCAAACTGAAGTCAATTATTTTTTACATCGAGTAAAAAAACACTTTCCCAATTTCGTAGCCGGAGTTATTACAGACCGTAATGGTTTTCCAATTGGTTCAAGTATCTCAAGTAGATTGTGGGTACATGAAAATACATTAGCTTTATGGGCAATATCAAAGCATAAAGAAAAAGTAATAAAAGATCCAAACCTAATCCAATTAAAATTTGATATTGATAAGAATAAGAGATATAAACTATTTATATTATTAGAGAAAAGTAAGAGCTATAAAGATGGAATTAAACCATTAAAAGAGATTATTAAATCACAAGAATTATTCTAATGAATTTAGGTTATTCTTATTTTACTTTTTAGATTTTATTTGTAACGCAAGGCAGACCATTAATATGCGAATATGCGAATTAAATTTTTATAGATGAAGCTTTACTTAGTAAGTAAGAAAGATTGAATTTTATGTGATTTTTAAATAAATTCTTTATAACATATTCTGAGGTTAAGGCTATTGAGTTATTCCCAAGATGAGGCATTGTTAAAGAAAATAATACATGATATAATCAATAGCACGCCCGGATTAAAAAATGTTATTCTTATTGATGATACTGGAATAACAATAATGAGTGAGGCTAAATTTGCGTTTATAAATGAAGATGATATTTCTGTTGAGAAAATTGGGGCAATAGGGGGAGCAGTCTTTACAGCAGGAGAAGAACAAGGACATATTTTAGGATATGGAGATATTGATCTCCAATTTACTGAATATTACAAAGGTATGATATTTTCAGTTAAAGTCGGTAAAGGAATTCTCTGTATCGCAACAGATAAAAATGTACAAATAGGATTTGTACGTGCAATTATGAAAAAATATGCTCCCAGAATAACAACAATTTTAAACCGCTACCTTCAAGCAGATCAGGGTGAAATTAATAAAGAGTTAAAAGAATTATTTAGCTCAGATACTCTCGGTCTATTATAATGTAGTTTTGTTGCCTGAAACACTAACTCTTTTCTATCACTTATTATCCCATTATAAAATAATGTTTAGGTTAAATTTTGAAAGAAAATAAAAAAAAAGACTAAAAGAAAAGGACCTTCACTCTATAAATTTCTCTAATCCTAGTATTGATTTAGTTTTACGATTTTAGAAAAAAGTGAGCATAGATTGTAGCCTTATACACTAACTCTTTTTAATCATTTCATGGATACACCATAAAAATCAGAAAAGTTCTCTCGTGGAAGGCAATAATCTCTATGCCGTTTTGGGACATAATCATATCTGCAATTAGGGTTGCTGACTCGAACCGCATCGCATTGGTGTTTACCTTTGCTTGGTTAAGAGCCCGTATTTTTTGCAGTTTGAATTATTGATTATTAAATTCAGGATGTTCGCATTTTTTTGCACATATAATCATCATAGTCATATATGACCTCGATAAATGCGACTACTCCATCATTATTTTCCCAATAATATAATAAAACAAAATAGCTAAAAAATTTATATATTTTTTCTGATAAGGCTCAGTATCTCATCATAAGAACCAAGAACTTGTTGAACCTTAGGATGATTTAATCCCTCTTCTGGTTTTCCTTCAAATATATTTGTTCCCTTATTTAGAAATAGCATTTTTTCTGCCCAATTTTTAACAAAAAAGAGATTATGAGTTGTGAAAAGAATAGTTAGCTTTTCATCTTTTCTAAGCCTTTCTAAAATATCTAAATGATTATAAATTGATTTAAAATCAAGATTAGCAAAAGGTTCATCTAGAATCAACAATTTAGGTTTCATTACTAAAATTCCCGCTAAAGCAACTCTCTTCTTCTGGCCCCATGATAAATCAAATGGGGAGTAATCTTTATATTCAGTCATCTTCACAGCATTAAGAGCCCAGTTTACCCTCAAATTTACTTCATCATCATCTAGTTTTAAATTTCTAGCACCAAAACTGACATCTTCTCCTATGGTTGGAGCAAAAAGCTGATCATCCGGATTTTGAAACAAGAAACCAATTGATTTCCTCATTTCCCAAAGCTTATTTTTATTTCGAGTTAATTGTTCATTGAAAATTTTTATCATACCAGAAGATGGTTTTAACAAACCTACTAATAATCGTAATAATGTGGTTTTTCCTGAACCATTATTTCCAATCAATGCATAAATTGAATTTTCTTCGATTTTCAAAGATAAATTTTTAATTTCAAATCCTGAATTGTAATTAAAATTAAGGTTTTGAACTTCTATGGCAAAAATAATCTAAAAACCCCTACATATATTTGTTCTAAATTTATAAAAAATATGAGAGAAATAATAAGACTTAGTGTTAAGAAAACTACGAGATAATCATAAATTTTTAATTTTCGTGGAGCAAAAGTAATCTTTCCAGTAAAACCTCTCATTTTTAAACTTTCATATAATTTTTCACTTCGTTCCATGTTATTCACAATATTTTTTCCCATTATAAATGCATGGGTCTTAAGTTTCTGCCAGTAAGAGGTTAAATTCTTTCCCCTTAATTCCTGTGCGTCTAAAACTTTTCTATTAGAACTTGCGAGAATTGGAATATAATGAAGCATTATCACAATGCTTCCAATAATAAATGCAGGTATTATTCTGATTTTTGTTAATGCTTCTATAAATTCGGAATATGTTAAGGAAGAAAAGAAGGATAAGAAGGTAAAAGCCGCCCCAATTATCCTAAAAAATAAAAGAAGTGCCATTTTAAGACCTTCTAAATAAATATTGAGGACAATCCCGATTCTAATTTGAAAAATTATTGTATTACCTAAATAGAATGGTATAAAAATACAAATTATTAATAAAAATGGTATTAAAACTCTAAGTCTTGAAATTGTTTTGAAAATATGTAATTTAAAAAAGATATTGATACAAGTTACAATTAGAATAACTGTTATTACAAGAAAGACGTTATTAAAGATTAGAAAAGGTATAACAAACAAAAATGGTAGTAAAAATCGAATTATCGGATGAAGACCATTAAGTAGATTTCTTTCCTTTTCATGTTTAAACGGTAAATATGACTTCATAAGTTTATTTCCTGGTGCTGATCTTTTTTATTCGTCTTTTCAGTTAATAATTATGCTAATTTTTTTGTTTTAATAGTCTATTTCTTACTTCATACTTTTTTATAATATAATCACATTATTAAAAAGTAATACTAAATTATAAATTAATAATATTTATTGATAATAAAATTAAGTGTTAATAATTTATAGGTGCGAATAAAATGCATTTACCAGATGGTTTATTGGATCCTATAACCATAGTGCTTCTTTGGATAGTTACAGTACTTATGATGATATTAGGCTATTTTAAAATGGGTAGAGTATTTGAGAAGGAAGATTCTGAGAAGTTAATACCATATATCGGCGTTTTAGGGGCAGTTATTTTTGCATTTCAATTTGTTAATTATCCCATACCTGGTGGCACTTCTGGTCATTTAGTAGGAGGGACGTTAGTGGCAGTTATTTTAGGACCTTGGGCGTCTCTAATTGTACTCTTTTTAATACTTATTATCCAGAGTTTATTTGGAGATGGAGGTATTACAGCATTAGGAGCAAATGCTTTCAATATGGGAATTATTGGGGGAATTATTGGATTTTATATTGTTGTAATTCTCGTAAAAATGTTTAATAAAACTTCTTTAAAAAAAGAAATTAAAGTGACCATTTCTACTGCTATTGGATCATATCTTGCTATTATTCTTGCAGCTTTAGTATGTGGAATTGAAATTGGTGTTGCAAGTGATATTCCAATTGAAATTTCAATACCAGCGATGGTATTTTGGCATTTAATAATTGGTATTGGTGAAGCGATCATCTCCGCTTTAATTATTTTCTATATTTATAAAGCTAAACCAAGCTTTATAACAACAGAATCTATTCTGGGGGTGGAGTAAGGGTTTATGAATTTAAAGAAATATAAATGGCCGATAATTACAGTTTCTACAATTATTATTTTATTAATCTTGATTATAGCAATAGGCTATCCTTCAGGAATTCTTTCTGAGAATCCTGATGGATTAGAGAGAGTATTAATCGATTATTTTGGTGAATCATGGCTTGAAAATTTAAAATCACCTTGGAATCCAATATTAGGTTGGATTGAAAATCAGTATATCGCAGGGATTATTGGAGTAATTTTTGTTGCCATTATTATGAGTTCTACGTTTTACCTAATAATGTTTTTAAAAAAAAGAAAAATAGAAAAAGAAAATTAAAAAAAATAAACTCTTTATCTTTTAGGATTCATTCTTAATTTTTAATGGGAATACTTTTCTTTATTAAATCTAGTAGTGTAGATATTACAAATTACACAATTAAAGAAATTCCTGGTTCATCCGGAAGATTAGATGTAATTTCAAGATGCATTCTAGCTGCCTTATTGAATCAAAATGGATTTAATAATAATATCCAAATTTGGGTATTTTTAGAAAAATATGGTACTTTTATATTTGATCCTAAATCATTGGATGAGGGGATATTTCCAAAAAATGAAATTCTACTTACAGAATATTTTGTAGATTTAATCCAAAATAGAACTGGTCAGCTAAAGTATAGTAATAACCCTTTAAAAGGTATTAAATACATTAATCAAGATATCTTTATTACATTAAAAGTCTATAAAGAAAAAAAATATTCTATATATGTACTAGATGAGAGTGGACAAGATTTCTTTAAATACCTAAAGGAGATATTATCACAAGAGTATATTATTTTCGTTATTGGCAGTCAAACTGGTGAAATATTAAAATCAATAGAATTGATTGAGTTAAATCTACCAAGTTTAAGTTTAGGAACTCAATCATATTTAGCTTCTTCCGTAATTCGATTAATAAGATTAAATTTAAAGTTATTAATATGAAAAATTTTTTATTTTAATGAATGTTAAAATTATATTATCTCTAAATTCGAAAGCGGCAATAAAAGTGAATGAAAAAGAAAAAGCAAATACAAAGAGAAAAAATCAAAGAAAGGTACTTGATAAATTTATTGATCGTCCAGTAAGGCTTTTAATTAAGCACAATGTCTCTCCTAATTCTCTTTCTTTTATTGGTTTTATATTTTCTATTGCTGCTGCTTTCTTTATTTCAATTGGAGGACTCCATTTTCCCATATGGTTGGCTTGGATTGTACCTTTTCTAATGTTTTGGGCGGGAGCTTTTGATGTTTTTGATGGAGAAGTTGCTAGAAGAACTGGCCATAATTCAAGAGCAGGAGCATTCCTAGATTCAAATTTAGATAGACTATCTGACGCAGTAATTATTTTAGGGCTGATATTTGGAAATTTAATCGATTATTTATGGGGTTATATTCTTCTCTTTTTAGTAATAATGATTTCTTATATAAGAGCTCGTGCTGAAAATCTTGGAGTTGAAATGAAAGGAATAGGATTTATGGAAAGAGCTGAAAGACTTATAATTTTGTGGTTCGCTTTTATTACTGAGTTTTGGATCTTTTATTTATCTAATCTTATATATGGCTCTCATTTCAAATTATTTTTTCCAATTTTCATTATAATATATACAGGATTACTTGTTTTTACCATCCTCCAGAGGATTTTATATTCATTGAAATCTTTGCATAAAATTGATAAAGTAAAATCGAAATAAAGCAGTTCTTCTAAAACCTTACATTAAAATCACTTGATAATATTAAAAATTTGAGAGAAAGGATAAATTATTTAAGGTTTATCTTATTCAAATAATTAGAACTAATTTCATCTAAAACTATACTAAAAAGGCTGATTTTAATTCCGAAAAAGAGAAAAAGTGGTGGTAAAAGCGGTTCAAGTAAAGGTCAACACTCAAAAGTTCAGTGTGCCAAGTGTGGGCGTTTTGTTGCTCGTAGTAAAGCTAAGGCTGTTACAAGAAGAGTTCCATTAGTTGATGGAAGAATGTATACAGAGCTTAAAAAATCTGGAACAATCATTCAAGCTCCCACTAAGACGAAATACTATTGTATTAGCTGTGCTATTCATTCTCACCAGATAAGTCAGCGAGATAAAAGTTTAAGAAAAGATTAAGCTATAAATTAAGTGCTTTAAAGAAAGAGGGTAAGGAGTATACTATTTCACAACCATTTTTACCTAAAACTTCAATTATCGCACGTATTAAAAAACTATCTTTTAACTCATCTGTGGGATTATATATCTTTACTTTTGCATCTGGTTTTAATTTTAAAGAATAATTTTCTGCAATTCCAGTAAGATTGTCATCAGTTCTAACAATTATTCCTAATAACCCTAATTCATAATGAGATATGATAAATAAATATTGAATCTCCTTTACATTACTTAGTTTCTCAAAATGTACAACTTCCAAATAATCTTCCTGAAGCTCCTTAGGTAATTTAAGGACTTGTATATGTTTCTTTTTTCCAGAGATATATGGAAAGGGAGTGTAGAATAAAATATTAAAGCTTGATATTTTTTTAATCTGTTCATTATACTTCTCAATGTTTTTCACGGAATATGCCTTGTCTAATAATAAATCCAATTTATCAACCATCATGTCTTCTGCTGAATATCCGTTCAATACGGTTGCGATATAAGCTCTTTTTAATTTTTCAATGAGAATCTCACTTCTAACTTTCAGTTTATAATCAATACTAATTTCTAACGCTTCATTATAAAGGTTTGTAGCAAGTTGCGAATGACCCAAAGCTAGGAAATAATCTCCTAATTCACCAAAAACGATTATTGCATCTAAAAAGTTTTTTTCAAAATCCATATTTGACACTTCTTCCATTATTCCCATCGCGGTTTTTGTCTCCTTTCCTTGAATATATAATGCAATAGATTTCCCTATTAGACATTTCAATCTCAATTTATCATCCTTATAAATATCTGCTAACTCTTCAGTGAAGTTATAAGCCATAATTGCATTATCGTAAAGTCCATGAAACAGTAGGATAAGTGCTTTAACATAATTTAGAGTTAAACATGTTTGGTGATTATGTATTATGGTTGAAAATAATGAAGCTCTTTCAAGTGAATCTATAGCAGAATTAACTCGTCCTAAGGAGACTAAAATAAAAGCCCGTAAAAACTCCATCTTAGATATCTCAGAGCAAATAAGAGATTCTACAATCTCATAACTTCTTAATTTAGTTAATTCCCCCGCTGCTAACTGTAATAATGAAATTAAAAATCTGTTACCTTTTTTTAAGAGCTTAGCAGCCTCATTAGATTCATTTTTAACAATAGATTCACGCGCTCTCTTAAGATATTCTCTTGAAATCTTTAAATTTTCTAAATAATTTTGAATTTCATAAATTTTTTCTTCCTCACTAAACGGTAATTTTTGATCTTCAATATATTTCTCGGCAATAGCGATTTCTTGAGAATATTTGCTAACTCCGATTTCAAATTTCATTGGTTCCTCTCTTTTATTAAGAAAATGAACATCTTGAGTTAATATAGAGTCTTGAGTAACATTTATAGCTTTTTCAATTAACCATTGTATTTTCTGTTCAGCAGGGTAAACATGGGCTCGTTCTATCATATAATGTAATGTGTAATTCAAACTTTTTCTCCATAAAGTCTTAAAATAATTTCTCATATGTTTATTTGGTATTGTCCTATTGATCTTAAGGAGAAAACTTGAAAGAGATAAGATATTAACTTTATTTTTCAAGATAGATGCTGTATTTTTTGCTAATTTAAAATCATCCGTAACTATATGTATCGTTGAATCGTCATCCATCAATCTTTCACTCAAAGCTATTAATGACAAATCAGGATCTTGAGCAGGGAACTTGATGTTCGATTTGTTTAACTCGTCCTTTATCATCTGAATTTCAGATCGCAAAATTTTTTCAATATTTATAAAAGCTTTAAATCTGTCTTTAAAAGTATGAGGTGCTTTAATTTCATTAAATACTTTTTCGGAAATATAATAATCAAGTCCTAATTCCTTTCCTGCATAGTCTAAATTTTTCAAAAAGTTTTTAGCTTTGATTGAGATGGCACAAATAAAAAAATTAGCATCGAAGACGATCTTTTCTTTTTTTTCAACCATAATTTAAAATTTTCAACAAATTATTTTTACTAAATTCATGAAATAAAATTTTAACAATTATATTATAGATTAATTGTTTATATTGTTTTATTATGATTATTGAGGCTTCAATTTTTTTAGAACTGGAAAATTAAAAAATGAGAAATAATTGAATGGATTATCTTTTGATACTTAATATGATTATGTGAATTTTAATGAAAATTATAAGTGTTATTGGTTATTCTGGAACTGGTAAAACTTTCTTAATAGTAAAGGCAATTATTTTATTTAAGCAACAGTTAAACTATAACTGTTCAGTAATTAAAAATATTCATGAGCACAGAATAGATACACAGGGAAAAGATTCATATAAATTTACTGATGCTGGTGCTCAATATTCTATATCTAGAAACAAATTCAATGAAAATGTTATCTTCATTAAAAAGGATATTGAAATTCATAATATAATTGAATGGATTGAAGATGGTCCTTTAAAAACAGATATATTATTCCTTGAAGGATTTAGAAATTTACCATTTCCAGCAATACTATGTATAAATGATTCACCAGAAATCAAACCTCAGTTAACAAATCAAGTTAAAATGATATCTGGTTTAATTACAACTAAACCTAATGAACTTCAGGAAGAAATAGGGATTCCAATAATAGATATTCATAAGGAATTTGACAAATTTCTGAATATTTTTAAAGTAATGTAGTATTGTAAAAGGTAAAGGGAATATTTAGGTTTTATACCAAAAGGGTGTAAGTTGTTGACACATTAATTTGAAATTTTCTTTTACATCCTTATTCTTATTAGAAATTTGGTCTAAAAAGTATTTGTTCAATTTAGAATAAATCTCATTTTTGTCTTTTGGATTTTTAATTAATAATCTAATTTCAGATATAAAGTCATTTAATGGGGAAATAAGCTCATTTATTAACCATTCTTCAAATGTAATTTGTTCTTTGTAGGATATGAAATTGTAGGTTATTACAAATCTAGCTATATCCCTAAAATTATAAAATTTTTCATCAAATTTTGGTGACTGAACTTCAACTTCATATGACTTTAAATCTTCCATTAAGTAATTTCTATTCATACTAATAATATAATCTGGCCAAACATCATCTGAAACATTTAGATCCTGGAAAATGAATAATTCTAATACTCTTAAAGCGATATTTTTACCAATATATCTACTTCGAGGGTCAATAAAATTTTTAGATGCTTGGTTAGGATTAATTTTGATGAATATTTTATCAATTAATGTATACAACATACGACAAACGTGATCTATTATAATAGTAAATGAAAAAGGTATATTTTCAGGATTTTCAGTTATTAATTTATTTTCTTGATCTATTAATGATAAAATCCTCAAATTTAAACTCCTTAAGAAGGTTTTAAAAAATTCATAATTTAAATGATTAATTTGTTTACCGAAAATTTTCTCAAAAAGTAGATCAAAATTATCAAAATTAGAAATGATTGAGAAGTAATCTAGAAAGACTTCAATGTCTTTAATAGCAGATGCATTAATTACATTTTTTAATTTTTTATTGCGTTGATTTAATTTCGTTTTAAATTCTTTGGGTAAAAATAACAAATCACCAACTTCAAATGCTTCTAAACTCCCACTACCAAAATAATACTTCATATATAGTAAAAATAAATTAAATTGCGATCTCACCGATGGTAAATTATTCGCTTGAAAGGTGGAATATAGGGTAGATTTTTTATCAATAAAGTCGAATATCTTAATAAGAGCATTCTTCTTTTCTTCTGTGTAATTAAAATTTGCTAAAAAATCTCTTTTTATAACATCAATTTTTGAAAAAACTGAATCTTCAACTCGCGCACAAACGAAATTTAAGAAATCTAATAATGGAGAAAAATTTTGTAATAAATTACATTTTTTATAAAAATAATATAATAAATCTACCAATCTTTCTTTGGCAAATGGGTATTCTTCCAAAGCAATTTGATATAACCTTTCTCTTCCTTGTAATAATCTCTCATAATATTCATCTGGTATTCCTTTAAGATGTTTTAGAAAGTAATAAAGAAACATATAGTAATAACTTTTGAACATTTCATCATGACTATTCTTAATCACAATTAAAAAGTTGATAGTATTATTAACTTCACCATTTTTTATCACAGCCCCATCCAGGATTATATGAAACTTTTCTTGGAGTAGTTTTCTCAAAACAACTCCTAGTATTGAAACAATTAAATAAATGTATCCGAAAGGTGAGGTTATACCATTGATGTGGTTATTAATTTTTCTCTTGAATTCATTAAAGTATTCTAGTTCTTCATTTGACAAGGAATAATTATATTCCAGAAATACAGTATCTTCTGATATTTTTTCTTTAATTACTAAATCTAAAGAATCAATATTAAAACCACAAAAATTTTGTAAAAAATATTTAAAATACTCATGAAACTTTTGATAAAAAAATGTACTATATGTTTTGGCAATAATTCTTCTCTGATTCTTTATTCTAAACTGTTCCCATTCAGATTTAATTTCTTGTTTAAATTTATTAAATTTGTCTTCATTTTGGTTTAAAATGTCAAAAAAAACGTTTGAAGTGAGTTTAAGAGTAAATCGATCTTCCTTAAAATTTTTCCTAATTAATTCTAAAATATTACTTAATTCTATATTTTCCAAATTTACCCCAATTCAAACTTGAAATAATAACGCTATTATCTAATAACCCTTAATAATATACCAAAGGTATATAAATACAATGAAAATTAGGAAATAAAAATGTTAACTTCATAATTTGAAATGTTACATGTTTCACGAAATTTTTATTTAGATGTGCTTTTCAGGCGATTTATATTAAAGTTTATTTGTTAATTAGAGAAGGAGTGAATAATTAATTATTCTAATTATTATTTCATAGGAATAGATAGCTTATTAAAGTTTAAAACAAGTACTTGTTTTTAATTAAAAATTTTTGTTATTTCATCAATCTCAGAATAAGTAAAGGGTTTTTTAATCCCTTGTTTATCTATGATTAGGTTTTTTTGATTTTCAGCGGTGAATTTGCCAATAATTTCTGCCGTTACTTTTTTTCTTTTTAAAAATTCGACTAAATCCAATGCATGTTCATTAATAATTGAAATTAGTAGTGATCCAGAAGATATAGTACCCATTGGGTTTAAATTAAATACTTTGCTTAACTCCAATGGCTCTGGTAAAATTAATATTTTTTCTTTTTCAATCAAAACTCCTTTCTTTGATGCAATAGTCATTTCAGCAATACCAGTAGAAAGTCCTCCTTCTGTAGGATCATGCATTGCATTTATTTTAAAGTTTTTATTAGCTAAAAGGGCCTCATTAAAAATACTAATACCAGGATTAAATAAGTAATTTTTGCATTTATCTATGAAATTTTTATTATATCCCTTCTTTAATAGGAGATTTTCTTTTTCTCTACCAATAATGGAAGTTCCTTCAATAAAAATGCCTTTTGTTAAAATTAGCGCATCATTTGGCAATACTCCAGAAGATTTTACTAGTTTTTCTTTTTCGACCTCTCCCAACAAGGATCCTATTACAATTGGCCTATCAATTCCAACGGTCACCTCTGTATGGCCACCTATCACTGATATATCCAATGAATCACACGTATCATGAATACTTTTGAAGATTCCTTCTAATAATTCTTCGCTAGTTGTTTTTTCTGGTAACAAAATAGTTGATTGAAACCATTTTGGGGTAGCTCCAGTACATACTACATCATTAACATTAACAATTACAGAATAATAACCTATCTCGTCTGTGGCAAAAGTAATAGGATCAGTTTTAGCAACTAGATATTTATCTCCAATATCAATAACGGCTGCATCTTCACCAATTTTTGAGCCTAAAATTATCCTTTTATCTTTATATTCCAAATCTGAAACGAAATCTTTAAGGATACTACTCAAGAATTTATGTTTTATTTTTCCAATGCTAAAAAATCTATTAGTTTTTTCCATTTATTTACAACTCTTATAAGAAGGGAAGTAGAGCTTTTTTATTGAACAGGTTTAAATTATTATTCTAATCAAACAGATAGATACAATGTTTAGAATTAAATAAAAACAATATTTGGTCTTAAATAAATTTAAATACTTTTAAAGTTGTATTTATACATAAATTCATTTATAAAGCTTATAAAGAGACTGACAAAAATGGGTTTTGGTAAAGCATTTGGATTTAGTTTACTCGCATATATAGGTTTAAATTTTCTATTTTTAATAATCGCATTTACTATAAGTGGAGCTCTAAATTTACTTTTTCAAGATATATCAAGTCAACCACTAATACTTTTTGTACTATTTTTAGGACCAATATATTTTTTCCCAGGATTAAATGTATTGGGTATTTATTCATCAATTGCATTGGGAGCAACACCAGACATATTAATCCTTGCTATTGGATCTGTGGTTTCTCCTTTTGTAGCATCGATTATTGCTGGTAAAATGGGAGAGAACAAAATTGGTAGTTTTGGAGGTTGGTTCGCCGCAAGTATGCTCTGTTCAATAATCCTTGGAATATTTGCCTTTATAGAACCATTAGTATTAACCTATTATGGTATCCCCGTTTTAGACCCAACATCGACTTTTATTATATCTATAATGAGCGGAGCTGTAAATGGAGTATTTTATGGCGCTTTTGCATTATTATTTACAAAAACAGAATATTATTAAATCTAATTTTAATTATTTCTTCTTTTTCTAAAAGTCTGAAAAGTTTTTAGTAGGATCTATATTGAGGGAAAATCAAATATTAACTGGTTAATACATATTACGTTGTGAAATTAATATAAGATTAACAATAGTATATGTAAAATTCGACGAATTTACTTTGAAATGTAATGATTTTGAGAAGTTTAATTGATAATTTGTCCGACAGAATTTCCGAAATCATTTTATACATAATATAAGTCTACTTAAGGCAATATTTAAATGATAAGTGATAAAAAGATATGAGCTCAGGGAAAATTCTCAATACTTACCAATTTAAAGTGAGTAATGAATTTGACTTAAGTTTAGATTTTATTTATAAGGAAGAAAATCCGATAAGTAATCCTTTGGTTCTTGACACAAAAGGAAATATAAATAGTCTGGAGAATATTCTTTATAGAATAATTGAGATTCACTTTTTATTAAAGACTAATCCAAAATTATCAAATAATCAAAGATTAGATTATTGTAAAGCTGAAAGGAACTTAATGATCCAATATTTAAAAAAAGTTGTAAAAAAGGTTTAAATACCTAACCAATTTCAAAATTATGAAATTTTAAATAGTCTATATAGTTACAATATAAAGATAAACTATAGGCAGCGTCTCTTAAAGAGAAGTAATAAAGAATTCGCTCCTTATGTAATACTTTTTTAGTGGATGAAAATCTTTGCGACAATTCAAGGGAATCTGCTATGCTTGGTAAACATATTGCAAAAGGCTTATTTGTCGATTTTTTTACCTTCACTAATCTTTTAAACACATGATTATAGATAAAATGTTGCCATAAAGGTATTATTAAAATATCAATATTAGGATCTGTTTTAACTATATCAATACATTCTATAAATACTTCCACTACAAATCCAAGAGCTCCCAAATCTACTGGATTTTTTATGTTTACATTCTCATATGGGAGAATATTACTAAGTTTTTCTTGCGAACTTTGAGTTAATTCAGGCACTCTTAAATTATGGGATGAAAATAAATCTGTGGAATTTACTGAATTGCCCCCACCAGGAGTAATTATACCAATATTTCTCCCATTAGGAATGGTTTTGGGATATAATAATTCAAAAGTTTTTATTGCATTCCAAAATTGTTCATTATCTTTAACTAAAGTAGCACCTGTCTGTTTAGCCATTGCATTCCAAAATCTCAAATCAGTTGCAATCGCACCTGTATGAGAAAATGTTGCCCGAGAACCCTCTGTAGTATATCCTCCTTTCCATATAATTACAGGTTTTTTTTTTGTAGTTTTTTTTAATTCTTCAAAAAAACCATAACCGTTAGCTGAACCAAAAGATTCTAAATATGCAGCTATGACTTTAGTTTTAATATCCGAACTATAATGTCTAATAAAATCAACACAATTCAAATCTATTTGATTACCGAATGAAACTCCATATCTGAGTCTCATATCTCTTTTAGAGCTAGCTTCAATTAATTGATTTAAATGCCCTCCTGATTGAGACATAAATGATATAGATCCAGGAACTACAAAGGGAGTACTAAATGAGAATGCCATTCCTGTATCTGCATTATAAGGTCCTAAGCAATTAGGACCAATAATCCGGGTTTCGGATCCATTAATAATATCTTTTATTTCTTGCTCTAATTGTAAACCTTCAAAATCACCTGTTTCTGAAAACCCTGATGAAAAGATAATTACCCATGGAACTTTTTTCTCAACACATTCTTTTAAAACTTTAGGAATGATTTTTGTTTTTACAGAAATATATACGGTATCAATGGGATAAGGTATATCTAATATTGAAGCATAACATTTCCAATCTAGAATTTTATCGTACTTTGGATTAACAGGGTAAAAGGTTGTCGTCCATTTTGATTCTTTAAAAACACTTAAATACAACATTGAACCAAATTTGGAATTTTCAGAGGCTCCAATAAAGGCTATGTGCTTTGGGTAAAATAATGTGTTAAATTTTTCAAAGTTGTATTCTGTTGATACCATTTAACTAGAGAAAAAATCGAGTGGTTAAATTCTTTTTGATAGAATTCAGATACATGTAAAAAACCAAATTTTTAATGTAAAATACAATTAGAGTACACATTATAATTCATAAAACAAAAATTAAAAATAGTGAAGTAAAAGAATGGCAAGACCAAGCCCATTAGAAATTTATGCCCTTCTTGATAAATCAAACTGTAAAGATTGTGGATACGATACTTGTATGGCTTTTGCTACAGATTTACTCGAAAGAAAAATTAAGGTAAAAGATTGTACTCATTTAATGCAGGATCCTAAACAAGCAAAAAATCTTGATAAATTGATAAAAGTAGTAACTCCTCCTCAAAAACCGGTTATAATTGGTACAGGAGAGAGAGCATGTGAGATAGGAGGTGAAGAAGTATTAATGCGTCATCAACTCACATATTATAATCCCACCGCTCTCTTCTTAGAAATAGCTGATGACGATCCTGATATAGAAGACACAGCTAAATATTTAACAGATTTAAAGATAGAAAGAATTGGCGATGTTTTAACTCTTGATGGTTTTGCATTAAGATGTGTATCTGGGGATGCTGAACAATTCAAATTGGCTGCTAAAAAGTTAACAGAAGTTTCAAACCTACCGATTATGTTATGCTGCTTAAATCCGGATCTGTTATTAGAGGCAGCTGGAGAAATTAAAGATAAAAAGCCTTTATTATATGCTATTACCAAAGATTCTTGGGAAAAAGTTGGGACTTTTGCAGCACAAAATGGTTTACCTGTAGTAGCGCTCTCAAGCAATTTGGATGAATTAATATCAATTAGTGCTACGTTGAAAAAATTAGGTGTTAAGGAAATAGTTTTAGATCCTGGTACTTTTTACGGCCCAGGTAAATTGGCTTATACATATGATAAAATAATGCAAATTAGAAAGGCAGCGATAGATAATGAAGATGTTAATGCAGGATGGCCAGTAATGGGAGTACCTGCTGCATATTGGAGTCAAGTTAAAATAGAAAGTGATAAAGACCTTTGGTTACATCAATATCAAGAAGTAATTATGGGTGCAATCATGGAATCAATCGATACATCTTTAATTGTACTACATACAGGCCAGAAAAAGGAGGATATCTGGGCTTTATTAGCTCTGATGACTTTAAGACAATCTGTATTCAGCGATCCTCGTGTGTATCCTGCTGTAGATCCGGGATTATATAAAATTGGAGAACCCGATGATATGGCGCCTATTTTTGTCACAAGTAACTATCGGATGACGAAAATTCCCGTTGAACAAGATTTACAAGGCGCAAATCTCAATTGTTGGTTGCTAGTAGCTGATACAGAAGGTATTGGCATTGAGAGTGCTGTAGCAGGAGGTCAATTTAACGCTGGTGGTATAGCAGAAGCTGTAAAGGAGTTTAAAGCCTTTGATAATGTAAAACATAGAATATTAGTACTTCCTGGTATGGCTGCAAGGTTAAGTGGAGCTTTAGAGGACGAAGCAGACGCTTTTGTTGTTGTGGGTCCAAGAGATTCGAGCGGTATACCAAAATTTATGGAGACCCAATGGAAACCAGAAGAATTCATGAAAGAATATGAATCCTGGTCAAAAGAATAAAAATTCTTTTTCCTTTTTTTAAATTTTTAAATATTTTATTATTCTAAAAGTGAATAAATCTGTTTCAGAGTTATATCTCGTATAGAATTTATAACTAGCCTCTTTCCCTCCTTTAGGTCCATTAATTGATTAATTGAATGATGTCCAGTCAATACACCAATAAATGGACAGTTAAGGTTATTAGACAATAAAACATCCTTAGGATGATCTCCTATAACAATAATATTACATCCTGGGTATTTTTCTTGCAAAATTGTTTTCAATTTTGGATCAAGTTTACCTAGTTCCTTCCTTTCTTCAGTCTCTCCTAAAACATAGTTAAAATATTTCTTAATCTTTAATATTTCGAGAATTCTCTCTGCCATTTCCTGTTTTTTAGAAGTAATTACGCCCATAATAAAATTATGTTTCTTAAGCTCTTTTAATTTCTTCTTTACACCTGGTAGTAGATGTGATTGATAAATCCCTTTAGAACCATAATATTCTCTAAAAGCAGATGATAATATTGAAGGATCTAAGTCTGCTACCTTTGAAAACATTTGATTTAATGGTATTCCAATCATTTTTTCTATTTTTACTCGTTCTATTTCTGAAAAATTAAATTTTCTTAAAGCATAATTAAAAGAATTAGTTATACCCTCCTTATTATTAATAAGAGTATTATCCAAATCAAAACTTAAAATAATTTTTCCTCTTTCAATCATGAAGATCTAAAATAGTTA
>JBHLOI010000119.1:0-4742 GCA_048940645.1 Promethearchaeota archaeon | reverse complement strand
TGATATATCAGCATATTCAGCAGTCAAATCATCACAGAAAAAGCATCCAAATCTTCCATATTTCTTAATTCTTTTTATTGGAATGTTAGAAATATTGCTTACTCGATCATAAATAATAAATTTTCCCTTATTTATATCCATCTTTTTGACATCTGAGGGATATACATTAAACTCATTTTTCAGTAATTCAACGATTTTTTCATAATCAAATGATTCCATACAAAATAAACCAATTTTTAAAGCAATATCGTTATAATATGGTTTATTTAAAGGATAAAATGAGATTTTCCTAAGTGCCTTCATAATACATGGCGTTCCTACTACAGCTAATTTATCATGATCTTTCGCATCATGAAGGATTTTAAGTACAGGAACATTTGTATATTTTGTTCCTGCCGTCTTTAAGAGATCTTCCTCATTCTTGATTAGAATAGGTAAAGGCTTTAATGGTTGGTCGCCTAGAGTGACAGCAAAAGAAGCATTAATAATTCCTTCTTTGAAGGCTGTTTTAAGCGAAGTTGTAACAATTCCTCCATCTTGTGCTACGCTCTTTATTCTTTTTTCTGTTGTTTGAGCAGTAAATATGTCACGATAATAGTTAATCGGTTCTAAAAATTTAATATTCGGATCATGATTTTCTTCGAGTTTTTCTAATGCTTTTGGAAAGAATGATCTTGGACAAGCAGAATAACATAAGCCACAATTGATACATAAATCATCATTAATTTTAAATGTACTCTCCGAATAATCTATTGCATTTACTGGACAAATCGAAACACATAATCCACATCCACAACAAAGATTCTTCTCTTTGATTAGAATAACACTAGGAAAGACACCCTTATTTAGGTTGTTTTCAATATATTCTGCAAAGAATCTCGGCTTTTCACCAACAAAGTCTAATAAACCCAACTCTTTTAAATATTCGATATTACATTGTACATTTTTTTCTGATAAACCCAAATCCTTTTGAATTTCTTGAATATTAATAACTCCTAATTCCTGAATTTTATCTAAAACTAGATATCTTTCTCTTTCTGCTTTTGTTAAGGAATTAATGAATTGTTCAAATTCTAGTTCGTTAAATTTTCCATTTTCTAAGATTTTGTTTTTATTAGTTTGTAGTATTTCAATTAAAGGTGAATTAGCTTCCATTCTAAGAGGCCTCATTTTGAAGTTTATTTAGTGCTTTACATTCCTGATTGTATTTATTTAATGACTTTTTTTCTTGATCTATAAATCGCTTCGAGCGTTTTAAAAGATTATCAAAATCTACCATATGACCATCAACATCTGGTCCATCTACACAAGCAAAATAGATATCACCATCTACAGTCGAAAACCTACACCCTCCACACATCCCTGTTCCATCAATCATGATGGGATTTAAGGAGACATAGGTTTTTACTTTGGGTAAATCTCCAGAACCATCAGTAGTTTGTGCGACATATTTCATCATGATTAAGGGACCTATAGCAATTACAACACTAATTTTCTCTTTTACTATTAAATTTTCTAGAGGTTTAGTCACAACTCCTTTTATTCCTTCGCTTCCATCATCAGTACAAATAATCATTTCATCACTTACAGATCGCATTTTCTCAACCCAAAATAATAAGCTTGCATTTCTAGCCCCTATAATAGTAATTATTTTATTTCCTGCTTCTTTTAATTCTTTTGCTTGAGGATAACAGGGAGCAATCCCTACTCCTCCTCCAATTATCACAACCGGATATTGATATTTTTGAATATGAATTTTATTACCTAAGGGTCCAACAACATCAAGAATCTCATCACCTATATTTTGATGTGAGAGTAATTTCGTACTTTTTCCAAACACTTGATAAACAATAGTTATAGTCCCTTTATCTCTGTCATAATCAGCTATAGTTAATGGAAATCTTTCTCCGGTCTCATTCACTCGTAATAATATGAAGTTTCCGGCATGTGCTTTTTGAGCAATTAAGGGAGTGTGTAGAACCATCTCGAACAAAATACCAGTGTTGCCAAGTTCTCTTTTCTCTAAAATTTTGTAAGGCAATTTAAATCAATTCATTTTTTAGTATAGTTAGAATAAACCATGAATCTTCAAATTCACTTATTCTTTTTCCAATTTTCTTGATAAATATAATTAAATGAATTTTTTATATAATACTATTATTTTATAAAAGAAATATTTTCTTTGGTTTAAAGAGCCGACTTAGGGGAGATTAACATAATGAACAAGAAACCTAATAAATAATTGCTTATTCTAAATATTAAAAATTTAATAAGTTTGAAAATTAATATCATATCATAATTTAATTACATAATTTTATGTGAAAAACATGAGTAAGTCTAAAGAAATATCTTTACCTGATGACGTTAAAGGATATACTCAAGTTAGACTTGATGTTGATCTAACTACCGGAAAAATAGAGAAGTCAGAATTGTCGAGGGAGTTCTGTAGGGATTGGATAGGTGGATATGGCTTCGCTAGTAAGGTGCTTTGGGATGAATTGAAACCTGGTGTAGATCCTCTTAGCCCAGAGAATGTTTTTATATATGCACAAGGCCCTTTTCCAACTACTATTTTGCCCACAAGTTCTAAATATGGAGTGTTTGCAAAATCTCCATTAACAGGAGTATTTGGAATGGCTATTTCTTCCGGATCCGTGGGAGCACAAGCTCGAAGGGCTGGAATTAACATGATTGTATTCAAGGGAAAATCTCCTGAACCGGTTTATATGGTTGTAGATGATGATGATTATTATTTAGTTCCATGTGAGAAAACTCTTTGGGGCAAGGGTTGCTGGGAAACTGAAGAATTATTACGAGAAGAATTCCAAGACCAACGCTTAGCTGTAATGGCTATCGGCCCTGCTGGCGAAAGAATGAGTCATATGGCATGTATTACTAATGATAGAAATAGACAAGCAGGACGTACCGGTATGGGCGCTGTTATGGGTTCTAAAAATTTAAAAGCAGTCTGTTTCAGGGGTACTAAGGGGACAAAAGTGGCATATCCAGCAGAATTCTTTAAATTAGCTAAAAAATTAATAAAAGTAGCTAATGGCCCAGCAACAGCAAAATACCGAGATTTAGGCACACCAGCAGGATTAACAAGCTATAATAAGCTTGGTATGATGCCCACATTCAATCATCGTGAGGGTACATGGGATAAGATAGATGATGGTGCCTTTACAGGTGATACCCTTAATATTGATTGGGTAGTAAAAAAAGTAGCATGCTCTCAATGTTCAATAGCATGTGATCACATTGCTAAAGTACCTAAAACTCATCCTGATTGGCCAAATACATACGCAAGTGTGGATGTTGAGTTATGTTACGGATTTGGTACAGCATGCGGTAATGCTGATTGGCCTACTGTATTTAAATGCATTACTTTATGCGATAATTTAGGAATTGATGCAATATCTGGCGGAGTTACCGCAGCTATGGCATGTGAATGTTTTGAAGAGGGACTTATTACAGAAAAGGATTTGGGATACAAGTTACCATTTGGCTCAACTAATAATTTAGCACGTTTCACTGAAGAAATGATCCTTGGTAAGGGATTTGCTGGAGAAATCTTTGGTGATGGTGTAAGAGAAGCTGGTAGGAGACTAGAAGAAATGGGGAAAAAAAATGCTAGCTTTTATGCAATGCATATCAAAGGATTAGAGCTTCCGGCTTTTGATTTGCACGGAATGTCTTCCTTTGCTGTTGGAGAAAGTGTCTCTATAAGAGGAGCATGTCATTTACGCAACGGAGCATATGGATTAGACGCAAAGGGGACTTTCGATAGGTTCGCATACGATAAACCTCTTGAACGTGGAAAAGCAATCATCAAATTAGAAGATGTATATGCCTTAATTGATTCTTATATCATCTGTAAATTCACAAGAGGTATCTATGAATCTGATGCTGAAATGGCAAAAGTATATGAACTTGTTACTGGTATCCCTCATACAGAAGAATCTATGCTTAAAAGAGGGGCGGCAATTGTTACACTTTCAAAATGTTTTAACATCAGAGAAGGTTGTACGCGTGCAGATGATCGTCCTCCAGATAGATTTTTCAAAGAGGCTCACACACGAGGACCTGCTAAGGGAGTTACCTTGAAAGAAGATGGTTACCAGAAAGTATTAAGTGGATATTATGAAGCACGTGGTTGGGATAAAGAAACCGGAATTCCAACTGATGAAACATTAAAAGAATTGGGATTAGATTTTGTGATTGGAAAGTTAAAGGCAACTGGAGGTAAAAAATAAGATGTCAAAAGTCAAAACCAAGAAAAGAGGTGGAAAAGTTCATCAATTTATCATTGTCGACCCAAATTTATGTACAGGATGCGAAACATGCGAAAGCGTATGTAGTTTTGTTCACGATGGAGAATTCAATCCCATAAATACTAGAATCCACAGAGTAAGAATTGAACCAATTTTCAATATCGCATTAGCATGTCAAAAATGTGAAGACTCTCCCTGTGTTCGCAGTTGTCCAGAAAAAGCATTAGAACAAGATCCAGAGACTGGTTCCATTATTGTAGATGATGATAAGTGTAATGGTTGTGGTTTTTGCATCCGTGCATGTGATTTTGGAGTTATTACTCTTCACTTAACAAGTCAAAACGCACTTATTTGCGATTTATGTGAAAACATGAAAGAAGAATTTATAGATCCTGAAGTGGGAGAAAGAGAACCTCAATGTATAGCAATTTGTCCAAAAGAAGCTATTTCTCTGAAGAATGTTGAGCAAAT
>JBHLOI010000060.1:0-20584 GCA_048940645.1 Promethearchaeota archaeon | reverse complement strand
TTTGGTAATATGTACAACGCTAGTTTATGGGCTCAGATTATCTATCTGCTTGAAAATTATGCTCGTGCTAATGATACAATATATTTTGGTTCTTATGGTTCAGGAGCAACTTGTATTTCTGGTCTTCTAAAAGTCCAAAATAGATTTAATGAAATTACTCAAAAAAGCCCCCATATTAATGATTTTATAAACATAAAGACTAGAGTGAGCGTCCAAGAATATGAATTGATAAAAAATGGTAGTGCTAAACCAAAAATAATATTGGGAAAAATAGTTGAGCATGAGCAAAATAATAATAGAGGTTTTACACTTCATTTCTGTGATGAGGGGTGCCTTATCCCAAATATAGAAGGTTTAGATCACTGCCCTAAAGGACACTCTGGGTATCATAAAAGATTTTTCCCTCTCTTTGCGAAATTAGATAGTGATCCAATTTCTCGTTCAAATGATGATCTAAAATATTTGAATGAAGGCCTGGTAAGAGTAGCTAATAATGCAAGGAAAGGTGATTCTTTAGAATATGAAATAAGGAGATATGAGAATAAAAACGAGCAAAATATTAACGCAAAAGGATTATTAAATTGGATTCCTTTATATATAACTATACCTGAAGACCATTTAATAAAAAGAGGTAAAAAAATCCACGAAATACCCATTCCTCTTGAGTGAATCAAATTAGTACCATTTTCCTTAAAAATTTAAACTCAGGAGCAATAGGTTTAATAGTAGTTCATTTCTAATTTTTTTAATTAATTCTATCAAGTTGTGTTCCAATCTTCGGTATAATCATTTATAAATTTATCAATTTCATTATTAGAATTATTTATAAATTTTTGAATATCTTCTCTTGTAGCATTATCGAGATGAATTCCTACAATTACAACGACAGTTTTTCTAACTACTTTTGAAACCTTTTCTGCTAATGGTTTAGCGATTTCACCATCTTTATGACCATAAACACTAAGCAAGCTTGCATTTGAAGTTTGTTTATAAGGAATTGCTAATGCAACAGCTCCGATATGAGGTTTATTTCCTCCCGTCAGCATGAGAACTAAGTCATCTCCCATTTCAAAAGAATTCAAATCGACTTTCCATTTATTCATCTCCCCACCTCTTTATATCGCTTTCTATACCAACTTGATCAAGAATGCGTCCTACAGTATAATCGATAAGTTCGTCAACGGATTTTGGCTTGATGTAGTAAGAAGGAACTGGAGGAGCTATTACTACTCCTAATTTGGCGAGTTTGAGCATATTTTCAAGATGAATTGCGCTTAAAGGGCTTTCTCTCACTATTAAAATTAATTTTCTTTTTTCTTTAATATTGACATCAGCAGCTCTGGTAATTAAGTTGTTAGCATAACCATGAGCAATGGCTGCTAATGTTTTCATAGTACAAGGTACGATAATCATGGCATCTAATTTATGGGAACCACTTGCAGGAGGAGCTTCTAAATCATTTACATTATATGATTTTGAAGCTAGATCACTTATATCTGAAATATTTAGTTCTGTTTCAGTTTTTAATACTAATTTTGCAGCTTTTGATATGATTAATTCTGTTAAAATTTTTTTTTCTTTTAGGACCTTTAATAATTTAATAGCAATCAAAACCCCTGTAGCACCAGTAATTGCAACAAGAATCATTATTATCACTAAAATTTTTACATTAACTTTTTCTTAATAATAATAGGTATTTAAGGATAATAATTATTTTATGTAAATATTTCAAAATTTATTTTTGCTACAATTTCTTCTAGAAAATAAATTCACATTAAAATACTCTATAACTATTAAATATAATATATTATTTTAATTAGCAAAAAAATTGGTTGTAATAAAATGAGTAAATTCCATTCTGATATCTCGGGTTTTTATAAATTATCCTTAGGAGAACGGCAAAAAACTCTTTCTGAGCTTGTTAATCTTGATGATGAAGAGGTTAAATTACTAAAAAATTTTGGATATTTCAAAGAGACACAAATTGATACTTTAATTGAAAATGTTATTGGATCATATCAATTGCCAATTGGGATTGCGTGTAATTTTAAAGTTAATAACAAGGATTATTTAATTCCTATGGTTATAGAGGAACCTTCCGTTGTTGCTGCAGCTTCAAACGCAGCAAGAATTGCTCGAAAACATGGAGGATTTTTTTCAGAAAAAGTAGATTCAATTATGATATCTCAAATCCAAATAACCAATCTTACTGATGTTAAGCAAGCTAAAAAAATTTTGTTAGAGAATAAAAAGAATATATTGAAGATTGCTAATGACCAGGATCCAATCTTAGTAAAACTTGGTGGAGGAGCATATGATTTTGAACTCAGAGATATTAATACAAGAAAAGGTGCTATGTTAATAATTCATCTATTAGTAAATGTTTTAGATGCAATGGGAGCTAATGTGGTGAATACTATGGCTGAGTCTGTTACACCTTATATTGAGGAGTTATGTGAGGGTAAAATTTATCTACGAATCGTGTCAAATTTAGCTATTCATAGATTGGCAAAGTGTAAAGCTAAATTTGACAAAGTTTTACTAGGAGGAGAAGAAGTTGTAAAAGGTATAGTTAATGCATATGAATTTGCCCTTGCTGATCCATATCGTGCCACAACTCATAATAAAGGAATAATGAACGGAATAACTGCTCTAACCTTAGCAACTGGTAATGATACACGAGCTATAGAATCTGGAGCTCATGCTTATGCATCATTAAAAGGTAATTATTCTCCATTGACTAATTTTGAAGTTGATGCAGAGGGAAATTTAATAGGCGAAATTAAGATTCCACTTGCCTTAGGAATTATTGGCGGAATGACAAAAATACATCCAATGGCACGATTAAATCTAAAAATTCTAGGTATAAAATCAGCTGCAGAATTATCTCAAGTTGCAGCTGCAGTAGGGTTAGCTCAAAATGTTGCGGCATTAAGAGCTTTAGCGGCAGAAGGCATTCAGAAAGGCCATATGGCACTCCATTCTCGTAATATTGCAAAATTAGCTGGAGTGCCTGAAAATCTTATTGATCAAGTAGCAAAAAAATTAGTAGAAGATAATAAAATTAGGATTGATCATGCTAAAGAAATATTGCAAAAAATTATCGATAAGAAAAACCTTTAGTTTTATAAAAAGTGGTACATAAACTTCTCTAGTTAAAACTTTATTATTTGTAATATCATTATTATAAAAAATGATTTGAGTAGATAAATTTGGGATTTAGAGAATATTTAAACAGAATTGATGAAAGCGGACTTCTTAAAAAGGTGGATGTTGAGGTTTCAAAGAAATTGGAAATTTCAGGTATTTTAAAAGAGATGGAGCCAACTCCCGTATTATTCAACAATGTCAATGAATCTGAATTCCGAGTAGTTGGCAATATGTTTTGTAGCAAAAGTGTAATTGCTTCATATTTCGGGGTAACTCCGGCAAGTCTTATTCCTATGCTTTCTAAAGCGATTATAGAAAGAAAAGATCCTGAGGTTATATCAAACGCCCCCTGCCAAGAGGTAATTGAATCAAATGTAGATTTAGATAAACTTCCAATATTATTCCATTGTGAAAAGGATGGTGGGAATTACATAAGCTCAGCTGTTGTTGTCGCAAAAGATCCTGATTATGGACAAAATTTAGATTTTCATAGAGCTATGCAGATTTCAAAAGATAAATTAGCGACAAGAATAGTAAAAGGACGACACTTTTACAAATTTTTAGAAAAGAATGGTGAATTAGACGTAGCTTTTTGTATAGGGAATACTCCAAACATTCTTGTTGCTGGAGCTACTTCTGTAGATATTGGGATAGATGAATTGACAATTGCTAATGCATTAGAACCAATTAACCTTGTTAAGGCAAATTCTGTTGATCTATTAATTCCTGCAGAAGTTGAGTTTGTTTTAGAGGGGCGGGTATTTACGGAAGAAAGACATCCTGAGGGACCTTTTGTTGATTTAACCGAAACCTATGATGTGGTGAGAGAAGAACCTGTTTTTGAAGTTAAGAAAATCACACATAGAAAAGATGCAATTTGGCAAGCATTATTACCAGGTGCCCTAGAGCATAAGATTTTGATGGGAATGCCCCGTGAGCCAACCATCTTTAATAAGGTAAATGATTCTGGCGTAAAATGTTTAGATGTAAACATTAATCCGGGAGGATGCTCATGGCTTCATGCTATTGTAAAAATTGACAAATCCTCAGAAGATGATGGTAAAAAAGCTATTTATGGCACTTTTGCTGGTCATAGTAGTTGTAAACATGTATTTGTTGTCGATAAAGATATTGATATCTATGATCCATTATCTGTTGAATGGGCAATGGCAACTCGTTTTCAAGGAGATAAAAGGATGGTAATTAAAGATAAAGAACCAGGTAGCAGTTTAGATCCGAGTGCTGAGCCAGGTACAAAAATGACTACGAAAATAGGTTTTGATTTCACAAAACCACTTGTTACTAAGGGCAAGAGTTTTGACTTAGCCGAATTTCCTAAAGTCGACATGAATAAATATCTTTAATTATCGGAGGCAATGAAAATGAAATTAACTCCTGAAGAGCAAGATATGTTGGAAGGCAAATATGGAAAAGCCACCAAAAAATCAATGGAAATCTTAACCACACTTGGTGATATATTTGAAGCTGAAGATATGATTGATGTTGTTGGGGTTCAGATCGCAGGTGTATCATATGCCAATCTTGGAGAAGCGGGATTGGAGTTCTTAAGCGAAATGGCAGAAGATGGAAAGATTAGAGTCTTAACTACATTAAATCCAGCAGGAATGGATCGAGAGAATTGGCAGGAATTGGGTATTGATGAGGAATTTGCTAAGAATCAAAATCGAGCTCTCGATGCTTTTGCTAAAATGGGGATAATTACAACCTGTTCTTGTACGCCTTATTTAATTGGAAATACACCTCATTATAGTCAACATATTGCATGGGCTGAAAGTAGTGCAGTATGTTATGCTAATTCCGTCATTGGTGCTCGAACTAATCGTGAAGGAGGTCCAAGTGCTCTAGCATCAGCTTTGACTGGACTTACACCTAGGTATGGGTATCATTTGGATAAAAATCGTCAAGGAGAAGTTTTAATTAAAGTTAATGCTCCAGTAAAAGGTACTGATGAATTTGGGGTTTTAGGAAAAATAATAGGGGATAAATTAGTTGAATTAGGCAAAAAAATACCTTATATAACAGGGATTCCTTCTGCTTCGATTGAAGAACTCAAGTCATTTTGTGCTTCCGTCGCTACATATGGCGGTACTGCACTATTCCACATGGAAAGAGTAACTCCGGAATTCGATAAATACCCTAAACCAAGCGATATAATTTTTGAGATTAATCAACGTGATTTGGATAAAGCGCGTGTTGAGCTCATAGATGATCAACTTGAAATAGATTTTGTAAGTATTGGTTGTCCTCACGCCTCGATCCATGAAATTGCTACAATCGCAAAATTATTGAAGGGAAAGAAAGTAAACAAAGAATTTTGGATAACTACTGCTCGTCCAACCAAAAGAATTGCAGATGAAGCCGGTTATTCTAAAATAATTGAAGATGCAGGAGCAAAATTTGCAGCAGATACTTGCTGTGTCGTAGCTCCAATTAAAGGACGTTTCAAGGGTATAATGGTTGATTCCGCAAAAGCATGTTATTACGGTCGAGCAAAGAATAAATTTAAAGTAAAAATTGGAAAAATTGAAGAATGTGTTGAGGAGGCTATAAGATGAAGTTAAAAGGAAGAAAAATATACAAGGGGACAACTACAGGAAAAACAATAGTCACCAAAGACGGAATTTCGTTTTATGGAGGCATAGATCCCGATACTGGAATAGTTGTGGAAGCTGGACATGAGTTAGAAGGTCAATCTGTTTCTGGTAAAATCCTAGTATTTCCAACCGGAAAAGGTTCTACTGTGGGCTCTTATACTATGTATCGAATGAAGAAGAATAATTCTGCTCCTTTAGCTATAATTAACGAAAAGATCGATACAATCATAGCAGTAGGATGTATAATAAGTGAAATTCCATGCGTGGATATGATTGATATTAACTTAATAAAAAATGAACAGGAAGTTGTTGTCAATGGTTCTGAAGGGACTGTTGAAATTTTAGATTGATTTGAGAAAAAAAATTTATATTTTGTTATAATAATTATTCAAGATAAATATCCAAACTATGTAAAGAAGGTGAAATTTTTGGGAACTGGAAAAGGATATGGAAAGACCATTCTTTTTGGCGAATTTATCCTCCCAATTCGGGAATAAACGCTAGCATTTTGTAGTTTATGGTCTTCCAGCAATCGCATCTGCTATCAGTTCTAAGACAATCGCTACTGTTAAAACAGTCAATGGCGAAGGATGGACAGTAGATGACCAACGAATAGCAACTCCAGGTTATAAGGAAAAAAAGTTTAATGAGGCACAACAAGCAATTATTAATGTTATTAAATACTTAAATATTGATACTATTAATAATAAACTTAAAATTACATTTACAGGAGATTTAGTAGCAGCTAGTGGAGTAGGAGCTTCTGCAGCTCAATGTACTTCTCTTGCTCGTGCACTCAGTGAAGAATTCAATCTTAATTTAGATGATGAAAAAATAAATGAAGCTGCTTATGCAGGTGAAACGGCATACCATGGCACTCCATCTGGCATTGATAACACCGCATCCACCTATGGAGGATTAATTTGGTTTGTGAAAAATTTAAGTGGAGGAAAAAACAGCATTGATCGTCTTAAATCTGCAGAAAAAATGCATTTAATTATATCAAATACTGGCATAACTGCTTCTACTGCTGAAGTAGTTGCAGATGTTCGTAAATTGAGAGAAGAAAATCCAGAAAAGTTTAATGAAATATTCAATAAATATGAAAAAATCGCAAAAAATGCAAAAAATGCATTAATTAAAGGTGATAGGAGTTCTATTGGAAAATTAATGAATCAAAATCATAAATTACTACAACTATTATCAGTTTCATCTGAGATTAATGATAAAATAGTTGATATTGCGTTAAATAATGGAGCATTAGGCGCAAAAATGACTGGGACTGGTCGAGGGGGGTTAGTAATAGCTTTAACTTCAGATGAAGATAATCAAAATAAAGTTTCTGCTGCTATTGAGAAAGAGGGTTTTTCAACGTGGAAAACAACTATTGGTTAAATTATTATGTTTTAATGTATTACTATGTTTAATTTTTTGATGGGTACTAAAAGTGAAGAGAGATAATACAATTTACTTATTAAAATTAGGCGGTAGCTTACTAACTGACAAAAATAAACCTCTTTCATTAAGGGAAGATGTTATAAACAGTACCATTGAACAGATTATAGAAAGTAATAAAAAAATTGTTTTAATTCATGGTGGGGGTTCATTTGGCCACCCAATTGCCAAAAATTATCAGTTATCTGAAGGATTAAATACCTCTATTAAAAATCAAGTATTAGGGCTTTCTAAAACTCATGAAGCGATGAATCAACTAAATACAATAATAATAAATAAATTTTTAAAGAAGAATTGCCCAGTTTTATCTATTTCACCTTCAACTATATTTACTAAACGATCTCAACAATTTGTACTTAATTCCACCGATCCAATTGAGATATCATTGAGGTTAGGGGTTTTACCAATTCTCTATGGAGATATTGTCTTAGAGAAAGACGGTTCCTTTTCAATAATCTCTGGTGATGACATAATTTTAGAATTGTGTAAGACATTGAAGTATTTTGAAGTTGAAAAGGTTATTTTTGCTATTGAAAAAGATGGGATTTATGTAAAAGATGGAGGTAACATTGAATTTGCTTCAGAGATTAATTTTGATGAGTTAAAAAGTATAGAATTAGCTGAATTAGAACATAAAATAGATGTGACAGGAGGAATTGGTAGAAAATTTGAAATTGTAAAACAAATTGCTAAATTAAATATTCCTGTCCAAATTATAAATGGTTTAAAAAAAAATCGTGTCTTAAAATCATTAAAAAATCAAAAGTTAGTTTGCACAAATATTAGCTTATCTAAGGAAAAAGTTGATTCTCAAGCAATTCATACCAGAAAATTAGAACATTTAACAATCCCATTAGATTATAATGTACAATCCACTAAAAATTATTTTGATGAAATTATACTAATACACCATCCATTACCTGAACTAGAATTGCATGATGTTGAATTAGAAACTCAATTTTTCAAAAAAAGTGTATCTGCTCCTATTTGTATTGCTGCTATAACTGGGGGTCATCCAATATCAAAAAAGATTAATAAAATATTAGCACAAGCTGCTGAATCAGAAAAAATAATAATGAGTGTTGGAAGCCAACGTATAGCGTTAGAGGATCAATCCGCTGTTGATTCTTTTCAAATAGTTCGAGAATGCGCTCCAAATATTCCTATTATTGGAAACCTTGGAATAGGACAAATAAGCTCTGATGATTTCCAATTAGAAGAATTTCAAAAATGTATTGAAATGATAAATGCTGATATTATGGCAATTCATTTCAATGCTCTCCATGAATTAGTACAAAAAGAGGGAAATATTTATTATACAGCTTTTTATGATAATTTTAAAAAAGTAAGGGAAAGGTTTAAGATTCCCATAATTGCTAAAGAAGTTGGAGCAGGATTTAACCGTGATCTAGCCCTACAACTTGATCTAATGGGTTTTGATGGATTTGACATAGGAGGTATGGGAGGAACCAATTTTACCAGTATAGAATCTATTAGAAATAATGATAATACTGAAAATTATACAAGAAAACTTGCTGATACATTAAAAAATTGGGGGATACCAACTCCAATTAGTATATTAAATGTCAGAAGTACTTCAAAAAAACCTATAGTAGCAACAGGAGGGCTAAGAACGGGACTTGATATTGCTAAAAGTATCGTTTTAGGGGCTGATATAGGAGGTTTTGCCTACAAATTCCTTCAATCTGCCTGGAAAGATTATAAACAAAAAACAATAACTAATACAATAAATGAAATCCGAACGTTAAAACATGAATTACGGTCAGTAATGTGGTTAATAAATATAGATAAAATTGAAAATCTTAAAAGCAAAAGAGAAAAAAGTATCCTTTTAGGAGATATGTATAAATGGGCCAACCAATAAGAGGATTTTTATTTATCTAGCTTTTTCTCTTTTACTTATTTGACTAATTAATTTTTTAACATACATATCAAATTCTTCTTCGGTGACTTCGTCACATTCAGGTGAATATTTAAATAATTTGCTTAAATAGCTTAAATCTCTTTCAAATTCACCTGATTCCCAATCAAAAGCTAAAATATCCATACCCCCTTCAGGTGTAGATATAAATTTCACGGGTCTTCTACCAAATATCATAAATAATGGAAGTTTAAATCCTGTCACTTATTTCTACCTTTAAAGAGAGATAATAATATCTTATTTCACTATTTTTTATATTTTTGTAAAATTTCTTGCTTTCTATGTCTCAAACTATCAAAATCATAATTTTGTTCAAAGAAAAAATCAAATGGATCTTTTATATCCTCCATTAATGGTTTCGAATAGAAATTTTCATACAAATATTTACCTTTTTCAGTTATTTTTACCATATTCTTTTTTTCCTCGAACAATAAATCATTGTTTATTAGGTTTTTAATTACAGAATTAATACCCTTTTCTTTAAATATATAAAGACCAATATACGAGAAACTTGTATAAATTTCTTCACTTTTCCTTAAGGAAAGCTGAAATTCCTCGTTAAGCTCATTTATAGTGAATTCTTTATCTTCATTGTCAATAAAAACTGATAAAATCCATTTAATAATGTATTCCTTAAAGTTTTCTTCATAAGGCATTTGGAACTTCTCAAATTCAATTTCCGCTTCTTTTCCTGTTATAAATTCAATGATAATCTCGAAAATTTCTTTAAAAATGAATAAACTTACTACTATTGCTATAATTGGATCAAAATAAAAAAGAAATACAATTCCTTGTGTTTTCCCATATTCAGAAAGAAGAGCTCCTAAAATTATACCAATGGAGATTAATATATTTATTCTTGAATCTATTGCGCTTGCGACTAATGATGAATTTCTATTCTTCTTTCCCACGAAATTTTTCAATGTACGTAAATAGGTGTTTAAAAATATAGAGATCACAGCAATAATTATAACAATTTGAGGTGTTTTAATAGATTCTGGACCTGTTATTAAAGAAATAATTGATTCAAAAAGTATTGTCCCACCAGCAAAAGCCATTAAGATTACTAAAACGATGTTAACTAGTTTTTCTTTATTGTATCTTATTCCTAATCCAATTAATAAAACTGCTATACAATCAAGGAAATTCTCAATACCTTCAGCCTGAAGGGAATCTGAACTAAAAGTTCCGATAAAAATTTTTAATAAACTAAGAATTAATAATCCAATAAAAGATCTAATTAAGACGCCTTTACTATTTAAAATCTTATTATATCTTTTTATTTGATTTTGTAAAGTCTCATTCCATAGTTTAACCTTTTCTTTTCCTTTTTTATTTAACGAGACAATATTTTCTTCATTAATATCTGCTAGTCGAATACCACATAAATGATATATTGAAGAAGCTGCGGTTTCATCATTAAAATAAACTTCTGGTATAAAAATATTGAGCAATCCCTTGATTCGATTTTTTAATTTACCGAATTTCATAATTTTTTCCTGACTTAGATATTTCATAGCCGCATATTCTACTCTGTTTATTGGAAATAAATCTGATTTTCTCCTATGGAAAGCAACTGCAACTATTCTGATAATGTGGTTGATTGATATCAAAGTAAGACTAATAATCCCTAATAATACTATAAAACTTGCTAGTGTCCCCAACCCGATATATTCTTGATAAGTTAAATAATGATAAATAAAATATATCTGTACATAAAGAAAAACAAGTCCGAATATTATCCAAGGTGTTAATAAATTCCTTACAACCTTTTTAATATGAAATTGTTTGAAGAATTCATTTGTTGCTCTTCTTAAATGATGGCCAACGAAGAATACACCAATATAAGTTATTAAAAAACTCCATTGAAAAGTACCTGTTAATATAATTTCCAAAATTGATGATATTAGAGATATTAAAAAGTAAGAAGGAAGTACTTTTTTATAATCTAACTTCCAAAACTTACTAAGACCCATAGATTTCGATTCTCTACAGTCAATTTGATTATAAGGTAGATAATCAAATTATGAATAAATATTCTTTGATGTTTTTCTTCAATAGGTCCTATTCAAGACAAAATTTAAGAGACTTTCAAAAAATTCTGCTTCTGAAGGTTCTATTACTTTCTTTAGGTCATCTAGAGCATTTTTTGCTTTATGAAAATAATTACTTGAAATTTCCTTGCAGGAATCAACTACATCAGCTTCTAAAAACAATTTCTTGACTTTTTGAACATCATTTTTCGTCATATTTTGATTTTGTATTAATTCATTAAGTTGCTCTTTCTTTTTCTCATTCAATTTCTCATAGGCTTCTATAAATAAGCATGTTTTTTTCCCCTCTCTTATATCTCCATCAGTTGGTTTTCCAGTTACTTTTTCATCCCCAAAGGTACCTAAAATATCATCAATCATTTGGAAAACTATACCCAAATTAATAGCATAGTTGGATAAAAGTTTAATGTTAGTCTCATTTACATTAGCATAATTCGCACCGATTAGTAATGATTTTTCGATTAAAGCGCCCGTTTTTAAGGAAATCATATTAATATAGTCATCAATTGTTAATTCTTCCCTATTTACCATATCCATTTCAATTAAAACACCATCAGCAATTTCAATAAAAGCTTGTTCATACAAAGAAGCAGCTTTTAAGTTTAAATCTGTTGTAAAATCATTATAAAAAAAAGCTTCTAATCCCATGAAAAAAGCCGTATCGCCACCTATTATTCCTATAGAATTACCAAAATCTATTGCATCCATTTTCTGTAAACTGTATTTCTTATGATAATTCTGAAACCTATAATGAAATGCAGGATTTCCTCTTCTAAAATTATCTTTATCTATAATATCATCGTGTACTAGTGAGGCATTGTGAAGGAATTCGATTCCTACACTTGGAATTAATATTTTTTCATCTTTTTCTTTCTTAAATGCATTATAAGTAGCTATAGTGAGGAGCGGGCGAATTCTTTTACCCCCACTCAAAAAATAATTTTGAAGTTCTGAATAGTAACTGATTAAAAAATCATCTTTCATATTTTTTAACTTTCTTTCAAAAAGATTTTTAATTTCTTCATTAATCTTTGGTCTATAAAGCTCTAAATAATCTAAAAATTTAATAGAAAATCACTAAAAATTATTGTGTTATTTTCTTAATTTAAATTGATTTCAAATAAAAGTGCTATCAAATTTAGTATAATATGAAAGGTTTTATTCCTATTTTTTTGTTATAAATTTATAGAAATTTACTTTTTTAACAAAATATCAAAAATCTTTTTAATTCTTATGAGATTATTGTTTATACCTTGAAAGAAAAAATTGGGCATTATTCGAGAAGCAGGAGAATCGATGCATCTAGTTTTAATGAACCAGATTTTGACGATGAAAAATCTAAAGAAAAATGGTTTGGGGGAAAAAGGAAAGTAAATACGGGGCGATTATTACCAAAATGGATAAATTCAATTTCGAAGTCAATTAATCCTGAGAATTTGCAAATTCACATCGTGGGACAATCACATATTGATATCGCTTGGATGTGGCGTTATGAACAAACGAAGAAAAAAGCTCAGAAAACTTTTAAAAAGGCTATATTACACTCAAACATATTTCCGGACACTTATCGTTTTGCATTGAGTGAACCATTACTTTTAGAATGGATTAAAAAAGATAATCCAGATTTGTTTAAGGACATTCAAGATTTAGTCAAAAGAGGAAATATTGAGCTCGTTGGTGGATCATATGTTGAACCTGATTGTATGATGCCTTCAGGTGAATCTTTTATTAGGCAGAGATTATATGGTATGAGATTTTATAGGGAGAATTTTGGTATCCTTCCTGATGTAGAGTGGTTTTTGGATTCTTTTGGGTATAATCATGGACTGTCCCAGATATTAGCAAAATCAGGAGCACAATATTTTTGGACTAGCAAATTAACGTGGAATAGAGACACAGTATTCCCATTTGTTAATTTTTGGTGGCAAGGGCCTGATGGCTCAAAAATTTTAACAGCGAATTTTGGGATGGGAATGGGACCATTAGAAACATGGGAAAAATTTGAAGTGGGGCGACACTTACTTAAAAGAGATGGAAGAAAAATCTGGAGTTATGACTTGGATTATGAAATTCTAAATCAACATATTGAAAAAGAAATATGTCCACATGTGGGATATTTTTTTGGACATGGAGATGGCGGACATGGTCCCACACATAGAGAAGTAGCATTTGCAAATGAACTAACTAAAAATCCAATGTTTAAGTGGAGTAAAATTGGAGAATTTTACAAAGAATTAGAAAAATACAGCGAAAAATTTCCAATATGGAATGATGAGTTATACTTAGAGACCCATAGAGGCTGTTTCTCAAATCATGCTGAAGTTAAAAGGTATAATCGAAAATTTGAAAATTTACTTGTTTCTCTTGAAATTTTATTTACAGTTTTGACTAAATTTTTACCAGAGTTTCAATACCCTAGAGAAAACTTGGAATTATTGTGGAAAATAACACTTAAAAATCAGTTTCACGACATTCTTCCAGGTAGCTCTATTCCTGAAGTATATGATGATTGTTGGGATGATTGGAATGAACAAAAAGTCAAATTTAAGTTGATTTTAAAAGAAGTAGGAAATATTTTATCAAATGATAAAAGCGTTTCAGATAAAGCGAATTCGGTTGATATTTATTTCTTTAACCCATCTAGCTGGGAAAGAAACTCACGGATTTTTATACCCATAACAGTTTTTACAAATAATATAGTGCTGAATAATGATAATCTACCCAATTACGCTAAAGTAAAAATTTTTGATAGTAAGAATAAGGAATACATTTGTCAACCAGTTAGAGCAGAATTGAATAATACTATAGATCCTTTGCCAGCTGGTTGGTGGACAATTATACCATTAAAACCTTTATGCTTAACTCCGGCAAAGATAATACTTTTCAATGAAAAAGAAAGTAAAAAGATCGAAAAATCAACAACGTTGAAAGCAAGTAAAAATGTTCTATCAAATGAACTTCTCTCAGTTAGGATTAATCCAAAAAATGGAGCTATCATTGAGTTAATAGCAAATTATGTTGATAAGGGAATAAATTTGTTAAATGGTGAATCCTCTAATTTAACATTTGGTTATCTTGATATTGGATATGAAGGTTTTGCTGCATGGAATTTGACACCTAAGTATTGGGAATATCCTTTAGATTTTGGTAATAATAATAAAAAAATTAAAATAAAAGTAATTAATTCCGGACCGATTTTTACCTCATTAGAAATATCCAAAGAACTTGCTATTAATCCTATAAGCCAAAAAATTACTCTGTTCAAAGATCTGCCCCTTATTTATCTTGAGTACAACACTAATTGGAAACAATCTGATGCTATGTTAAAAATATTATATAGCACTAACACTAAAGCAGAGATAGTAACTTCAGATGGAGTCTATTGTGCAATACAACAAAAAACAAATCCAAAAGTTTCATGTGATAAAGCTCGATTTGAAAAAATCTGTCATAAATATATTGACTTAAGTACACCTGATAGAAAATGGGGTATTGCTTTACTGAATGAAGGTAAATATGCTTTTGATGTAGATTATCAAGATATGAGATTAACAATGCTCCGTTGTTGTAAATATCCCCCACCATCAATAGACGCTTGGGTAAATAAGGAAAGAAAAGTAAATAAAGAAAAATACAACAATGTTGTTCCTTCTCACAGTGGATTAGGACCCTTTAAATGTCGATATGCTCTGTTTCCTCACAATGGGGGCGCTTTAATAAATCCTGATGGAACGCCCAATGTTGCTGTAAAAAGAAAAGCAGAAGAATTTAATAATCCAATAATTATTTTACCATCTAAAGGTCATAGATTAGATTTACTAGATCCTATTTTAGAAATCCAAACACCCAATGTTTATTTAGGTGCTTTAAAATTGAAAGAGTGGGTTAAATCAGATAATATCATTATCAGGTTTTTTGAAGGGTCAGGAATTTCGACGACAGCTAGAATTAAGATAAATTCAAGTTTATTAGACAAAATTTCTTTAATTAAACCAGTGGATCTGCTTGAACGTGAGATAAAGAAAAGCTATGAATTGAAAAGAGAGTCAGGAGTTTTGACTTTTGAATTAAATAAATTTGAGATTTGTACATTTGAGCTTGTATTAAATTAATAATTCAACACTGATTTTCCTACAACACTATGATGTGGCTTCAAACCCAATAAATCCAATAGTGTAGGAACCATATCAGTTGTTTTACAATATTCAAGTTTAATTTTAGGAATTTCTGGGGAAGCTCCTACGATAAATGGAACAGTCATAGACTTCTTCAATGCAATATCATGGGAAAATTGATGTGCTACAACAGATTTTCCGTGTTCATAACTAAAACCATATTCTCCAATTGTAGACACCATTATATCACACGAACGAGGATTTTTAAAATACCGAGGGATTTGATCGATAATCATTGGAAAATCTATTTTGTTTGTACCCTCTAACCATTCTTCTATATTGTGAGCTTTATTAACTAACAATTTTACAGAATCTTCATGATTACTATATCCGTATATTTCTTCATTCTCAAAAATATATTTTGTTTTCTGTTGTTTTCCATGGCCCTCATATTCAATTCTACCTTTATTTAGTTTGCCTGTCTTATTATCCCTATACTCTATATGAATTATTCCTCTATCTGGTGTATTATTATTATCACGATAATACATCAATTTAACTCCAGGAATTTTCCACAATATTTCAAATAAATTAACTGTCTTCTTATTACTAAGTTTGAACTGCTTCAATTCTTCAAGGGTCGGATGATGATGCCAATCTTCTCCAGGAAAGTTGAAAAATCCTACAGAGCCCATAGTTACATCAAAATCTCCTGTACCATTTTTCGGTTTATATTGGGTAAAACCAATCTGTTTGAAGAAAGGTTCAATATCATACATTTTTTCTGCTTTATAATTACCGTGATCCGATATAATTCCTATAGCAGTTGATTCATAAAATCCTTTGTCTTTAAGAGTGCTAATTAAAGATCCTATATACCCATCACAATTGATTATCTCCCTGATATAATCTGGATGGTCAAAACCCTTGTTATGCATGAGATCGTCAGTTTCTGGAACATATGCAATGGTTACTTTTGGTACTTCGTTTTCTTGAAAAAAATCAAGTGGATTTTTGAAAATATATTCAACTTCCTTCATTATGGAAGCAGAAGTAAATTGTTTAACGGGAATAAAAAGGGAACCACGATTGACAAGATTTAATGAGCTAGCGAAATTCCCATCACCTGCTTGCTCGAAAATTGTTTTCACATTGGTGCCAATATCTTTATTGATTTTCCTAATATGTCTTGCAGATCCATAAGTTTTGATAATAGGATTTTTTTTACCTTTAGTAGGAGGATCTTCTCTCGCAATCCAATGATACATCGGAATGCCACTCCCTTCTTTGGGATAATAACCTGAATAGGAACCAAGAACTATATTACTATAGCAAGGATAAGTGATACTTGGAAAAGTAGTAATACAATTTGAACAAGAAATGCCATCTTTTGCAAGTTTAGCGATATTTGGGAGTTTATTTTGGTCAATCAAAGTAAAAAGATGGGACGCTCTCACATCATCTAAAATAATTAGGATAACCTGGTTAACTTTAGGATTTCGGCTCATTATCAATTTATTATTATTAAGTTTTAAATATTAAATTCAGAAATAATTAATAAATTTGCCTAAACAATTAATCTATAATGATAAATTTTTAGAAAATTCTGTCTATTGGGTATAAATATTGTTTAACTTTGAAGAACCGATTATTTACTACAAATCTTCCGAGGAAATGGGAGAAATTGAAAATAATTCAATTCAATTCATAATTACTTCCCCTCCTTATGGTCAAATTAAGAATTATGGTGCTAAAAATCAGATCGGATTTTTTGATTCTTTCGAAGAATATTTTCATAGATTAAAAAATGTTTGGACTGAATGTTTTAGAGTGTTAGAATCCCAGTGTAGGATGGTAATTAATATTGGAGACCAATATCTAAGAACTAAAGACTATGGGAGATATCGGATATTATCAATCCAAAGTAAAATAATTAATGACTGTCAAAAAATTGGTTTTGATTTTCTGGGTGATATTATCTGGCAAAAAGTCAGTACAACAAATACGACAGGAGGTTGTTCTTTAATGGGTTCAATATATTATCCTAGAAATGGTTTGTTAACATATGATTATGAGCACATCTTAATTTTTAAAAAACCTCAGGGAAAAGGAAGAAGAGTTGACTTTAAGATAAAAGAAATGTCAAAAATATCTTTAAGTGAATGGAAAAAATGGTTTGTAGGACATTGGAACTTTCCTGGAGTGATTCAAAAAGAGCATATTGCGATGTTTCCAGAAGAATTACCTTACAGATTAATACGTATGTTTACATTTATAGGTGACACTGTATTAGATCCTTTCGTAGGTTCAGGAACAACATTAAAAGTGGCTAAATCACTCTTTCGTAAAAGTATCGGATATGAACTTAACGAAGATTTCCGCCCTATTATGCAAGCTAAGATAGATCAAGCGAAAATTGGCTATTTTAAAGATTTTCAATATTTACTTTATCTTCTTTATAAAAAGTCCCTGCTTGAGAATTTCAAGATTATCTATCATGAACAAAAACAGAAAGGGGTCATTTTTCTTCAGAAAAAAAATAACCAGAAGATAATACTAGATTATTTGTTAATTGATAATAATAATTTGGCTAAAGTGGAAATTAAAGAAGTAATAAATACAAAATTATTAGAAAATACGGTTCAAAATTATTTAAATGAAAATCTAGATTGGAATGCCTTTTCTGAATATATTATTGTTATTAATTCTACTCATGATTTAACTTTGAAAATTCAAGATTATTTTGAAAAATACTTGAATAGTTTTGGATATAAGAAAAAAATACGAGCTCTAACTTTTGAGGATTTTATTTCTGAAAGATTTCAATGATATTCGAAAATTTTGAAAACCTTCAGTTCTTAGCTAAGCAATATTAGTAAAAAATTTTTGATTTCTTTAATTCTTGAAGTTTAGACAGTAGTGAGAAATTGATAAGCAATGTATATAAAAGCTTCATTGACGTTTTCACCAGTCAAAGCAGAGGTAAGAATGTAATGAAATCCGTACTTATTAGCAACAAAATTTATTTCCTCTTCACTTATAGCAATTTGATCTACTAAATCGGATTTAGTACCCACTATGATGATATTAATGTCTTTCTGAATGTAATTTTTAATATCGTTATACCATATATCAACACTATGTAAATTCTCCGGGCGAGTTCTATCTATTACAATGAAAGCACAATTTGCCCCTCCATAAAATCTTCTTCTATAAGGTGCCATTCGGGTTATTTGACCTCCAATATCCCATATAACTAATTTCACCTTTGTATCGTCGTTTATCCCAATACTTTTTTCTGAAATATCCACTCCAACGGTAGAATGATAATCTTCAAAAAAAAGATTTTTAACAAATCTTCTAATCAAAGAAGTCTTCCCAACGGCATAATCACCTGTTAATATTAATTTTGTTGTATAATCACCGATCGGAATTTTTCCACTTCTAGTTTTAGCTAAGACCTTTATTATTTCAGGGACTTCAAGGGACACATTCTCATTTCCCTTTAATATCAATTCAATCTTTCCTGCTATGTGTTCAGAAAAAACTCTTAATTCAGTATCAGAAGTTGATAATGTTGACATAGTTGTTAAGATTGATTTAGGACCCATTGAACAATATGCAAACTTTTTATCCCCTATTGAGGTAATATTAAAAAAATTACTTTCAGTACCAAATTCTCTTTTAATTCTTTCTATATAACTGTCAACAGCAACTGCTATAGCTCCTAATACGGAATCATCTCCCGTTTCTTCTCTACTTACTGAAGTAATAATGAATCCCTCTCGATCTGAAATCGTTAAAGCTAAAATCCCTTCAACATTACTGAGATATTCAGTTAATAGTGTTTTTAAAAGTTTTTCGGTTAAAGATATTTTTCGAGTGGGCTCTTTTAGTGTCGAATTTATAGTTTCAGATGTTGGTATTTCAATTGGATATTCAGCTTCTTTTAATTTAGCTCTTATTTTAGAACGATATTTGTAAAAATCCATATTACTAGGATTTTCTTTAAGTTGTATACATAGGTTAATTATTTTTTTAAAAATCAAGTCAGCATGTTCAAAATTTTCAATTGTATGGTTTAGTTCGTTTAGTTCGGTTATTAATTTATCTCTTTCAAACAGAAGATTTAAAAGGGGTAAAATTCTATCATCCATTTGTAAGAGATCTATTACTATTTTAATTAGTTCATCTCTATTATTTGGATCGGTTGCATTTATAGGATAGGTTTTTAATCCCAAAATCTCTTGTATTCGCATAGTATTTATGACATCACTTAAATCTTGTTTATTTGCTATAACTGCAGTATTAGCATGAGGAGTTTCTTCCTTTATTAATTTTAAGAACATTTTACTTTTTTCAATATTTTCCAATGTAGAATCAACAATTAGGATTACAACATTACTTCCTTTTAGAAAATTTTTCCATAAAAATATAAACTGATCTTGACCAGTAAAATCTCGTAGTAAGAAGTGGATATTTCCAATTTTTAATGTTGCAACATTTCCTGAAACTTTTTCATTTTGTTGCAATGAAATTTCTTTTGTTCTAATTAGCTCAGTAATAGTTGTTTTTCCGACCCCTGTATACCCTACTAAGGATATAATTGGTGGCAAACTCCTTTGGATAGAATCAATAAATAAATCAAAATTTTCAAAGATGCCCTCTTCAAATTTTGGGCCAAAAGATTTTTTAAATAATTTTAAGAATTCCCCTTTACATCTACTTAATTCTCTTTTAATAACTTCAGAATCATCCATTATATCAGTAACAAATACAAAAGTTAAATCGAGCTCTTCTACCCTTATATAAGATAACCTATAATTAAGATGATCATAAAACTGGGTTTTTTCATTGTTTCTCGAAATATCTGCTATGAAGCTAGATAGAAGATTTGTAAAATCCTCTGTTTTTGAAATTTTACCATAATTCTTGCTATATATGAGAGCGCTACTTTTGTAGATGTAAACTTGCCTTAAAATGATGAATCACCAGCCTATTTTCATATTTTTATATGCAAGCAGTAAATACATATTCATCTCACGAGGGTTCTGAAACTTTCAACTAACTTTTATTGGTTTTTATTCAAATTATTCGTTAGAAAATTTTTCTTTTTCCTTGAAAAATTGATGTGAGATTCTTTATTTATATTTTGCCATTTAATTTTATTGAATCGTTCACATTATTCTTATTAGAAATTAAAATTGAAATTTATAGTTTGATCAATAATACAAAAAGTTAAAAATATTTTCT
>JBHLOI010000059.1:0-20715 GCA_048940645.1 Promethearchaeota archaeon | reverse complement strand
TTCCAACACAGACTCTTCAAAATAATTTAATTGATTTTGTAATCAGGGGAGAAGGTGAAAAACCTTATTATGAACTTATAAGTGGAAAAAATATTAGTCAAATTAAGAGCCTTTCAATAAAAAAAGGCAGAAAATTACATCATAATCCTGATTCTGGCCTATTAAATAGCATTGAAATAAGTAAACTGAGTATTCCGTGGGAGTTGATAAATCCAAAGCGTTATATAAAAAATGGAAATTTCAACATGATAACTAGTCGTGGCTGTCCATTTAGATGTGCTTTTTGTTATAATACCCTCTTTCAAAATGTATGGAGAGGATGGACTGCCGAGAAATGTATTGAAGAACTTGATAAATGCATAGATTTTGGTGCTAAAAAAATTAATTTTTATGACGATTATTTTTTCGCAAAAAGGGAACGGATTAAAGCTCTTTTTAATTACTTTAAAAAGAAAGACATCATATGGAAAGCAGAATTACGTGTTGACCGTCTAAATTCTTCATTAGCTAAAGAAGCAAAAGAACATGGCTGCAGGCAACTATTTTTTGGGGTAGAATCTGGCTCTCAACGAGTATTAAATATCTTGAATAAAAAGATTTTAATAAAAGATATAATAAAAAGTGCTAGAATTACAAAAGATGTAGGTCTTATTGCTGATTATAGTTGGATGATTGGTGTACCAGGTGAAACAAAAAATGATATAAAAAAAACAATATATTTAGCAAAGAGAGTTAAAGAGATCAACCCTGATTGCGAATTTTCAATAAAATTACTCTTTCCCTATCCTAAAACTCCGATTTATGATGAGGCTCTAAAAATGGGATTCAAAGCTCCGTCTTATCTCCATAGCTGGGCGAAAATTAGAAGAGAACATGCACCAAATTATTTAAAACACAAGAATCTCCTTGAAATGATTTCAATTACCAGTGCCATTGTAGGTAAAAAAGTTTTTGAGCAAAATAGTATCCCAATCCTTAAGTTAATTAGAGCTATAGCAGAGTTTAGATGGAAGAATGAGATTTTCATAGCTGGATTCGAAAACTTCTTCTTTAAAATTTTTAGAACCATATTTGAGAAAAGAATTGGGAAAAAAGAATCTGTTGAATATGACCCATTTTCACATAAAATAGTCTCAATAAAGGAGGAATAAAACTTAACCCTTTTAAATCCTTCAAAATAGGAGATAGGAATAACAATTTATCAGAAAATTTACGTATAAAAAAAATATGAAAGAAAAAAAGTAAAGAGATTTTAATCTCTAAAATTTTAAATTCTTGAGTCACTCGTAGGAGGAATTGTTTCTACTCTATTACGGTTATAAATTTCTGCCACAATATTAAAGAAAATTGCTTGTCTTTGTCTAAAATGATCTTTAGGTTCATTCTTATTTTGCTGTAAATTTATTAACCATTTCTTTAGTTTGGGATTACCTTTACCATCAATTACTAGCGCACCATTTTTTCTTTTATTTACCCATAGATATAAGACACCGGGCTTTTTTTGTTGAATACTATTCACATCGTGCCATCTTACCCATTTACTTTTTCCAGCAGAATACATTGAACCTCTCATTGCTGTAATCTGTATTCTCCAGGCAAAACCATTGTCACTCATTACTAAAAAACCATTTTCTTTACCAAGTCTACATTTTGAAGTAATTATCGGGTCACCTACATCGTCTTGCCCCATCATTTTTTCATATTTCTCAACTCTATCGGGAGAAACCTCCCAACCTTCCATTATTGGCATTTTAATTCACTTTAAGTTTTTAATTTCTGGATTCCATTTATTATTATTATAGCATAATTTTTATAAATAATTTCCTAGAAAATTTAATTTTAAATCCAGAGTTTATAAATAGAATGAGCATTAAACCCAAATTTATGTTTAATATTTTAAGTTTAAAATTATAAATTTTACGTATATAATGAAAATTATATTGACCTTTGATATCGAAAGAGATATCCCAAATATTTTAAATACCTATTTCGGGGTAAAAATCGGTCTATTGAAAATATTAAAACTTTTAGATAATTTTAACGTTAAAGCGACTTTTTTTTGTACTGGAAATGTTGCTGAACATCAACCGGAATATATAAGGTTAATTGAGCGCAAAGGTCATGAGATCGCATGTCATGGATTAACTCATGATCGATTAAACCAATTAGGATTTAAAAAATGCCAAGAATCACTTTCTCAAAATAAAAAGATAATAGAGACTATATCCCAAAATTCAGAAATTATTGGGTTTCGTTCACCATATTTGAATCCTCCAAAATACTTGTTCAGTGTTTTAAATAATTTGGGATTTAAATATGATTCATCAATTAAATCTCAGAAAAAAGTAAAATCTTATCAAAAGTATAATGATGAAATTCAAGAATATCCTCCCTCAAATTATGTTATACCTCTGAGAATTCGTATCAATTATTCTTTTTTATTAAAAAGGATGTTTAAAAAGAAAGTAATTATCTTATGTTTTCATCCTATAGAATGGATAAATATGAAGGAAGTGTTACGTAATCAAATGAGCGGTTTTAATTTATTTCTCAATCTTTCTTATAGACCAGATCGTTGGTTAAATACAGGAGATAAATTTAACACCAAAATTCACAATTTTATCAAAGAATCTCTTTCTAGAAAAGCCGAGTTTCTCACTTTAAAACAATTATACTTTCAAAAGAGTCGTTAGGATCTAATTTTAAAAAAATATATGAGAAACGTATTATTTCTTCTTTTAATAATAATAAGGTATAAAATTGTGCCAATCTCGAAGAAATTTTTTAAGTATGATAACAAAAATTCAGTCAGTAGTTATTCAACTGAAAATTATCGGGTTTGGTCATTATTTATGCTTTCATTTATTCGCTTATTTTATGTTTCGATTTTTGATCGGGCTCTTCAAAATTATCTATATAGAGTCATCCTTATTAGTGAGAGTACTTTAGGGATTATATCTTCTGCTGGAGCTATAGCATATATTTTTGCTCCCATTTTGGGGCAAATAATTACCTCAAAGTTGGGAATTAGGAATTCTCTCATCCTATCTTGTGTGATTACTCCAATATTAACTGGAGCTCAAATATTATACTTTGAGCCTTGGTTTTTAATCATGTGTCGTATTTTATTAGGAATATCATTAGGAGTTTTTTGGCCAAACTGCTTTAATTTATTAAGTAAATGGCAAAAAGTAAGTAATATAGAGAAATCTAATAAAAATTTTAAACATTTTAACTTTTCATGGAACTCTGGATTTCTTCTCGGGCTTCTTGTAGGGTATGTCTGGGCATTTGTTTGGAATGATTATTTTGCTATGATCGCTTCTTGGGGAATTTCATTTTTACTAATTCCGGTTAGTTTATTCTTAAAAAAAGAATCAAGTGTATCTTTATCGAATCAAGAGCCACATATTCAAGTAGATTCTACGATTTCTCATATAGAAATAAAAAAAAATCATCCAATGATTATTTATCCAATTCTATTCTCATGGATTGGAATAATTTTTTTGGCAATCGCTAAAGCAAATTTTCTCTTTTCATATCAAATTTTTTTAAAAGCTTCAGCAATTACCTCAACTCCAACTTATCTTGTACAATTCGGAATTCAAGCAACTCAACTAATAGGCTTAACTTGGATCAATTCTATGAAAGTATATAACAGAAAGACTTCTGTACTAATAAGTATAATTCTAGTTATGTTATTTTCAAGCTTGGTAATCTTTTTTGACGATATTTGGTTTATTTCAATATTAAGCATGTCAACTGGTCTTTTCTTTGGACTCATTCATGGAACTTCGATGAAAATTATGCTTGAACATGGAACAGCAAAAAATACAGCAAAATACTCAACTATAAATGAAATTTTAGTAGGGATTGGTTTTGGATTAACACCTATTATTGCAGGATACGTAGCTGAAATTAATATTTACTTCATGTTTCTATTTCTTTCATTATTGGGGCTTATTGTATTAATATTTTTAATTTACCTTTCTAGAAATATTAAGAAGTAAACTTAAAATTCAAAATTAAGATATTTATCTAAATATTATTTTAATTTTTATATGAGTACCAGATGTTCTAAATAAAAAGAATGAACAATTTTTGGGACTAAATAATGCAAATCCAGTCAGCTCTCTCCTATTTTGATCGCAAGATGGGCCCTTCAGTTTTCTATTCTTATCCGGAAAATAAATTGAAGGAAGGAAATGCTATAATTATAGCTAATTTAATGGATCAGATCATATCAGAAGGTTTTTTTACTCATTCTTTTAACTCATCTTACACATTGAATTATTATTTCGAAATTGATTCAAAATGGGCTCGCGGTAATAAAGAATTCCTTATGGTTTCGGTAATTTTTAATCAGCCACCCTCTCTTAAAACTGAAAAGGCAGTGTTCAATCTTTGTATTGAATTTTCAGAATGGTTAAAAACCAAAAATGAAATATATACAGCATTTTATGAAAGAACAAACTATTACAATCAAGATTCTGAACATGAAATTAAAAACAATATAATATTAGTTAAAAGTTGGATAAGAGAGTTTAATTCGGCAATTCTTGATGAAATTGAGGGCACCCTTGAAGAAGAAAATATTATCTCATTGTTAGAGAGAAATGATGTTATACAAACTTTAGAACTTTTAGGCAATAAACCTGTACCAATTAAAGAATTAAAAGGTTGGTATAATGAAAAATTTCCTCAAAATAATTTCCATAAAATATTAACTACTCTTTTTAGAAATCATTTAGTTTTCATACCAAAAATAGGTGGGAGAATGAAACCTCCCTTTAAAATACAAGTTAAAAAGGAAATTAAAACAATTGCTGGTTTAATAAGTCTAAAGAATAAACTAATCAAGAAATATATACACAATAATCAGATTAAAGATAATAATATCCTAGAAAGAAATACTAAAGAATTCCACAAATTTCTAGAAAAAGTTTTTTCTGAAAAACAAGTAATTTGATATTGTAATTTCATAGCACACTCTATAATATTCTTTGTCCTTGAAAATTAATAATTTTTGAAACCTACACTAAAAAGAGTTTTTTATTTACTTTCTTTCAATTTCAATTGCTTTTCTAATGATTTAATCTCTCTGTTGATTTGCTTCATCTTATTATTCTTCTCTTTAGCAATTGCCTTGATTTCTTTTTTTAAAATTCCTGCTTTCTCCTTCTTTAATGAGTTGCATTGTTTTTTTAAATCATTCATGAAAGAAACTAATTTTTCCTTTTCCAAATTCAATCTTTTAATATTTTCATTCAATTCATCTAATTTATTTTGTCCAATTTGCAGTTTTGATTCATTCTCACTAATTTTAGGATCAAATCCTTCATTAATTTTATTTTTAATGTAAGCCTCTTTCTTTTTTGCCCCCTCTTCTACTTCCATAATTTTACTTGCTATTTTATTAATTTGATCCCTAAGTTCTTCCTCTGACATCTCAATTACCCTGATTTTATAGTTTCTCTCTCTTCTTTATAAAGTTCAAAATAAATTTGAACAAATTAATTTTATTAAATACCTTATAATGTATCTTTATTTTAATTCTTTATATTTCAGTAAGTTTTTCAACAATAAATTAAAGGATTACTATTTTTTTTATTTACTTTCGTTCCAACATCACAGATACTAGAAGATTATGATAATTTTAAAAATTTCAAATTGATCTAATATTTGTTGGGGTTATTAATCATAATTATGATTTAATTTGGAATTTTTATGGTATATTTTCAAGTTAGTCGAGTAGGATTTAACTGCGGAATAGATAAAAGTAAGTGTAATAATTACCCAGATGGTTGCAAAGAATGCGTTAAAGCTCAATTTGTTAAATTTGGGTTTGATGTTAGTCAAAACATAAAAATTAATTTAATTGATTCTGAAGAAAAACGAATTCAAATGTTTCAAAATTTAATCTGGCAAAAATTTTTAGACGTCTTAAACATTAAACATATTTTATTGATGATAAAACATACTGGATTACCTATAGTGGATTATCCACTTTCAAGAGCAGGAGTAGATATTGGGTTTTTAACGGGTTTCATTCAAGCAAACATCACTTTTTCAGAATCGGGTAAAATTTCAAATGATACTACTGGACATATACCGAATCATAAATTCTATGAACTCCAATATGAAAGATTTAATATTTTGTTAAAAAACGGTAAATTCATTCGAATATGCTTAGTTTTAGATCAAGAAGCTTCTAATAGTCTAAAAAATCTTGTAAACGACTTTTTAACAGATTATGAAACAAGATATCGAGATAAACTTGAAAAAATCATAAAAATGGGGGTTCTTGAATTTGATGATACAATTGATTTTATCATAGACACTTTTAATATAAAATTATTGTTCCCGATGGTTCTTACTCATACAATTTTGCCCAATAATTTGGAATCTATCAATAAAAATTATATTCAAAAGGCTATAGTGGACTTTTCAAAAGAAATTTTAGCTTCTAGACAGGTCTTTTTTATCAATAATCTCCTAAATAAAGTTCAAAAAATTGTTAACATCGACGCAAGTATTATTCTTTATGAAATTTATCAGCTTTTAATGAGCAAAGTAATTATTCCGACAAATATTGAAACTGCCGCAAATAAAATTAAAAAGTTTCACGATTTACGCGCTACTAGAATCGCAAATAATGAACTAATTTCTCCAATAATTGCAAATGATAATGCAATAAATGAACTAAAAGAAAAAGCTAATACTATGAGCGAAGAGGAAGCTAGAAAGTTAATGGAGAATTTTATTAAGAAAGCTGAGACTGCAGAAAGAGCTTTAGCATATAAAGAAGCACAGAAGGATTATGAAAAGGCTCTTTATTTAGCAACAGGGTTTGATTTTAAACTTGATATCGGTAGAATCTCATTTATGGTTTTAGAACTTGATAAAAAAATAAAAAATATCGAACTTAATTATGCCCTTGATGCGGGAGAGAAAGCAGAGAAAAAGAGAGACTATATAAATGCTATTAGCAATTTCAAACAAGCATTAAGTATTATAGAATTTTACGGAAACGAAAATAAAATCAAAAAAATGGAAAAAAGAATTGCAGGGCTTCAAAAGTATGTATAAGAAATAATCTCTTTTTCCTAAAAATTATTTTTTCTTGTTACTATTAGCGACTCTTTCAAGGATTTGTTTTATAAAATCAATCTTAACGGGATTTTGCTTCTTAATTTTTTTAAATAAGCGATGAACATTACTATTATCAGGATCTATCTCTACTAAATGATTACAGAAATCAAAAGCATAATCATACTCACCCATTTCATAGGTGTGTAGAGTTAATTCATACCAGGCTTTAGTGTTAGATTGATCTTTTTCTATCGCCATATGGGATAATTGATTGAACTTCATTAAATCCTGAATATACTCTGATACTTTTTTCGCCGGTTTTATAGCTCCTTCATGGCCATCGCATAATATATCAGCATTTAGATCTAGTAATTTTTGCATTGAGTTAAGATAATCATTTATATTACCTTCGAAAATCTTTAGTGACCATCCTCCAATATCTCCACCGAATAAAATTTTTATCTTACCTCTTTCTAAGAAATATGCAACAGCCCCTAGCGAATGACCCGGTGTGTGAATACAGTTTAGCCTATAGCTCCCAAAAGTTAAGATTTCATTATCACCTTTAATTTTTTTTGATATTTTAATTGGAGTATAATCATATCCCGGATACATTTCTTCAATTAATTCTAGTTCTAGTTTTTGCTCAATTTTTTCAGCATCTAGTTGATGTGCATAGAATTTGATATTCTCATTAAACTTTGTAAGTTCATAACAAGCACCATAATGATCTAAATGACCGTGAGTGATAAGACAATGGTTAATATCATTTGGAGAAAAACCATATTTTTCAATTTCTTCAATGAATTTAATATAAAGACCAGGATCAATTAATATCAATCCATCACTACTTTTTGTATCAATTATATATTTGGTACTATCGAATGTAGCATCATTACTAGGTTCAATAAAATAAATATCCTTTAGGATTTTCTTCATTATCAACAATTTTTCAAATTTAGTTAATTTATAGCAATACTATTTGCTAATGGATGTATTTAGTTAATGATGATTTTAAAATTATGGTAATTCCAAAACTTCTGATACTTTTTTATTTTCTTCAAATATAGCGTTAGCCTTTTCCATGAAGTCAGTAATATTTATTTGTTGAGGACATTTATCCAAGCATTCTCCGCATTGAATACATAACATTGCTGACCCTTCCACTTCTTCTCCTTTTGCCTTCAACTTTTGTAATTCATCTTGAGATTTTACCATTCTATTATAAAAGGATGTAATTCTATCTTTGCGTTCTTTACCCCAATATGCAATCTCATTTATGAAAAAAAGTATGCGTGGAATATCTACACCATTTGGACATGGCATGCAATACTTACAGCTAGTACACGGAACTATATTGCTTTTCTCATATGCAGCTCTCAATTCTGAAATTGTTTTTAAGTCGTTTTCAGTTAGAGTATTCATTCCCGAATTTACAGCAGATTCAATATTTTCAATAACTTGCTGCATAGCACTCATACCACTTAATACTACTGAAACTTCAGGATGATTCCATACAAATTGTAATGCCCAATCTGCCATACTCCTCTTAATCTTAGATCTTTCCAAAATAGCTTTAACTTCTGGTTTTTTTTCTAGTTTATCTTCTGGAACTGCTAGCTTTCCGCCCCGAATTGGTTCCATAATTATTACTGCAATATTTTTACTAGCAGCATATTTTAAGCCTTTAAGTCCAGCCTGATAGCTAATGTCAAGATAATTAAATTGGATTTGGCAGCAATCCCAAGCATAATAATCAATAATCTCTTTAAATATCTCAAAATTGTCATGAAATGAGAATCCTATATATTTAATGTATCCTTGTTCTCTTAATTCTTCCATTTTTTTAATTAAACCTAAATTTTTAATTTTTTCAAATCGATCCTTTGCTAAACCATGAAATAAATATAAATCGGGATATGTTTGTAATCTTTTTACTTGTTTATTGAAATACTTATTAATATGTTCTGTTTTCCTAACTAGCCATATTGGTACTTTTGTTGCTAGATAAATTTTCTCGCGATAACCATCTTTTAATGCTTTTCCCAGAAGTATTTCACTTCGACCGCCATGATAAGGATAGGCAGTATCAACATAATTCACACCATGATCAATCGCATAGCGAATCATCTTAATAGCCTCATCCTCAATAATTTGGTACTTCTCATCTACAGGTAAGCGCATAGCCCCAAAACCTAATGCAGATACTTCCCAACCTAAGGAACCCATTTTTCTATACTGCATATCCATTAATATAAAAGTCTTTTTTGGTAGTTAGATTTGTGAAATATATTAACTTTACGCTTAAATACATAGATAATACAAATTATAAATATAATAATGTGTTATGGTTGCGAAAGATGCTTGGAATTGGTATCGTTTAAAATTCTCAAAACCCAAACATTATTAAGATTTGCTTTAATCTATTGTAATTATGAATCTTAAAAAATTTGACATATTTTATATAATTGGCTTAGTTGCAACTACAGTTTTTATGATACTGGAATTAATTTTTGAGTTTGTACCATTAGATTTTACATTCTTAATTTTCTTTTGGACTATGAAACTTCTTTCTGGTTTTGGTTTGATATTATCTGTTGCAAATGGGATTTTATGGATTCTAAATCGGTTTACCGAAAAATTTGAAAAAAAACATGTTCAAGCCCTCGTAATTATACAAATCATAGTTCCAGCAATATTGACAGGTTATGCAATTTATAGTATTGTCTCAAATCTACCACCTACAACTCCTTTGACTGGGCTGCGATATTGGTTTGACCTAATTTTGTTCCTTTATGGGATAATTTCTATAATGGCCTCATTATATATAATTCCTTTAATTAGAGAAGAATTTCAAGAAGCTATCGACAAAGGAATAATAAAGCGGATTAAAAGCGGTGCCAAAAAAATTGGACGTGGGATTAAGAAGAAGTATTTTACATGGAGGGGAAAATATGCTAAGGTTCAAATTCAAGATCAAATGACCTTAGGGGAAGTTCTAGAAATTTGGAGAAGTCGATTTGCAGTATATTTACTTATACCACTTGCCATAGGTTCACTAATTTTTACCCCAGCAGCATTTATTTGTATTATTTTCTGGTTAAAAATATTTGTCCTTGACAAAGGAGAACCAAAACTTTATGAAAGAATAGCTTTAATAATATCTATGATTTGGATTGCTACAATTGCCTCAATATCCTATGCCTTCGACTTAATATTCTATACATCAATTAAGCCGTTATTCTGGACTATTCAAGTATTCTATCTTGCTGGAATTCTAATTTCTAGTGTCATATTCATTTATAGATTTGCTAAACTTAAAGGAATCACTATTAAAAAGATTAAAGAAGAAATCAAAGAGATTAAAACTAAAATTACTAAAGAAGAAACAGAAAAATCGGAAAAGGAATAAGTATATAAAATTACTAAAATTCTTTTTTTAAAATTTTGAATTGAAGAGAAAGACATTAAGGTGCTGAAATTGTTTATTGTTCGGTAAATGCTATATTTAACATCTTTTTTGTTAAGGTTTCAAATAATCTTCCTATATTTTCACCAGTTTTGCTGGAACATTCGATAAAATCATCTAAATGCAAAGATTTAGCGAATTTTAAACCCTCTTCATGAGTCACTTCTCGAGAGAGCTCTAGATCTGCTTTAGCACCGCTTAGAATAATTGGAAATTGTTCTTGGGCTCCATTCATAAGTGATAACCAATCATAAGCATGAGAAAGTGAGGCGTAACTGGTGATGTCATACAAGAGAATCCCTCCCATAGCTCCACGAATATATTTAGGAAAGATAAACCGAAATCGTTCTTCTCCAGCAAAATCCCATACCATTAATTTAACTTGCACACTATCAATCGCAAGATTTTTAGTTTCAAAATCAACCCCGATAGTCATTTGAGTGTCTGGGATAAATAAGCCAGTCATGTATCTCTTTAATAGAGTAGTTTTGCCACTACCTGCGTCACCAAAAATAACTACTTTAAAAATTGCATCATACATATTTTTCTTTTTAAAACCCCAAGATATTAGATAATTTTGTCGATATTCTAACTCAACAACATTTTAATAAAAATAAACCTATTTAATCTTTTTTAAATTGCTTAGTTCTACTATATTACTTCAATTTAAGTCCTTCTCTAAATACATTGAGATTTATTTCTAAGATCTTTTCTGAAAATTTTTGAATTAAAGAGTTTTCAAGTTCTTTTTCATTTAATGGTAAAAATCTTAATATAAATCCTAATATAGCTATATTTGCTGTTTTTAGATTGTTTGAAAGCTTTTCCGCTATATCTTTAGCTGGAACTAAGTAAATATTATCCGAATTTTCCTGGAGAACATTTAATAGATATTCTTCTGAGGGATATTCCTTATTGATTATTATCTCTTCATAAGTAGAGATGATCAATTTTGTACTTTTATCTGGTTTTGCATATTTTAAAACATCAAAAATACAGCTTTTCTCAGTTGTAATGATTATATCCGCTGTACCTATCAGTGGTATTGGAGCAGTTAACATACTTCCGAAGCGAAGGAAGCATACAACCTTACCACCTCTCTGGCTAAGACCGTGGGTCTCAGCGGTTGTGACTTTATAACCCTTCTTCATTAATGTATCTCCCAAAATTTGTAATAAACTGATTAAACCTTGTCCACCGATACCAGTCATGACTATAGTATAATTATCTAAAACCATTATAAAGCCTCCTTTTTAATAGCGTTATTTGGACAAAGTTCTTCACAAATCCCACAGCCTAAACATAAGGCTGATTTGATATGGGCTAAACCTTCTTTTTCAATTATCGCAGGGCATAAAAATTCGTTATAACATATCCCACAATTTGTACATAATTCCACATTAACAAATCTAACTTCTGGTTTATATCGTTTAGTGATTTTCTGAATACATTCATCCTTTACCACTATAACCTGCAAATTTCTATTTTCTAAAACATCAATCCCTTTTTCATAAATAATATTTTTTAGTTTAGTTTCATACTCCTGTTCATTGCTTTCTTGATGTGTAATTACGCTAACAAATGCACCTGTACATTTTAAAAAATTATCCAATTTTATAGCTTGCCTAAAAACTCCCTCTTTATAATATCGAGTATCACTTCCAGGATGAGGTTGTTGTCCAGTCATTCCAATCCATCCATTGTCTAAAATCAATATTAAAATTGGAGCTTTATTATAAATTCCATTCAAAAGTGCTGGTATTCCGGAATGAAAGAAAGTCCCGTCTCCAATAATAGCAATATTTAGACATCCATTGGTTTGAGCTACACCCTGGGCTAATGCTATGCTTGATCCCATACAATATTTAACATTAGCAAAAGATAGAGGGGGATATGCCAATAATGTATAGCAACCAATATCTTGATAAAAATAAATATCTTTTCCAGTCTTTGATTTAATTTTAGCGGTTGCTTGTTTTATTGCAAATCCTGTTGTTCTATGCGGACACCCTGGACATAATATGGGAATTCTTCCTAATAATTTATAATCTTTCCCTTCTATTAAGTTTAAATCGATTTTTGGAGTAATATTAGTGATCTTAATCAGTGCACGAGCAATCTTAGTAGGATTTAATTCTCCAACAAATGGTAATAATGAATCTTCTTTTGAATAAGTAAAAGGATCCTTTCCATGAATTTTTAATTTAAGCCCTTTTTTCTGTGCTATAGCTAAAATTTGGGTCTCGATATAAGCGTCATTCTCTTCTACAATAAATACTTGTTCAAATTGGTCAAGAAATTTTGCTATCTTTTCGGCTGGTAGCGGATTTATAACGCCAATTTTTAAGATTGGTGCTTTCAATTCGAGGAAATTTAATGCCTCACAAACATAACTGTATGAAACACCACTAGTTATAATCCCCAATTTATTGTCATTTTTTACATTTTCATTTACAACTTTATTAATTATACTGCTTTCTGACATTTTTAATGCTCGATTCATTCTATTATATATCTGCTCTTCCTTTAACTCTAGAAAATATAGTCTTGACGCTACATTGACCTCCTTCGATAAATCAAAATCATCTTTTATTTCTGATCGCTTTACCTTTCCAATAACCACATTACCTCTGGCGTGAGAAACCATCGTTACTGTTCTTATTATCACTGGGAGTTTTAATTCTCGCGAAATTTCAAATGCATTTTTAGTAAACTCTAAACATTCTTGAGGATTGCTTGGTTCTAGAGCTGGTACTTTAAATAGTTTTAAATAATGTCGTGAGTCCATCTCTACGGCACTTGAATGTTGTTGGGGATCATCAGCAACCAAAATAACTAATGCAGAATTAATGTTTTTTGGGTGTGTAGTTGCAAGAGCAAATAAAGGATCAGAGGCAACATTTAATCCTACGTTTTTCATACCAACCATAGCACTTGCTCCTCTAGCATATGCAGCACCCGCAACTTCCATCGCAACCTTTTCGTTAATACTACTTTCCACCCATTTCATTCCTAATTCTTTAAACAATTCCATAAATATCTCTCCAACTTCAGAACTGGGTGTGCCTGGATAATAAGTATACACATCTATACCGCTCTCTAAAGCGCCACGTACAATTGCTTCGTTTCCCAAAAAGAATTTTTCAGTCCCAGGTTTACCTTTAACAATTTTATTATAACTCATAGCTTTAAGAGCTCATATTCATAATTTATTTGTATATTAAGAAAGATTCTGTATGCAATAAATCTTTACTATTTTCTAAAAAAAATCATAATCCTTTATACCCGTTAGAAACCTCATTAGTGAAGATTTCAATCCTTCTTTAGGACAAAGATTTAAATATCTACTTTAACATATAAGTAAGTGAATTAGAAATCCATAAGATAGATTTATCATAGTAGAGTTTTTGGAGTATTAGAGTGATTAGGTTTCTTAGTAAACTCATTATATTCTGTTATCTTTTTTTTAATTCTTTTAATTAAATAAGCGGGAAACTCGTCAAATGATTTATCCTTAAACTTTTTATAACACGAACAACAGAATTTCAATTCAAAAACTTCATAATTTTTATGAAATTTATGGTTATTTCCTGTTAAACTGTCAAGTTTTTTTTCACAGTTAATACAATAATCAAAAAAGTTGAATATTTTTAATTTTCCAAGCTCTTTCTCTAACTTTTGAGCTAGTCCCATTTCTTTTAATAAAAATTGTTTAATTGCTAATCGGAGAAGTTCTGATCTACTTGCACACGTGCGAGAACTTATTTCCTCTATTAACTTTATATATGAATCTGGTACATTAGCTGTAACTATTTTCATAATACTACTTCCTCTTAAAAATAAATTCCTCTTTCATTGAATATATAGATGCAATCTGCCTTTATAAACGTTTTTACCTGTCCAATTATTTATAAGTTGGCTAAAATTATTTTTTTCATTATTTAATATAATATGAAAATATTTTACCCAATTAAAGAGTATAAAAAAATTTCCTATTGAAGTCTAATCTTTTATTGATTTTGTCCTTACTTCCATAATCGTTTTATAACCTAAAGCTGACCAGGTAGCCTTACCTACCTCATTATTGACTCTAACTACTAAATCCAGAGTTTCCACACCCTTAGCTTTCAGATTTTCAATAACGCTTTGCTCTAATTCTTTTAATATTCCCTGCCTGCGATATTCAGGCTCTATATAAGCATCAGAAATTGCAGCACTTTTCTTAGTTTTTATTTCAAAAGCAATAGTGCCCACTAAGATATCATTCACCGTAGCAACGTAGATAAAGTAGCCTTTCTTTGGCAGTCTCTGGTTAATATAATTTATCATCATTTCTTGAGTCCCACCTACATTCATCGTATGCCGTCTTAATTTCAAGTATAGGTTTGCTAATTTAGGAATATCCTTATCTTCCAAAAAACGAATGTTTACCATTTTTTTTCTTTACCTTACATCTTTATTTTACTTAAAATATCATCAAGATAATAGATATTTTCCTGCTCAACTTCTCCCTTTAAGGTGTTAGCTAAAGAGTATCGAAATGCCCATAATTCCACTTTTTTATTTAATTTCTTTATTTTCTTAACAACTGGTACAAAATCTCCATCACCAGATACCAATACCGCCGTATCGTATGCATTTTCATATGCAAGAGAGACAATATCAATCGCAATTTTAATATCAATTTTTTTTTCAATCGCATCATTAAAAGAAATTTTATCAAAACTCGCTTTAATCACGTATCCACTTTTATTACTCAAATCTTTATACCACTTTTTTTTCTCTGGGCTCATAGGATAGATAACACCTTCATATAAAAAAATACCATTTAGTTTTCGTCCCTGTGTTATACTTTTTTTCAGCTTTTCATAATCTGCTTTGATATTATACTTTCTAAAACCCTTGAAAATATTACTATTATCTATGAATACTACGATTTGTTCCATAGAAAAACCATTTATTAGATTAAAAAAATAAAAATATTATCTTATATTGAACCTTTAGAGAAAGTTTCTTTTAGAGAGATCGGTTTCACAAACATAAGTTTAAATATCTCTTTTGCCCTCTTTTTGATTTGGTCCTTTTTAAAAGAATTATTTTTCATATATTTTTTATTTCTCCTCTCTGCAATCTTTCTCCATTTTCTTTTCCAAGAGGGAAATCCCGTTTTGACGAAAGATTCGCGATTTGGAAAGTCTCGGCACACCCAATCAAATAAAACAAAATATCTCTGTGCACCAGATTCTTTTGTAAGCTTATTAGAAGTTATTCCAAGTTTTCTAAGGTGTCGAATAAATCTACCTTCCACAGCATCTTGAAGTTCTCCTTCTATGATAGCAGATTCATAATATATGTTATTTTCATTAAAGTATTCTCTAACAAGATTAAAACAATCACCTCTACATAAAAGTATCCTATCACCCTTGCCGTGATTCAATATTTTAAGAGTCTTGATTACAAGCTTTAGTATGTGTTTTTTAGGGCGATCTACGTCCTTATTATCTTTATTATAGAGACCTACGGGAACTGATTGAAATATTATCTTTCCACTTTTCGTGTCTCGGAACCCAATGAAAGCATCCCCGACGAGATCTCCAGTCCCAGCATCATCAATCTCTATTGTTCTTCCATTCCACTTGCTGGGATTATTAGAGGATTGGCACGATTCATTATCGTCTTTATTTTTTTTTGTCTTCATTACTAATATAAATGTTTGGGCTCATAAATAAATTATGAATTCCCCTTTTACTCCCTAAAATAATCTTCGATATTCTTTATTTTTATCTTAAAAATGCATAGATTTAAATAGCCACATAAGGATTATTAAGTTGGATTGAAAATTGATGTAATATCTCGAAAGTACGGTTGGTATTTAGCCAAAATAACTGCTAGTATTGAGAATTTTAAGAATATAGTTGCCACTAGTTTAGAAACTATAACGAAATATAACTTAAATTCTGGTAGATATATCAAGATATGTAGTTTAATACAAGCTCATTCTTCGAGAAGATTTTTAGATAAATTTATATTATTACCCTATTTTCGAGAATTTATTAGAAATTACTGTTTATTGCAAGAAGTTATTCAATCGCTCACTAATGCGACCTTTCAATACGTCGATAAGAAATATATAAGTGAGATAATTCAGTTAATGAGCACCTTTTATCAGACAGGAAATAACAAGAAAGGCGTAAGATTAAGTGAATTGCTTGAATTTGATGGAAAAGATGACTATCAAATGAAAATTGCAATGCCAGAATCTTGGTTAAATGAACACAGCGTAGATTTGGGTGAAACTGTATTATTAAGAAATGACGTACCTTCACCAGTTATATTATAAAATGATTATAATCCTTTAACTCTTTTTTGAGACCGTGGAGGTATTCTATAATAAGTTAAATCAGGAAAACCAATAGTGAAAGCAGCTACGACAATACCCTTAATATTCACGATTTTTTTTATTTCGTTGTTTCTTTCTATAGCCAGTTGAGTCCAACCATTCCAACACGTACCCATACCAAGTGATTGAGCTGCTAATCTCCCAAAAGTGATTATATTTCCTATATTAAAACCACCCGTCATAATATTTAGGTTACTTGAAACAAAAATTACGTGAGGGGCGTCAAAATATGTAGGATATTGATAATGTTGGCTACGTCTCCTAATTTGCTCACCAAATTGATCATTTAGCATTTGATCTTTAGAAATCTCTTCTAAAATAGCATCTGACAATTCTTTTAGCTTAAATTTATCCGAAATGATAAAAAATTTCTCAGATCTCATATTAGCCCCTGTAGCACCATATTCCATTGCCCTTATCACTTTTTTTAATGAGTTATCAGGTACTTTGTCTGGTTTATAATGGCGAATTGAACGAAGACTTGCAAGAAAATTATACATCTTGTCATAAGAGACAATTTTTTCAGGTGTTCCAACATTTTCAACTAAAATTGCTTCCCCCATTCCTTCATATAATATCGCATCCTCTGGACATTGAGCAATACATTGACCACATAATATACATCTTTTGATAGGTCCAGTAAATTCTATTTGAGCCTTCTCTTCTTTTTCTTCATATAAAAATCTAGGACATGCAGTTAAACAAATTCTACATGCAGTACATTTACTATAGTCAATACCAATTATTGGCATAAAATCACCTTACTTTTTAAAAATTTTAAGTTATGTAAAATGAGTAATCTTTCAATAAATAAAAATGTTGTAAAGGTTTAACAAAATTGGCAAAGTTTTTATTAATTTTGAAATATTCATACAATACTGATAAATCCAATCTAAATAAAAATAATTAACATTAAAATAGAGGTGAACTATATGGTTATAGTAATGTCAACTACCCACTTTCCAGCTAATAGATCATCAGAAGTTGGAAAAAAATACCTTGAGGTTGTAAAAAAATTCCCTACAGATAGATCCTTAGAGAAAGTAATTTTACCTGTAGCTGTAAGAACAACAACTAATGGAATGAAGGCAATTTCCATAGTTGAGGTTAAAGATGGCAAATTTAAAGAGTATATGAAACGTTTTTACCAAAACATACTCGAATATTTCGACATAGAGGGATATACGGTAGATTTCGAGGTTTTTATGTCAGGTGCCGAAGCATTACCGCTTGTTGGCCTTGAAATGCCCGAAATATAAAGAATTTAAAAAGTTAACTGAAATAATTTATTTCCCTTTTTTTTATTTAAAGTATTCTAATGTATCTATAATAAATTTGCAAAGCTTTTTTAATACGTGTACATCTACATTTTCTAATGAGTCATGGTCAGAATGCATAAATTTACCCACTTCAGAGCTTCCATATTCAATTAGGTTAAAATTTTTTTGAAATAGATATATTCCATCTGTATGGATACCTACGGGGAGTGGATTGATAAATGTTTTAAAATTATACTCTTTTGCTTTATTCATAAGGAAATTATAGTACCCCAAATTATTTTTAAGATTGTTTTTAGTAGCTATAATGTTAACACTTTTTCCTAAAGATTCGAAATTGTTAACGATTGATTTAATTGGATTAATAGCATTTAAAGTTTTATAAAAGCTACGAATCCCCATTGTCCCTGATTCTTCTGCTCCTGTAAGTACAAACCAAAGACTATAATTCCTAACTTCATTTTTCTTCATAGAAAAGTAACTTAATAACTCTAAAACACATGCTATTCCAGAGGCATCATCAATAACACCCTTAGATCTATTATTAGTAGTGTTTGAGCTGAGGATTACTGTTGTTATCAAGCTAATTGCCATAGAAATAATTCCGATTAAAGTAATTAGAAAATAAAATGAGGATAAAAAAAACCTTAAAGCTAAAATGATTAGATTAGCAAATAAGGAAATTATCCAAAAAAAGATACTTAAACCTCTTGTTCTTGCTGTAATCCTTTGCCCTTTTGAATCCAGATGCGCCATGAAAAAAATGTTTGTTTTTTCACCTTCTGAACTAGATTTTAAATCCTCTGAACTTGAAGGGCTTAACTTCACATAAAGATTTTGAGATTCTAAAATTCTTCCAATTTTGATATTTTCAGGTTTCCTAGTTATTATAAAAAATGGTATGAATATTAAAACAGTTAAAAATAAACTGACTAACACAAATAAGAGACTTAAATTCAAATATAATGTAAAAATTACCCAAAATACAAGAGGAAAGGCTATTTTGGGATATATACGTGAATAAAAAGTCGAAAATTTAAAGGTTTGAATTTCTGGATTTAAATTCATCTCCTCAACTTTTTCCACTGCAAGGTTAAACGCTTTTTTTTCATATGGAGATCCTGATAATCTCGGAAATGCAAATAGTTCCAAGTTTTCCCTTATTCTATTTTCATCCATAAGTATAGTTCCACTCCTTATTTTAAGTATTGATTGTGATTAATATACTTATTCTTTATATTTTACAAACGATTTAGGTAAAAGTAAATCTTCTAGGAACTTAAAGTTCGCGAGTAACGTTCCTTAGGAGCTAAAAAGAGGGGTTAAAATATCTTGATATTTACATTTCCTACCTTACTTTTTTGTCTAAAGCAAAAGTAATATCAGAAATTAGACCCCCAATTTGATATAAGTTTATGTTAATAAGAATAGAATAAAAAAAAGTGTGTTAATTATGAATTAATCGCTATTTTTTCTTACTTGCTGGCTTCTTTTTAGGAGCACTTTTTCCCTTAGGAGCTGGTTTTTTTTTAGGAGCTGGTTTTTTTTTAGGAGCCTTCTTCTTTGCCATTTTTGTTCCCTTTTCCCTTATTCTCTTAAATTTTTTTAAAAAAGATGTTTAAATTATACACATAACTTACATTTAAACCTTTAGATTTTAAATGACTATTCAGATCACAATTTCCTAAGTTTACCCCAAATAGTAATATGAACTACTACATTGATGAAAGTAATGTTTTTCATTTCGATTTAAAGATTATCGCTTTTACTTTCTCATAAAACGCATTGAGAGTTTGATTATATACAAAAATATATTTGAAATACCTTCCATTCTATTAAGATTAAGATTTTAAAGTAAATAGTAGAAATAGCGTAATTCATTTTAAAAAAATAACTAATTGATTTTGAAAATATGACTATCTCAATAATAATTCAGAAGTTAAACTCTTATTAATGAATAAAGAGTAATTAAAAACAATAAAAAAAAATATAATTAGTTTTTGAATAAAAATGGTTAGACCTAAGGTAGTTTTACCCGAAAATGGAATCTCTGGCAATGAACTCCTAAAGGAAATGGAATTAGTTAGTAAAGATGACGTAGAATGGAAAAATGGAAAGGTTTGGAGTTTAGTTTATCATGCATCGGATGAGCATACAGAATTGCTTAAGAAAAGTTATAATATGTTTTTCTCTAAGAACGCATTAAGTCCGCTTGCTTTTCCAAGTCTAAAAAAATTTGAAACTGAAGTAGTTTCAATGGCTATTGACCTCTTTGGAGGAGATCGAAAATGTTGTGGAAGCATGACTTCTGGAGGAACTGAGAGTATTGTAATGGCTGTAAAAACATATAGAGATTGGGCAAGGGATAAGTTTCCCCATATTAAAAACCCAGAGATGGTTTTACCTAGCTCTGCACATCCAGCGTTTTATAAGGGAGCAGATTATTTCGATGTAAAAGCAGTAATTGTACCAGTGGA
>JBHLOI010000058.1:0-21325 GCA_048940645.1 Promethearchaeota archaeon | reverse complement strand
GCGTGATTATCAAATTCTCCAGTCACCTCCACATTTAGATTTCCTTCTTCATCTAAAAGGAGTGATATTACCCCTATTGACATTGAAGATAATCCTACATAATCAACTCTAATCCAATCTTCAAGGTAAGGAATCTCTTGATCTGTAAATACTTCTTGTAAACCTAGATACTCATTTAACATGAACTTAAGAAGCCCTATGAATTTATGGTTAATATTACTTTTTTCAAGTTTAGATAAATTATTTACATCCTTACCACGAACTAATTCAGAATAATAGTTTGCCATTTGCTCAAGCATCCATTTACCTTTTTTATCAGGAAAGACTCCATATACAATATATATGATTTCATCCTTAACATAGAAATGACACTTTTCTTCGATGTTTTTATCGGTAATAAGAAGCATTTTATCTAATTCTCCACCCAGAATACTTGTTGCAATGTAATCTAAGTTATTTGTCAATTCTAAAAGATATTTATATCGATGATTATTATTAAATAACGGAGTTCTTTCTACAGAGGTGATACCTAAAAATTTAACGTATTCCTCTTCATTTTTTAAATAAATAATCTCATCTTCAACTGAAAATGATTCTGCTTTTGTTTTAACTTTAATTTTTCCTTGAAATTTTGAACTAAGAGTTGAAGTTTTAGTCTTAAACTGTTTGGGCTCCTTTTTTCCTTCTACTTCTGAATTATTTACATATTTATATAACTCAGGAAGAAATTTCCTACATTTAGGGCAGAGTTGATCTTTAGGATAAGGTTTTAAAATAATATAACCACAATATTGACATCGTAATTCATCTAATTTCTTTGATGAAATAGTTTGTGGCATATAATTGACGAAGGATTGACTACTTGATATGTGAGATGATTGGAATGATGATGGAAAAATTGGACTTTCTTTTAAGGCGATTGGAATTTTTTCAGATATCACGGAAGCGGGTTTAGGTTCAGGTGACTTTATAGAAGGGGTTTCTGGAACTGCTGCTATTTTTTGTTCAATGCCATGAACGTTCCAATTTTCGCCATTTTTATATCTATGAACTAATTCTGCAATAGTTTGAAAAATGAGCTCAACATTTTCTCCAGTATCAAGAGACACTTCAAAATATGGCGCATTGAGTTTTTCACTTAAATGCTCAGCCATGGGTAAAATTATTTTGCGTTGCTCTTCTGAGTTTAACTCCTTTTTAATTCCAACTAAGATTCTAGGAATTCCGCTTAATCCGTATTTTATAGCAGTCGAATACCAATTGTTAATATTGCTAAACGTACTTGAACGAGTTATATCGAAAGTTAAGATCATACCATCTGCTCCATTAAAATACGGTCGATAGAGCATATAAAATTGAGGTTGCCCTGGCACATCCCAGAACATTAAATTTACTGTGGCATTCAAATCATCTAAATTAATAGATTCTTTCAAAATATTAACACCAACAGTAGGAAGATACCTTTCCTCAAATGCTCTAGTCGCAAACTTTTTAAGAAGTTCTGTTTTTCCCACAGCAGGGTCACCGATTACTATAACCTTATAAATCGCTTCAGTGGATACTTGATTTTTGGCTGCCCTGAATCCCTCTTCTTCTTTTTGTTCTATTACTTTTTGTTTTAATTCTACTCCAGATGCAATATAATTAACTCTTGCTTCCAGTTCAGCCAACTTTTCATCTATTTCTTCTTTATAGGTCTTTTCAAAGTCGATTAATTCTCTTAGGGCTTTTATTTCTTGCTTGTTTTCCCATTTTTTATCTGCAATTCGTTTTTCGATTTTTTTGATATGCATGAGATCAATTGGAGTGAATTTCACACCATCCTTAGGAGTCATTTTCATCTCTATCAGATTGAGTAAATAACTTAAATCATATTCTAAGGATTCGGGCGCATAGTGTTCTTTTGCTGAACTAATAGGTTTCTTTAAGGCATAAACTAAAAATCGCCCCTTTTTATCAATAACCTTGATTTTGTCTTCTGCTTTAAGTCTTTGAAGATAAGTGCGAGTATCTTGTTTACTTAAACTAAGTCTTTCAGCAATTTCATTGCTGGTTAGATATTTTGATTTAAGGAGATTCAATATCCGTTCTTTGTTACCCAGATTACCTTCTGATTGAATTTCAAATGATGGTTTACCTGATCTTAATTCTTGATTTAATAGTTCATATTCAAGTTTTAATTGTTCAAACTCTTCATCTTTTTCTTTTAATAATTTTATTAATAAATTATCTTCACGATTATTATTTCCTATGTGTTCAACTTTAATTTCAGATGGTAATTCTCTAGAACTTTCAGGTACTTTTTCTAATTCAACCTTTTTAGTTTCTTTTACGGGAACCATTACCTTTTTTTGTTCTTTCTTTTCGATTGCTTGTTTCATTAAAGCCTGAGTTGTTTTCATTATTTGATGTGGGTTTATGTTTGGAATGGCTACAGTACGCAATACCCAGCCTACAATGATATTTTGATTAGGAAATCCCCCCTCTGCTATATCTTCATCCTTATAAATGTATGAATCGATGACATTTTGTCCTTTCAAGAGTCTTGATGCCCATTTTCCATTAATTAATCCCAGTTGAATCCTATAAGAAGTCCCAGGTATACCAAGTTGAGAACTTAATGGCTCAAATACTTCTATTGATATTTATATCAATCTCCCAATGTTACAATTTTATAATATTTAATTTTTTTATCTGCTTCTGTATATTGATTGTATATCATCATATATAAATTTAAGGTTACTAACAATATATTCATACCTTAATTAGCAAAACTTTAAATACTTAGTATACAGATAATATACAGTGCATCATACATTGAAATCAAAAAGTTTGATTTATATTGATAAGGCAGAGATTTGAGGGTGGTGGGTTAAGGGTTGAGGCTTTACAAAATAATTCTGCTGGACACTCATTATGTTATATAGATCAATATGTTGTAGACAGATTATTTTTATCAACAGGAAGTATTATTGAGATTACAGGTAAAAAGAGGACAGCTGGAATAGTTATGCCTAGTATCGGAGATAAAGGGACAAATATAATAAGATTAGACGATCTTCTCCGATTGAATGCAGGTGTGAAAGTTGGGGAAATTGTTAAAATAAGAAAGACAGTTGTAATTACTGCTGAAGAAATTGAGTTTACTCCAACTTTTACTTATATAGATCTAATAACCCTTTCCAAAGTACTTAAATTAATATTAATTGATAAACCTGTAGTCAAAGGAGATGTGATTGACATTTTAGCGAAGGGTTTTCAAATCAGCGATCCCAGTAATCCAATTAATCAGATTGTAAAAATATTCAGAAAATCACCAAAAATTGATAATAAATCAGGACTAATGAGATTAGTTGTTGAAAAAACAACACCTCCAAACGAAATCGTTAGAATTACCGAAGATACTAGATTTAAAATTAATAATTGGATTGCAAAATTAGATGAATGGGGAAATATTTTATCATATAATAATAGTATTGACCATAGAAAAAATTTTAATAGAAATAGAGAAATTATAGAAGAATTATTATCATACACTAGAAAATTAGAGAAAAGAATCCATAAAATAGAAATTGAAAAAAAGCTCATACAATTAGAGCGTCAAAGATTAGATTACGGAAAGAGAATTTTAAATAATGCGATCGAAAGATTGAGGAAAATAACCGACAAATTGATGGAATCCCACTTATTATCTTCTGAATATGTAAAATTGCAAAGTGAGGAAAGTAATCCAGATATGTTAAATAGTATTATAGAGTTAGAAGAAAGCCTCAAAAAATTAGAAAAATATGTTTCAAGAAAACCGAATGAAGAAACAGATCAAAACCCAAGTTATTGCAGATATTGTGGTGAAAAGATAGATAGAGAAGAAAATCTAATATATTGCCCACATTGTGGTGCTCAGCTTAGATAATGCATTTTTTTATCATGGTATTTTTAAGAACAATTCTGATTTGGATTTATATTTTTAAAATTTTGGAAATAGAATAAATGACTAATGCAATTACAGTCTGATGATCCAAAATCTTTAATGAAATTATCACATTGCTCTAGGAATTCTCGAGCTATTATACATTCTAAAGGTTTGATTGAAGGAATGAGATATAATTTTACTATAATAGAATTTTTATCTGCCAATAAATAATCTATATGCCAGTGAAGCTTTTTTTCGCTTTTATTTAAAAAATGCCTTTTTACTCGATTCAGCAATGTAGAGGACCCAGTATTTCCCATTGCAGAACCTATATAAAGATAGAATCCCTTAGAAAAGAGGAGATTTCTAAGTGAGCCGATTTTAATAATTTTTTCTCTTTCAAGCAGTATTACTAAGATATAAGAGCCCTTCATTCAATAACATTTTTTCTTATGATAATGATAACATCCATCGCAGATATAAGCCCCACAGTTTTTACAAACATTTGCGCAGTTATCGCATAGTGGGCTAAAACAATCAATACATTCATAAAGAATTCCCTCAGGAGCTTCATCACCACAATTTTCGCATAAGACTTGACCCAACCTAATCACTTATAAAATATTTTGATGAATTATTGATTAATTATACAATCAAAAATTATAAAAAATCTTTATTATTAGTTAAATAAGTTTATATAATTAGAGATGATTCCATGAACAATATATTCTTTACAGAAAAACATTACAGATTACAAGAAAACCTTAAAAACTTTTTAATTAAAGAATTAGAACCGTTAAAAAATGATATAAATAACCAAAAGAAAGTTCCACTTCCTTTAATTCGAAAATTGGGAAATGAGGGGTATTTTGGACCTTTAATCCCTGAAAAATATGGTGGTACAGATTTAGGCATGGTTGGACACTGCCAAATTACAGAAAATATTTCCAGACTTAACGTAGCAGTGTCAGTTACTCGTACACCCTGCATTTTAGATGGATACCTTTTAAATGAACACGGTAATGAAGAACAGAAAAACACATTCTTAAAAAAAATCGCAAGAGGAGAAAAAATTTGTAGCATATGTGTAACTGAAGAAGAGGCTGGCTCGAACGTAGCAGGAATTAAAACAATCGCAAAAAAGACAGGGGATTTCTATGTTTTAAATGGTTCAAAAAAATTTATCACTAACGCAGGAATCGCAGATTATTATTTTGTCTGGAGTATTACAAATCCTAACATTAATCCCCGAAATGGTATGAGTGTGTTCATAGTCGAAAAAGATACACCCGGCTTAACTATTGAAAATCCCTATGAATTAATGGGAGTTAATGGAATATATAATGGAATTATTCAATTAAATGATGTGGAAGTACCTAAAGAAAATCTTATAGGAGAAGAAGGAATAGGTTTTCAGAGTTTAATGGATACTTTCAACGTAGAGAGATTAACTCTAAGTTCCGAGTGTAATGGAATTTCTATCGCAGCTCTAGAAGATTCTAAAAGTTACGCTAAAAATAGAATTCAATTTAATAAACCCATTTCTTCCTTTCAACTAATAAGAATAAAAATTGCGGATATGGCTACAAAACTTCAAGCAGCGAGACTATTAGCATATAGTGCAGCAGCATTAAAAGAAAAGAAAATTGATATCACAAAAGAAGCTTCAATGGCAAAAGCTTTCTCAAGCAAGACTGCAGTAGAAATTACATCAGAAGCAGTTCAGATCCATGGGGGTGATGGTTATACAGACACGTACCCTGTTGAAAGATATATGAGAGATGCAAAATTCTTCCAAATTGGAGGAGGAACTTCTGAAATTCAGAATTTAATCATAGCGCGAGAAGAATTAAATTAAGTTAGTAAAATTTCTATCAACTTAGGTGTTTTTTCTTTCAGCACATGGATTCTTCCATCAATTCGATATTTTTTAACAAATAAAGTATTAATTTTATATTATTCCTTGATAATATAATAATATGACCAAAACTTCAAATCCGATTGAAAAAGTTGCTGTTATAGGCACTGGTGTATTAGGAACACAGATTTCAATGATAGCAGCATATAATGGGTATAAGATCCAAACTTATGACTCAGTTGAAGGTGCATTAAAACAAAATTTCAAGAGAATTCGCTCAGAATTAAAGAGTAAAAATTTACGCCCTTTAATTCCGTGGGATAAGTGGGATGAATGTCAAAAAAAAATACTCCAAAAAAGAACTATAGAAGAAATTGTCAAAGACGCACAGTTAATTATTGAAGCTGTACCAGAGAAAATTGAACTTAAACGAGAAATATTTAAGAAAATCGGGGAAAATGCAATGTCTAAAGCTATTATCGCAACAAATAGTTCTTCAATACCCGTTTCTAGATTAGAGTTAAGTAGTGGACGCCCTGAATACTGTCTTAATATTCATTTCTACTTTCCTCTCCAAGGATTAAATATTGCTGATGTAATGGGGGGAACTCGTACTTTACCTGAAGTCTTCTCAAAAGGAGTTGAGTGGGTTCGTTCCTTAAATTTCATTCCTCTCACTGTTAAAAAAGAATTATTAGGATTTTGTTTTAATCGTGTTTGGAGAGCAATCAAGCGTGAAACACTTTACATGTGGGGGAATGGTTTTGTTAATTTTAAGGATGTTGATCGTGCATGGATGGTGTTTACAGGGTCTAAAGAAGGTCCGTTTGGACTCATGGATAAAGTGGGATTAGACGTAGTCTATGATATTGAAATGGTATATTATAATGATTCTAAAGATCCAAAAGATCACCCACCAAAAGCACTTATGGATAAGATTAGAAAAGGTGAGCTTGGCGTAAAATCTGGTAAGGGCTTTTATACATACCCAAATCCAGAATATTTTGATTCTGATTTTTTAAAACCAACAAAATAAGTCAAAATTTTAAAAAAAAGAATTAATTTATTAAAACAAATATCCAATAGCATATTTATTTTTAATAGGTAACTTAATACCATTACTTCCTAAACTGATTAAAATCGGGTTTGCGTTTTTCTAAAAATGCATTTTTTCCCTCAACAGCTTCATCCGTACCATAATAGAGCGAAAGTCCACCAACACCTAATTGTGTAATGCCAGTGGTTCCATCACTCTCAGCCAAAAAGGCATATTTAAGCATCTTTAATGCAGTTGGGCTCTTTTCTAAGATTTCTTGGCACCAAAGGTCGATTTCTTCATCTAACTTTTCATATGGTACAACAGCGTTTACAAGTCCCATCTCGAGTGCTTGTTTTGCTGTATAACGACGGCATAGATACCATATCTCTTTGGCACGCTTTATACCTACAGCACGCATTAGATCCCCAGTTCCATACCCGGGATCAAAAGATCCTACTCGTGGTCCTGCTTGTCCTATTTGGGCATGTTCAGCTGCAATACTTAGATCAGAAACTACATGCCATACATGTCCTCCTCCTATTGCATAACCGTTTATACGAGCAATAACGGGTTTGGGAAGGGTACGAATTTGATGAGTTACATGTTGCCAACCTACTTCCAATGGCAACATATATTCGCCCTTATATCCTCCTTTTTCTCGGGTTGTTTGATCACCACCTGTGCAAAAAGCTTTATCTCCAACACCCGTGAAAACCACTATGCCAATTTCAGGATCCATACATCGATTGAAGGCATCAATTAATTCATGGACGGTATGTTGTGTACAAGCATTATATCGTTCAGGGCGATTTATCGTTATACGTGCAATTCTGTCTTTCTTCTCATAAATAATGTCTTCATAACTCATTTAGTACATCTCAAAAAGTTTTTTATAATTATGAAATTTATAAATTAATCATTAAAAATGAGCGTAATATATATAAACAATCTCTAATGAACAAAAAAGCAACAAATTTTTGGATTGCGAAAGAGTTATTTAAAAGAGTTATTTAAAAGGGTACAAATTCGTGAAAGAACTACATCCTTTTCCAATATCAGGAGTCATTCTTCCCGTTATTCTAAATACTGTTCCTTCTCTACCGCATTCAGTACACTTATTAAAATCTACTACTTCAACTATATCATCAAGCATGACTGCAACTCCAGCGTAAGATTTCACACCATAAGGGGTCAATACTTCTATTATACCAGGTTCATTTGTTTTTTTAATTCTTTCAAGACTACCAATCTCGCGGATAATTATATGAGCTTCATTTTTATCAAGATGAAAAAGAAAATCCTCATACTTTTTACTCCAATGGCCCCCACAAGCAATAGGAATTTCGGTTGCACCATAATTATCAACAATATTATCATACGGGATGTTAAAAAAATCCGAAATGGTTTCCATAAACTCTGCTTTGTTTATTTTATACCCGAGTTTTACTCTACCTTTTATGCCATCCCATCCTCCACCACCTAGCTGAACTCTGAAGGTTTCAGGCATGCTAAAACCTTGTTTATGTTTCTTATAATAATCTTTGAAATTTTGAAACATTAAGGGAGCAGAATTTGCAACTAATGCAGGAATTTGTTTGTGCTCTATCTCTTTAAGACTTCTTTCCATCAATTTACCATCAAGTTCAATAAATACTTTTTTCTTAAAATGGCTCATTATGTAGGAGATAGTTTTCACAAGTTTAAATTTCAATAAATAATCTATATCATAATTTTTCCAAATATCAGTAATATCTCTATAAAAAAGAAAACCACGCTTTCCATGCCACTCTCCTGGCATTTTATTCATAAATGCAAGTGATGGAGCAAATAAAATGAGACGTTTAATAGTTTGCATGTTTGAAAATTCTTCAAACACTTTTTTGTAATTATTTTTGAATACTTCAATATCCTCAGCATCCCTCCCTATTAAGCTTGGATCCCCAGTTGTAGACGAACTTAATGTCCAATATGCTAATTTGTTATAAGGTATCCGTAATAATTCGGGAAATTTTCCATTAGATTCTTTAAAGTAATTCCAGTTGACATAAGGAATTTCATCCAAATTTGATTCTTTAATCGTTTGATCTAAATCATATTCTGTTTCTTCACAGATTTGTTTATATAACTTGCAGTCATTAGAAGTTGCCTCAACTTCATTCCTTAAGTCATTAAATATTATTTGAGATGCCATAATGATAACCTCAATCTATAATTTATTTGAACCAATTTAAAAACTTTTGTTATAAATTAAAAAAACTTTACATTTCGTGAAACCTATATTTCACGATAATAGATGATATAGTCAAAGATACAGAGGTATTATCAATCTTTAATGCAAAACCATTTTTTGCTTAATTTCTTGTACTAATTTGGCACCCTCTCTGTTTACTTGCGAGAAAATATCCCTTAATATTTCACTAATTTCAATATTTTTTAATTCACATGAAATATATAAAAGTGATAATACTTGTTTTGCTAAAACTTCGAAATTCTGAGTATCATCTATGGGTATTCTTATCCCTAATGCTTTAAGATCCATATGAGTTTCCTTTTCTTGTTGACGGATTACAAATAAAATATCATTTTTACGGCCTTTCCACATTTCTGTGATAGCTCTAATGGATAGAATATACCTTTTTGTCGGACTTCCAATCCCATGAACATCCTTGGCAAAACTCAAAGGTTCTGAAGTTCTAATCGATTTTAAACCAAATGATCTATTAACTAGATTTGATTTATCTAATTTATTTTTCAGTTTGGTAATTTCTTCTGTGAGTTGTTCTACTTTTAACGACAATTTTTCAAATTTTTCTAAAAATAATTCTTTACCTATAAGATTCTCCATTTTACTCATTTGATACACTAACTTGGATATAAATATTACATTTTCTGAAAAATTCGTTAATAAAAGTAATTATTAAAGTATTAATCTCTTATGGATTTCTAATTTCTAGTTATAACTAAAATAAAAAATTAAGAAAAATCTTTCTCAATATCTTGTTCTTCAGTTGTTTCTTCTCTACTTTGTTCCTCCTCCTTATCAATTTCACTATACTTTTTTTCAGATAATTCGGTGAAATATTCCATCTCTCCTTTTAGACTTAAATTTTCCCTAATTTGCTTTTCAACATGTACCATAAATTTTTTTTCGTTGATATTATATTTCCTAATTTCGTATAAACCCAAAATCACTAAAACGGCAATGAAAAAGATTAATATTCCAATGTTTCGTAATAAGTTTATAATTGATTCATTTAATATCGTAATAAAGTCAATATATGGCAAACCCTGAAGCCAATCATATGGAAAGTAGTGTACAAATTCGTAAGCCACTTTCGAAAAGACTAACCATAATAATATAGTATCAATACCAATACGCATTGATTTTTTGAAAACCCGTTTACCCAGCAGTTCTGCTTGAGATCCCATTAGAGTACTGATTGAATATAAAATGATGAATATATCAATAAGTATCATTAAGATTTGGGTAACAGGTGAGGATGAGCCGCCGCCTCCAACGCTTTTTAAAGCGATAAACACCTTTACAACTAAATAGTATGTATAAATAACCACTAAAATTGCAAATATTCCAATCCATGCATTAAATGTCTTTCTTGTTAAGCCGACAAGGGTTAAAAACGCAAAGGTGACAAGAATTACACCAACTATGATAAAAAGTATTCTTACGCCCAATATTATTATGGGATAAGTGGATAGTTCAGGAATGAAAGTATATATTATATCTAATATTCCGAGAGCGGGCACAAACATAATCACTAATAAAAATAATGAGAATAATACACCTCCAGAAAAAGTTAAACTTCGTGTTATTTTTCGATAATCATGTCTTTTTAATCGCTCATCTATATTTCTTGCAATCAAATAAGCTCCATAGAGAATAAACCAAGAGGAAAAAAAAATGTAACTAAATACTGAAAACGCAAATATTGCCACTAAAATTACTGAAATAAAAAACATGAGTGGCAATGTTAACAAAAAGATAATAACTATCTTCCACGAAGACACTTCCTTTATGTCTTTTTTAAAAACTATTGATAATAGAAACAAAAACATTAAAAACGTTAGATAAGGTAAAAATATTACAACTCCAATGAGATCCCATAATTCAACTTCAATCGCACCTATTTGAATATTAATCTGGATTGGGATCTGAATGAGAGTAATATCAATTAAAAGCCAAATAACGAGAATTAAATATTTCCGATTTTCTTTTAAACCTAACTTTTTTAAATTATCAATAAATTCCATAAAAAAATGATAGGGTAGAGAAATTTAAAATTTTTTAGTGCAATGTATAAGTATTTAAAATGATGCACGATCTAATATTTAAAAAAATTAACTTAAAATGTGAGTATATTGATACTTCAAGGAGATTATTGGACATATTTACAAAACTTCTTTGATTGGGTAGGTCAATCGAGTGGGATTATGATTCTGATTACTGGCTTTATTGCTCTATGCACTTTCCTCTATGAATGGAAACGTAGAGGCTCTTTCACTAAGAGAAAACTAGAGGAAGGGAAAACATTTGGTGTGACAACATTCTTAAAGATATTTTCTTTTCTTGGATGTGTTGTGGGCCTTCTGGATGTCTGGGCAGGAGCTTGGGGTTTGATTCGAAATGTACCTCCTAGTTTTAGATATGCAGCTGTAACTGGATATGAAGCTAATCATTTTACTTGTATCTTTTTAATTGTTATAGGTATAGCAATGTTCTTCAAGCCTATTAATGATTTGCCTATAGCAAGTATATTAGGGTTATTAGCAGGAGCAGCATCTACTTTTATACTTGCTTCACTTATACCTGAAGGAGCATGGGAACCGATTGGTGAGTGGATTAATCCAAAATTGCTATTGATAATTGTTTTTATTATAGTTACTGCAATAGTGGCACTTACAGCTAAGTTTTATATTAGTATTTTGCAATGGATTTCGAAAATATTATCATGGCCCCCCATAGCATTCGTTATTATGATATTTTGTTTTGCTCAAGGAATAGCATTATGGGGATTTGGAGTTTCAATTCCTAACCTCTTATAGTGAAAATTTTTTCCTTTTTTTTATTTAAAATATTCTACTAAACTTTTTTGTTGATTTAAAGGCTTGAATGGTAAATTTAATCGCTTCTTTATGAAATTTGCTGATTCAGGAGCGAAGCCTTGAAAATGATTGTTAACAATAATGAATATTTCATATATATCAGGATTTTCTTTTAAGATAAGAACGTTTTGAAATAAATCTATTAAAGGTTCTCTTTGTTCTCTTTGAATTCGGTTAAATACGCTTAATTCACGGTCTCCTATTAGTCGCACATAGTAATATTTTTGGTTTGGTAAATAATAAGGTATGATGCTTGGTTTGTAAGTTGTTCCCAAGATAAATTTATTTCCATCAATGAAGCGAGTTAAATTTTCAGTAATAAACCAACTGACATCACGAAACTCGAAAATGTAAAGACTATCTGTATTTTTTGGAAGTTCATTAACTAAACCCATTATTTTTTCAATATGATTTTCAGAATATTTGAATCTTGGAGGAAATTGAAAGAGAAAACCCAAAATTTTACCCTTTAACGGTTCAAAACGTTGAAAAAATTTGGCAACACGTGTATATATCTCAAAATCTCCTAAATTATGAGTAATTTCTTGCCAAACTTTAATTATAAATCGAAAATTTGGCGGTACTCTATTTGCCCAGTTATTAACCATTTCATTTGAAGGAAGATTATAAAAACTTGAATTTATTTCAATAACATCAAAGAAATTAGAATAAAATTCCAAATTCTGCCTTTTATCTAATCGTTGAGGATAAAATGTTCCCTTCCAGTCTTTATAGTCCCAGCCTGCTGTACCTACTGAAATTTTAACCATAAGTATCGAGTAGTATAAATTGTAATTTTTTACATTCTATTTAAATTAATCAATAAAAAACGTAGTAAAATACATTACTTTTATAAATAATTATTTTTTTGAGATATCTATCTAAGAAAGTACCATTTATTTCTTATCTTTAATAAGAATGAGTGCGTAATTACAAATGTTTAAGGTTTTTAATAAAAAATAAAATTTGAAGGGTATATGTATTAAACGGGTGATTATAATTGGGAATCGATTGGGAGAAGTGTGAGATTGCGCCCCAAAAGGCTCAAAAGGTTGAAGGGAGAATTTTATTAGACCTTAGGGCTAAAGTAAATCAATTAGAACACGATTTGGCTCTAAGTAAAGAACAATTAAGAAAATCCAAGGAAGAATTTAGAGAAACCCAAAAAAAGTTGACAGGAAGAGAGAAAAGTCTAGTGAAAATAACAGAAAAATTCTCCTCTGCTAAAAAGAATTTGGATAATGTTGCCGAACAGAAACTAAATGTGGATATTGAGCTAACAAAATTGAAACCTCACATCTCAGAATTGAAAAAACAATTATCAGAAGCAAATGCAAGAATTTTACAATTACAGCAAGAGTTTAAATTTTCTAATGAAAAAGCAAACGAAATGGAACAAACTATAAAATTTAAAGATAAAATGATTGATAATCAGAAGGAAGAATTAATGAAAAGAAACAGAGAAATCGATAGATTAAAGGATCAAATAGCTATAAATCAAAATGAGAATGAAAAGTTTATTGAGAAGATTAAAAGTCTTGAAAGGCAATTAGCTGAAGTAGAATTTTCTCCAGAAATATTAGCAAAAATTCGAGAAGTGATGATGCACAAGGGTTTTCTTTCAGATAAAGAATTTGAAAAAATAACTGCGCAATTTGAATAAAAAACAGCGAATATCATTGATAAGCTAAAATTAGCCTTCAATGGATTTTTAAATAAAATCTTGATAACCTTTTATTATTGCTAATTTTAAAATTAAATTATAATAGATTAAATATACAGCTTGAAAAAATATATATATAATATCATAAACTTAATAATATACATTAAAGAAAAATTATAGTAAAACAAATCAAAAAATTGTAGGTGTTAATAAGGTTGGCGATCGACTGGTCTAAAGCTAACGAGAATCCTCAAAAATCTCAAAAAGTTGAAGGTCGTTTTCTATTGGACCTCAGAACGAAAATAAATGATTTAGAGCAGAAATTAAAAATAAGAGCAGATAAGCTTGAAAAAACAACAAAAGAATTAAATGAAACTAAAGAAAAATTAGCTGAAATAGAAAAAAGTTTAAGTGATAAAAATGAAGAATTATCTGCATCTAAAAAAGAATTAGGAGCTATTAAAGAAGAAAAAGAAAAGGCGAATAAAGATATTGAGTATCTTAAATCTAATGAATCAGAACTAGAAAAAAAGTTATCTGATGCTAACTCAAAAGTTTCAGAGTTAGAAAAACTTAAAGAATTTGAACCAAAGATGACAGCTTTGCATGAGGATTTAGAACAAAAAGAACGAGAGCTTGAAAGTGTGAAGAAAGATTTACAACAAACGATTTCAGATAAGTACATAGAAATTGAAAGCCTTAAAAATGATTTAAATAAGATAATACAAGAAAAAGAGGATGAAATAGCAAAAAGTAAAAATGAAACTGATGGAAAACATAGAGAAGTTGAGGCATTAAATCTTAAGATAAAGTCTCTTGAAGATTATATTCAAGAAGCGAAAGGTGCCCCTCAAGTGCTTGAGGAGATTAAAGATGTAATGGTACATAAAGGTTTTCTTTCGGATAAAGAGCTTGATGATATATTAGAAAAGCATTTAAACCAATAAGTAATAATTTTTATTTTAAATCTTATCTTTACTATGATTTCCTTTTTAAAATTAATTTGAATAAAAATTTTAGTAAGTAATTAATCCTATGTATCTACAAACTAGAGTTTCTTTAATTTTACTTATGAAAAAAAAAAAAATTGAAATTAAATGGTTAAGTTAATCTGGGATAAAAAGAAAGACATTTCACACCTTATAAAAGAACAAGAAAAAATTTATCAGCAGAGATTTACCAAGTTTGAAAGTTATCCTAATTCGAATAATGATATACAAAAGTTGAAAAACCAAGTAAATTGGGAAAATTTATTATTTTGGGGAGAAAATTTAGAAGTTCTTTATTATTTGTTAAACAATTTTGAGAATAAAATAAATTTGATTTATATAGATCCACCATTTTTTTCTGGCGCGAATTATCCAATTGAAATAGAAGAAGATGGTAATTTATATAATTCAATAGCCTATATTGACCATTGGGATAAAGATTTAGATTCTTATTTGCAAATGATTTATGAGAGACTAATTATTTTTAAAAAATTATTGGCAAAATCGGGATTGTTATTTATTCATCTAGATTGGCATGCGAGCCATTATATAAAATTAATTTTAGATGAAATTTTTGGTGACAATAGATTTGTAAATGATATTATTTGGTATTATTATAATAAATATTCCGCAGGCAAAAAGAATTTACCTCGTGCTCATGATAATATTTTGGTATATTCAAAAACAAATCGTTACAAACTGAATGAAATCAGAATTCCTCGGAAAAAACCTCGTAAACAACTGAAAAGAATAATGGTTAATGGTGTATTGAAAAATATAAAAGATAAAAACGGACATGTTGTTTATAGAATTGTAAATGATAAAAAATTAGATGATGTTTGGAAGATTCCATGTTTACAACCCGCATCTAAAGAATGGACAGGTTTTCCAACGCAAAAACATCATGAATTGCTTAACCGAATTATCCAATTAGGAAGCAATAAAGGGGATGTTATTGCAGATTTTTTTTGTGGTTCTGGCACAACTTTATTGGTGGCAGATACACTTGGGAGAAAATGGATTGGATGTGACATCTCCAAATATTCGATTTACTTAACACGTAAGAGAATATTTTCTTATAGAAGGGATCTAACTCATAGTCAAAAAAGTCTCCATCCAATTAGTATCTATACAAATCTAAATAATGAACATAAAGAAATTATTAATTCTGGATTTTTTAATAAAAATATTACTATAAGAAGAAAAAAATAAAATTATTATTTTTCATGATATATCACATTCCAACCTAAGTAATTAACTAATGCTTCATATACAATCTCAGCAACTTGATTCAATGTGGCAGCGATATGATGTGCAAATCCTTCTATACATAGTTTTTTCAAAGCTTCTTGAAGATTAGGAATTGTAATAACTCCATATCCTCCAAATGTATTCAAAGGATCATCTGTATAATTTCCTTCTGCTAAAAACGCTTTAATTTCGCCAAAAATATCGTCTGTTTCAATTCTTAATAGAGTACAAGACTGAGTTTTTATTCTTCCCTGAATCGCTCCAAATGTTTTTTCTTCTCCTTTAAGGTCTGAAATAATTGGATGGATTGTCATTCTAGTATCTTTAAAAAATGATTTGGGGAGATTACTGCAATGGAATAGAACCATTTTATTTGGATCTTCTCCATAATTATTATTCCAATCTAATATAGCAGATGGATTTTCTGATGCCAATTGTAATATATACATTCCTATCAAACCTGCAATATCTACTTCACACGCAGCAGGTATAAGGCCCTCACTGAACATACTCATTACCGCACATGGAACTATTCCAAAATTATCTTGGATACTCGGCCAGCATTGAAATGCAAAACCATCTAGTTCATTTTCGATCACCCATTTCTCAACTATGACTGCCAGTTTAGCTAATCTTAGTAATCCTTCTTCTGGAAAAGAACTAGTTGAAGTATATTCTTTTATCAACTGTATCTTTTCTTTAACTTTAGGATCTTGATCATTTAATCTATTAATTTCACCAAATATCTCGGACAAATCAATCGGTTCAATTGTAATTCCATAAAAATCTAAAATTTTTTCACTGTATCTTACAGTTTCAAAAGCATTGGGCCTAGTTCCAATCTGACCAAATCTGGCACTTTTAAGGCCTTTTATAATCCTACAAATCTTTTCAAATCTTCTGATATCTCTTTTAAATATATCAGATTTGATAGGACATGTATGTACGCTAGTAAGGGTGAAGGGAATACCATTTTGATATAAGACATTACATATAGAAATTTTTCCACAGAAAGCATCTCTTCTATTTTTTCTATTCATTTTTTCGACCTCATCTGAGGATGCTTGAATCAAGATAGGTATTTCGAGATTTGCTATTTTTATTGTATTGGCAATTCCTTTCTCGTCACCGAAATTAGAAAGACATACAATGATACCCAAAATTTTATCAGAATTCTTTTTAAAAAGTTCTGCACATTTCTTAGCATCTGAGTATGTCTCAACTGCTCCGAGAGGAGTATCTTCCTCATCTAAAATAACAATTTCATATCCTAATTCATTCATTAAATCTATAATATCTTTTCTACCTTCTTCTACTAAATGATCAGGAAATACATCTCTGTTTCCCAAAATAATTCCAAATGTAGTTTTTGATCTTCTATTTGATTTATTCAAAAATACCATAAAAATCCAAAATTCTATTAATTAGAATTATTAAATTTAATTCTTGGTTGCATATTTATTTTTTTTCTAAAAATCAAAAAAGAGTGATTTTATTCGAGGAAATTTAAATTTTCTATTTATTTATTTTTGAAGGGTTTAAACCTTTTGAAACACACCAAAGATAACACTAAAATTATCAACCCAATTCTTCTGTTTAGTAAAGATAGGGAAAAATGCACAAAAAATTGCTAATTTATTAAAACCACAAGAACTTATAAAATCTTTAATTTCATCCGCAGATTTAATAAATACATGAGTTTCATCTTTAGAGTAAAATCGATTATAAATAAATTTACTCCTCTTATTACTTATTGTTGGAACCTCAAAACAGAATAGGCCATTATCATTCAGGTGATTACGTATGTTTTTAATTGCTTTTTCAGGATTTTCAAGATGTTCTATTACAGACAAAGCAGTAATAATATCAAATTTCCTCTTAAAAGGAATGTCTTTTTCAACATCCCCTTGTTTAATTTCACAATTTAATCTATTAGTTGCAATTTTTACAGCATGCTCAGAAATATCCATTCCATACACTTTATAATTTTTTTTTAAGAGTTTTAGAAAATGTCCATAAGCACAACCAATATCTAGAAGTGTTTCATGAAAAGATGAGTAAAATTTTGTAAATTTACGATATTTCCTTAAACGCCATGGGTTAAGCTTTGTAAGTAAATCATAATTCCAGATTTCTGAGAAATGTGAATTCTCCCCTTTAAAGTAATAATTGTTAAATACTTTTTTATTGCTCACATCTAAATATTATATTGATTAAAATAAAAAGATTGTGAAGAAATGTAATAATAGAATCGTGTATTTTCTTTCTTTTCTGTCAAAATCTCAAATAGAAGAAAATCTATATTGTTTTGATTCTCAGGGAGTTTATAACCTCCTTATTCTTGTAAATACTTACTTTAATTAAATTTAGTTAAATTTTTTTCTTAAAAAAAATTTTAAAAGTTATGAACATTATTTTCGTTGAAAATATTCAAATCTATAAGAAATTTACTAACATCAAGACAGTTGGGGGTATAGAGACAAATACTAATGATGTAATAGGGGAATTATTAAAGAGAGGGCATAATGTATGGATTTTTAATAAACAAAAAGAACCGGATTGGGCAAAACAAGGCAAAGTGAATATCATTGCTGCTTCTACATTTGATCCAATTACGTATTTACAAGTGAGTAAATTAAAAAAAAAGTATCGAAAAGAAGCTGCAGTTGTGATTCATGCCCATACAACAGTTGAGGATTTAGTTAGTAACTTTTTACCAGACAAACCAATATTTAATCAAATATTTAAATACTGGTTGAAAATTTTGTATGGGACAGCACACCTTTTAATTACTCCCAGTAAATATTCTAAGAAATGTTTAACTAATATTCAAACAAGCATGACTTATCCTATTTATGTTGTGAGTAATGGAATTCGGTTGGATTTTTTTACTAAAAAAGAAGGTTATCGAATGAATTTTAGGAAAAATTTAAATCGAAAATATAAAATTCCATTAGATGCCACTTTAATAATTAATGTAGGGTTAAGTTGGAAAAGGAAAGGAGTAAATACATTTAGTAGTATAGCTAAAGCTCTTCCTAATTATTATTTTATTTGGGTTGGACCAATAAATAAAAATCCAGATATTGATGAAGCATTAAAATTAAAAAATGTAATTTTTACTGGTTTTTATGATGATGTAAGGGAGGCATATTATGGAGCAGATTTATTTTTAAGCACATCTTTAAATGAAAATCAAGGAATCCCTTTAATTGAAGCAGCTATATGCAAACTCCCCATCGTAGTTAGAGATATTCCAGTATATGATTGGGTTGAACATAATTATTCATGCTGTAAAGCTAAAACTATCGACGAGTTTATTGATAGTATTAAAAAAATTCTCTCTAATACTGAATTTAAAGCAAAAATTATAACAAATGCTTACAATAAAGCAGCAGAACTGCATGATTTCAATAAAATAGGAAATGAAATTGAAGAATTATATAAAAGAGCAATAATTATTAAAAAAATTTGGAATACTAAGAGAAACAAATAAAAATATATTTAATTGTTCTTTTATTCAAATATTCGTGATTATTTAAAAAATGCCTTGCTTAATGAAGTTGAAATCGTATATAGCTTATTTTAAAAGAATCTTGAAGGTATTTTGGGGATATAAATCATTTAAAGCTGCCTTCTATATTCAAATAGGTTTTATTATCACATCCATCATTCTAACACTTACATTTCTTCGTGAGACTAATGACTTTCTTGTTTTTTATAGATCTGCTGAAGTATTTCTTAAAAATTTCCAAGATTTATATAATCCTGTTGAATATGGTTCAGCATGGGAATATCGATACTTTCCATTATCTCCTTTAGTATTTATCCCATTTTACATCTTAGGATTTGATGTGGGATTTGTTTTATTTACAATTTTTAACTTTATTGTAAATCTGTTAATATGTGTAACCTTATTTAGGATTATCAGCATGTTAAAGCCCAACCAAACGGAAAAAGATAAAGTTAACAAAATGTATTATATTTCTGTATACTTAATAGGAGTACCTCAATTAGTGAACTATTTCTTAGGTCAAATAAATTTATATGTTGTCTTTTTAACCTTATTAGCCCTTTATATATTCCTTAAATATGATAGCATAAAATGGGATTTTATTGGAAGCTTTATTTTAGGAATAAGTGTAATACTAAAGCCCATTACAGTTTTATTAATACCATTTTTAATATTGGTAAATATTAATCTAGAGAAAAGAAAAATCAATTTTTTAGTAAAAAGAAGTTTAGTAAGATTATTTAGCGCTATAATACCAATATTTTTTAACGTTATCATATTTGTTATTTATCCTAATTTATGGAATGGCTTCATGGAAGTTAATTTTACAGGATCTAACCCCACAGATATAAGTTTTTCTTTTAGCTTAACTAAACTAATAATGAATTTTTTTGTCTATTTTAACATAGATTTTAGTCAAACACTCATTTTCTTTACTATTTTAATTATATTTGGATTAATAGGATTTCTTTTTTATGTTTTCAGAAGAAATAACAAGAATTCAATACTTATTGGTTTTATATTTGGAATTTTAATTACTTTTATTAGTTATTTTGAAGTTTGGGAGCATCATCTTTTAACATTAGTTCCATTCTTAATTATATTCCTTTCTATTTTACCAGAAGACTCAAAAATTTTGAAAAAGTTTATCAAACCAAGTTTTTATGTCTATAACTTTCTACATCTTGCATTTTTATTAATATTTGTACTTACTTACAATTTTTTCCCATATAATTTTGGAGTAACGATATTTCTCATTTTAAATTTTTACGGTATAATTAAATATTGCATAACTAAAAAAAGAAAAAAATCTGATGAGTGATTTAAAATCAAATAGCTAAATTTAAATAATTTTAATTCCCAACTTTAATTGAATTATATTTCAAATTGAAAATCCAGAAGACCGATAAATGAGTTGATAAAATTGGTTCAAGAGTTTTTAATCATTTTTATTCCAGCATTTACTTTAGGTTTTTTACATACAGCTATCCCATGTGAAGATAAAGCAATATTTTTTTTCTGGTCTTTTGGAATTGCTAAAAATCCAAAAAGAAGTATTATCATATTAGCACTTTATGGAATTGGTTTGATGACTTCTAATATGATTATTGCGGGGGGGACTATTTTGGTGAGTTCGGTACCTAAACTTGTAATTCCAGGATTTGTACCAGACCCTTATGTCATCAATTTTTTTGGTGCTTTTACTTCTATGTTTGCAGGTATATTTCTTCTATTTTTTATTACACGACGTGGTTATATGCCCCATTCAAAATATTCAAAAAGCATAGTGGGCTTGAACTGGGAAAGTAAAAAAACTCCATATTTTTTTGGGATCTTAGTAGGATTTGCTCCGTGTATATTTGAATTAATCGTATATTCTTGGTGTTTGCAATATTCTTTAGGTTATGGGTTTCTTGAAGGGTTCTTAATAGTGTTTTATTTCTCTTTTGGAACATTTGTGGGATTATTTCCTCTTGC
>JBHLOI010000057.1:0-22049 GCA_048940645.1 Promethearchaeota archaeon | reverse complement strand
GATAATTTTATAGATAGTTCTCTTTTTAAATCAGATAATTTATTTTGTAATTTTTTTAGATCTTCATTCTTCTCTATAACCTTATCCTCAGCTTTATTTAAATTTTTTTGTTGAGAAAGATAATCGTCTTTAGCGGAAGATATCTTTTCTTCTATTGCTGAACTTCTAACAAGTTTGATATAAGATAATTGTCTATTTCCTAATTTCTCTCTTTCTTTTGCAACTTCTATTTTTTCATTCATTAATTTTTTATTTTCTTCAGCTATATCTTTTTCGGTTTTCGCAATTTTTTTATGAATTTCTGCGATTTCTTCTTGGATATCAGCCACTTTTTCGTTAAAAACGGCTTGATCTTTTTCAATTTTCAGTCCAGAATCCGACAAATTTAATAGCTCTTTAGCTTTCATTTTACTATTTATTAATTCTGTTGTCTCTTCGGCTAAATCTCTTCTGATTTTTGCTAATTCAAGTTCTTTTTTTACGAGTGTTTCTCTAGCTTTAGCTTTTTTTATTTCAAATTTCGCTATATTTTTAGAATCTATTGCAACCCTTTTTTCATTTTTTGCTATACTTAAATTTTCTTTTGCAATTCTTTCAAGAGTATCAAGATTTTCCATTAAAAATCACCCATTATTTTTATTGGTATTTGGGATATAATTAGAAAGAGGTTTAATTTATATATTTTGCTCTTAAAGTGGTGATCCTCCATTAAAAAACAACCATATTTTTAGTTTGATTTTAAAATATTTAAAAACTGTTCTTCAGTTATAATTTTAATACCATATTCTTTAGCTTTTAGATTCTTTTCACTCCCAGAATGGGGATCATTAGTAATTAAATAATCTAAGTTTTTTACTACGCTATTCTTAAATATTGCACCTTTTTCTTCCAATAAAGTTTTTGCTTGATCTCGTGTCATTGATTTTAGCGCCCCTGTGAAACAAAATGACTTTCCGTTTAACTGTCCTTTTGAAGGTTCCTTAATTTTAATAATACTTTTTTTTAAAACAGAAATCATTTCATTATAAAGTTTATTGATACCATCAATAATAGTTTCTGCGTTTATTTCACCTATTCCCTCAATTTTCGCTAATTCATGGATTTTAGCATTTTTAATAGAATCAAGTTTTTCATAACCCGCATCTGTTATAAGTTTAGCAATTGATTCTCCTATGTTTTCAATGTTAAAAGCAGCAATAAATTTTGATAAAGAGATTTCTTTTATTTTAAATAAATTTCCTAAAGCAATTTCTGCGGATCTTTTCCCTTGACCTTCTAATTTCGAAATATCCTCAACTTTTAAATCATATAAATCCGCGATTTTTTTAATTTTATTGGTGTTATACAATTTTCTTAATAATTTTTCTCCAAAATTTTTTACCCCTAAAACTCTAATCCATACTTCGAGTCTATGAAATTCTTTACTAGGACAACTTTCATTCGGACAGTATAGTTTTACTCCAATATTTTTTAATTTTGTACCACAGGATTTACATAAAATTGGATATATGATACTTTTTGTGGTAGAAGGGTTTTCAACAACTTTTTCAACTTTAGGAATAATATCCCCCCGTTTTGTAACCATTATGATTGATCCCAATTTCAATCCTAATCGTTTAATTTCATCAGGATTTGATAATGAAGCACGTCTTACTTTCGTACCTCCTATTTCGACCTCATCAATAATTGCTACAGGCGTAAACGTTCCACCACTAATACTCCATTCTACATCCTTTAAAACCGAAACTACTGATTGTGAAGGAAATTTAAATGCAACTTGTCTCATTGGAGTAATTCGGTTCATGTCTTCAAGATCAATTTCATTACATTTTATAACAAGACCATCAATATCAAAATTCAATTGTTTTCTTATTCTAATCACATTTTCACGATATTTTACAATTTCCTCCACATTTTCAAAGGTTTTAGTTTCAATTACATTAAATTTCTGTTTTTTCATCCATTCAATTTTATCGATTTCATTATCAAACTTAGTTTTATCGTTAATACTTAATGCATCGTAATATATTAGTGACAAATCTTCACAACCATGACCATCTTTTCTTTTACTAATACCAGATGCGGTATTTCTACAATTTGCATATTGTTGGGAATATTTTTTTTTAAAAATATTGCGAGTTAATATAATTTCTGCTCTTACAGCTCCTGAAAAATTATCATCCACTTTTGGAAGATAACCATGCATTTTTTTAACATTTTTAGTAATATCATCTCCAATTTCACCATCGCCCCTAGTGACAGAAAATGTTTGCACACCGTTTATATATTGAACTTCAATTGAAATACCATCAAGTTTTAATTGCACGACTAATATAGAACACGAAATTTTTTTATTCCATTTTAATAATTCATTAGGAGTATTAATTTTAGATTGTGAATTCATAAAAATTACATGCTTTCTTTTTATAAATCCAGCTGCGGAATCTTTTCCAATTTCAGAGAAAATTTTATTATTTGGATTAAGTTTATTTAACTCATCCACTAAAGCATCATATTCTTCATCGCTTATCTCAGGTTGCTTGTTGTAATAGAGATTACGATGGTATCTAATTAAATCTTCTAATTTTTGGACAACTTCTCTTTTGTTTACCATACTTTTAACATCCTTCTCTTTTAATTTTGGGTTGAAAAATATGATTTTCTCACAGGATTATTTATTTCATATTTAAAGCCCTAAACTTTTCTTTAATTGCTTTAGATCCATCGCATTTAATATACGTTTACTTTCTAACCAGCCTCTTCTAGCAACAGCAACACCATAATCCATAAAGTTTAATTGATTAAGATTATGAGCATCACTACCGATCGAAAAGTAAATATTACGTTCCCTTGCTTTAAAACAATTGAGATCAGATAAATCTAAACGATCAGGAAAGGCATTAATTTCTAAAAATACATTGAGTTTTTCGGCTTCTTCAAATATTTCTGAGAAATTTAAGATGGCTGGAGCTCTTTTGTTAATTATTCTTCCAGATGGATGACCAATACAATTAACGTAATCATTATGTATTGCATTTAATACTCTATTGATTAAAATTCGCTCACTTTTTTTAAAGCCAGAATGAATACTAGCAACTACAAAATCCAAATCCTTTAATATAGAATTATTTAAGTCTAAATTCCCTTCTGAATCAATATTAACCTCAATACCCGATAAAATTCTAAAATCTTCTAATTTGCGATTTACTTTTTCGATTTCACTCATCTGAGCTCTTAAATCGTTTTCATTCAATCCTCCTGCAATTTTTAGAGTCTTTGAATGATCGCAAATAGAAATGTATTTGTATCCTAGATTTTTGGCGGCTATAGCCATTTCTTCAATTGAATTAGAACCATCGCTCCATTTTGTATGAATGTGTAAATCTCCTTTAATATCCTTAAGTTCTACTAACTTTGGAAGCCTTTTAGTTTTGGCAAGGTCTAATTCCCCACGATTCTCCCTTAATTCTGGTTGGATATAGCTTAAACCTAATGACTCGTAGATCTCTGTCTCAGTAGTACCTGCAATCTTTTTGTTATTATTTAAATTAAAAAGACCAAATTCATTTAGTTTCAAATTACTTTTTTTGGCTAATTCTCTTAATTGAATATTGTGTTCCTTTGATCCTGTAAAATATTGAAGGGCTGAACCATAGCTAGAATCTTCAACAATGGTTAAATCAACTTGAATATTATTATTGAGGACAATTGTACTTTTTATCTCTCCACTTGAAACAATATTCTTTATTTCTGGTAATTTAGTAAAAAACTCCATAACATTTTTAGGTTGGTTAGAAACCACTAAAAGGTCGATATCTCCTATTGTTTCTTTCCTTCTCCTTATAGACCCTGCAAATTCAACTTTAATAACTGTTTTTAAATTTTTTAATTTTGATTTAATATATTTAGCTATAGGCAAGATATCTCCTAATAGAAACCTTTCTTGGGATGTTTTAAATAGTTCAATTGCTTTTAGAAGATTTTCTTCTTTTTTCTTTCCAAAGCCTTTAATATTTTGCAACTTACCTTTTTTTATAGCTAATTCTAATTCATCAATATTCTTAATTGCAAGTTCTTTATGTAAAATTTGTGCTGTTTTTGGGCCAATTCCTTCTACTCTTAACAAATTCTGTAGTCCATGGGGGATTTGACTCCTTAAATCATTTAAATATTTTAAATCTCCTGTTTCAATATATTCTTGTATTTTAGATGCTATACTCTTTCCTACTCCCGGAATATCATCTAATCTTCCTTTTTTATATATACCAATAATATCCTCAGATAACATCTCTATATTTTGGGCTGCTCTTCTATATGCTCTTGGTTTGTATACTACTTCATTAAATTCTAAGAGCTCAGCGATTTCATAGAGAATTTTAGCGATTTCTATATTTTTCATTTTTACTTTAACCACTTAATTTATAAGGAAAATTATGTCCCATTTCATTTAAATTAATCATGGGGATTTTAAAATTGATGCAGAAATTTATGGTGAAGAGCTTATAATAGAAAATAATGAGATAAATTAATTAGAAGTCTTACTGTAAACTAGAAATATTTAATCCATAACACAGCATCATCATGAGGATAAAAAGCGGGAATAATTGAAACTTCACGAAATCCCATATGTTTGTAAAACGCTCGACCCCCTTTATTTTCTCGTTCCATGAAAAAGTAAATAACCCTTAATTTATAACCCTCTACTTTAAAAAAGTTTTTGGCTTCATTTATTAAAGTTAAAACTAATTCTTCTGCTATACCTTGTCTTCTATAATTTTGTGATACTCCCAACCCGATGAGTTCAATAACACCATCATTTAAGCCACCTCGAGTATCCCAAGAAAGAGTTCCAATTATTTCACTATTGATTTCACAAATAATTGTTTTTAATCGGAAAATCAAATCTTCAGCAAATGTCTTTGCTCTTTGCTTATTATCTTCTACATCATGAAGATAAATCTCTCTTAAAAAATCTAAATCTTTTTCTGAGACATATCTTATTAGTTTTTCCATTCTTTAAACTCAATTCTTTTTGATTTCATAATTAAGTTTGTGATAATAATTCAATTAAAGCCCTAGGGATTTCCTTATAGTCATTCACGGCGTAAAACTTCCCGCGACCCTTTTTTGCTATCTTTTTACAGGTTTTAATACCTCTATCAGCATCATTTTCAGCGGGCATCCCAATCACATGTAGTTTTGGATAATTTTTCGCCAATTCATATGGTTTTTCACCACGATTATAATTACCATCTGTAATTAAGATTCCAAATTGATTTCTTGGATCCTTCTTTACTTTACTTAATTCTTTCAATCCTTTTTCTAATCCGATATGAATGTTTGTAAAACCAACTGCTTCAGAATCAAGAATCTCATCTATAATAGTTGCAATTTGTTTTCTTTCATTAATATGTTTTAAAACCATGGCTGTTGAGTTAAATAACACGATTGCGTAATCTTCTTTTTCCATATTATAAGCTAACACTGAAGTTGTTAAAGCAGCGTTTAGAAGAAGTTTCCCATACATGCTACCACTCGTATCAAGAATTAAAACAATCTTTCTTTTTTGTTGTTTTCTTTTAATACCGTAAATATCTTTATAAGATAGACTTCTTTGATGGATTTTTAGGGGGTTATGTTGGATGGTCTCATCGATATCAAATTCAGGCATTCCTATCTCATAATATGGAATAGTTTTTCTGTAACTTCCTCTTATTCCTTTACTTGTAATTTTAAGCGAACTTTTTAATATACTTTGCCTAGCCAATCGCCTAAAAATATTTTTATATTTCTCAGAAATAGGTCTTCTTATGAAAAAATAAACTTCTGCCATAGAAGTTGCTGAATCTTTTGCTTTTTCCGAGAAGAATTTAACTCCCTTATCACAATCTAAAGCATCTGTGGCAGCGTACACATTTGATTTAAGCAACCCTATAATAGCTTCCAGATTTTTATATTCAATTGCTAAATAGGTTAAATCTTTGATTTGTTTATAATCCAATGAATTTGCTAAATGATGATAATAGTCAGGTTTTTTCTTTTTTTTTCTTATAATCTCGAATCTTAAAATCTCTTTATCAGGAATCCGTTCTGTTAATCTCACGTGCAACCGTTCACTCTCAATCTCTTCAGAAACTTTTGAAGAGAAATCATCGATTATTGAAAATCCACTTCATTTAAGGCAGAAACGATAATATCAGTAATAATTTCTGTTTTTGATCTAGTTACACCATCTTCTAATTCGATTTTATTATATAAAGCCATAATGCCTGCCTCAACCCAGTTTTTTGTGCTGCTTTCTCTACCAGAATTACAAATCAGTCCCGCAAGGTCGATTGCGCCCCTTATTGAACTCCCTCGACGAATAGTAGTAGTTTCACGCGTTATTTGAACTATTTTTTGACAGATATTTGCTATTTTATCTCCATTCGAAATGTTGAGTTTTGCCTCTTTTTTTATAATTAAAATTTCTTCTTCAGGATTTTGATAATTTAATTTAATCCAAATAAATCTATCTTTTAAAGCCTCTCCTAAAACAGTCACACCTACATGAGCAGCAGGATTTTGCGTAGCTACCACAAAGAAATCTTTATGGGCGTGAATAGTTCTTAATTTAGGAATATCTAAAATTCCTTCATCCAAAGCAGTTAATAAAGAATTTTGAGTGCTTTCTGGCATCCTGTTTATTTCATTAATAAATAGACACCCTCCATTAAGCATAGCAGAAGCAAGTACTCCAAAGACATAAGCATCTTCAATATATCCCTTCGCAATTACAAGTGGTGGTTCAAAATATCCTACAAGGTTATGAGGTAGTAATTCCTCACTACAGTCAACTCTATAAAAATTAGATTCATTAGAACCATAATATTCTGCAACCGCTTTGGCTAATGTGGTTTTACCTACACCTACATTTCCTTCTAGTAATATATTCTTGCCTACTGCATGAGCTAATACAATTTGTCTTAATTCTTCTGTTCTTCCTATTATTTTATATTTCTCTTGTATTTCCTTTACTATTTTGGTTGCATCAACCATAATATTAAGAATCTATCACTTCTAAAATATTTTTAGTTTATCTAAAATAAACTTCTAAAAAGTGGGAATATATCCGCTCCCTGCACAAAGATTCTAAACTTAAGTTTAATAAACTATTTTGGATGGAGTTTAACTATTACATCTTCTCCTTTTTTCAAGCCTTCCTGATGTGGTACAATCTCGACGATTCCATCGGAATAAGTTAATGAGCTTATAACTCCAGAGCCTCTTAATTTAACTGGCACTGCGATAATTTCCTCATTACATTCTTCCAATTTTACTCTTAAATAATGGAGAAATCCAAGACTGGAAACAGGAATATCTCTAGCTATTTTTGCTTTAATTGAAATCCTTGGATCTAGAACTAAACAGCCTAACATCTTTCTTATCGAGGGTCCAGTAATTTTCAAAAAAGAAACATATGCAGCAACTGGTGTACCAGGAAGGCAAAATACTAAAACATCGTTCAAGAAACCTATCAAAACGGGAACTCCTGGTCGTTGAGCAACTCCATGGGTCAAAATCAAGCCCGATTCTTCCATAATTTCAGGCAAATAATCTTTAGTTCCAACAGAAGTACCTCCAGTAAAGATTATGATCTGAGAATCTTTTAATGCGTCAATTATCTTTTTTTTAATTGATTCTTTATCATCTTTTATAGTTTCGCTCCTAACTACGATGCCACCGTATAAATTCACTAAAACTGAGATCATCGAAGTGTTTGAATTGTAGATTTTGCCGGGTTTTAATGGTTCTCCAGGTTCAATTAATTCATTACCAGATGAGAAAATGCTTATTTCTGGTTTTGTTCGAACCATTACTTTATTAAAACCTAATGAGCATAGAAGTGCAATATGTTCTGCCTTTAATTCTACACCACTACTTAGAATTTTGGTTCCATTCTTTAGATCTTCCCCTCTTTTAGAAATATTTTGTCCTGGGACGAGCGAAGTATAAAGACTGACAAAATTCTTATCAATTTCAGTATCTTCAATTTTAATAACAGCATTAGAACCTTTTGGAATTGGGGCGCCTGTAGAAATTCTCATTCCTTCATTTCTGTTTATCCTAAGCCTTGTATATTCGCCAATTTCGATTACACCAACAAGTTTGATTTTTTTTGGATTTTTTGGAGATGCTCCAAATGAATCCTCTGCTTTAATGGCATAGCCATCCATAGCAGATCGATCAAAAGGTGGAACATCCATCTCGCTAATTATATCATCTGCTAGAATCCGATTTAATGCATCCTTGATTTCAATTTCTTCAATTGAATTCACCTGAATCTTGGAAAATAGTATATTTACAGCCTCGTTTAAAGGTGTTAACTTGGAAAATCCTATTTTTCGAAGTTTTTTCACCAATATCACTCTTCTTTATTAATAATATATAAAATGTGTCCTAATTCAGGGATTATTATATCACGTAGTGCTAACCTCACAGCATTAGGTGACCCCGGAAGTAAGAATATAACTTTATTCTTTTTTTCTCCTCTTAAAATACCAGCTGTTGCTCTTGATAATATAGCTGAAGTACCAATTTCATTGTAAGAAAGTGATCTAAAGAGTTCTCCAAAACCATTAAATTTTTTTTCTAAACGAGGTTCTAATATTTCATATGTAATATCTTTCGTTGATAATCCTGTGCCTCCACTAAATAGAATTGAATCAATTGTATGATCTTTCATTAATCGAGATAGGCTATTATTGATATATTCTTCCGAATCAGGTATAATCTCGGTAAAAGTTAAAAAAACTGATTTGTTATTTTTCAACAATTCTTTTACTTTCGGTATAGTTTTATCTGTACTACTATTTCCTGATTTTATCTCATTAAAACGACTTGTACTCACTATGATTAGAGCTAAATTAATTTTATCGGGAGCTTTCTTTTTATGTTCATTCGGAACCATAGAATTCTTCTTCATTTCTCTCAATTTCCATTTATTGTTTACTTTTTTTTAGAAAAAATAAATTCTTCTTTTATCTCCTTTTTCTATTATTGATTCAAACTCATCAATTTCTATATATCCATCGGCATAGAACATAGTACTTATTGCTTCTGATCCCGTTTTAATAGGAAAAATTTTCTTCTCTCCATTCTCTTCTTGAATTTTCACTGCTTTAAACTCATGCCTACCAATCGTACTATAAATTCTCTCACCAACTTCTAATTCTTTAGCAAACGTCTCTCGTAGAGGTAGACCGGACATTTTTCTTAAAAAATTATCAATAAAAACATAAAAGCAACTTAATGCAGAAGTGGGATAACCAGGTAAAATAAATAACGTTTTTTTCTTCATTTTTACAAAAATAATTGGTTTTCCTGGTTTTATTTTTACTCCATGAATAAAAATTTCAATATTATTATACTCTTCTAAAACCTTGGGGCCCAAATCTCCTTCTCCTTTAGAAGTTCCCCCGGAAAGAATGATTATGTCGCTATTATCTAACGCTTTATCAATTGTTTTTTTTAAATCCTCATATATATCTTTTACAATACCTAGGAAATTCACTTGAACACCCGTATTTTCTATGGCTTTTTTCAAAATAATAGAATTTACATCATAAATCTTACCAATTTCTAATCCATTTACATTTGGGGTTACTAATTCATTTCCTGTGCTTATAAGACTTACTTTTGGTTTTTTATATACTGGAATTTCTTTAATTCCACAAGAAGCTAGAATGCCCATCGTTGCTAAATTAACCAATGTGCCTTTTTTAACTATGACATCACCTTTCTTTATATCATTTCCAATGGTAATAACATGAGTTCCAGGAGCAACAGCTTTAGAAATTAAAACTTTATTATCTCTTTTTTCAGTAAATTCAACCATTAATACAGCGTCTGCATTTTCTGGGAGAGCTGCCCCAGTTGCTACATAAGAGCATTGACCATGATTCAACTTTTTTCGTGGGATATCCCCAGCTTGAATTATTTCTATTAAATTAAGATCAATTATGTTATCTTCTTCCGCTCCAAAAGTATCCTCTGCAATGATAGCATATCCATCCATTCTTGATTTTCTAAAATGTGGCACATGAATATTACTAGTTAAATTTTTTGAAAAAATTCTATTGAATGCATCATCTAGACTGACCAGTTCTTCTCCTGTTTCAATTTTGTGAACTGAATCAAGTATTTTTCTAAATTCTTCCACGCTAATAGTTTTAAGAAATTTCATAAAAAATTATTTTTTATTATTCTTTAACGTTTAAAATGCACTAGCTAATCTTGTTTGCCAATATTAATGGATCCATTCTGATGTTCCATCACTAAAATCCTCTCTCTTCCACACTGCTATTTGTTTTTTATACATTTCAACAGCTTTACTAATAACTTCAAAGCCTTCTTTTCTGTGAGCTGATGCCACAATGACATAAACTAAATCTTCAGAGAGCCGGAAATCTCCCTTTAGATGTATTATTTTAATATCAATAATTCCTTTTTTTTGCTTTAATTTTTCACAAATCTTTGTAAGACTTTTATTTGCTAAATCATCATAAGCATCAATTTTCATACTGATTACAGATTTTCCATTATTCGAACTATCTCTAACAATACCCGTAAATGTATGAATAGATCCTGCCTTACTTATGTTTGGATTTTCCTTCAATGATTTAATTAAGTGATCTAATTCAATTTCACCTTTATTATAAATACCAGAATTAATACTATCTTCATTAGAGGGCATTTATTCATCCTCCTGAAACTGGCAATAAGAAAGCTATTTTATCTCCATCCTTTAAATTAATTTTTGATGGATCTTTTTCGTAAATAGCTTGATTATTAATTATTATTGAAATTAAATTACGTATTTTTTGAGCTTTTTCATCCCATACTAAATTTCTAAAAGGATTATAATTTTTAAATAATAAATTTAACAAATCCTTCAAGTTTTCCTTTATTTTAATCTTTTCTTTTTCTTTGGAGGTAATATCCTTAAACTCAGCGAAATATAGGACTTCTACAATCATATAATCATATTTTTAATAATTTTTATAGTAAGGTTCCCGAGAATTCACAACCTCTTTAACAATTTGTTCGTATTTTGATAATGAATGATAATTATGTAATGCTTCTTTAATATTTTTCCCGAGATCTGAACGATAGAGACATCCAAAAAGATTTCCATCACATCCTACTCTTAATTTTGTACAACCCTTACAAAATTCATGTCCGGGAGTAATAGTTTCTATTACTGTCGAGTTAGGCATTATAAATACCTTTCTATTTTGCATGTTTCCTCTTATTAACACTTCACATGCCTGAGATTCAAATCTTTCAATATATGGTTTTACAGAAAGATGGTGTTTCTTAAAAAATTCACCATTATTTCCAACGGTATCAGAAGCCTCGTGTAATTCAATTAATTGTAAAACAAATCCATTTTTTCTACAGAACTCTAATATATTTTCTAATTCATTATCATTAATTCCTTTAAGAAATACAAAATTTAATTTAATGGGTTCAAATCCTACTTGCTTTGCTTTTTCCAAGCCTTTAAGTACTTTATCTAAAGCATCAATACCATAAATTTTTCTATATACTTCTGGTTTTAAAGATCCCAAAGAAACGTTAATCCTATTTAACCCAGCCTTGAATAATTCTTCAGCTTTTTCGTAGAGTAAATATCCATTTGTCGTAAGAGAAATATCCTTATACAGGCCTAATTCGGAAACATTTTTAATAATCGTGATTACTTCTTCTCGACATAAAGGTTCTCCGCCTGTAAATTTGATTCTAGTAACTTTTAATATTTCTGCTAAGATTTTACATAATTTAGTTATCTCATCCACAGTTAATTCCGTGGTTTTAGGAATAAATCCTTCTTGGTCACAATAAATGCAATTGTAATTACATTTGGAAGTAATTGAAAATCTGATATGCTTAATTTCTCTATTGCATTTATCTTTCATATTACTGAATCACTGTTTTTTAATTTTCTCATCGACTTTAATATCACAGATTTTTGTAAATGGATATTGCCCTTTTTCATCTTTTTCATACATTTTAACTACATCCCATAAATTCAGAAGAGCAATATTAACTCCTGTTAGAGCTTCCATCTCAACTCCTGTTTTCGCAATACTCTTTACTTGGCAAGTAACTTTTATCGCCTCTTCTTCAATTTTAAAATCAACAATAACATTGGTTATAGTAATTGGATGACAAAATGGAATTAATTCAGGAACTTTTTTGACAGCTGTAACAGCAGCTACTCTTGCTATAGTGAATGGATCCCCCTTTTCAACCTGCTTGGTTTTAATCCTCTCTAATGTTTCGTTTTTCAACTTAATTTTACCAGATGCCCTAGCAATCCTAGTAATTGTATCTTTTTTTGATATATCAATCATTTTACCGATCTTACTCGTTAAACATAACGAAAGTTATTTAAATTAAATAGAAATTTCTTAAAAATTTATTTATAATATTTTTACATCAGTTGCTTTAAAATTGATAAAAACCTCAGAATTTAATTTTAAGTTTAAGTTCTTGCGAGATAATTCGGTTATTGTGATTAAAAATTTTTCCGATTTACATCTAACAATTAAATGACAAATGTTCCCAAGTTCACGAATATTTTCTATAATCCCCTTGAATGTGTTTCTATAACTCGTGTTTTTAGCAGTTTCCTTTACGATTCCAATACTCTCTGGTCGTATACACACTTTCACTTCCCCTTCTTGTTGACTTGAGGCGGTTATAATTAAATCACCAACTTTGATTTGCGACAAACCAGTTGATTTATCTAATTCTGCAAATCCATTCAAAATGTTCTCATATCCAACAAAAAGAGCTGTAAATTCATCCTTTGGTGCAATAAATATTTCATTTGGAGTTCCAATTTGAGTTATTTGGCCATCTTTGAGTACTGCGATGCGATCTGCATATTTTATTGCTTCAATAGGATCATGGGTGCTCATAATAATGGTTTTTTCTTTATCTTGCCTTATTCTCATTATAAAATCTTCTAATAATTTAACGTTCATTGAATCAAGGTTAGCTGAAACCTCGTCTAATAAATAAATCTCAGGTCTAATAATAAAATTCATTGCGATCGCAACGCGTTGCATTTCTCCACCGGATAATGATTTTGCGTTTTTATTTTCCATTCCTTTTAATCCTATAAATTCAATTAGTTTTTCTACAGATTCCTTATATTCGTCAAATTTAATACCACGTACCTTTAGGCCGTATGAAATATTATTGAATACAGTTGTACTCCGTACTACAGGCTTTTGTCTTACGAAGGAGAATTTTCTTCGATAGTTAACTTTTTCTTTTCTTGAAATTTTCATTAAATCTTGGTTATTATAAAATATTTGGCCATTTGTTGGTGTATCAAGTAAACCTATCAATCTTAATAAAGTAGTTTTACCGCTGCCGTTGGGCCCAATAATTACAAAACATTCTCCTTTTTTAACTGTAAAACTGACATTGGAGAGAACACTAATTATTGATTTGTCTTCTTTGTAAAATTCTTTACTTAGATATTTAACTTCAAGTATTTTCATACTAGTCAACTCTGGACTGTAGACGAGTCATTCCATAATTAACAATAAAAGCTATTAATATTAGAATTATACCCAATGCGATTGCCATTCCAAATTCTCCCATACGTGTTTGAAGTACAATAGCAGTTGTAAAGGTTCTCGTCTCCCATCTGATATTGCCTCCAACGATTATCACTGCTCCTACCTCTGAAATTGCTTGACCAAATGCGACAAGAAAACCTGCAATAATAGATTTTTTCGAATGTTTTATCATTTCCCACCATAATTGTCGTTCATTTGCCCCTAAAGAGAGGACAGTCTCTTTTAAAGCAGGATCAACACTTTCTATTGCTGCTTTTGCTGTTCCCATAATTATTGGAACTGCCAAAAGAAATTGAGCTATTATCATAGCTGTTGTCGAGTATAATAGCCCTAGGGCGCCAAACGGACCGTTTCGAGAAAGTAATAAATACACGATTAAGCCCATAACTACTGGAGGAAAACCCATAAATGTGTTAATTAAATTTGATAATTCCTTTTTTCCTCTAAATTTTCTTAAGCCAATAAATGAACCCATAGGTAATGCTACTAAAGCTGCTAAAAATGTTGAAGTTAGTGATACCCTAAAAGAAACTCCAATAATACCCCATACTTCTGGATCAAAAGTAAAAATCAAACGCAGTCCTTCTAATATTCCGTCAATAATTTCATTCGACATAGCTTTATCTTAAATTTTTTTATCAGATACAAATAAAATATTAAAAAATTATTTTATAAAGTTAAACCTGCAAATTCTGCTTGAAAGGGAGTCCATATAGCGATTTCATCATTAGTTGTAGCACAACCTGTGGTACTATCACATGATCCAAAATTAGCATGAAATAAAACTGCATTGTTTTTTTTATATGTATTAATTAGTGTTTGACCATAAGGGGATGTTAAGAAGCCAATAAATCTACAAACTGAAATATACTTTACTTTTGGGTGTAAAACAGGATTAACTGGGATTGCACCATAAGGATTTAGTAAGATATCTTCTCCAACAACAGATTCTGCTAAGATATTTAATGATGTATACGTATCATTGAAAGTTAACCATGTACCTCGATCTACAAGAGTATATCCTTCATGAGCAGGATTTATATCTTCATAGGTCATCAATAAAGTTGCTGCCATACCTTGTCCGGTTTCTGTATATTTATCTGGTTGTCCACTCCATCTTGTTGCAGCTACGATTCCTATCTCTGCCCATAATGCTTTTTCCTTCGAGTGAGTTCCCGAATCATCTCCTCTTGAGTAAAAAGTCATATTACCGGTATCAATTGCATCTCTTAATTTTGTCATAACAGTTGTTATATTTTCACCAGGTTTTAGATTAGCTGGGTTAGAAGAATGTCCAACGATTATAAAATCATTGTACATAATACAAGCACGATGAATCCCATAAGGAATACCATTAACACCAAGACTAACATTTACAAAATCATCCTCCCTAGGTCTTGAATGAACGAGAATCACATCAGCATTCCCATCTTTCCCATATTGTATTGCAGTGCCTGTACCTACTGATAGCACCTTAATTTGAATTCCCGTTTGTTCAGTGAATTTTGGTAGTAAGTAATCTAACAACCCTGAATCATACGTGGAGGTTGTAGTTGCTAATGTTATTTTTTCCGGATCTTGAGCGTTTAAATAATCTATTATGAAATATGTTCCAATTGAACCTCCCGTAATAATTAAAACTGCTAATAAAACCGCTGTTTTATGCTCACTTAATATTCTTGTTAACGATTTTCTTCTAGTCATAACCTTCTCATTCTAGTGATTAATTTGATATAATTTTCTTTTAATTTAAACGTTATTACCAGCGAGACATAACGCTTAATTCCCTATATATTATAGCATAAACTCTCATCATAAGATGAGATTAGATAAAAAAAAGAATAAAAATTTTAAATATAAAAGTTAAATTATTTCACTTGCACAATTTTGTCTAATCTGTTATATTAGATAATATTGGAAAGAAAGTGATTTATATGGAAAAAAAAAAATATTACAAATATCTATTTTTAGTTTCAGCACTTTGGAATTGGATTATAGGCATAATATTTTTTCTGATACCATTAGTTTGGCCTGCGGGTTTTGGTTTTTTTGGAGTGGCAGTTCCACCGAGTAATATATTTATACATGCTTTCTTCGGGTTAGTATTTATATTTGGAATTGGGTATTTTATTATCTTCTTAGATATTAATAAAAACCACGGTATTCTAATAATAGGAGCGGTTTCGAAAGGATTTGTTTTTGTTAATTTCTTAGTATATTTAATTTTAGGCGAATTCAATTTTATTGGATTCATTCCTGTGATTATTGATTTAATATTTGCATGCCTATTCGTTGAATTCTTAATTGGTATCAAAAAAATTGAATGATTAAGCTGTTTTGTCTTTAAATCTTTATTTTTTTTTTTTTGAAAATGTAAAAAACTTTTGAAAAAGAAATAAAATAAGCACTTTATAATAAATAAAAAAAGAAAAAACAAAAAATATTCAATTTTTTAAATACTAAGGCATAGTAATTATATTAGTATCTTCATCTAAATTTATAATTCCAGCAATTGCTAATTGTTTTATAGTTCTGACTGCCATAATTGGGGGGACATCCAGTAGTTTCTTGAGCTCATCGAGACTTACACTTCCTTGGGTCATAATTGTTGCGATGATATCTACTTCTGGAATTTTTTCTTCCGAATTTTCAATTAAAAACGACGTAAAGAAATTATTTCTTTTTAATTGAGATAATTTTGTATTTAGATCAGCCATTTTTTCTTGCGTATATGTAGTTGTTAGATAATTCTCGTGATTCTGGTAATCCAACTTCTTTTGGTCCATTGCTGATTTTTCATCTTCTTTTGATGTAATCTTTTGATTTAAAGAATTTAACTTCGACAGTAGATTTTCTAGTTCTAATTGAGGGGTTTTAAGTTCATCATCTACCTTTTCTAAAGAACTATTTAATTCAGAAATTTTTGATGTTAATTCGCTTTTTGTCTTCTTTAATTCTTCAAGTTTCTTATCTAACTCGTCAGATTTAAGCTTTAATTCAGTAAGTTCGGAATTTTGTGAACGAACTACAGCTTCAAAATCTTCAATTTCTTTCTGCTCATCTTTCATTCTTTTCCAGGCAGTTCCTAAATCTTGTGTTAAATTTTCGTGAGTTTTTTGAAAAAATTGTTGATATCCATCTAAAGATTTTTCGAGTGTTTCAATCAATCCAAACACATCCTTTAAATTTGAGCTCATTAGAAATCCACCTCCTGTTTTAATGTTACTGTCCCGGTGGTTGAATCAAATTCAATTGGACCATTTTCCTCTAACATTTTACTAAGAATCTTTATTGCTTGATCTTCCCTCATATCAATTGCTACTAAGATATTTTTTACTTCTAATGCACTTCCTACTTGTAGTGCTCTTATGAATTGATATAATGATGAGTTAATATACTTTTTATTAATAAGAATCTTCATTGCCTGCACGCAATACCCAAAGTTCTGGACTTGTCGTTCTTTTTTGAGAAAAGTATTTTCAAGATCTTTCTCAATTTGCTTTAAATTATCTTCAAATTGATTCAATTCTCTTGATAAGTCTATGAGTTTATTCTCTAACTCATTCAATCGTTTCGTACGGTTTCCAAATTCTTCGTTTTTTACTCTAATAGTATCCTTAGTCGCTTTTAATTGATTTTGCTTATTTTGTATCTTGTCCATAAGATTTTGACGTTGCTGTGTTAAGTCACTGTTAGATTCCTCGAGTTTTGAAACTTCCCTCTGATTTTCAGATATTTTATTTTTATATGAATTTATTTCATCTGAATTCTGATCAATTGCCTTTAATATTCCACTTTTCTCATCTTCAAGTTTTTGAATAGCCTCTAATAAGTTTGTTGGTAATTCTTTCAATTTAGGTATATAATCCTTATTTAAGCTTTCCAAATAATCAACATTAGATAATATTTTCTTTAATGAGGTTTTTGCGTCTAATAATGGTGTACTCATTACTAAATCTCCTACAATTTTGAAAAAAATTATAATAAATGTATAGGGTAATTATTATTAAATATGCTTTTTTAAGAAGGAAGTTTTAAAAATGAGAAAAAAAGTTATAAGAGTTCTTTTGAAATATCTTCAATAAAGTATGCTTTATCAAGAGTTAAATTGATATTTCTTCTTCTCATTACGAGATTAAGATTTTCAATTAATTGTCCTGCAAAATAATTATAATCAAAGTGAAAATTAGTATTTACTTTATAATAACTCTGAAGAAAGAAATTTATTAAATCAATCTTTAATTTTGGATTATCTAATTCAAATATTCCAGGATTAGTATCAAGTAAAGAACAACAAATCCATGCAATATCATCTAAATGATTTCCATTGTAGGAATCTTCGAAATCAACTCCAGATATTTTATTTTTATCAATATTGTAAATAAAATCTCTTAACCTTGTGTCTCCTTTGTTCAATACGATGATTTCTGAATCGTCAGATGCATCTACAATATTTGTATTATGTAATTGAGCTAACCAGGCAGCTAACTTGTTTAAACCTTCAAATATCCCTTCTCTAGATTCTGGATCTAAATCGTCTATACTTACAACATTTCGCAATTTATCATTAATGAAATCACATAGATTTACACCTTTTATTTTCTTCAAAAATAAGTATGGTTCTTTAAAAAAGAGAATTTTTGGTAATTTGATTTCTTGGCTTGTTAAATTATTCAAGGTATAATACTCATTTTTGGATTTATCAGTTCTAAATACTTTAATTATGAATTCTTTAGGAAATCGATCTGTTTTCTGGTTAAATACTATATTTAAAACGAAGTTCTTTTTACTAGGTAACTTTTTTAATATGAAGTGGTTAAATTTATCCACTAATTCTGGAATTTGATCCCTTAAATCAATAATTATTTCTTTTCTTATTTCTAAAATCTCCATTTCGTAATATGGTGAAAAAATTTCGTATTAAAATAATATATTATATGATAAGCATAATGCATACAGTATTTAAATTATAATGCCTCACATTAATCCTTTCTTTATTACTTTATTAGGTAAATTGAAATTATAAAGCAAATGAAGATGTTCGGGTTAAAAATTATAAGGTTTTTAAAATATTAGAATCATAAATAAAAGTAATAACTAAATATAATTCATAATGAATGATAAACATTACAAACTTGGAGTTTTCTATGGAGCAGATCCCGATACAGAGATGTTAGCTCAAAAATTTGTTGGAAATCTTATTAATGATGATCAATTCTGTAAAGCATGCGAATTATTCGAACAAAATGTAAAGTGTGACCATTGTAGAGAAAATTTAAAAAATTATTCAGGCTCTGTTTACTTCTATGAGAGAATTGGAGAAAATATTCCAAGTTTTATAGAACAGCCTGAGGATTATTTACCAAGAAATATACCGCAAGTGGATTTTTTATTAGTAATTGGGATTCATCAAGATTTACTATCAGGATTACCTGAATATCTGAAGAATACAAAAATAAAAGCTGTTATAGTTCCAGTTGAAAACCCGAAATGGGTTCCTCCAGGATTACAAGTCCAAATTATAAAAGAGTTTGAGCAGGTCGGTATTCAAGCGGCTTTTCCAAAACCTTTCTGTGCGTTGAGTAAAGAGCTTAATGAATATAATAGAGAAGGGTTTAATATCACTAAAAATAGAAATAATATATTAGAATTTATTGAGTACTTTAAAATAGGCGTTCCTATAATTTCGTTTTTATTAAATAAAGAGGGAAACGCTATTTTAGACAGTTGTGTTCTACAAAGTGCCCCATGTGGCTCAACTTATTTTATATTACAACAATTAAAGGGCAAATATATTAGTAATGGTGAACTCAGTTTAAATGAAAGAATTAGCAAAGCACATCATTCATATCCGTGTAATGCTTCTATGGATCAAGATTCAATTTTAAAAGATTCTATTCTTCACGTAGCTGGATATTTGATAAGAAATGAAATTAGAAAAAAGTTAAATCTTCCTTTAGATGAGGGTCAAAAATTAGTTTACGTTATCAGATAAGTTTTTTAGAATTATTTTTTGAAAAATAATAAATTTAACTAAATATCAATATCTTATAACTTCAGAACGGTTTTTTTTTTATTATCCATAAATATCAAGTTTTTATGTTTTCTTCAGTATGTTTAAATTAGGTGATATAAAATATCTCATTTTGAGTGTTCAAATGCTGCTTGTGATATTAACTTGGAAGAAATTGAAGAAAGCACCTTTTTTGAGAAAAAATTTTGGTATTTCATAATACCTTCTGCAATATTATTAGTAATAGCCATTTTTTTGGAATTTGGTTTTGAAGAAGTCTTGATTGCCCAATTGTTAGCAATTTTTTCGATAATTTTATCTAGTAGTGGCGTAGTTAAAGAAGCAATTAAAGATATAATTAAGAAAAAAATAACAGCGAATATTTTAATGATAATTGCAGCTATTGCTTCTTTTTTTATTTTCCATGGTCAAGAAGGCGCAACTGCCATATTACTATATGCAATTGCAGAACATATAGAAGAACTTACAACAGACAAATCTCGAGATGCAATTAAAGAATTACTTGAATTATCTCCTGATGAAGCCTTGTTAAAAAAAGGAAATGAGTATATTTCGGTACCAACTATCCAAATTAAAAAGGGGGATATCATAGGTGTAAAACCAGCAATGAAAGTTCCTTTAGATGGCATTATTATAAAAGGTAAATCGTATTTTGATGAAAGTACGATTACAGGTGAATCTTTACCAGTATTTAAAAATGAAGGAGATGAGGTTTTTGCTGCTAGTATTAATTCTGAAGGATTTGTCGACGTTGAAGTAATTAGAGAAACCAATGATACTGTTGTAGCTCAAATTGTCCGGAGTATAAAAGAAGCACAGCAAAATAAAAGCAATAGTGAGAAATTTATTGAGAAATTTGCTAAGTATTATACTCCAACAATATTAATTATGTCACTCATGTTAATGATATTGCCTCCATTAATCTTTCGATTAGATTTTAATAACTGGTTCTATCGTGGTTTAATTTTACTCGTAGTTTCATGCCCTTGTGCTTTAACACTCTCAACGCCATTAGCAAATATTACTGCTCTCACAAAATTGGCAAAAGAAGGTATCTTAGTAAAAGGAAATGTATTTATTGAAAAAGTAGATAAAATTGAAGCAATTGCATTTGATAAAACTGGGACGCTAACGGAGGGATCTCTTAAGGTTTTTGAGGTTAGAGCTTATAAGGATTATGATGAGAATGCAATATTAAGTATTGCAGCAAGTTTAGAATCACTTTCAGAACATCCTATTGGTCAAGCAATTGTAAGTCAAGCTAAAAGGATGAATGTTAACTTATTGAATGTCACTAATTTTGAAATTTCAAAAGGAATGGGAATAAAGGGAGAGATTAACGGAAGATTATATTATATTGGTAGCCAGAAATTTTTTAATGAGCTTAATATTAAATTACCGATTAAAGAAATAAAAGAAATTGAAGAGAATGGGACTATCCCAATATTGGTTGGAAATAACGGACTAATTGGATTAATTTCTATTCGAGATGTGTTAAGAATAACTTCTCCTTTATTAATAGATGGTTTGAAAAGAAGAAAATATAAATCTATTCTAATATCAGGTGATAATCAAAATGTATGTAATACAATTGGTTCTTGTTTAGATATTGATAATATATACGGTGAGCTCTTACCAGACCAAAAATTGGAGGAAATAAAAAAATTAAAAGCTAATTATAAAGGTGTTGCGATGGTGGGAGATGGCATTAATGATGCTCCTGCTTTAGCGTTATCAGATCTAGGGATAGCCATTGGTGCTTCTGCTACAGATCTTACTTTAGAAACTGCTGACGTTATCATAATAAATGATGATCTAAAAAAAATTATTGATTTTATTGATATCTCAAAGAAAACAAATAAAATTATAAAACAAAATATTTGGACCTCAATTATTATTAAACTGTCGTTTGCTATTTTAACAGTTATTGGGTTAATGACATTATGGCTAGCTGTAGGTATTGGTGATATGGGAGTTTCACTCGCCGTAATGTTGAACGCTATGAGAATATTTCGCTATAAGAATAAAATTTCTGAAATTTCTTCTGATAATATTAAAACAGAATCAATTATGATAATTTGCGAGAATTGTAAAACAAAACAGATTATACCTCAACATCATGGAAGAGATATGATTCAATCAGAAGATAAATTAGTATGCTGGAGAAAGATGCTAAATAGTGATGTACTAGAATCATGTGAACAAGAATTACCCCTATTTTGCCCCAGCTGTAATAATAAATTGAGTTTAGTTTAACATATAGCTATTTTTTTTATAAAAAAACATATGCGGGAAGAGGGATTTGAACCCCCGAACCCCTACGAGACTGGATTCTGAGTCCAGCGCCTTTGTCCAGACTTGGCAATTCCCGCTTA
>JBHLOI010000118.1:0-5202 GCA_048940645.1 Promethearchaeota archaeon | reverse complement strand
GTTGATAAAATTTTAGATGATGTTATAAAATCTGTAAATGATAAATATAATCAAATGTATGATTTAGGAACTGAAAACGGAATTCCTTCAGACTTATGCTATGGTGTTAATGCTCTTTATGGAATGCACAAATCAGTAGGAACACAAATCGATGCAAATTTAAATTTTGCCATGAGATGCGGAGAATGGAATAAATACTCTGAATCGCTAAAAACATTAGTACCAAACCAAGTTTGGATAGAAATTCCTCCAAAAAAAATTGAAGATGAGATTAAAACGTTAGATATAATGAGGAATAATGTCCAAAAAGCTATTACAAAATTAGAAAACATTACAGGTAATTATATCTCTGATGAGAGTTTGAAAAAGCAATTTCGAATCGGAAATCAAGTAAAAAGATTTTATAAAACTATATTATATGAAATTAATACAAATAATTTTTATCCATGCAATCCTGCTGTATATGCAGAGATTTTAGCATTGTTAACAATTTCTTTTCAAGATTATAATTCTAATGCTCAGAGATATCTTGAGAATTTGAGCCAATTAGTTAAAGAAATGAGGGAAAGGATAAAAAAAGGTATAGGAATGGATGTCTCAAATAGACCTAATTTACTTTTTTCCCCAATGTTTAGTGGATGGGAACCAGCTATTCATGAGATAGTTTTTGAGTTAGGAGGGAGAGTTATTTATGCAGATTGGGAAATTTTAGGATTACTTGAAGAAATTCCAGTCTCCAATAATTCAGATCCTGTTGAGGAATATGCTAAATTTCTTTTGGAAGCCTCAAAAAAAGGAATTGGATGCAATATAAATAATTTAAAGAACTCATATATAAAAGCAGCCAAGGAAATGAAGATTGATGGGATAATTTTTAACCAAGTATACGGTTGTCCTTCTATATCCAACATTTATGACAATTTAAAAGGAGAAATCACACAAGAACTTGATATTCCAGCAATTGGAATAACTTTTAAAAAAATTGGGGAAAATGTAGAAGAAATCCAAAATCAGTTAAAACCATTTATGGATATTTTTAATAAGTAAAATATAATTATTTTTTGAATAAATCTGAAGGCTTCATGAGATGTGGCTCATCTTCGTCTTCGTCTTTCTTCTTTTTCTTTGGCACATAACCATACAATTCAGGTTCTTGAGCAGGTTTGGTTCCAGTAATTGGCTGAGGAGTAAGACTAATATCTGCCGTTATTTGTTCAGGCTGTTGGCCCACAGAAACTGTTGGAGTATATCCCCCCGAACCTGCCTGAATTGCTGAAGATTTCAATATCTTTAATTCACTTAAAACTTTTTCTAAATTCATAGTCTGAACGCTCTTATTCATGGTATCCATGATTTCTTGTAAAGATTTGGAGGTTTCTCTAAGGCCTTTAGGATTTATCCCCGTAAGAAGGGAATCTAGGTTATCATTAATATTCTCATTTAACTCTTTCAATGATTCTAATACAGTAGACCAGTGTTTATTCATTTGAGATTCGATAGCACTAATCATTTTAATAGTTTCATTCATGAAATTAACGTGAGCTTCATAACGCTCTTCATCCTTTGCCCTAAGGTCCGAAATAAGCATTATTAGCTTTTTTAATGCTTCTTTTTCTTCACTCATTTTTACAACATCAAAGCTTATATTTTTTTTATTATAGTAAAGATTATTCTAAAATATATATGTATTTATACTTAAATAAATCTTACAGTGTTCCAAGCTAATTTTTAGTTTTTATTCACGCAGTTTTGTTGAGACTCTTTCGAAATTGAATTTATTTTATAAGCAAAGAGAAATAAATTATACTCATTATACTATAAATAGATTTTAAGCGAAGTGTGACTATGTCAAAACGAAAATTAAAATGGCCTAAACATCCCAGAATTATTGAGATAAACACTTATCCATGGTTGCACTCTTTATCTGAAATTCATGGACATAAAATCGATCTAAATAATATACCTATCCAATTAATTGATCAAGAATTGAAGTTTTTTGATGCTGTATGGTTAATGGGTGTATGGGAAAGGAGTCCAAGAGGAAGAGATATCGCACTTCAACACGAGGGTTTACAGAAAGAATACCATAAAGCTTTAGATTATTATAATACTGATGATATTGTTGGTTCTCCATATTCGATACATTATTATCATGTAAATTCTTACTTGGGCGGTCCTGAAGCATTAGCTTCATTTCGTAGAGAATTAAATGACCGTGATTTATTATTGATCTTGGATTATGTTCCTAATCATGTTGCTGTTGATCATTTGTGGACATTGGAAAAATCAGATGTTTTTATTAAAGGAACGTTGGATGACTTAATGAGTAAACCGTTTGATTTTTTTTCGGTTGGTGAAGATGTTTATGCGCATGGCCGAGATCCTAATTTCCCCCCTTGGACAGATACAGTTCAAATCAATGCATTCTCTTCTGAAGCTCGACAAAAGGCGATCAACACTATACGTACTATTGCGAGACAGTGTGACGGTATTCGCTGTGATATGGCAATGTTAATGACAAATAATATATTTAGTAAAACCTGGGGAGAAAAAGCAGGGATACAACCAAAAAATGAATATTGGGAGGACATCATCCCTAAAGTTAAGGAAGAATATCCAGAATTCAAGTTTTTGGCAGAAGTATACTGGAATTTGGAATGGGAACTCCAGCAACAGGGATTTGACTATTGTTATGACAAAAAGCTCTATGACCGCTTAGCTAATGAGAGTGCTCAATCTATAATTGAGCATCTTAAAGCAGATTGGAATTATCAGAAGAAATTATTACGCTATATAGAGAATCATGATGAGCAGAGAGCAGTAGCTGTTTTCGGAGAAGAAGCTTCTATGGCAGCAGCCTTGATCACATTGACTTTACCAGGAGCAAGGTTAGTTTTTGAAGGTCAAACACATGGCCTTGAGAAAAAATTACCAGTTCAATTAGGAAGGTATCCTACAGAGCCAGATAACATTAAAATTATGGAATTTTATGATAAATTATTAAATTTTATTCCAGGTAAAGAATTTGAGAATGCAAATTGGTCATTATGCAATGTAAATCCAGTTGATGATAATACTTTTAATAATATAATAGCATATCAATGGTGGACAGATAAAGAGAGATTACTAATTGTTGTAAACTATAGTATACGTTCTTCTAAGGCTCACGTTGTTTTAAAAGAATTAGATTATGGAATTTCTAATTGGAGTTTCATTGATTTATTTAACCAAAAGGAGTATTCTTATAAAGGTCAGGATCTTAAAGAAAATGGATTATATACAGAATTAGAAGCATGGAAAGGTCATATTTTTCAAATAAAAAAGTTATAATTTTTTCTTTAATGTACTGTTACTGTTTTTGCTAGGTTTTGGGGTTGGTCAGGATCTAACCCAACATCTACGGAATAGAAATATGCTAATAATTGAAGCGCTGGTATAAACGTAATTGGGCTAAAAAGATTATAATATTTATTTGCAGGCTGATTTATTCGTATTGTTATATCACTTAAATTAGTTATGGTTTTATCCGATTCTACGACTAGAGAAATGATTTTCCCTCCTCTTGCTTTAAATTCCATCACATTACCCACTAATCTATCATAAGTCTCGTCAGGAGGAGCTATAAAAATGATGGGAAAATTTTTTCTTACCAGAGAGATAGGACCATGCTTCGCATGAGCAGCAGAGTATCCTTCGATAAAACGACATGCAATTTCTTTTAACTTTAAACCACCTTCTTTAGCAGTAGCTATTGAAATACCTCGAGCTAAGAAGAAAAAATTATGAGTTTTTTCTAAATTCTTCACAATATTTTTAAGTAATTGGATATCGTTATTTAGGAAATTTTCTATTATATCAGGTGTTGTTCGTAGCGCATCATAATATTTTTCAATTTCATTAACCGGTAAAATCTTTCTTAAGTCCGCGATTTCTAAAGCCACTAATCCAAGACTAAGAACTTGGGTACAATAAGTTTTAGTTGCAGCAACTCCAATTTCAGGTCCAGCTTGAGTAATAATTACATGATCTGAGTATCTAGTAAGAGTAGAGCCAACTACATTTGTGATGGATAAAACTTTAACTCTATTTTTCAGTTTTTCTTTTGCCCACCTAATTGCTTCAATTAGATCAATTGTTTCACCAGACTGTGAAACAGCGATTATTACAGAATCCTCTTTTAAAGCTTCACCTAATTGAACCTGAAATTCAGAGCATTCAATTGGTTCAATATATTTATCCAGGAATTTGGTAATAATAAATTTTCCAGCTAGTGATGCATAAAATGAAGTGCCTGCCGCAGTAATATAAATATTTTTAGCACTCCATAGTATTTTAGCAAAAATTTTTAAAATATCTTTAGAAATTTTCAAGCTTCTTCTCAAAGCACTAGGTTCCTCATATATCTCTTTAAGCATGAAATGTTTATACCCTCCTTTCTCAGCAGCATCGATGTTCCATTCGATTTTTTGCATCTCCTTCTTTTTTGGAATGTTTATTTCTTTAACATCAAAAAATTCCACAGAGCCAGGTTTTAGAACTGCCATTTCATCATCGTCTAATAAATAGCAAGTTTGTGTATAGGGTAAAAAGGCAGGAATATCTGAAGCACAGTAAGATGTATTTCCCTCCTCTATTCCAACTACTATTGGTGACTCTTTTCTGACAGTAATAATAGTATTTGGGTAATCTGCATGACAGATAGCTACCCCATATGCCCCTTCACACCGTTGTATTGCTTTCGCTATTGCATTTTTAAAATCTAAATCGTTTTCCATATAATCTTCAATTAAATGAGGAATTATTTCTGTATCTGTTTCAGAAACAAACTTATGGCCTTTTGATTGTAATTCTTCTTTTAGCTCGATAAAATTTTCTAAAATGCCATTATGAACAACAGCAATTTTGTTATGGCAATCTAAGTGGGGATGACTATTAATTTTTGTAGGTGCCCCATGAGTAGCCCATCTAGTATGTGCTAAGGCTAATTTGGCTCCATTTGGAAACTCGTTAAGTTTAAGTTTTTTATGGATCTCATCAATTTTACCAGCATCCTTTTTAATGTATAATTTTGAGCTATATTGTGCTACAATTCCGCAAGAATCATAGCCACGGTATTCTAAACGTTTTATTCCTTCAAGTGCTATCTTTCCAACTGAAATCTCTTGATTAGTAATGATCCCAAATATACCACACACGTATTAT
>JBHLOI010000056.1:18428-22785 GCA_048940645.1 Promethearchaeota archaeon | reverse complement strand
TATTCTAATAAATATTTTCATACAGTAAATCGATTTAAAAATATTATGAAAAGATTGCTATAAAAAATTATGTATTTAGTTTTTGCTAATTAATTGTTTTTTTTGTCGTTAGAAAACTGTGAAAAGATAATAAGGGAATAATAAAAAAAGGATTATTTAATTTTCTTCCTTATCTGAGGAATTATCACTATTGCTCCTATTAATATAAATATTGCGATGCCATAAAATGGTAATCCTGTAATAATTTCTGAAGTTTTAGTTATAGTAGTTTGTGATTCCATTGTCAAATGAGTACCAAATGGAATCTAAATTAGGATCGTCTATCGACGAATTTATTGTAAAATCTGGATCATATAAAATCTAAATATGATCTTAAACTTGATTTATTATGAATTTAGGATTAGAATCCAAGGTAGCTTTAGTTTTAGCTGCCAGTAAGGGTTTAGGTTTTGCTTGTGCCGAAGGTTTGTATCGCGAAGGAGCAAACATTATAATTTGTAGCCGTTCAGAAGAAAATCTACTAATAGCAAAGAAGAAAATTGAAAATATTGAATTAACGAAGCATGATAATAAAGTTCATTATATTGTTACTGATTTGCAGTATGAGGAACAAATTAAACATCTAGTCGAAGAAAATATAACAGAATTTGGTAGGATAGATATTCTAGTTCACAATGCGGGTGGACCTCCCTCAGGACCTATAAGTAAGATAACAAATGACGAGTGGAAGAATTCCATTGATTTAAATTTACTTTCTTTTATAAGGACAACTAAATTAGTTTTACCCATTATGCAAAAACAGAAAAAGGGGAGAATTATTGCTATTACATCTGTATCGGTAAAACAACCTTTACAAAATTTAGTCCTTTCAAACACAACACGACTTGGAGTTGTAGGCTACGCAAAAACATTGGCCAATGAATATGCAAAGGATAATATCTTAGTTAACGTTGTATGTCCAGGTCCTACATTAACAGATAGAATGAAGGAATTAATAGATAAAACAGTTCAAGAAACTGGTAAAACTGAAAAAGAAGTTGAAAAAGCTTGGACAGATCAAATTCCTTTGGGTCGGCTGGGTAAACCAGAGGAGTTAGCTAATTTAGTAGTATTTTTAGCCTCAGAAAAAGCTAGTTTTATTACAGGTACAGTGATACAAGTTGATGGGGGCTTTGTAAGAAGTACACTATAATAAAGAAAGAAACCTCTAATATATCACATTAATCCACCAGATTTTTATATATTGTGATATGAAAGCTTTAATTTAATGGTAAAAGAGATTTTAAAAAGGAGTACTTTTATTATTATTTTATAAATTTTCTTATACTTATAAAAAGACTATTATAATTTAAGATATAGGGTTAGAAAAGTAATAACCAATAAATTAATTCACGTTATACTTACAATATTTACATTTATCGTATATGAGGAACAGAATAATGGAAAAGAAAAGGAAAATTTACTTTTTTGTTTTTATAATACTTACAACTTTAATTTTAGTACCATTTGTAGAGTATTTTTATGATTTTGAATCATCTAGCTCAGAAATAATTGAAGATATTCATTCATCAGCAGAAAGAACAGTAACAAAACAATGGATAAAAAATCCCACATTTGAATCTCCAATAGACCCTCCTTGGTATTGGGAAAATGGAACTGAGGGGGATAATTCGGATATGGAAGCGACTTCTAGCCCCGGCCAAGCAAATTATGAAGTATTGGGTGAAACCCTAACATTTACTGTAGTTTCTGGAACTATTAATAATTCTGTAAATTCACAAGGATGGAAACAATTTAATAAAGAGGGTTTTCTTCTCCCAGATACGGCTATGATAACAACTGATGGCTGTTATGTTAGTCATGAATGGACTGATGATCCCAATCAATTTCCAAGTGCTCATTGGAAAACAAATATTTCCTTACCCATTGACATGACTGATTATGTTATTGTATCAGCATTCTTAGAAGTAATTGTAAATGCTTCTGTGAGTAGTAATATCGATACTCCTAATGATGGTGCATATTGGGAGAATTTTGCTATCGGGGATTCAGTTACATTCTACTCTCAAATTTCAGATTTAGGATATAATCCTCCAAGATATACAGTAGCCTTAAATAAAACAAAATACTTGGGTCAAAATTCTCCATCAATATTAACTATATCAGACAGTCCATTAACAACTGTAAATGAAATTGATTTAATTACTGCTCTAAATTCTGCTTTTGAAAAAGATCCAGATCATTCAAATTTCACTCTCACTTTAGGAATTGATATATACTCTGAAGATAATTATGGAGGTACTGATACCGATACATTTAGTGATTTATTTATTAAAACTTGTAATTTAACTTTTACTGTAAAGAAAAAGATTGATCAATCTACAACCTTATCATGGAATCAGATTGGTAATAAAATCTCTGGTGGTACCATTCAAATAATTGATGCTAACTTTAATTTTGAGTATAAAATTAATAATCCTTGGCCAGCAGCGGCTCCTCTTTCTGAAATAAAATTTACCATAAATAATAAAAAGCATGAAGAAGGAACGTTAAAACTATCTTCAACCCCCACTTCATTTCAAGAAGCAAAAGTGGGTGGTTTTAATGTAACCAAACTAATTTCAACTGATATTAATATTACTGTTTCTATAGAAGTATTTCTCAAAGATACTTTTGAATTAGATCAAGTTTATATTATCTCAATTGATAACGTTTATTTAAATATCTCATATATCGAAACATTTTCGGATTATGGGACTGATTTGCAACTATTTTTGAATAATGAAAATAAGACTTCCAACCCTATTATTCAGATACCAATTTTCAATACTCTAAATATTACAGTTACTTACACTGATAACCAAACTGGAAACCATATTGATGCTGCTACTGTTCAGTTAGAGGGGAAAGTATCAGGTAGTTTAACAGAAGATGCCGGATTAGAGCAATATTATATTCTTGTTGATACTACCCAATTAGGAATTGGAGTTAATGTTTTAACCGTAAATGCTCAAAAGATGAATTATGAAGCAAAATTAGTGCAAATATTCGTTGAAGTATTTGAAAGACCCACAGAAATTGTCTTATTAGCGGATAATATTGAGAGAAGTAGTAATGAAACTATTGATGTTAAATTTGATGAATTTTTAAATATAACAGTTTATTATAGGGATAATATAACAAAGGGATACATTAATGGAGCTTCAGTTAACTTATTAGGCATAGGAAATTTCACAGAAATAGGAAACCAGTACAATTATACTTTAAATACTAATGACTTAAATCAAGGCATTAATATTTTGACTATTTTTGCTCACTTGAATAACTATCAATCCCAAACTTTTCAATTTTTCATAAATGTGTTTGAAAGAACAACTGAATTGCTATTATATGTTGATAGTATACAAAAATTTGATAGTGATACGATTAACTCTCAATATGATGAGTTTATAAATATAACTATATTTTATCGAGATGATCTAACAAAAAGTCATCTTAGTAGTGCAAGTATTGAATTATTAGGGATTGGGAGTTTAGATGAGATAAGTAATCAATATAATTTTACTCTAAATAGTAATGATTTAAATCAAGGTATGAATGTTTTAACAATTTTTGCACAATTAAATAATTATCAATCTCAAACTATTCAATTTTTCATAAATATACAAGAGAGAGCTACCAGATTACAGTTATATATCGATGGTATTCAAAAGAATGCAACTGACACCATAGATACTCAATTCGACGAATATATAAATATTACTGTTTTGTATCATGACGATTTTACTAAAATACATCTTAGTGGTGCGAGTGTTGAACTAATAGGAGTTGCAAATTTAAGCGAGACTGGAAATCAATATAATCTTTCTATAAATACAAATATTCTGGAAAAAGGAATAAATATTTTAACTATATTTGCTCAGTTAGATGGATATCAGCCCAAAACAATTCAATTTTTCATAAATGTCAATGAAAGAGCAACAGAATTAATATTGCTAGTAGATGGGGTTCCAAAAAATCACAGTGATACAATTCAAGTTGAAAGAGACGAGTATATTAACATTACTACTCTTTATCGTGATGAAATTACCTTCATACATCTTAGTGGTGCGCATGTTGAATTGTTAGGAGTCGCGAATTTTAGCGAAATAGCTGATCAATATAACATAACAATCAATTCAAATAATTTAGAGCATGGTATTAATATTTTAACTATTTTTGCTCAATTAACTAATTATCAACCAAAATCTATTCAACTTTTTGTTGAAGTAGTCGAAAGAGCAACTCAATTGCTTTTATATCTAAATGGAAATGAAACTACCATTGATCCTGTCTTAGAACTGCCTATAGGCAGCTT
>JBHLOI010000056.1:1181-18328 GCA_048940645.1 Promethearchaeota archaeon | reverse complement strand
GCAACTCAATTGCTTTTATATCTAAATGGAAATGAAACTACCATTGATCCTGTCTTAGAACTGCCTATAGGCAGCTTTGTAAATATCACCCTGTGCTATTTAGACAATAAAACTACATTAAACATAAATGGAGCCGCATTGCAACTAATTGGTGAAGGACTCACAGAGAATTTAACTGAGAATTTGATGTTTTCACATTATTCAATAATTCTTGATACTAGCAATTTAGGAATTGGTGTTAAATTATTTACTATTATAGCCCAAGCTACGAATTACCGAATAATTACTATCGATTTAAGAATTACTGTTCGTAGAATTAATACATTGATTAATACTACTTCAGGAGGAAACTACATAGATATAGAACCAGGAGATAATTTTCGTATAAAGGTTGTTCTTAATAATACAGATTTTGGGGGTACTATTAAAAATGCCACAGTTACTTATAGATGGGCTCATGGACAGGGTCAATTACAAGATCCTGATAATGATGGTATTTATGAAGCATTATTACAGAATGTACCTGCGGGATCATATATCATAACCATCTCTGCTTTCGCTGGAGAAAATTATGAATTTGAAGATTTCGAAATAATTTTGAATGCTATAGCAGAACCAGGACTTAATATCACAATTATTATAATCTTACTCGCTGCTGGTGTTGCTGGGCTTAGCACTTTCTTTATAATATATCAAAAACATTTTAAGTATCCACCGAAAGTAAGAAAAATTAGGAAATTAAGAAAAAAAATTAGCAAAAATAAAAAGCTAAAGCCTATTACTCTCCAAACACGCCAAAATATAATTAATGAAAATATAATTAATAGTCGCCAAATTCTAGATGCTGATAAATTAGATTTTGATGATCTAAGATTAAAAAATACAAAAAAAGAAGGAGGAAATACTTCTGAGTAAAAATAAAATTGAGGTGCTAAAATTGAACCGAAAAAAGTATATGGTATTTGGTATGATAATTATATTAATCCTTTCCTCAGTAATTTTTCTTTATAAAAATACTATAATTAGTTCAAGCAACATTAAACAAATAGATGATGAGAATTTAGTACGTACTTCAGGACAAAATATATATAATAAGGAATGGTTGGATAATAATGATTTTTCCACTCAAGCAGAATGGTTTTATACTAAGGGAGCACAAGGAGATAATTCAACTGTGGATGCAAATATAAGTAATGAACAAGCTAATTATAAAGTTATAGGAGATAATAATACATACGATGTTTTAGCTGGTGAAGTGAATTCTTCAACTTGGTATGGATGGGGTATATTTAATAATAGTGATTATCTATTACCCGATGTTGCCGAAATTAATGCTACTGGATGTTATATCTATCATTATTTAGATGAAGGTGAAAGCGGTGGGGCAGGTCAAGTACACAACTTTCCAAGTGTCCACTTTAGGAAAAATATAAGTGTACCAAATGATATGTCTGATTATGAGATTATATCTACCTCGCTTGAAGTAATTTTCAACGCGACTGTGGATAGTAATGTAGATGCTCCTGGCGATATTGTAGGACAATCTGCAATTTGGGATTCTGCCACATTCTACGTTGAAATAGCTGATTTAGATCTTAGTTATGCATTTAGAGTTGGTGAATATAAAACAACAGATTTAGGACAAGACTTTCCTCCAGTATTAAGTTTATCCGATAGAGAATTAATATATGTAAGTGAAAATGATCTTATTACAGCACTTAATTTAGCTCTTGAAAAAGATCCTTCTCACTCCGAATTTACTATAATATTGGGGGTTGATATCTATTGTGAAGATAATGATTTTCCCGATTATGATAGGTGGGAAGCCTTAATATTCAAATCTTTTAATCTCACCTTTACATATCAAAGAATCGTTGATAAATTTTCATCCATCTCATGGAATCAGATAGGAAATCAGATTTCAGGAGGCAATATTTATGTATCTCAAGCAAATCTTAAATTTAAAGTTAAAATGGAGCGGGAATGGCCTACAGCTTTGTCCCCATTTTCTGAAGTTAGAATTTTAATAAATGATAACCCCCATTCAGAAACCTTACGATTAAGTTCTGTGAATACTACCTTTCAAGATGCTAAAGCTGGCGGTTTCGATGTAAAAAATTTAATTTTAAAAGATGTAAATATCACACTGTCCATACAAGTCTTCATTGCAAATAATTTTGATTTAGGAAGAAATATTACTTTTTCTATAGATCAAGTGTATCTAAATATTACTTATATCGAAACTTTTCCTGATTATGGTACCCAATCTCGATTATATTTAAATACGGAAGAAAGAACTGCAGATCCCTATATTCAGATACCCTTAGCTAATTCTCTAAACATTACAATAACTTATTTTGATAACTTAACCTTGAACCATATTTCAGGCGCAACCGTTAAATTAGAGGGAAAAATTTCTAGAGATCTGACAGAAAATCTAGAACAATATTCAGTTACGATTAGTACCTCCGAATTAGGTATAGGTCTTTGGTCATTGACGGTGATAGCACAGAGGAGTAATTATCAATCACAATCAATCTCATTTTTCGTGGATATAATAGAAAGCCCAACTGAATTTCAATTATTTGTTGATAGTGATGATAGAACAAATAATAACACAGTTAAAGTAAAATATAACGAATTAATGAATATTACAGCCTTTTATAGGGATTATGCAAGTAAACTACATTTAAGTGGAGCTAATGTAAGTATAACAGGGATTGGAAACTTAGATGAGATAAATGAACAATATAATATCATTCTTAACTCAAATAGCCTAGGTTTAGGTTTTAAAGTTTTAACCATTATGGCAAAGCTACAGAATTATACAATACGAACATTTCAATTATACGTTGAAGTATTTGATAGAACAACTGAATTAAGATTATATGTCAATAGCACTCAAAAGTTTAACAATGATATTATTCAAGTAGAAGTTGATAAATATTTAAATCTAACAGCTTTTTATCTTGATGACATTTTAAAAACACACTTAAGTGGAGCAACTATTAGTTTATTTGGTATAGGAAATTTTAGTGAAGTTGGTAATCAATATTATTATTCCATAAATTCAATTGATTTAAATCCAGGATTTAATGTTTTAACTATTAATGCTCAATTAAATAATTATGAAACTCAAACAATCCAAATTTATGTTGAAGTTTTCGAAAAAGCATCAGAAATATTATTATTTGTTGATAATACTCCTAAAAGTGACAGTGATACTGTACAAGTTGAAGTGAATCAGCTTTTAAATGTGACAGTATTTTTTAGAGACGACTTAACTAAACAACATCTTTCTAGTGCTACAGTACAACTCATTGGGTGGGGAATGTTTAGTGAAATTGACAATCAATACAATTTCACAATTAATACAAATGATTTAGAACAAGGAATAACAATTCTTACTATATATGCAAATTTAAGCCATTATCAATCTCAAAATATAAAATTTTATGTCGAAGTCACTGAAAGAGCTACAGAACTAAAACTGTATATAGATGGCATTCAAAGAAATGAAACTGACACCATTCAAGCAGAAGTCAATCAATTCTTAAATCTCACAGTTTATTATAGAGATAATTTAACTAAATATCATCTTGCTGGTGCAACGGTTGTGGTAATTGGAATAGGAAATTTTAGCGAAATTAGCAACTATTATAATTTAAATTTAAATACAAATGATTTAGAACATGGAATTTCAATCTTAACTGTTTTTGCTCACATCGATAACTATCAACCTCAAACCTTTCAATTTTATGTTGAGGTTTCTGAACGAGCATCAAAAATTGAACTATTTTTAAACAACATAGACAAGACTGCTGATCCCGTTTTTGATACTCCAATAGGGAGTATTTTAAATATAACGGTAAGATATATTGATAATCAGACTGACGTCCATATAAGTGGAGGAAATGTCCAATTAATAGATGGTAGTCTTATGGAGAATTTTACTGAATTTCTCGCATTAAATCAATATACGCTTTATTTAAATACTTCAAAGTTAAAAATTGGGGTTAATTTGTTAACAATTATAGCCCACGCGAACAATTTTCAGATTAAGACTTTAAATTTGAGGATTACAGTTAGTAAAATTAACACTTTAATAAATACCTCAACAGGTGAATCATTCTTTAGTATAAAACCTGGAGAAGGTATCACTTTATCAATTGTACTGAGCAATATTGATTTTGGAGGAACCATTAAAAATGCTACTGTCACATATAGATGGGCTTATGGACAGGGAGAATTACAGGATCCTGATAATGACGGTATTTATGAAGCAATATTAAGGAATGTACCTGCTGGGACATATACGATCACCATAACAGCTTTTGCAGGTGATGAATATGATTTTGAAAGTTATGAGATTACCTTAAATGTAGTAGCTGTAGCAGGTGTTGATCTCTCCTGGCTAATTTTTACTTTAATGGGCGCTTTTGGAACCCTCATTATAGTTTTCATATCATATCAAACCCATTTTAAATATCCTCCCATGGTTAGAAAAATAAGGAAACTTAAAAAGAAAATTAGAAAAGGAAAGAAAATAAAATCAATTTCATTAAATAACCGAAAGGAAATTATGAAAAATAATTATAATGATCAAATTAAAATTTTAGATTTTGAAAAAAAGCAATTTAAAGTTGAGGATTTTAAAAATTTAGAGAATAATAAAATGGAGTGAAATGAATATGCCAAAAGGATTTATAATAACTAGATGGACTGATGAAGGATTAGCAGTGCAATTTAGTTATCCACAAACTTTAATCGTAGATTTAGACGATATGATGAGGATTTTTTATGCTCATATTACTGGAGCTGCAGAAGCAGGCAATGTATTAGTTAGATTGGAAAAAGCACGCTCAAACGTTTCCAGTTACTTTACAGGCATGGATTCCAGAGTACCTTTTATGATTAATTTAATGTTGGAATTAGATGAAGACCCTGAAATATTTGGTGAAACGGTGATTTCAGAAATTAATATCAATGCAATGCATTATTTAAATGCAATGGTAGAAAACCCGTCTCAAAGCTATGAGATTAATGAAGAATTAAAAGATTATCTTAAAACATCTCTCTTTCTCCTTGAACGTCTTAAAAATCTTAGTAAAGAACAACGAATGGCACAAATTTATGTCAGTGAAAAGGGAAGAAAAATATTAGAAACCTTACAAGAAAAAGCATATGCTCGAAAAGAATTAAGAGATACTTTAGAAGTTAAACTAGGGAGGTCAATTTATAATCTCGAAATTACATTAGACCCTTTTATTAAAACTGACTTAATTAAGCAAGACTGGATTGAGGGAGATCAAGATATATCATTGTTTTTACTCTCTGATTTTACAATCATGAGAACACCAGCAACTAAAATAATAGAAGACGCAAAAAAGAATTTACCCACGCCTAATTTAGCTCAGAAATATTTAGAAGAAGTAAAAAGTTTTTTTATCTTATATGAACCTAATTTTGAAGATAATGTAAAAATAGCTAATACCATGACAAATCCAGATAAATACGATTTTATAACCCTATTTAGAGATAAAGCATATCCCATCAATAAAATCCCAAAAAGTCCAGGAGAAACTTTTGATCAGATTAAAGAGTTTTTAAATTTATTAGAAAAAGATAAAATAATAACACTTATAAAAGATGACAATGGCTTAGATTGGATTTTCCTCTTAACAGATGTTGTTGCACAACCGTTTTATCCAGAATATATGATTGAAAATATTAGAAAAAATATCAATGATGAGAAACTAAAAAAGGATACAGCTATTAAACATTTAGAACTTCTTGAACAAATGTATAAAAAATGAGTCTTTGTATATCTTTTTATAACTTTTTTTTATAATAAAAATATTTAAAGAGAAATTTTTATTATCTATGTAAATTTTTTAAAAATTTTTATAATCGAAATAGTTAGTGGGGATTTAAATTGACAGGAAAAATAAGTAGGTTTGCTAAATTAAAAATCTATGATAAAAAACGTATTTTAGTTTTATCGAGCATTTTAATCAGTTTTATTTTATTGCCTTCTTTAAAATATCTTGATATAAATGCTAATTTAGAGTCTGAAGATCAAAAATATATTAAGAATGAAGATTTTCAGATTAAGAATTTAGAAACTCAAGATTTAACTTCTGATAATACTTTTACCGATAAAGGGAGTGCTTGGAATGTAACTCACTATGCTTATCAAACAAAAACTAATTTGGAAGTAAGATTAAATAATAATTCTTATAATGCCGATCAACAAATAAAATTAGATACCGACTGGATGGGATATCAACTAAATTCTACAATAAAGAATTTATATATTATTAGGAATTTAGTTAATGGGACATTTCATTCTGGAAGCGATAACGGTTACACTAAAGGCGATGATGATAGTAATCAAGTTCTTAATTGGACATTTGGTGAGTTAGATGGGGCACAATCAAATACTATGGAAGGAAATTATTATGATGGTGTAGGAGATGGTACAAATGGTGCAGATTGTTTAGAATTGAGAATACATGAAGATAGCTTCGGTTATGATACTGGTGATAAATGTTGGTGGATTAGTGATTTTACAATTCCTCAAGAAGAGATAGAAGAAGCGTCAATCTATCTTGCAATCAATCCAAAATATGCTGATCAAGATGCAGGCCATTTTACATTCAGAATAAAAGTAAATGACATTACAGTAATGAGTAGAAATCTTTATTCTTTATATGATGTAAGCGGTAATGAATGGAGTGATGAAGAAGAAAGGATTGATAATTTAGAAGAAGTCTTTCCTATAGGATTTAATAATGCGAATATTACTTTAGAATTTGAAAGAACTGGTGGATCTTATGGTGGTTATGGTATACCTTCCTATGGCGTATTGATAGATAACGTTTCCTTGGTCGTAAAGGCTAAGGCAAAACCAAATGAACTTGAATTAAAATTAAACAATATACAAATTAATGATGATCCTGTAAATAATGGTGAGGGTTATCTTAAAATTTTAGGTTCTTGGGATGGGAGCACGCAATCCTCAGTAATTGCCAATTTTAGTAGTAACCTTAATTGGCCTTTAGTTTTTATTGACGATGGGAGCTTGAGAAGTTATAAGATTGAGCTTGAAACAAATTTAACTTTATATATAAATAAGTCTACCCCTGAAAGTTATTATACAGCTGATCCTGATCTAAATTATCAAGGCTCAGCTTTTATTGTTTCTAACAATAGTAATGTGAATTGGACTACATATGCACATATGGAGATTCCAGCAGGATACGAAGAAACAAATTTGACAGTTGAATATCCATCGGATTATAGTTTAACAGGAGTATTTTTCTCTCAAAATCCTAATTCTCTTTCTGAAACTTCTATAAAAAAATATGGAAATAAAAAGATTGTAAATATTCCAGTAAGTTCCATAACAAGTAATACAAATGGATTCTGGAAGCTAACAGCAGTATCACCTAATTACTGTAAAGAAATAAGTATGTACAATAATGCTACAGGCGATTGGGAGCTTAATAATGAATTTTTAAGTGGAGAATACATTAACATTACGGGGAAGGTTAATAATTCCCAGCTGATTTCTGGATATATCCAACAAACAAAAGCTCAGCTTCAAATAAGATTTCCAAACGGTACGATTTGGTCAGCGCAAAATCAGATAAAGCCTGTAGATGATACAGGAATGGTGTTTTTTGATCCTATTATGATACCTGATGATGTTCCAAATTATGAAACAGGATTATATGAGGCTATTATTACTTGGAATAATTCACATTCATTCTTTAGTTCAAATGAAACAGGAGTTATTTATAAAAAATTTATAGTAATCCATGAGTCTGTCCTTTATCCTGATCAGGGTATTTTTTTCATTGAAAATATATTAGACGATAGAATAATCAATATTAAAGTTTCATTTAGTGATTTAATAGATGGTACAGCAATAGATTATGCATTAGTGTACACAGATTTTACTGGAACAATTGAAACTTTTGATAGAATAAGCCCAGGCTTTTACTTATATGAATTTAATGCTACTAAAGCCAATGCAGGAAATAATACTATAACAGTTTATGCTAATTCAACCTATTATTCAAATAAAATCATAAATATTACAGTTGAGGTAATTAAACAGACAATTCTGAATGTCATAACTGATTTTTTTACTGTTCCCTGGAAACAAAATTTTACAGTACAATTTAGTTATACTGAAAAGAATAATCCTCTAATTGGGATTGATACCACAGATATTACTATTGATGAATGGCTAGGTGATTATCACTTAACTCAACCCAGTGTTGGACAGTATGAATTAGAATGTAATACGTCAGCTTATGCCGCACTTACGCTTCAATCATTCGTAATTTCAATAAATCCGTATAAATATGAACCCCAGTCTGTTTTAATTAGGGTTTCAATAACTGAATTAACGTCTTCTTTAACATTATTTTTAGATAGTGTTCCAAAAAAAGATAAAGATACAATCCAAGTTCAAGCTGATGAATTCATAAATGTTACAGTATTTTACCAAGATAATATTACCAAACAATATCTTAGAGGTGCCAATGTAACTTTATTAGGAAAAGGAATAGATTTAGATTTAACTGAAATAAATAACCAATATAATGTTACTGTAGATACCGATGATTTAAATCCTGGAATTACTGTTTTAACCGTATTTGCTCAATTGGACAATTATCAATCTGAGAGTATTCAATTTTTCGTTGAAATAGTGGAAAGAGAAACAGAATTACTATTATTTTTAGATGGAACTCCAAAGAATGATGGTGACCAAATTCAAGTTGAAGTTAATGAATTTATAAATGTTACAGTATTCTATAGAGATAATTTAACTAAACAATTTCTTAATGGTGCTTCTGTAACATTAATAGGAAGAGGATCTTTAACTGAAACAGGTAATCATTATAATATAACTGTAGATACAAATGATTTAGACCAAGGAATTACTGTTTTAACGCTATTTGCGCAGCTGGATAATTATCAACCTCAAAGTATTCAGTTTTTCGTTGAGGTAGTTGAAAGAGAATCAAAATTAGAGTTATATTTAGATGGTGATCCATGTTTTGATCCTGTTATTGAAGCTACGATAGGCGATATTCTAAATATAACAGTCTACTACACTGATAATCAAACTGGAAGTCCTATTTCTGGTGCATTAGTTCAATTAATAGGTGAGGGTCTTACAATAAATTTCACGGAAAATGTTAACAAATATAGCATCTATCTCAATGTAACTGAACTAAAGATTGGGGTGAGTCTTTTTACAATTGTGGCTCATGCAAACAATTTCCAGATAAGAACCATAGATTTAAGGATTACCACCAACCGCATAAAGATAACACCGAGTACTGATACGCGACAACCTTATATAACTGGATTAGAAGGAGATACTATTAAACTAATTATAATATTAAATAATACCAATATGCTTCCATTTGGCGAACTTATTAAAAATGCTACAGTAACTTATAAATGGGCTTATGGACAAGGATTACTTTTAGATCCTGACAATGATGGTATTTATGAGGCAGATTTAGTAAACGTACCTTCAGGAACTTATATCATAACAATAACAGCTTCTGCAGGAGATGATTACGATTTTGAGAGCTATGAGATAACTTTGAGTGTTAATATAAGAGAAGGCTTAGACTTAACCTTGCTTGTAATTATTTTTTCTTCAATAATAATAGGGCTTCTTTTGGTATTTGGATTATATCAGAAACACTTCAAATATCCTCCTTTGGTAAGAAAAATCAGAAAATTAAGAAAAAAAGTTAGGAAGGGAAAGAAAATTAAACCAATAGGGCTTAGTAAAAGAGAAGAAATTGTTAAAGAGACTTTTAATAACAAAATAAACCAAATAGAATTAAAAACCGTCAAATCCGAAAAAGGTTTTAAAGAGCAAGTGGATTCTAAAATTGAAAAAAGTGATAATTTACAAAATGGAGGGAATTAAATGGTTCAAGGATTGATAATAACAGAATGGTCGGAAGATCAAGGTTTAATTGTTAAATTTAGTTATCCAGAAAATATAACCATCAATTTAGATGATATGATGAGGATATTTTATGCTCATATCACAGGTGCAGGAGAAGCAGGTCAAGTATTAGTTAGGCTGGAAAAAGCACGCTCAAATGTTTCAAGCTATTTTACAGGCATGGAGTCTGAAACACCATATATGATTAATTTGATGTTAGAATTAGGAGAAGATCCTGAGATTTTTGGTGAAATGGTAATTTCTCAAATAAATCGAAACATTTTGCTCTATTTAAAACGCTTAAATCAATATCCAAATGATTCTTATGAAATAACAAAAGAATTAACTAATTACATCAAAGATTCTTTACTTTTCTTGGAGCGTTTGAAAAACTTAACAAAGGAGCAAATAATGGCTCAAATTTACACTAGCGAAAGAGGTAGAACAATAATAGAGATTTTACAAGAGAGGGCATTAACTAAAAAAGAATTACAAAATTTACTTGAAGAAAAAACAGGTAGATTTATTGCAAATCTAGATACTTCGCTTGATCCTTTTGTAAAAACTGATCTAGTTAAGCAGGATTGGATTGAAGGTGATCCAGATATAAGCCTATTTCTGCTTTCAGATTTTAATATAATGAGAGCTCCAGTAAATAAATTAATAGAAGACGCTCGAAAAGGGGTACCAAATCCATATTTAGCTAGTAAATATCTTGAATTAGTTACAAATTTTTTCTCAGAATATAAACCTTCATTTGAGGACAACTTAAAAATTGCTGCTCATATGATAAATCCTGATATATTTGATTATGTTATTCTTCTTAGAGAGAAACCATACCCTATTAATAAGCTTCCAAAAGGTCCGGGAGAAAGTTTTGAACAAATAAAAAAGTTATTAATTACTTTAGAAAGTGATAACGTAATAGCAGTTATGAAGGATGAAGATGATATGGCATGGATTTTTTTATTAACTGATCTAATAGCTCAAACGTTCTATCCAGAATATTTAATTGAAAATATCAGGAAAGCAGTAGCAGATGCAAAATTAAAAAAAGAAACTGCTGTTAAACATTTAGAACTTCTTGAATTAGTTTATAAAAAATAATTATAAAAGGTATTGTTATAAAATATGGCTCTTGAGCAGGATGAATTTAAATCAACTAAACAAGTTTTAGAACTTATTGGATTAAATCAAGATGAGGTTGATACATATTTCCATTTGACTGGAAGAGGTCCAGTTTTAGTTGGAGAAATTGCTCTTTTAATAAATGTTCCTGAGGATATAGCAGCTCAGATTGCAAAAAATTTACTTAATAAAGGATTAGTAAGAGAGGTTCCCGGAAAAACACCATTTTATGTCGCATTACCTCCCTATACTGCTTTATTAAACCAAATAGGACAATTTAAAAATGTTGTAAAAACTATTCGCGAATCAACTCCAAAAGCTTTAGAATTAAAATTTAAAGAAATTGAAGAGCAATCAGCTAAAATAGGAAAGCTTAATGAATATCGTAATTATATCCATATGATGAAAACAAATCTACCAGCTCAATTGAAGTCTCAATTTAGTAGAGTAGAAAAAGAGCTAGAGAGTGTGAGAAGATTTCAAGAAATTCGAAGTTTTATATTGAATTTAAGAGAAATCGTACCTGATGAAATTGTTAAAGAATTTGGAATTGTAGAAGAACGCTTAGAAAAGATGAAATCAGAGATCTCAGATGCGTTTGAAAAACAATTTAGGATTGGCGCACTTAAAAGCATGGCAGAAAAAATAGTTTCAAAGATTATTTCTGAACAATTTGTTGATTTAACCGATTATTTTAAAGAAAAATTTGTAACAACTATTCAAAATACTCTAGACCAAGTAACTAATCAACTTGCAACGATATCAGATGCGGCAGGGGAAATGTCTACTGATTTAGGCGATACTTTCACGGATATAGAATCTGGTTTAAGTGAAACTTTAGAAGATTTAGATCAGAGAATATCTACAGTTTATGAGGATGTTGATAAAGGCATTGAAGAATTAAAACAAACTTTTCAAAGCCAAATTTATCAAACTCTAGAAGAAGATATCATGATGAGCATTATTAAGCAATTAGATCTATCCGAAAATACTATGACTGAGTTTTGGGAAAGAAGTAAAAAGGCTTCAATGCTAACATTTAAAGATGTCTGGTTTGTTAGGAGTGTTGAAGGAATAAAAGCTCAGATCAATGAATCAATAACTCGATTGAAGATGAGAATTCACATAATAGCACCTAGATTAGCTGACGTTGATTTAGTTGCTCTTTCTAAAGTAAAGAAACATACCAATATAAGAATTTCAACTAATTTTAATTTGAGCGATCCGGATGATAAAGCTAAACTTGCAGAAATTATAAAGTATCCTAACATAGGTATTCGTCATTATCCAAGAGAAGATTTATGGGGTATTAATAGGGATTATGAAGAAGTTGTGGTATGTGCTGTATCCAAAATGGGGGAAGGAGAGTTAGAAATCGCTGGTATGGGATCGATCCTGGAGGAACATGTAAAATTATTTGCAGGTGTTCTTGAAGAAGTATGGATGCAAGCTAAAAAAATAGGTGATGAGGAAATAAGATATTCTCTAGGTGCTGATTTTCAAGCGCCACCTCAAAAGAAATATGAACCCGTTATGCCACAGACTAATATTGATATACCAAAAGAAATTAATATACCTAAATCAACAAGTTCATTTAAACCTGAGCCTGTTATTAAAAAACAACCTGTAGAGAAAAAAGTAAAGCCATTAGAAACTTTACAACAAAAGCCCAAAGTGAAACAAAAACCTTTAGTTGAACCTCAGAGCAAAACGCATCCTAGCATTGAAATTCCGAAACCTGTAACCGTAGATTTAGGAGGAAAATCAGTATCAGAAATATTTACTAAAATATTAAATAATTTAGATTCAAAATTAGGTAGTGAACTTTCTTCTGATATTGAAATATTACGGAACAAAATAGTTGAAGAAAGGGGATATTCCAGAGTTCTAAGTCAAATGAGTATTACTATTGCTGCTCTTAAAACAATCCCTGAATTGCTTTCTAGAGCAGAAAGGGAAGATACACATAAGAAAATTAAGTTTTGGAAGAAACAGCTAAATCTATAAAAGAAAAAAAATTTATTCAATTATTAATTCTTCTTTTGTTTTATGAATTTCTTCAATAATTAGTACTTCTTTCTGATCAAGAGATCTAATTTTTGTAAAGAACCAGATTATTATTGTAAAAGTTATTCCAAGAAGAGCACTTACCAGATATAAATTATTGATACCCATTAATTCTGCTAAAGGCCCTGAAACTATTGCTCCGATTGGCGTAATTGCCATTGAAATCATATGATCAATAGAGATAACTCTACCTACTTTATCTTTTGGGACTCCTGTCTGTAAAATCGTCATATAGATTGCCCAATTGATCGGAAAAGTAGAAAAAGCCACTAAAACGCATATTCCAATGAAAATGAAATTGCCTGTGGGAGCCAATATAACTGATCCGTATGCTATAAAGAAAATGATTGTTAATACCATCATCATTGTGACTTTATGCTTCCAATTTTTCTTTAATGATGAAATCAATGCACCTGATATACTACCTATCTGTGAAAAAGTCATAACTAGAGCATAACTAAGAGGCACTCCAAAATGTACAAATTTAACAAAATAAGGTATTAATACCATAAAAGGTCGTGTAAAAAAATTTGCTAACATCGCATAAAGCATTAAACTTAGAAGTCCAGGAATTGCACTCACTATCTTAAAACCTTCTTTAAAATCTTTAATGAAGGTTTTTTTCACTCTTTTAATAGAATTATCAGACACAGAAGGAATTTTTACGAGAAGGAGTGGAATAAGAGCGATGAGGAATGTAAAAATGTCAAGCAATATTAAATTAGCAACTGGGATGATTTCTAGAAGTAAACCAGCTAGAATTGGACCAATTATCATCATAAGATAATTTATTCCATTAATTCGAGTTAATTTATCTTTTGGAACCATTGTAGGAACAATCGCATTCACCGTGGGTAAATGTATCGCTTGAAGAATACTACGTAAAGTACTTATTGTGATTATTAACCACACGTTCAAAATTTTCAGAAAAAATATCAAGAATAGAAAGAACGTCACTAATGATTGGAAACCATCTATTAAAATTAAAATCTTTTTCCGATCTAATTTATCAGATAACACTCCTGCAATGGGAGTCACTAATATTTGCGGAATAAAAAATAAGAAGGACATTATCGCTAAATACACAGCACTCCCTGTTTCAGCAGTTACCCACCAAGTTATCACAAAATAGACTACTATAGACCCTAATAAAGAAAATTGTTGCCCAAAGAGAAAAAATAAGTATTGCTTAAATGTTTTTTTTGTAGGTTCTTGATCCATTCAATTTTCACTAGTTCTTTTATAGATAATTAAAAATCTAATTCGATTTATAGTTTAAGTCTAAAAACTACATGAAAAGTATGAACTTCATTAGAACTACAATGTATCTTCTTCAAATTGTATTTAAATTAAAGAATCAAAAAAGAAAAAGAATTACAGTATAAAAAATACTTAGATTTACAAGAAACTACTCAAATTATTCTACCCCCAGATTATATTAGAAAAAGCCGGGATAAAGAATATTTAATTCTCTGGATTCTAAGTAAAAATGAATTTTGTAAATGGTCAGATTTTAAGGAATTTGTACCTGAATCGAGTTTGTCAGTATACTTAAATGATTTACTTAAAGGTAGAGACATAATAAAACTTGATAAAGGGCTGTATACGATTTCTTCGTATGGAAAAATAAGATTTAAAACCTATAAACTTTCTTGAAGAAAATAGAGATGCGCAGTTATTATCTCACTTGATTCCCAAGAAATCGAGCGGAAATAGCTGTTTCGGGGGAATTGGAGTAATCCCCCGACCCATCCAGTGGTGAGCTCAGTCTTCAGCTCACCGCTTTCTTTACAAGCGCTCGGATCTTTGCCTCTTCGGTAGTTGTTAACTCCTTCAGCGCGAAATAGATTGGCCACATGGCGCCTTCGTCCGGCAAGTAGAATACGATTATTTAATAATTAAATATATAATCTTAAATCTATAAATGATATAGATTAGGGGACGCTCTTCTATAAGTTATTAAGAAATATTAAAAAATAAATCGCATTTGATTTATAAAAGATAAACTCATCTTATATATTACTACAAAAATGTATGTCGAAAGTGATGATAAATGGTTAGGAAATTGAAAATGAAAGTTAGTGATGTTGGTACTAATACTCATAAAGCAGGTCTATTCATAATGGTTGGAGTTATCATGGCTATAGTTTTTGGTTCAGTATTATTAATCAGTACCGCATTAAACGATAATGCTGATGAATGGCGAGCCTACGAAAGAAACCTGGTTACAGAAGCATACGATAACGGAGAAATTACTGTAGAAGAAAGAGATCAGAGATATGAAGAAATTGATGACATGAGAGATTGGATGGAAATCCAAGATTTTTATGTTGACCTTTTTGCACCATTACTTATTAATTTAGGGCTTATATTTATTACCATAGGATTTGTCGGGTTTGGAATTAATAATAGTCTCGAAGAAAGAACACGTAGAGTTTGTATTCTCATAGCAGCAGCCATTATATTTATCGTGTTGATCCTCAATTCGATTGGTCTAAGCATAACTATAACTTAAAATTCCTTTTTTTTACTTTTATTTAATTTAAAAGCATTTAAATTATTTACATTACAAATGGAGCGAACTTAAACTATATTCCTTGAGTTATGAGGAAATTCGTAAATCCCAACACTATAAAGATTTAAATAGGAACGTTAGCTTATAATTGCTAGCAAAAAAGATAAGAAAAAGGGGGAAGAATGAATAAAATCTTAAAACCCAAAGAATTTTATCAAAAAATCATCAAAGAAGGGATACCAAAAGATGAAGCAGCTAAATTGATAAAAAATTTGATAATTGATAGTAAACCTAAAGATATAGAGTTTAGACAAGAAATTGCTCAAGTAGCAACAAAATTATCAATTGATGCGTTATACGCAAGTAAATATATTGATCAAGGAGTCATTCATTTTGAAGCTAAAATCTTGGGATTTTTAGAGATTCTTTTAGGAGCTCCAATAATCAAAGCAAAACTTCAAAAATTTCATGAATATGATCATCTACGCACAAGTTTTTATGCGATTAACCAGAAAGGACATGTTCTAAACTTAGCAATAAACACTTACGAGGCAAATCCAATAGGATTCTTTCCTCAGCAGATATGTTTGTTAAAATATCTTAAAGTGCTTAAATTAAGCTTTCAAAATATTTTTTTCATCCCTGAGTGTATTGCAAAGGTTAAAGATTTGACGGAATTGTATTTAGAAGGAAATCCAATTGAAATCCTTCCTGATTCTATTAAGAAAATGAAAACGCTGAAATATCTAAAACTAAATAATTTCAATAAAAACCTTCTTGGATACGTTAATTTAGAGCATATTAAAGGAAAAATTGTCATTACAGAATTAATTAATTCAATAAATGTAAGAGCAAAAAATATTGATTTTAATAAAATCGAAAAAGAAAGAGAATTAAAATATAAGAGATACGTAAATTTACAAGGAGCCTCTCAAGTTATTCTCCCCCCAGAAATTAAAAAAAGCCGAGATAAAGAATATTCAATCCTATGGATTCTAAATAAAAATGAATTTTGCAAATGGTCAGACTTGAAGGAAATCGCACCAGAATCGAGTTTATCTGTATATTTACACGAGTTGCTTAAAAACGGAGATATAATAAAACTTGATAAGGGGGTGTATGCGATTTCTTCTTATGGAAAAGCGAGATTTGAGACTTATTTTACCTAATTTCTTAAAGAAAGTAAATTTCTCAATAAAATAGTAAAGGAGGGATTAATAGACCATCCCTCCTCTGCAATCTATGAAAATGGAAAAGATTAACGTGATTTTTTACAGTTCGTTTCCTTCTCAACCAATTTAAACACTTCCATTAAAGAGAATAATAAGACCATTATAAGTGCCCCCAAAATCAAGATAGGGTTTGCTAGCAACCCTCCAATCATAATAAACGATACAATTACTATAATTGAGCCTATTAAAATAAGTAGATTTACAATAATAGCATAAC
>JBHLOI010000056.1:0-1081 GCA_048940645.1 Promethearchaeota archaeon | reverse complement strand
AGAGCAAAAATGCCTACACAACCATCTTTTTATGCGTTCTTTTATTTTCATTCTTTATGGGCTCCCAATTAATTTAATTTTTTATTAAATTCTTGATTTTTTTCTACCAATTCATAAATTTAGATAACCTTGATAATGAAAAATAAAAAAAAATAAAACTAATGCTAAAAATTCTTGTAGACAGGATTATGAATTATGATAATATCAGAAGATCTTGCTTCCGCGTTTCGATTCATCCTTTTTCCCTCCATCTTTTCTTTTTTTTCTTTCTCTATAAGTTATTATTTATTTTTTCTTAGCTTTTTTATTCTTTATGGCGTAATATATATAGCAAATAGGTCCCTTTTTCATTTTTCGTGCCTCTATTTTTACTTTTTATTATTTCTTTTTTATTTCTTGATGTTCTATTAATTTGTGAACGTAAATTTAATATTAAAAAAAATTTAAAAAGAATTTAGTCTCATCCCGTATGATCTCGCATCTAAATTGGCTTTAAGCTTGTTTATACAAATTAGTCCTTCACGATATTTCGAAAATCCTTTTGCTGAGACGTTCTCAGCTTTAACTTTCTTTAATTTTACTTTTTTAGCAACTCCTTTAATCTCAGGAAGTTTAATCAAAATTACTTGCTCGGGTTTCTCTAATACCTGAACCATTTTTCTTTTCAACTCTTTTTTTTATGCTTTTTTTCTTTTTTTCCTTAATTTTTAATAGGTCGATACTTTATTTATAGGTTCCCACTCCGGACTTCTTACCGAAGTATAGACTTCGGACAAACTGCGGACGAAGTTTCGGAGTGTAAAGTTTAAAAGGAAGTTTTGATAATATTTATTTAAGATAATAATTAATGAGCTCATGAAGTGATAACAATTGAGTCAATCAAAGGGTCTTATTTATCCTCCTGAGGATGTATTGAAGCCCTCGCTTATTGAAAAAAATTACGAATTGATTATTCTCTGGATGTTAAATCGTAATGAATCATGTGGATGGTCAGATTTTACAGCCTATATGGATAATCAATTAATTCCAGAGTCGACCTTATCAACTTATCTAAATACATTAAAAGGGGAAGGATATATAG
>JBHLOI010000117.1:0-5279 GCA_048940645.1 Promethearchaeota archaeon | reverse complement strand
AATTTTAAATTTAAAGCTTAATGTTTTTTAGATTTTTATGATTTTATTGTATTAATGTTATTAGAAGAATTTAAGCAAATTAAATATGAAAAAGAAGAGAACGGAATTTTAACCGTTACTCTAAACTGGCCAGAAAAAAAGAATGCTCTTTCACCACTAGGTCTTCTGGAACTCTGGTATGCCGTAGATCATGCTGAAAAGGATAAGGAAGTTAAAGTTATGATACTAACTGGTTGTGAAGAAGCAAGAGCCTTTTCTTCGGGAGGTTATTTTTCAAAGGATATGCTGATGGATATACCTGAAAAACACAGAGCAGAGATTAATTTAAGAGACATGGCATCAAAAAGATTGTGCCTTAAATTCTGGGATTTTTCAAAACCACTGATATCCGTAATCAATGGTTTTGCTGTGGGTGGTGGATTTACGCTTCCTATAATTTGTTCTGATTTAGTTTATATGGCTGAAGATGCTTGGTGGGCATTATATTTTGTAAAAAGAGCAGTTATTCCTGATTTTGCCACTACTGTCCTTTTTCCTTTCATGATAGGCATGATAAAAACAAAGGAACTATTTTATTTTGGCGATCGGATGACAGCACAAGACGCAGAAAATTTAGGTATTGTGAATAAAGTATTGCCGAAAGAAAAGTTAATGCTCTACGCGAGAAAGCAAGCTTTAAGACTTATTCCACCTAAGGGACCATCTCTTTCAATTAAATTAATAAAAAAAACTATTCATAAATATTTTAAAGATATCTTAGAAAAGCAATTGGATTTAGAAAATAAAATGTGGATCAAGGCAATTCAAAGTAAAGACTTTGGAGAATCTTTAAAGGCTTTAAAGGAAAAGAGAGATCCAACTTTTATTGGAAAGTAAGTTTAGGAATATCTATCAAAAATTTTTTTTTCCTTTTTCACTTCATCAATCTCGAAAATTTGGGAAAAGCTTTTTTTATCTGATTTTTTTGCCCTACAGGTAAAGCTTTATATACCTTTGAGAGTAAGGGAATGTTGTTCTTTACCAATTTTGACCCTTTAACAGAGGAAATTAAAATCCAAAAAGCTAGATTCTTGAATTCATTATCATTTGATATATCGACCCATTTTATAAGTTCAATAAATTTTGTTTCGATAAGAGTAAAATATTGATTCAATACTTGAGTCCTCTTTATCCCATCGAATATCTCGATAAAAGCGTGAAATTTTTCAATACCCTGAAATTTATCAATCCATTTCACAAGCTCTAGGAATTTAGTTTGTATTAATTCAGTTCCTCTAATGGCATTAACCAAAGATCTAAAATTGTTAATTTTTTTACCGCCTTTTATGTTAATAACCGAAGTTTCAATCATAACTAAAAATTCATCGAATTTTTTTTCGATAAGCTGATAATTTTGAATTATCATCAGTGCCTTCTTTTTTTTGATACCTCTCAATAAATTCTTGAACAGTTCAAACTTAAGATTAGGATCAAGCTTATCAAATCCATTTAAAAGTTCCACGAATTTTTGGGTTAATAATTCGTCATTATTAATCGTATAGTTAAAAAGTTGAGAAAACATGTCATCCTTAAATCGTCCTTCTAATTTGCTAATCACCGTTAAAATATCAATAAATTTCCTTTCTATCAAACCTGTTCCCATAGCAACATTAAATAAATCTTTAAATGAATGCTGATCACTAGGATTTAAATTGTAAATTGTGGATAAAAACTCGGAAAATTTATTTTCGATGGTTGGATAAAGTGTCTTTATGACTTTAGTATTCTTAATTGTCTCTAAAAGGCGGTAAAAATTAACGAACTTAATGTGTATCATGGGCATATGGTCAAGCTCATCAAGAATTTCTTTAGATTTCTTAATTAATTTAGCTTCGAAAAAAGAATAATATTTGTCTAGAAGCTCTGTCCCATCGATTAAATCTATAATACTAGGCCAAGCATCTAGCCTAAACTCTTTTTTTTTATGATATTCGATTACAATCTCATTGAATTTCTTATCAATGAGGGAAAACTCATTATTTATAATGTCAGTATCCTTAATGGCATTAAGTAATATTCTAAAAGGCACATATTGCTTATCTTTATCTTGAATGTCTTCAATCCAATTAATAAATTCAGAAAATTTTTCTCTCATCAGATTTTCTCTCAGATTCGTTCCCTTTAACACTGGAAAAATGTCATTAAACACCCGATTTCTCCATTCCTCTGGTATTTTTTCAAGGCCATTTAAAAGATCCGAGATAATAGGTTCTAATTTAAATGGGTCATATTTACTAAAAGGCTTACCATTCACATAAATGTGAGGTTCACCATAACCATAACGATCTGTGGGCTCTATTTTTACTGTGATCAGATCATTGATTTTAAACTCTGTCATAGAATCAGAAATATTTTGTCTTTATGGTATCTTTATTATTAAGATTTCAACTTAAATAAATAACTTTTTGGGTCAAATTATTTTGTATATTAAACATATATGAAAATAAAAATGATATAAATGTTAAATCTAAAAAATTTATGAGGATTAATAACAATGCCATTTTTCGATAATGAAGGAGTTAAAATATATTATGAAATTGAAGGGGAAGGGCCACCTGTGATAATGATTCATGGGTTTGCCGCAAATATCGAAGCTAATTGGAAAGCTACTAATTGGGTAGATTTTCTAAAGGATGATTATAAATTAATACTTGTAGATTGTCGTGGGCACGGGAAAAGTGATAAACCTAAAGATGCTGCTCAATATGGAGAAAAGATAAATGAAGATATCGTTAAATTACTTGATCATTTATCTATTGAGAAGGCTAATTTTTTTGGCTATTCTATGGGGGCAAGAATAACTACAGATATTTTGCTTCAAAAGCAAGAACGTTTTTTAAGTGCGATTATTGGAGGATTTCCACTCCATTATTCCAAAAAAAGAACAAAATTCATTGGTAAAGTAATGATGAAAAGATGGATAAAAGGTTTAAGAAAAGTAGATCTTAATGACGTTAAAAATAAAAGTGCTCTAAGGTTCCGCAAGGTAATATCTACTTATACGGATTCTGAATCTCAAGATCTTGAAGCGTTAATATATGTTTTAGAAGGGGATATTCAACGTCCCGATGGTATAATCCCAACTGATCCCAAAAGGAAAGAAGCTCTTAAAAAAGTCCATGTGCCAGTCCTGACTGTTTTTGGATCTGGGGATCGTTTAGCAAAAGACAAATCTGTATTAGCTCAATTAGTACCAGGCTCTTGTCATATCCAAATCGAAGGAAAAGATCATATTACTGTTGTCAGTGATCCCAGATTTCAGATACTAGTAAAAGCTTTTTTGGATCTTGTAAACAAGAATTAACTAGATTTATACCTGTAAAAAAGCAAATTGCAAAAGTTTAGCACAATCTTCTTTTTATTTCTTATAATTTTTTTTGATGTGAAGTGTGCCAGTCATGTTTTTGATATGCTCTCCACCTGAAATGACATGCCCCAACTCATATAAACCGCTTGCAGAACCGAAACTATCATAAAAAATTACCACATCTCCCCAAGGCGCATAATATGCAAGCGTTCCAAATTGTGCATCTGCCAAAGGTGTACCGGTTGTATGAAGTTTTTTTGGTGGATAAAAGATTTTTTCATTATTGCCGTAATCTTTAACGGCAATTAATAAAGGTAACTGTTCATAGAATTCTTTGGCAGCCTGGCTGTTATTGAGCTCAAAAATCGTTGTATTGCCATTTAATTGAATACTAATTTGCATTTTTATTTCCTTCAGTTCTTGGTTATTTTTATCTTAATATCTAAATAGAGATTTTGTTAATTAATTTAAAATTTTTTATATGAAATGGTATTTTTTTGTGAGACTTATATTTAGGATTCCTTAATTTATTATTTTTCTATCCCAAATGCTTCTTCAATGTTTTTTCCTCTAAAATATGGATCATCTCTGTCAATTAACCCCTGTCTAATGGCAAACATGCATTTTTCATAAAGCATCTTATTTAAATCTCGCCCGATTTCTGTTAAGCAATATTCAATTTTTACCGGAGTTTTACTTACGATCTCTTTTTTAATAAAACCATGTTGCTCTAATCTTTTTAGCTGATCTGACAAAACTCGGTTGCTGAGGCCATCATGTGATTCTAAAAAATCAGTAAAACGCTTACATCCTAAGAACATAGATTTCAAGATAAAAACTGCCCATTTTCGTGATAATTCATTATACCCATCCATTGTAAATTTAAATTGTTTAGTAATCATCCAATCACCGTGTAACTTATAACTTACAAATTATTTTTAAGTAATTTTACTTTATTAAATTTAGTTTTAAAATCAAGTAATAAATTAATACTTAATAATTTATTGTAAAAAAATTAGAAAGAAAGGTAGAATATAAAAAATGGAGAACTTAAAAGATTTGAGTAATAGTGTGATATTTCCCAAGGGAGATAAAGCGACAAGAGACTATTTTATTGGGAATGTGTGGGTTCAAATGTTAGTGGCAGAGGAATTTTTTAATTGTTCAGTATACAATGTAACCTTTGAACCAAAAGCAAGAACTAAATGGCATTCACATCCCGGAGGTCAAATTCTTCTTGTAACAGGAGGTAAAGGATATTATCAAGAAGAAGAAAAACCAGCACAATCACTTCGGGAAGGAGATATTGTGAAAATACAACCAAATGTGAAACATTGGCATGGGGCATCAAAAGATCGTTGGTTCGTTCATGTTGGTATCAGCACGAATCCTAATTTAGGAGATGCAGAATGGTACGGATCAGTAAGTCACGAAGAATATGACAAATTGGAGGTATAATTATGATTTTAGAAGAAAAGTATACTCTATCTAATAGGGTTGAGATCCCAAAACTAGGTCTTGGAACATGGTTTATAAGTAATAAAGTTATCGAACAAGCAGTGAAGGATGCTGCAAAAATTGGTTATCGGCACATTGATACAGCTCAGGCATATGGTAATGAAAGCGGAGTTGGAGAAGGAATTAGAGCGTGTGGCGTGAAAAGAGAGGATATGTTTGTGACAACAAAACTTGCTGCAGAAGTAAAATCATATAAAGAAGCTGTTGCATCAATTGATAAATCGCTTAAAATATTAGGGCTTGATTATATTGACATGATGATTATTCACAGTCCGCAACCATGGACAGAATTCCGTGAAGAAGATCCTTACTTCGAAGGAAACCGTGAAGCATGGAGAGCTCTTGAAGAAGCATATAATGACGGAAAACTTCGTGCCATTGGTCTTTCGAACTTTGAAAAAGCAGACATCGATAA
>JBHLOI010000055.1:0-23093 GCA_048940645.1 Promethearchaeota archaeon | reverse complement strand
TAGGTGGTTATATTTCTCATTACTTACAAACAAATGATTCTTATTATCTTTCTAAACTTGCTGAAATTTATCAAGAATTATATCGAATTTTCTTCTCCTAAATTTATTTTTAAAAATAATTTCAAAGCTAAAAGTAAAATATTTTCCTTAAAAATTAATAGAAAAAAGAGATAAAAGTAAAATTACTATTTGATTTTTTCTAACTTTTATTCTGCGTGAGCGGAAATAATTAAATCCGCAAATAATTTCATATCGTTTAATAATATATTCAATTTATCCTGAGAAACTCTATCTAATTCCTCTGATTTCATTACTAATACTGAAATAATATATTTAAATATGTGAAGTTCAATCTCCTTGCCCTCGTCATTTTTCCCCTGAAAAACGGATGAGTCAGACATAAAAATGTTTTCTCGTACTGTATTACACGCATTTATGAAATCTCTTAAATCTCCTCTTAATGCTAAACCACTACTTACACCTTGAACGTTATGAACTATAACATTTCCTGAAACATCTGAAATTATTATTTTTGCCTTAATTTCTTCGAGTTGGCTTTCCGCTTTTTCCACATGAGTTTTTAAATCTGCGTATGAGGATATCAACAAATCCCTAAAGGTTTTAGCTAATTCATCCTGTAAATAGATACTTGTTAATCTGTAGTTAAAATCATAATCTTTAAACAGGTCTAGAAAGATTTCTTTTGCTTTATTAACGTTGGTATCAAGAAGTTCCTTCTGATAGTCTTCAGTATCATATTTATGAAGGAAAAGGAATATCTTCGGCTTTTCATTGTTTTTACGATAAATATCTAATAATGCTTTAAAATATTCCTTCGCTTGCTCGAAATTTTTTGGATCATGAAGATCTACTATAGGGATGAGAATATCTGTTCCCCGGAATACCTCAGGTTTTTCCATATATTCCTTCCTGTATTGCTCTTGGCCACCAAAATCAAAAATTCCAACTTGAAGCCCTAAAAATGGATGCCTTCTAGTTTCATATAGAATTGTTGGGCTCAAACTCTTTGTATCTTCAGGACTTTTTTCAGCAAAGGCAACTGAATAAATACTTGTCTTACCACATCCGCTTAATCCAATAAGACTTAACTTAATTTCACGTTCACCTTCATTACGCGTACATTTTTAATTTTAATATAATTAGTTTTTATAATTAATTATCTCATTTAATTTTTTATTTAAACTTGTTTTTATTTTTCTTCTTTTGGTGCTAGTTTGAAGGTTCTTGAGAATATTTTTCCAAAGCCCTCTGTTGATGCTTCAACTAACACATTTCCATATACTATTTGATCATCCTCTTCTTCAAGAGGATAGCCAATTTCAATAGTTTCATATGGAAATAATTCCTTAATGTTTGTTACCCATGGTCGTTTTTCAAAGAATTCTTCGACAACAACAATTCTGATTTTTACATCTTCTAGAACATAACCAGCTGTATTAGTAATTGAAATATTTAAGATTTTATCTTCTTCAATAATAGTTTTTGAAACGCTAAAGAATTTTTTAGCTCCAAGTGTAGTTTTAATATCAGCTTGTTCTACTTCTGGTTTTGTTTCAATTCTCGGTTCCTCTTCAATTGTATCTTTTACTATGAAAACTTTGCGTTTTTGGATGTTATATTGAGAGACCTTTTTAAGTTTAGCTAAAAATAGTACAGAATTGAGGTTTATTGAATTAAATGGTTCAATTTTTAAGTATCCTTTTTTAGCAGCATCCTCAATTATTTCAGTTCCTAACCCAGTTCTAGCAAATACCGTATTCTTATTTGGACCGCTTCCAACAGAACCAACTGAGATGTCAGCATTCTCAGCAGTTAAATCCGTACAAAAATTGCAACTTGACGACTTAAATTTATCTAGCTGTTTTATTGTGTAAGATTTAATTGGTTCTCCTTGAGGATCATAGTATATATGAAACTTACCTTTATTAATATCCATTTTTTGAACTTTAGAAAGATCAATGCCATCTTTCTTAAAAAAGGGGTATATTGCTTCTGGAGCAAATGAATCCATACAAAAAAGCCCTATCTTGAGGATATGAGCTCTCATGAAATACTTCAACATTCCAGCGGGAGAATTTGTCATTTTGTCAACTGCATCAATATTACAAGGGGTACCAATGAAAGCAATAGATCTGTAATCTTGTCGAATTGCATCCATTAATGCTTCGACGGTTTGTGAGTGAGAATAAATAGATCCAGAGGCTTTTATCGCATCATCCTTATTAGTAATTATTTGGGCGATAGGGTGCCAGGGGTTTTTTGGATCTTTCATGGTAACAACAGCAGCATCTATTAAGTGCTCATCAAAAAGATAAGCTAGTAATGAAGTCACAGTTCCCCCATCTTGACCGCCTATTACCTCAGGAATGTTTGTATTGGCTGTATATCCGGTTTTAAAATCTCCCATTAGTTGAATTGGATCTGTAATCGTACGAGGACATTGATTATAACAAATTCCACAACCAGTACATTTGCCTACTAATTTTGGTTGACTAGTAACATAATCCCATTCAAGAACAGGACATACAGCCGCACAGGTTCCACATTCAGTACAAATTCCCGCTCTTATTATCTCTTTCATTAGCATACCATATGAATCTTTCTTGCCTTCAAGCTTCTTTTGAATATAATCAAAAGAATATTCATATTGGGTTGCTGTTTTATTTTTCTTTGATTGCTCTTGTGTCATAATTAAGAAACCAATTAAACTTCCGAAATAACCTTAGTTTTTTGATTGAAAACTTATGTAATGGAATGGATTAAATCCTTTAAAATTTATTAATAAGTTTAAAAGATATATGAAATGCTCCACTTAATTTTAATAAATGGAATATAGCTTGTAGAAATTATACAATTTTGATCGAAATTAAACCAAAAGATTTGAACTAATTTTTTTTTGGCTAATCTAAAAATAATATATTCTCAAATATTTTTACCATAAAGAATAAGAATCTTTATTCTGATTTTTCTAATTCGGTTTTTTTTTTTGACTCTATGAAAATAATTGATTTATACCACCCTAACGGAAAAAAGTCTCATAAAATATAAATTAAAAAAAAAGACATTATATTTGCTACAATAATCCCCACAAATGTCCTTCTTTTTAATTTGTTAAGTGAAGTCCATAGTCCTGATTTCTCAAATTTGTCTATTAAAAGAATATATTCAATAACGATGGTAAAAACTCCTGCTGTAACAAAATAATAGAATGTAAAAATATTATAAATTCGATAAATAAAAAAAAAGGCAAAAACATGGCTAAAAGGATAAGTAATCAGGTTAATAAAAGGGATATAAATAAAAACTTTAAATTTTAAACGATATTGCATTAAAAATAGTAGAAGAATAATAAATTCAATTAAAATTACATAGAAGTAGATCATTGCAAAATAGATTAAGAAAAACAAGAATCTTGATTCCATCAAAATTTATGAAACAAAGTAGTTTTAAATACTTTTTCGCATAATAAATAAGAATTTTTATGCCGATTTTTCTAATTCAAGTTTTTCTTCAATTCTTTTAATTGCATTGGAGGCATGAATCCTTACAACTCTATGAAAATCGTTTAATCGTTTCAATAATGCATCTAAAGCTTTTTTACCCCCATAAGTCTCTAAAAATTTTATTAAACTTAATTTGATCTTAAAATCTTCATCTTCATTGCTTTTTAAATGTTCAATTAACATTGCAAGATTCTTATTTAATTTTCTTTTCAGATCTTTCTCATCTTCTTTTAATTTGTACCAATTTCTATGAAAAATATTATAAATAGCATCAACACTTACCTTTTTGATTAACCAATAAGAATCTTTATCATCTAGAATTTTTATTAATTGATCTAACGCCTTCAGATTACCTATTTTCCCCAGAGCAATAATAGCATTTTTCTTAACATCTAAGTTTCTTTCGCGTAATAAATTAGTTAATGGATCTACAAAATCCTCCTTTCCTAATTCACCAAAAATAAACGCGACACTTTCTTTAAGAGTATCATTATCTTTTTCTAAATAGGAATATAAGGTATCATAATTAGCTTCATTATTAATCATGTATATGTTTTTGATTGCGTCTAAAATAAAGAGTTTCATATCTAGATCAGTATATTCAAAGCTCACATCTTCTATATCTAAAACACCTAAAAGATCTGGAATTGCTGAAAGATCTCCAATTTCACCTAAAGCTTTAATTGAGGCAACGCTGACTTCATTGTAGATGTTATCTAAATTCGTAATCAATAAATCTACTGCATCAGTTAGTCTTAATTTTCCGGTTAATTTAATCGCGTTTTTTTTAACAATAAAATCATCAATGAGTATTAATTTGATGATCTCATTCTTAATTTCACTTTTTATCAATCTTACTATGGCTAATATTGCGTCCATTAATTCCGAATCTTCTTCTCTCAAAATTTGAGTTATTTCATTTAGTAGTATATGTTTATTTGCCAATAAATTAGAAAGTACTTCAGGATACTTTACTTTTAAATAGCTAGCATCTTCAAAAGAAACATCAATCATAGATAAATCTATACCAATTAATTTTATAAGTTCCGATTTATGTTCATCAGAGAATTGTTCGCTTTTAAGCGATTCTAATATATTACTAATTAAATCTTCGGGATTAAGAGTTAATAATTTATTTCTAACGTAATCTCTAATAGATGTAAAGGGACTACCTAATTCTTTAATAAAAAGCTTTACTTCTTTACCCTGAAAATTTATTTTCTTTATTGCTTTTAATGCTGAGAGCCTTATTTCAAGCTTATCAGGATTTTCTTCTAAAACCCACATCAATGGTTTTAAAGCCTTATCATATTCAAGTTTTCCTAAAGCTTTGGCAGCTTCACATTTAATTTCGAGACTACCTCCAGAAATTAATATGTTTTCCAGAGTGGCAAAACATTCTTTCTTTAATGAAGGTGCTTCTTTGCTTACTAAACCTAAATATTTTACTGCACCCCTTCTTTGGCTCTCATTTTTTTCATTTTCAATGATATTTGTTAGTAACCTTATAGAATTATCGATCCCAAATTCTTCTCTACGTTGAAATATTTCCTCTGGCGGTGTATTTTCTTCTAACATTATAGAATTGAGTTTAATTCTAAATGTCTAATTTTTATTTAATTATTAAGATTTTAGATCGTTCATCAATAAAAATATTTCCAAATTAAAAGTTTAAAAAATATTATGAATTTCAATAAAAAATTCAATAAAATTTGATCAAATCTGAAAACCCTTCGCTTAATTAGATTTTTTGGATGAATTGAAACTCAATCCCCCTAATTAAGTAACTTTTTATTTATTAGTAATTTAGATTATTAAAAACGGATATGGGTTTATTATGTCATTAAGAGAATCAATCAATAAAATAAGAGCAACTATATTTGATAAAGTAATTAATTATAGGATCGTTAAAATCTGTGGAATTGTTGTTATTATTCTATACCTTTCTTTACTCATTGCTGGTGTAGTTGTTGCTTCGATATTCGGTCCAGGTGGCTATTCCATTATTGATAATTGGATTAGTGATCTTGGTGGAAGTCCTCATACCCCCGCTCCTTACTTGTACGACATGGCTTGTATAATTGCCGGATCATTAACCATTCCTATAACATATTATATGGAAAACCTCCTTTTACCAATACCACAAAAAAGTATGAAGAAATTTACTAGGTTAAGAATTAGATTAACAAGTAGTGGTTTTATATTCGGACTCATTGGAGGTTTGGGATATATTGGTGTGGGTATATTTAGCGAAGACAGAAGTGATATTCTCTTTGGTGCAGAGCTTCATAGTGTGATGTCAGAGCTAGCATTTGTTGGTTTCGTGCTTTCCGCCTTTTTTATGGGATGGTATATTCTACTTTATAAAACGAAAATACCCAGGTTCTTCGGATTATATGGAATTGTTGGACCAATTACAGCTATTATCATTTTTTTAATAGAAAGTAATCCCCTATGGGAATGGATTTTATTATTTTCAATCCTTGCATGGATTATTCCATTATCGTTAATCGTTTTCATAAGAAAATTGGAACCAGAGAGATAATATTTCTTTTTTTTTTTAATATTATATTTATGTTAAATAAATTTTCCAAAAAAGTACTCCATTGCTAAATCCCTTGCTTTCTTTAGATGTTTATTAACTGTAGCTTCCTTTATCCCAAAGTAGCAGGCAATATCTTCAGCTGTTATTTCTTTTGGAGATTTAAAAAATCCTTTTTTTGCTGCATAACTGGCAATTTCTTTTTGTCTTTCTGTAAATTTTGGAAGAGGGATAATCGATCTCCAAATCGATTCATTAAATTTATCCATTTTATCAAGATCAGTCATCCCAATAATTCTAAAATCCTTTGTAAATAAGCTTAATTTCTTAAATAAATTTTCTATGTAATCTTCATGAGAAATAATGGTAATTAATACCACTTCACTTGATACATGGATAGGAAAGAGAAATGCCCATGGACCTAGATCTACGATAGGAAAAAAACCAGCTGATCTACTCTGATCCATAATACAAATTATTTCATTTCCAGATTGTTCCAAAACTTGTAAACTTTCAGGCTTAAAACTTTCTATAATAAATTTCTTTATATCAATCTTGGTTTTTTGTTTGAATCTAATTTTCTGTAAAGCAAAGAAGTGGTTTTGATCGTATTGAAATGCATTTAATATTTCTACAAATTCAATTTTATCAAATAAATTTTCAAATCCAACTTCTTTAAGAGAATTCCCAGGTATTTGTAATCTAACTATTTTCATTTCTCGTCATTTTATTACTAATTATTTTAATCAATTTAATTATTCTTTTATAGGTTGCGATCACTACCATTTAACTCTTTAGTCACTATTTATTCTATAAACATAGGGGTATTGTATAGGATTTGAACTTTAACTAAAACTAAAAAGAAAAAAGGAGGATTTTAATTTGAAAGTATTGGTAACAGGAGCTTTTGGAAATGTAGGGTTGAGTACGATAAACGAGTTATTAAAAAGAAAACATCAGATAAGAGTTTTCGAAATATATAATAAAAATAATAAAAAGATTGCTAAAAAATATAAAAGTAAAATTGAGATTATTTGGGGAGATATCAGAAACTATAGTGATGTAGAAAGAGCTATTGAAGGATATGATATAATTATTCATTTAGCCGCCATTATTCCTCCATTAGCAGACACCAATCCTGGCTTAGCTGAAGCAGTCAATATTGGAGGGACATTAAATATAATTAATGCCATAAAAAAGCAAAAAAATAAGCCAAAATTAATTTTTACATCATCAATAGCAGTATACGGAGATCGTCGAGAAAATCCTTTGATTAAGGTTAGTGATCCAATAAAACCAAGTAGAGGAGATTTTTATGCGATTTCAAAAATTAGAGCAGAAAAATTAATCCGAGAATCGGGAGTAAAATTTTCAATCTTTCGTTTAACTTATATCACTTCGATCAACAAATTGAAAATGGATCCTTTAATGTTTCATATGCCATTAGATACTTGCATTGAGATTTGTGATACAAAAGATGTGGGGTATGCATTGGTAAATGCAATCGAATGTAAAGAGGTATGGGGCAAAACTTTTCTTATTGCTGGAGGAGAACAATGTAGAACTACCTATAAAGAGTACATTAACAATATGATGGAGATTTTTGGGTTAGGTAGGAACTTTTTACCTGAGAATGCGTTCGAACTCAAGGATTTTCATTGTGGTTTTATGGATACTAAAAAGTCTCAGCAACTCTTAACTTACCAAAGACACACTCTTAATGATTATTATAATGAAGTAAGGAAAAAAGTAGGATCCAAGAGATACTTTATGCCTTTAGCAAAGTGGGCCATTCGTTTAAATCTCTTGAAACAATCATACGCTTATCGTAGATTTAGGTTCTTTAAAAAGAAAGTTGGTGCCTTTACAGTTTCGGAAAATAAATTAATAAGAAAAATTATTTCAAATAATTTTAAAAAAATTGATACACTTGAAGATAAGATTAGAAAATTAGAACTCCTTGTGGAAGAACTTCAAGGGAAAATCACATCTGCTCAATAACTTAGTTTTGATACCGAAAAAAATATCATGAGCAAGATCTTCAAATATAGAAGATTTGAACATTTAAATTTCCTTTAATATTGGGTTAGAGAGGTAAATTCAGCGTCTGCTTTCAATGAAAATTCCTTCGAAAAAAATAAAAAATGAAATTTAAGATTTTAAATAATTTGTTTCAGAAAAAAAAATTACAGCTTCAGAGATTCTAATTTTCGAATATCTCCCATACTCATTAACGGTTCTACTTTCCAAGTATAACCTTCAACCTCATTAAATAAACTCATTACTTTTGCTATGTATCTTCCTGCCTCATCCACTTTTTCGGGATCTGTGTATACAATACCATAACCTTTAAGACCCTTTCTTCCGTCAGCTGTTCCAAAAAGTTGCCATTTTTTAATGTAAGGTGGAAATTGTTGAGGCACTTTTTGTTGTATTTTGGCTACCTCATTTTCTTTATGAAATGGATACCAATTTGTTACCATAAAAATCATAAAATACACCTCTTTTAGTTTAATTTCTAACATTTGGATTTAAAAGTAAGTTAAGTTACAATTATATTTAATATAAGTTTTTACAAAGTTATCAAAAATTTGTAATCCTTTGTGCAGATAGAACAGATACAAATCGATCGATTTAAAGCATCTATAAGCTGCTGTTTTGTTCCTTGTAAGAGGATTTCCATATTTAACGAGGAAAAAAGTAAAAATATTCACCGTTACGTAAACTAAATTGGATTCTTTTATTTGCCTTCATTTTGTTTAAAATTTCTTGTAGATTTTTCTGACAGAATTCTTTTTCATCATGATTGGTAATTATATCATCTAATCTATTCTCTAAAGCTCTCACATTAAACGCTTGTTGGTTTTCTTTTAGATATTTATAGAGCAAATCTTCACATATTTGGATATAATTTTTTTGTGTTTTTTTTTCTAAAATGATCCTTTTTCTTGGATGAAAGTGATCCCTTTCATAGGGAAAACTCCATACCGTATTTTTTAATCCATCTGATGCTCTGAAATATCCTACTATGGTTATAATCAAACCAGCTAGTGCTAAGAAACTAGCCAAAGCCACAATTATTTCAATAAGATAACCCAGAATTAAGAGGGAATAACCAGTGACAAGGAATTGAAGTCCCTTATGGACTCTTTCATCATTTTGCATATAAATACTTAATTGTTTAAAGTTTTGTTTTAAGTAATAGAAACCTGCTAAAGATAAGGCTATACGTCCTACCTGCACAAGGGTCGAAATGATATCAGTTGAAGGGATTTGTTCTAAATCCTCTATTTCAAATGAAGGATCATTTAATATTTCCTGAATTAGTTGCAACATCCAGTTCGTTAAAAAAATTGCCACAATGAGTAATATAATCCCAACTATAATTCCAATTACGAAAAAAAGAGCACTCTTACGATATTTATCTTTAAATGGGATTCTTTTTTTTTCCGCACTCCTTGATAATTTAATAAGTCTAATGATAAATATGTATGAGATAACCTCAAGTACTATTGAAGCAATCAGGATAGTCCATATAGTATTTTGAAATATATTGATTATCGCTGAGAGAGATGTCTCAGTGACTCCGGAAAATAGCATCCCCACAGATATAAAAACTAGAATTACTGAAGCAATAAATTGAAATATTGTATACCCACCTATCTGCCTAAGAAGTTTTCCTAAAGATAGAGAAAAGGAGCGAATATTATTTAAATCGGTTTCATCTAGATTGGTTTTCATACGAAATATTTTCGTTTATGATATTTGAATTTACAGATATATAAAAATCATATTTAATTTAAATTTTTACAAATTTATCAAAAATTTATGATTGAATACGCTTACCGCAGATTTAAGTTCTTTAAAAAGAAGATAGGTGCATTTACGGTCTCGGAAAATAAATTAATAAGGAAGATAATTTCGAACAATTTTAAAAAAATTGATACACTTGAAGATAAAATTAGAAAATTAGAAAATCTTCTTAAAGAACTACAAGAAAACATGATTCTTGAAAGACAATTAATCTCTGAAAGTAAGAATATCAAATCATAATCATTTAAGTACAAGTAAATTAAAGGAAAAAGAATTTAGAGGAATAAATCATAAATGTAGTTAGCGAAAAGTGGATATAAGAATACTGTAATAAAAGCAACAAATCTTAATATACCGGCTATCATTAGATTCTTATTCTTATTTTTAATACTATGGATTAGTAGTAACACAAAACCATTTAATTCAATAATAATAAAAAGCAATCTAGTCCAATAAGTTATTACAAAGGTTGGTGGAGCCCCAATTAAGATGTATATGATACTGTCTATTAATCCACTTAGAGTTAGTAAAGAAAATCCAAAAGACACCATCCAGAGAATCCCACCAATTTTTAGAAAACTACCATACTCTTCTTGGTTAGCCTTACCGAAAAGGAAAAAGAAGAGTCCATATGTTATAAAAAATGGTAAGGATCCAGCCAATCCAAGAAATACTAAATAACCAACTACAATTATTTTCTCTATTTCGGTTAGAGATGAGAATGCGAATGATGGAAGTGTTAATGGTAAGATGCTAAAAATAATGTTTATAATCGCAGCACTCTTTAAAAGACGTGTCCTTTGAATATCTTCACGTAAAGTCTTACTGGAAATCAATATGAAAATATTTAAAATTACCATAAAGATGGCTGTAATTATTGATGGAATTGTTGTGTAAACAAGTGCAAAATAATTAAGATATTGGAAATAATAAAAGCTTATAGTCAAAAAAATCACTTTATTTATTATTTATAATTAATTCTTTAATTTCAAGTGAAACAATATTGATTCTCTATTATTATACATTCATGTCGAATATAAATATAAATTTTATTTTTACAAAAATAGTAATTGATTATTAAATTCCTCAATTAAATAAAAGTAGAATTTTCGAAATGGGAAAACAATACCTATAATAGTAATTAAATTTTCAGAATTTTATTATATCGGAAAGTAACAAATTATTTAAAGTGTAAATAACATAAAAGTTAAAAAAAGAATAAAAAAAGGCCAATTCCCGATAAATAAATTCTCAATATCGGAAATTGATTATTATTAAGTAAAAAAATTTTTAGGAAAAAAGCTATACAAAATTGTCAAATTAGAGGTGGATGTGTAAAAAAGATGGAAGAATCTGATATGCATCGGATTGGATACTATGCTTGTCAATGAGGCATTAATATTCGTGGTAAAGTTGATTGTAATAAGCTAGTAGAATTTGCTAAAAAACTCAATGGCGTCATTGTCTCGAAACAGCACAGCTTCCTATGAACAGAAAGCGGCCAAAACGAGATTATTGAAGACATCAAAGAGAAGAAATTAAATCGTATTGTAGCTTCTGCTTGAACTCCTCGTACTCACGAACCGATTTATAGAGGTTCAATCGCCAAAACCGATTTAAATCCATATTATTTTCAGATGGTTAATGTTAGAGAACATTGTTCTTGGTGTACAGAAAAAAATGATGAAGCTTTAGAAAAAGCTAAAATTTTAGTAAAAAGTGGGATTGAGCGAGTAAAACAACTTGAAGTGGTACCAATTAAAACGGTTCCTGTTGAAAAAGCTACACTGATAGTAGGTGGAGGAATAGCAGGGATGAATGCTGCTTTAGATCTTGCTAATGAAGGTATTAAAGTTTATCTTGTAGATATTAAAACAACCATCGGAGGTAGAATGGCACAATTAGACCGGACTTTTCCCACTGATGACTGTGCTATATGAATTTGCGGTCCTAAAATGCTAGATGTCAATCGAAATGAAAACATAGAGATTCTAAGTTTTAGTGAAGTAAAAGAGGTTTCTGGGTATGTTGGTAATTATGATATAACAGTTGAGATGAAACCAAGGTATATAACTGAAAATTGCAATGGATGTGGAGCTTGTGCTGAAGTTTGTCCGGTGTATACTTCCAACTATTTTGATGAATATTTGGGAGCACGTAAGGCCATTGATATTGCATTCGGTCAAGCCGTACCATTCTTGTATGATGTACACAGGGATTCATGCGTTGAATGTTTTAGCTGTATAGAAGCTTGTGAATTAGATGCTATAGATTTCAGTCAAGTACCCAAAGAGGTAAAATTTAAAGTTGGTACGATAATCATAGCAACTGGGTGGGATATTTATGAACCTTTTGGTGAATATGGTTATGGTGAATTCGAAAACGTAATAACTCAAGCCCAATTAGAAAGAATGCTAGCCCCAAATGGACCTTTAGAGGGACATGTAAGACGTCTATCAGACAATAAGAAACCAAAAGAAATCGTTTTCATACAATGTGTCGGAAGTAGAGATTCAGAACGACCGTATTGTAGCGGGGTTTGTTGTATGTTAGCATTAAAGAATGGAAAATTGCTTAAAGAAGAATTTCCAGACGCTAATATTACAATATGTTATATTGATATCAGAACTAATGAAAAGGGTTTCGAAGAATATTATCAACGCGCTAAAGATTCTGATATTAAGATGATTCGGGGTAAAGTTGGTGAAATTACAGAAGACCCAGAAAGTAAAGATATTAAAATCAGAGTTTACTCATCTTTAACTGATGAAATCATTAAAATAGATGCTGATTTAGTTGTTTTATCTACTGCAGCATTACCTTCTGAAGGTACAAAACAGATTTCAAAAGTTTTAAATTTGGATACTGACAGAAATGGATTTTTAACAGAATCTCACTTTGGTTTAATGCCGCAAGAAACTAAAACGAAAGGTATTTTTATTGCGGGTTTTGCTCAAGGACCTAAAGATATTGCCTATTCTGTATCTCAGGCAAGAGCAGCAGCAAGTAAGGTTGCTGAGTTAACATCACCAGGAGAAATAGATATTGAGCTTATTACTGCTGAAGTAGATGATGAATATTGTATCTCATGCAGAAGATGTGAAAAAGAATGTCCTAAGAAGGCTATTAAAATAGTCGATGAGGAAGGCGCTGTTGTTGATGAAATAAACTGTGATGGATGCGGCATATGTGCAACATGTTGTCCTACACAAGCAATTGATATTCGATATTACCGTGATTATCAATTATATGCTGAAATAGAAGGGTTATTAGAAGGAGGTTAAACAAAAAAATGGAAGATTATAACTTTAAAGTTATTATGTTTGCTTGTTTAAAGTGAGGTTATAGTGCTGCTGATTTGGCTGGAGTTTCTCGTTTAAAGTATACACCGTCAGTTAAAATAATTAAAGTTAAGTGTACTGGCAGGATTGATGTGAAGCATATTTTATATACCATTAAATCTGGAGCTGATGGTGTTATGGTTGTTGGATGAAGACCTGATGAATGTCAATTTAAAAATGGTAATTATACAGCCCAAAGACATGTAGATTTGGCGAATAGAATTTTAGAATCTCGAGGATTTGGAGGTCAAAGAGTTAATATGTACTGGCTAAGTGGTGCAGAATCTGAAAAATTAGTAAAAAGCGTTGAAGACGCTCTTGAAAAAATAAGGCGGACTGGACCCAATCCGATTAATACCATAGATATGAAATCTATTAAAAAAAAAGGAGTAACTACCCCCGTAGAATGAATCTTAAAATAAAATTTTAGTTTTAAGGTGACTTGCCTCGCAAAGGGGGGGTTTTTAAATTAATTAATAATTAAAATTTTTAGTTAAGGATAGAAATAAGATATGGTTCAAATAGTAAATAATGAATTGTTCAGTGGAATTTCTCCTAAGCAATTATTAGAAGCAACATACAAAGCTTCTGAAAATTTCCAAGTAAGATCATTTTTTGAAGCAAAAGAAGAAGTTTTAAAAACTGGGAAATATTCTGAGCAAGAATTCTATGAAATTCTAGATACTATGATCGATGCAGAAACTGAACGCAAATTAGTCTTAGATCAACTAAGAGGTAAAAAATCATTATTTTTAGAGGAAATTGCTAAAATTATTAAAACTTTTCCAGCTGATAATGTAATCCGAGACGTTATTTATTTAAAGGAGCAAGGATATGTTGAAGAACAAGTTGAAATTAAAACAAAAAAAGTAATAAAAAAAGTAAAGGGGGAAGAAAAAGAAGTCGAAGAAAAGGAATATTTCTATAGATATCAAGTAAAAGAGGTGCCACATGATTTTATTGAACATTATTTTGAACCAGTTTCAATAGTATTCGATTCAGGAGTCTGTTGTTATTGTGGGTGGTGTTCTTCTGTATGCCCAGTTAATGCAATAGAAGTAACAGCAGATAAACTTGAAATTGATGATAAGATTTGTATGAAATGTGGTTTATGTTTTACAGTATGTCCTCGCTCCTTTTCTATCGATCAAGCATATCAAAGTATTAAAAAACTAGATAAATCACTAACTTATTCCGAAAAAATAGGAGGTTATATTAATGCATATACAGGAACAACAACTAAAGATGAAATTAAGAAAGTGCGTCAAGATGGAGGCATTGTAACATCTTTATTAGAATATTTATTAGAGAATAAACTAGTAGATGCGATAATAGCAGTGCAACATTCAAGCGATTTATGGAGACCAGAACCAATTATTATAGATAACGTAAAGGATTTATACAAAACAGGGGGTACAAAATATGCCAATGCCCCCTCATTAAAAATTATAGATCAAGCAAAGAAATATAATAAGATTGCAGTCGTAGGTGTTCCTTGTATGATGAAAGCTATTGAAAAGGGAGCCTTATTTCCAAGTGGACTCCCCTTCTTCAAAAATATTAAATATAAAATTGGCTTGTTCTGTATGGAATCCTTTTCTTATGCGAATATCATAAAATTGACGAAGGATAAATTTAACCAAGATATAAATGAATTAACAAAGATGAATATAGATAAGGGTAAATTCATAATTAATTTAAAATCGGGTGAAGAAATGGCAGTTGATTTGAAAGAAGTTCAATCATATGCACGAGATAACTGTCATTATTGTGAGGATCTCACCTCAGACTATGCAGATATTTCAGTAGGTTCCATTGGCTCACAAGGTGGTTATTCTTCTGTAATAACACGTTCAAAAGAGGGAGAAGAAATTTTTAAAGGAGCGATTGATGCTGGTTTGATTGAATGCCAAGATTTGAAAGAAGTTAAACCGGGACAAGGTCTTCTTGAGAGGATAGCGCTCTCCAAAAGAAAAAAATGTAAACCAATTATATTAGAAACACAAAAAGAATAAAAGATTTAATAAATATGGGTTCTAAAACATTCCAGGATCTTATTGAGGAGGTTCATGAAAAAGGTATTTGTCAAGAATGCGGCGGATGTGTAAGTTTTTGTAGTTCAGCTGAATACGATGTGATTGGATTAAAAGATCCATATAAACCTCCTGAATATATTAACAAAGATAAATGTCTTGAGTGTGGAATTTGTTATTATATTTGTCCACAAACTCATGTTTTAGATAATGAACTTAATCAAACCTATAAATTTGCAGGATTCTCATCAACACCAATTGGATATTACGAAGATATTTATTCATGTCAAGCAACAGATAAAGAATTTCTAGATTATGGAACTGATGGGGGAGTAGTAAATTCAATTATTAACTTTTTAATTGAAGAAAGGGTAATTGATGGCTCTATTGTTTCAAAAACTGATGCTCCTTTTTCAAGAGAAGCTACTTTCGCTGACAGCAAATATGATTTAATAAAGGCTTCAGGAGCTAAATTAGATATATCTCCCCAACTTGATGAAATCCAAAAATTCTGTACATATACTCATTCTATCCCAAAATTAAATCACTATAAATTTAAGAAATTGGCGGTTGTGGGAACCCCATGCCAACTCTATACAATTAGGTGCATGCAGGATTTAGGAGTAACCCCGTCAGAAAATATAGAAATCTGTTTAGGTTTATTCTGTTATGAAAATTTCTTCTTTGAAAAATTTCAAATAGAAAAGTTTGAAAAAGATTTTAACATAAAATTTACAGAAATCGAGAAAATAAATATTAAAGAAGACGTTATATTCAAGTTAAAGGATAAGGGAACTGGAGAAAAGATTATTCATATCCCTTTTAACCACTTAAAAGACTATATGCGCCCTGCATGTAATGCTTGTAGTGATTTCACAAATGTTTATGCTGATATTTCTTTTGGAGGATTGGGTTCACAAGATAAATATACTACTGTAATACCACGAACTAAGAAAGGAATAAATATTTTAAAAAAAGCTCTAGACGCGGGGGTAATTAGAGCAGTAGATCTTGACAACGTTAAAAAAGATAAAATGGTAAAATTGATAACTCAATATTCAGAATCGAAAGTTAAACGTCGAGAAGAATTTATGAAAATTGCACTCTAAAGAGGAGAAAACTATAACCGAATCAAAGAGAGATATAGAGAGGAAAAAACTTTTCACAGATGCATATGATTATTTGGAGAAAGTATATGAACCAGAATTAAGAAATTTATTAAAAAAGTGTTATCAATGTGGAAGATGTAGCGGTGTATGCCAACTAAGTAAAGTTCAAAAATATACACCAAGTAAAATAATTCAATTAATTTTAGAAGGACTTGAAAATAAAGTATTGGAAAGTGGTGAACTTTGGGATTGTTTAACATGTAATCAATGCCTTAAGGATTGTCCAGTAAAAATTAATTTCGCAGATATTGTAAGGATGGCTCGTTATAAGATGAGGCATGAGACAAATCAAAGCTCTGATGAATATGTGGCACATAAAGGCATATATACTACAATTTCTGAAATAATGAGTCGTCCATATATTAACCCTGACAGAAATATGGGTTGGATTCCTAAGAATTGTAAGATATCAGATAAGGGTGATATTTTATATTATGTGGGCTGTTTGCCATTCTTCAATTATGAATTTGAAAATTTAAATTCTATTGCTATTAGCACATTAAAATTAATATGCCAAATTGAAAAAAAACCTATAGTGGTTTTTAAAGAAGAAATTTGTTGCGGACATGACATTTATTGGGGACAAGGAAAATTAAAGACATTTATAAAACTAGCAAAAAAAAATCTTGAAAAATTCAAGAAAGCAGGAGTAAGAACTCTTATTACTGCCTGTGCAGAGTGTTATAGGACATTTAAGGTTGATTATGCAAATCTTTTTGATGAATTTAATGAAAATTTTGAAGTAAAGCATATTATTGAATATATATATGAGAATTGGAAAAGCCAAAAAATTGAATTTAAGAACCCAAAAAAAACAGAAGAAGAAATTAATTTCACTTATCACGATCCCTGTAGATTAAGCAGATTTTTACCAGAAAATGGTAATATCACTAACAAAGTTAGAGAAATTTTTAGAGAGTTTAAGGATTTAGGTTATCAATTCAATGAAATGGCACATAATAAAGAAAATTCCCTATGCTGTGGTGTGAGTTCTTGGATGAATTGTAATGAAAAGTCGAAAGCTTTAAGGTACAAGCGAATGCAGGAAGCAAAATTAGCAGGATCAAAATTAGTTACATCTTGTCCCAAGTGTAATATACATCTCACTTGTCTTCAAAATGATTTTGAAGATATTGCATCAATTGAAATTTTAGACTTTTCAGAGTTTATATTAAATCATGTCAAAGTTATTCGTACTAAAGCTAAAGGTGACTGAAAAAAATAATGGAAGGATCTGTTTTAGTTATCGGAGGAGGAATTGCAGGTATTCAAACTTCATTAGACCTAACAGAATTAGGTTTTAGAGTATATTTAGTAGAAAAAAATCCCTCAATTGGAGGCCGTATGGCCCAACTCGATAAAACATTTCCGACTAACGATTGCAGCCTTTGTATCCTTGCTCCAAAGATGGTTGAGGTATTTCGTAATCCAAATATCGAACTTATGACTTATCATGAAGTAAAAAAAGTTTCCGGAGAACCAGGAAATTTTTCTGCTATTATTCTTAAAAAACCAAGATATATAGATGAGACTAAGTGTAAGGGGTGTGGAGATTGTGCTACAAAATGTCCAAAAATAGAAGTTCCTAATCTATTTGATATGAAGTTAGGTAAAAGAAAATCTGCTTACATACCATTTCCTCAAGCAGTTCCTCCAGTTTATTTAATAGATCCTGAATTATGCTTAAAGATAAATAAAGGAGTATGTGGGGTATGTGCTAAAGTTTGTCAAGCTGAAGCAATAGATTTTGAGCAAAAACCTAAGGAAATTGAATTAAAAGTTGGAGCTATTGTAGTTGCTACTGGATTTGATATGCCAGCTGAAAAGTTAACTTCAAGGTGGGGGTATCAATATGATAATGTGGTAAGTGCTTTAGAATATGAAAGAATATTGTGTGCCTCAGGACCTTTTGGTGGTCATGTATTGCGACCAAGTGATCAAAAAGAACCTGAGAAAATTGCTTTTATTCAATGTGCTGGTTCAAGAGATTTACATGAGGGTGTACCATATTGTTCAAGTGTATGCTGCATGTATACTGCTAAAGAAGCAATCATAACAAAAGAACATTCTGAAAAATCACAATGTTATGTGTTTAGACACGATATTAGAGCTTATGGTAAAAATTTCTATGAATTCACTCAGCGGGCTCAGAAGGAATATGGAGTGAAATACTTTCAGACAAAAATTAGTAAAATTGAAGAAGATCCTAAAAGTAATGATTTAATAATTCATTATGAGAATTTAAAATCAGGAGAATTTAATGATTTTCAAGCTAATCTAGTGGTTTTAGCCACTCCACTAGTTCCTTCAAATGGAACAAAAATTTTATCAAATATTTTGGGAATACAATTAGATGAATATGAATTTTTCAGAGAAAAAGATTATTTTAATAAATCTAAATCGACAAAAGATGGAATCTATTTATGTGGATTTTGTCAGGGTCCGATGGATATACCAGAAACTGTTGCAGATGCAAGTGGTGTAGCGGGACAGGTAGCTGCATTTCTAAATTCTGTTAAATTTGATCAAATCAAGGAGAAGCAGTTAGAAGTACCAGAATTAGATATTAAAGATACTGATGAAGCGAGAATTGGGGTTTTAATTTGTCATTGTGGGATTAATATCGGAAAATATGTTCACGTTCCATTACTGGCAGAATATGTGAGAACTCTACCTAATGTTGTTCATTGTGAAGATAATTTATATTCTTGTAGCTCAGATTCTCAGGCAAGAATTAAAGAATTAATTAATAATCATAAATTAAATAGATTTATTGTAGCCTCATGTACTCCCCGGACACATGAGGCTCTCTTTCAAGAAACATGCCAAGAAGCTGGTTTGAATAAGTATTTATTCGAAATGGTCAATATTCGTGATCAATGTTCTTGGGTTCATATGGATGATGCGGAGGCTGCTACCCAAAAAGCTAAGGACTTAATAAGAATGGCTATTGCTAAATCAAGGTTATTGAAACCTTTAAAGGAAGAATTATTAAAAATTACCCCGACAGCTCTAATTATAGGCGGTGGAATTGCGGGAATGAGTGCTGCATTAAATATTGCAGATCAAGGATTCAAAACATTTCTAGTAGAAAAAGAAAGCATATTAGGAGGAAATTTAAATTATCTAAATGTATTATATCCAATCGAACAAAATGCCTCTGATTTTTTAAACCAAACTATTGATTTAATTAAAAAAAATAAGAATATTCAAGTTTTTTTAAATGCAAAAATAAATAATATTAAAGGCTATGTAGGTAATTACGTAGTAACTATTGCTGATTCGAGTAATAAAACTCAAGATTTAAGTATTGGGACCATAATTGTTGCTACTGGAGGTAAAGAATATAAACCTAAAGGTCTGTTTCAATATAATAACCAAAATAAGAATGTTATAACTCAACTAGAATTAGAACAAATTTTAAAAGAAAAAGGAAAGTCATGGCTTACTAATATAAGTAGAGTAACGACTGTCTTATGCACAAACGCAAGGCAACTTGAAGGAATTACCTATTGTTCAAATATTTGTTGTGGAAATTCAATCAAAAATATTAGTCTTCTAAAAAAATTAAAACCTGAACTTGAGATTGTTGTACTTTACAGAGATCTTCAGATGGCTAAGAAAAAATATGAAGAATACTATCGTGAGCGCAGAAAACATGCAATTTTTTTAAGATATGATTTAGACAATTTACCAATAGTTAAACAAATAAATAAAAGTCCGGAAAGATATAATATCAAATTTTATGATACCAATCTACAAGATTTCTTAGAATTTGAGACTGATTTAATTATTTTATCAACTCCTATAATCCCTGCAGATAATTTGGAAGAGTTAGCAAAAATGTTAAAGGTACCCCTAGATAGAAATGGCTTTTTCTTAGAAGCACATGTTAAACTGAGACCTTTAGATTTTGCAACAGATGGAATCTTCTTATGTGGCTGTGCTCAATGGCCTAAGAACATTCAAGATTCAATCTCACAAGCAAATGGTGCTGCTGCTCGAGCAAGTAGATTTCTAAGTGCTAAAGAGATAACCACCTCAGGAATAGTAGCAGAGGTAAATCCGATAAATTGTATAGGTTGTGGAAAGTGCGAATCCGTTTGTTCATATAACGCAATAGATATCTTAGAATCAGTAAAAGATTTTGAGGATATCAGCTTAAATGTCAAAAAATCTTTTGTAAATTCTGCTCTTTGTAAAGGATGTGGTACTTGTGCCGCAACTTGTCCAAATGGAGCAATTTCAATTAAGCAATACGATTTTGATCAAATAACCGCAATGATAGAATCATATTTATTAGAAACTTAAGAAAAATAAAGGTGTAAAGTTATTCCAAAAGTAAAAGCTAAAGTAAAATATCCAGATTTTAATCCTGAAATACTTGTTTTTTGCTGCAATTGGTGCTCTTATGCAGGAGCGGATTTAGCAGGAGTCTCAAGGTTCCAATATCCTCCCAACATGAGGATTGTAAGGGTTATGTGTTCTGGAAGAGTAGACCCAGCATTTATTATGAAAGCTTTAAAGGAAGGAGCTGATGGTGTGTTAATTACTGGATGCCATATTGGAGATTGTCATTATATCTCTGGTAATGAATATGCTAAAGAAAGATTTGAAAGATTGCATAAAATTATTATAAAACAATTAGGCATTAATGAAAAACGAGTTCGTTTGGAATGGGTTAGTGCTTCAGAAGGTAAGCGATTTGCTGATTTGATTATTGAATTTACTAATCAGATCAAAGAATTAGGGCCTTTAAAAATTCTATAAATCCTGTTTTTATAATTAACTTTTAAAGAAATCATTGGATTTTTAATCATAGGAATAACTAATCAATATATCCAGTGTGAAGGTTATTTTAAAAGCAAAATTAATAATTAAATTAATAATTAAATTAATATTCAACTCCTTCATCCTTATTTGTGTTATTTTAACTATTAAAATGGGAACTTTTAAAGTTGTATGGGATCTAAGGGAATATGAATATTCCGAACCTTTCACTTTGGTTTGGAGTTATGGAATGTTTCAATATCCTTTCGAAGGTTTAGGCTCTCTTTTAAATACCGCTTTTTCTATATTGTTTTTGCAAGGAATTATTGTTCAATTTATTTGCTATAAAGATTTCGATGTTTCAATCTTTTCTCATTTCAGCCTGTTCTTGATGACTTTAGGGTGGTTAGGTAACATTTTTTTAGCTAGAATCTATGGTGCGGCAGGTACAAGTTTTAATTATTATTATGCTTGTCAAGTAAGCACTAGAATATTACTAGGATTTTATTATGGACTTGTATCAACTTTATTGATACTAATAAAATATATTACTTTAAGGATTTTTTATAAAGATCTTTCAAAAGAAATTCATAGATATATAGAGATTGATTACTCAAAGAAATCAAATCAAATTTTATTAATTATCATTATAATTATAACCTACTTTATAATATGGTATATATTATATGATTTACCAAAATATGCTGATTCTACTAAAATTTGCTGATTTGAACGACATTTTAAATGCTTCAAAGCACACAAGTTGAAATAATAATTATGGTTAATATCCGGAAGAATCAACACATTCTTGCCTTTTGTAGTAATATTTAAAATAAGACTATGAATATTTTATGATAAGAATAATTATTTAAGTGTACAATTCAATTTGATAAAACATTTAGGGACTAAATTAATATTAGATTTCTTTTTATTTGTTTTTTTTCTCTTAACTATAGAGTTTGGAATTTTTGAAGGTACATGGTATATCCGAGAAAACGAATATTCAGAAATCTTCAATATTGTTTGGATTTACGGATTGTATAATTATCCTATTATGGGTTTAGGTTTAAATCTAAATATGTTATTATCAATTTTTTTTTCCCAAGGAATTATTATTCAAATTATTTATGATCAAGGGTATGATCTATCACGTGTTTATTATTGGAGTTTAATCTTAACTTTTTTAAGCTTGTTAGCTAGCCTCTTTATGTATGATGCTTCATTTCAGCGAGCAAATGCGTTTTATATTCATGAAACCTATTTAGACCATTATATTAAATATAGTAAAATAATATTACCGGGATTTTATTGCGGATTAATATCTGTTTTACTTATATTCGTAAAATATAATGTATTAAATCATTTTAAGAGAAAGGATAAATATAAAAAAGTTTATATTTCAAATCCTCCCATTACAAATCAAAATTTAGCCATATTTAGATGATTTTAAAAATCAAATATTCTTAATTTTCATTAAATTTTCTCACTCTAATTCTCATGGATAAACCAAAATATAAAATTATTATCGATTGCGACCCTGGACTTGGAAAGAAAGCTGCTGATGTGAATGATGGTTTAGCACTATTTCTAATGTTAAATAATCCGGATATATTTGACATTATTGGAATTACAGCAATTTATGGAAATACTCCTGTAGAAGTTGGCTATAAATTAATAAGAAAATATTTAGATTTAGCAAATAAAACAGAAATTCCACATTTCTTAGGAGCTAGCTCTAAATATGCTTTAGGGACCTTAACCGATGCTTCTAAATTTTTAATTGATAAAATTCAAGAATATGAAAATGAATTAATCTTACTTACGCTTGGTCCATTAACTAACATTGCGACAGTATTTCAAAATTTTCCACATTTATTAGAAAAAGTTAAAAAGATAATTTT
>JBHLOI010000054.1:0-23241 GCA_048940645.1 Promethearchaeota archaeon | reverse complement strand
TTTATATATTCTCTAATTAAATTATCCAAATTAAATCCTGAGCTTTGAATAAGCGCTTCAGCAGTATGTAACGTTAATTGTGTATCATCTGTATAAGTATTGAATAACTTCTTATGACTATTAATATATTCTTTAAAATCAGTAAACTTAGAATAAATATCTTCTCGTAAAACACCTTCAAATGGATGCCCTAATGTATCCCCCAATGCTACTCCAAGTAAAGTTCCTGAAAATTTATCTAAATAATCAATTGGCATTTTAAAAGGGTATAATGAGTATTTTATTTTGTTGGTTTACATTAAATTATTAAAGACCTTTTTAATTTTAGTTTTCAAATCAGTAATATTGACATTTCTAATACTTTTTTAAATAAAAATATAAGTGATTGATCATCATCAACGAAAAGAACTGAAGCTATTTTATTTACACCTCAGGAATTAATACAACAAAATTACTTCCTTTTGTATAGTCTCCTTTAACTTTATCCTCGATCCATATTTGCCCTTTATAAGTTGATAAGATTTTTTTTACAAGTGATAATCCAATTCCCATTCCACTGACGGTTCTATCTACGTTATATGCTCTCTGAAATACGCTTCCTTTATTAGTATCAGGTATTCCGATTCCGTTGTCTTCAAATTCAAATTTAACAAATTTTAAGCCATCTTTTCGAAGTTTTGAAACTTTGATCTTTATTTCAACAAGAAAATTGTGATTATACTTTACAGCATTGATTAAAATATTTTCAAAAACATCTATTAAAAGCTCATTTGCTTGAACTGTTATTACTTTATAAGGGTTTTCAAACTGTATATTAATCTTTTTTTCTTGGAGACTTTTTAGTAAAAAATCTATTGATTGATTCAATACTTCAATGGCTTCAATGGGTTGGGTGGGAATTTTTACTTCTTCCAATCTTGACAGTTTTCGGGTATTTGAGATTAAATTGGCCGCCCTACCAACTTGATTTTTAGACATTTTTAACAATTGTTTTACTTCATTCAAATTTTTCTCTTTATCCAAATAAAGGGAGCATAATTCAACGGAAGATAAGATGTTTTGAAGAACATTGTTTATATCGTGGGAAATTAAGTCCTTATAAAAATTAGATCTATTAAAAGCTTCCCGATATTTTTTTTCAGACCTCCTTAATTGCTTTTCAGCATTCATTTGTTCTGTAATGTCTATGGACATTATGAAATCGGCTGGCCTTCCTTTATAATTAATTGTTTTTGAAAAATTTTCAAGCCATCTAATTTCTCCATCCTTCCTAATTATGCGATACCTATATTGTTTAATTACTCCTTTTTCTCCAACCTCTTTTTTTCTAGCTTGCTCCATAACAAAATCCCTATCATCAGGATGTATGAGCTTAGCAAATTCATACGGCTTCCAATTTTTTATTTCTTCGCTTGAATATCCATTGACTTTTGGTACTCTTTCATTAAAATATTTAAAAATGCCATCTTGTATGATATAAATACTCATGAATGATTGTTCGGCAATTGTTCTGAACTTTTCCTCTGATTCTTTTAAGGCATCTTCTGCCTTCTTACGTTCAGTTATATCAGTAAAGGTCACTGCAAAATAACCCTTCCTTGGAGAATATCCTGAAACTTTGTACCAACGATCCAGTGCCTCTGAATAATCCTCTACTGTTAGCGGAATTCCTGTTAATCCTACATTTCCAAATTTGCCAATCCAATCCGCAGGATCATTTTCTGTTCCTGGAATTGCTTCAGTTACAGTCTTTCCAATTAAATTTTCTTTTTTTATACCTGTGAATCTTTCAAAAGCAGGATTCACTTCAATATATCTATAATCAACTGGTTTATTGTTATCATCAACAATAACCTCATGAAGAGCAAATCCTGTGTTCATATTCTCAAACAAAGAACGATATTTTTCTTCAGATTTTTTTAATTTTTGCTTGGCAATTTTTCTTTTCGTTATATCGCGAACAAGACCATAAAATCCAACCTTATTTCCTTTAGAATCGTATAATAGATCAATTGATCCTTCAAAATAGATTAGCTTCTTCTTTTTTGTTGTTACTTTAGCAACTCCAGTTGGAGGGCGAGGAATCCCTGTTTTATAAACTTGGTTGAACATGCTGAATAAAAGTTCGGATGATTGTGTATCGTATAGTAAGCGAAAATTCTTTCCTACAATTTCTTCCTTTGAATATCCCATTATTTTACAATACTCAATATTAGCATAGATAAAATTTCCCCTAAGATCAGTTTCAAAATATCCTTCCAACATATTTTCGAGGATGTTTCGATATTTCACTTCAGATTCTTTTAATTTTTGCTCTGCTACTCTCCTTTCAGTTATATCCCGAGCAATTTCCACTACCCCACTAATTTTGTTGGTATTATCAAAAACAGGATATCCCTCAATAAACCACCACCTTCCATCAAGAATAATCATTTCCTTAGAGTTTACTCCTCCAAACTTAAGCGTTTTTAATACTGGACATTCTTCACATGGTTTATTTCGCCCTTGCCATAAATTATAGCAATTTTTTCCAATTAATTGTTCCGGAGTTAAATTAAATGAATCAGCTGCTGTTTTATTTGCCCAAATAATTTTGAAATCTTTATCATAATAAACAATGTGTTCAGAAATGGTTTCCAAAACCTTTCTATAAATATCTTCTAATCGTTTAGATAAGGGTTCTTCTTCCTTCAATATACCTCAAAAACTGATAAAAATTTATTATTTTATAGAAATTACGTATTTTCCATATAAATTCAATAAAAAAATTTGTATTTAATATTATTTTTTAACAAAAAAGGACCAGTCAAATAAATTTGTTTTCAAATTGAATAATTCTCAATAAATACTTATATAAATTCGTTAATAATATTTATTTTAATCAAATACCATATTGATTTTGATAGTTAAATATGTTTAGTTTAGAAAAATTAAGAAATACCATAACTGCATTAATTACTCCTTTTAATGAAGATTATTCTATAAATGAAGAAAAATATCGAGAATTTATTAGATATCAAATAAAGAATAATTGTCATCTTTTAACTATGGGTACTACTGGAGAATCTGCAACCCTTTCCCATGAGGAACATCATATTGCAATGGATATTGCAATTGATGAGGCGAAAAAAAGCGGAAAGGACCCGTTTGTCTTAGCAGGTACTGGAAGCAATTCAACAAAAGAAGCGATCTCTCTTTGCCAATATGCCGAAAAAGCAGGCGCTGATGGTTGCTTAGTTGTTGTACCCTATTATAATAAACCAGTACAACATTCATTAATTGATCATTTTTCGGCAGTTGCGGACTCAGTTTCTTTACCGATAATTTTATATAACGTTCCCAGTCGTACCGGGCGTAATTTAGAACCAGAAACTGTATCTAAATTAGCATATTCGAAAGATAATATCGTTGGTATTAAATGCGCAAGCGGAAATATTGATCAAATTACAAAAATTATCAAAACAACACCAGAAAATTTTATTGTTCTTAGTGGTGATGACGGGATGACATATCATATAATGGCACTTGGGGGTAAAGGCGTTGTAAGTGTAGCTTCTAATATCATACCAGCTCAATTAGTGGAATTCACAAATTTCATGTTAAATGGAGAATGGGATAAGGCTCGTAAAAAACAATTAGAATTGTTTGATTTATTTAAAGTTTTATTTATCGAAACAAATCCTGGACCTGTTAAATATGCTGCAGATTTAATGGGTTTAATGGATAGTAGAATGAGATTACCACTAACACCGCCATTAAAAGATAATAAGAAAAAAATTAAACAAGTCCTAAAGGATCTAAATTTAATTTAATAAACTAAATTTTAGGTAGTTAAAATTGATAAAATTACTAGTTTTAGGACCCACTGGGGCTATGGGAAAATTAATTAGTGAATTAGCTCTGAAAGATGAAGAGATAGAAGTTGTTGCAGCTTGTGATATCAATAATATTGGTGATAAACTTGGATCTTTTGTAGCTGTAAAAGATTCTAAGAATATTAAAATAACTGATGTAAATAACTTACAATTAATAATAGATGAAACAAAACCCGAAGTAGCGGTTGATTTTACTGTAGCACAAGCAACAGAAAAAAATTGCCTAATTTGTGCAAAAAATGGGATTCGCTGTGTGATTGGAACAACTGCATTATCCCAAGAATTTTTGAATGAATTTGAAAATTCAGTAAAGAATTTTCACGTTCCTTCAGTAATTTCTCCTAATATGGCGATAGGTGTAAATGTATTATTCAAAATGGCATCGGTTTTAACAAACTTTTTATCTAATTGGGATATAGAAGTAATAGAGGCACACCATCATAGGAAAATTGATGCTCCAAGTGGAACAGCTTTAAAAATAGGTCAGATTATTAGTACTAGTTTGGGTTCAGATTTCGAGCAAACAGTCAAATTTGGCCGAAATCGTGGTCCAAATAAGAGAATAATTGGAGGAAAAAATGAATTAGGATTTCACTCAATACGTGCAGGGGACATTGTTGGCGATCATATCATTCTTTATGCTGGAACTGGTGAAAGAATTGAATTGAAACATCAAGCACATAGTAGATATTGCTTTGCTGAAGGAGCTATCAAAGCAATAAAATTCATAACACAGGCTAAGGAAGCTAAAATTTATAGCACAAGTGAAGTATTAGGATTGTGAAGATAATATCATGATTAGATTTCTTTATAAAGAGAGATAAAATTATAAAACTTTTCAGAGCAGATCAGTCTTTTCATCAATCTGAATAAGCAGATTTCATAACGCCGACTCTTCATCTAAATGATTAAAGGGTATCCAAGCCTTAATCATTCCTTATTTTATAATTCTATCTCATAATAATAAAGAGTAATGCGAATTTTAATTTTTTTCCCAAAAATTAATTAATTTAAATTTTATTTTAAGTGATCTGGGACAATCTGGTTTCTTAATAAATCATCAAAGACTTCAGCTTCTCGAATTTTAAAAATATGGCCATCACTAATTAAGATTTCAGCTGAACGTGGTCTAGAATTATAATTACTGCTCATTACATAACCATATGCTCCAGCATCAAGAATGGCAAGATAATCACCCTCTTTTAATTTTGTTAATTCTCTTTCTTTTCCAAGAACATCACCAGATTCACATATAGGTCCAGCTATATCATATTTTAATATTTTTTCTTTTTCATTTTTATCGCATGCCATAATATGATGATAAGATCCATACATTGTGGGCCGAATCAAAGTATTAAATCCAGCATCTACTCCAGCAAATAATTTGTATCCGTTATCTTTAATCGTATTTATCTGAGTTATTAATATGCATGATTCAGCAACTAAAAACCTTCCCGGTTCTAATTTAAAAATTGGTTCCCCTAGGCTTTCAACATTTATTAATTTTTTAAATGGTTTTACTACAATCTCATTATATACTTCAAGATCGAAAGACTCCTCATTAGGACGATAGGGGATTCCTAAACCTCCTCCAAAATCGATAAAATCAAAATGAATCTTTAAGGAACTTGCTAATTTCTTTATTATAGAAAAATACTTATCCGTTGCTTTTTCAAAATTATATGGGTTATTAATTCCTGAACCAATGTGTTGATGAATGCCAAATCTCTCAAAACCAAAATCTTTAGCTTTCTTGTAGGCTTCTATAATTTGATGTTCTAAAATTCCGAATTTAACTTCCCTTCCAGCAGTGATGTCGTGAACATGATGTCCTGCTCCAAACTCAGGATTTATTCTAAATGAGATAATTTTCTTTTCTTTCCTTAATTTTTCATGGATTTTTATTAATCGTTCCAATTGGCTAATACTGTCTAAATTAATTATAATATCATTCTTAACAGAAAATTCAAAATCGTCATTAGTAAACATATTACCAGTATAAATGATTCTTTCTGGCGCAATTCCTGCCTTAAAACAAGTAAAAATTTCGCCTTGAGATGTACAATCAAAAAAAGCACCTTCAGTATTTAAGATTTTTAATATTGAAATGCTGGAGTTAGCTTTAACAGCATAATGGATATGATTTTTCTTATACTCTGAAGTGAGTACATTTTTTAGAGTTCTATATTTCTCTCGTATGATTTCTTCACTTATTACATAGATAGGGGTTCCAAATTTTTTTGCCAATTCTATAGTGTTTACATCATTAAAATACAGAATCTCATTTCGATATTCTAATCCCTTTGAATCCAACCAATCTTTACTCTCCATTAAAACCATCTAAATACTTGTTGAATTAATTAAAATTCAATTTTATCAATAAATCCACTGAAAACTTTAACAATTGGTCCTTCCATATAGACATTTTTGCCATCATAAGTAATTATTAAATCTCCTCCGTCATTATGGACAGTAATGGGTGCATTTTTTTCAAATAATCCCAATATCGTACCTGCTACTACAGCAGCACAAGTTCCCGTCCCGCATGATAGTGTAATACCTACACCCCTTTCAAAAACTCTTAATCTTGCTTCCGTTTTTGAAACAATTTTTACAAATTCAACATTAGTTTTATTTGGGAAATGTTTATTAGACTCTAGAGCAGCACCATATATATTCAAATCCTTATCACTAATTACGTTTTGAGTAAAAATAATTGCATGGGGATTTCCCATTGAAACCGCTGTGAAATTAAATATTTTATCTAAAACTACAATTTGTTCATTTACACATCTATCCACAATTTCATCTAATTCAACAGGAATCTCTTCACAATCTAATATTGGAGAACCCATATCAACTTTAACAGAAATTACTTTATTAGTTTTTACCTTTAATCTAATAATGATTATACCCTTAGGAGTTTCAATTTTTATATATTCATTTTTTAAAATATTATTTTCATAAATGTACTTGGAAAAACACCTAATACCATTGCCACACATTTCTGCTTCTGAACCATCTGGATTAAACATCCTCATTTTTATATCTGCCTTTTCTGAATTGCATACAAATAATAAACCATCAGCTCCAATGGAAAAATGAGGCTGACATAATACTTTAGCTAAATCTGCTTTCTTTTCATCAGGTATATTCCATTTGAGGTCACTTATAATAACATAGTCATTTCCGAGTCCATGATGTTTTTCAAAATCTAAATTTTCAAGAATCATTTTTATTCATTTATAATAAGCAATTTCAACTTTTATATCTCTTAATTCAAATAATAATTAGATTAAAGCTTCACTGAAAAAAATTTCTCTTTTACGTCATTATTATAATAGTTTCTGAAAAACCTAAATAAAGCTTCAAATTATTATATTATATTCAATTTGAAAAATCTTTAAGATTATCATTATGAAAAAAAGAATTTTTATTTTACCATTATTAGCTCTTTTACTGCTTATTTGGGTGCCTTCAGTACATGCATATGAATACTCTGATAATATTAATGAAGGTATTTCCGTTTATTATCTAACAGCTCTTGATGTGGGAGAAAGTATTGAAATAAACGTGACTCACTTAGGGGATGGTAACTTTACCCTTTTCCTTTTTGATGAACGCCCTTTTGAGTCATATGTTAATTTTGATAAAACCCTTAACAAAGAAATCTTCAACATCGCTATTAATTATAGTTTAGATGAAAATCCATATCTATTTTATAACGCTTCAGAGTCTAAAATTTTCTATTTCCAGCTTATATTGCTTGATGAAGGTCCAGATACATTTTTCATTTATAGTAATAAGGAACTAACTCGCTATTACCTACCTATAATTCCAGGATATCATTTGCTTTTACTTATTATTTTAATTCCTTCAATCTCTGGATTATTAATCCTTATTTATAAGAAGAAAATTCAAAAGACTTGATTCTTTTCTCTTTATTTATTTCGTTAAAATAATAAATATAAAATCATGCATGACGAAAACCGTCGCTATTAAATTTAAATCCTTTTTCTTTTTTCGTAATTTTTTTCTCATTTCTTGTTTAAGAACTAACAAAAAGCATGTAATCCGTTGATCTTTGATCAATCTCCATCACATAATTTTAAATTCAATTCATCAATTCCCTACCTAATATATCATACATAAAATAAAAGTGAGATAAAATTTCATTTGAAGAGATTAGTAAAAAATTTGCAGAGTTACTGAAAGAAACTGAAGAGATTGAATTAAAAAATGTAGAATTATTCGCAGAATATCTAGAATTTCAAATGCTTCCAAGTCTCGTTCAAGCAGCAGCTCAAGCAGCCCTTCCTGGTATCGGGAAAGCAGAGTGGACAGCAACCAAATTTTCACTTGATGTTTCTTATCCGGGAACGATTCAAACAGTAGAATTTGTACGTTCAAACGGTAAGAAGGCAGTAATTGGAGGAGAGATGGTACCCCCCTTCTATAATTTCCTTGGACTTGATAAACGAAATCCACATCCTCCTCTTGTGACTTATGATGTATTTGATATGGGTGCAAAAATGATGCTCCCTAAACCCATTAAGCAAGAATATGGAGATGTATTAGGACATCCAGCACAATGGGCAAAATTTGCTGTTGATAAATTTGGAGCTGAATGTATTACATTTCATTCACTTGAAATCGATCCAGCAATGGGAGACGCTCCTGTTTCTCAATCTGTAAAATTTCTGGAGGATATATTACAAACCGTTGATGTTCCAGTAATTATTGGGTGCTCAGGAAATAAAGTTAAAGATATAGAGCTCTTTAAAGCTGCTGCAGCTGCAACAGAAAGTGAGGTTTTAATGCTTTCAGCCGCAGATAAGGCAACATGGGAGGAAGTTATCCCATTAGCGGTAAAGTATGACCACAATTGTCTTCTCTGGACAAGTTTAGATTTGAATAATCAAATCAAGATGAATAAAGATGCAATAGAATTAGGATTACCAAGAAATCGAATAGTGATGGACCCAACATGTGCCACACTCGGATATGGTATGGAATATAGTTTTAGTATCTATCAGAGAATGCGAATAGCAGGCTTACTAGGTGAAGAAGATTTAGCTTATCCAATTAGTGGAGGTACGACAAACGCTTGGGGTGCACGTGAGGCATGGATGAGCGAGAAGCAGGCTCCTGAGTGGGGATTGCGCCAATATAGAGGACCTATATGGGAAATTATTAACGCTCTCTCTCTTAGCTTAGTGGGCTTAGATCTTGCTATGATGTTCCATCCAATAGCCGCTAAACATGTTAAAGATATAACATCTCAATTCTTTGCTGAAATTCCTGATCATTTAGAAGATAAAGGGTATTATGACTGGGTCTCAGCAAGAATAAAGAAATAGTTTTTTTCTATTTTTCTAATTTTATATAATATATTCAGAAGTTTTATATAATCTATTTAAGTATAGTAGAATGAATATAGTATTTTAATACGGGGGAAATTAGTTTGAAATTTATGAAGATATATACATATATTCTTACAATCATAGGAATTTCTGCCCTATTTGCCTTAGGCTATTTGTTCATATTTTTTACAAGCTTATTTTTTCACTAATTAAAAATATCCTAAACTTTTTGAATCATTCTTATTTCTTTCCATATTCCTAATCTAGCTATTAAGAGAATATTTTAAATAATGAAAAACTTTTTCATTGAGGTGGTTTCGCATCAGGGCGAGATTCTGTAGCTGGTTTTCCTTCAATACCCCAATGAGATTTTGGGATTTCATGGACAATTACTTCTACTGCTCGAGCAGGGATATCCATGTCGACAAAAACTTTAGTTATTCCCGTTATTATTTGTTTAACCCTTTCTTCGGAAATTCCTTTCCACATATTTACATGAACAACTGGCATATTTTTAACCTCATAAATTATATTTCAAAGTATATTAAATTAGAATATAATATATGATTATTCTTAAAAATTAAAGTTTAAATAATGTGTGTTAAATGTGGATGAATGCGTGGGCATCGATGCGGATGGATAAAAATCAGAGATGGTGGAGTTTTGAATGGAATTTCTTTGAATCGATACGAAATCAAATGGATTTACCAAAAAAAGTAATCATTAAAGATGACACCTTAAGAGAAGGCGAAGAAACACCCAGAACTTATTTCACTATTGATCAAAAAATCGAGATTGCTAAATTATTAGAAGAAATGGGGATTCCCGAAATAGAAGTGGGATATGCGGCTGGTATTAAAGAGCATGCAGATACATTCAAAGCTCTTAAAAAAGAAGGATTAAAAACGAAATTATCATCGCATGCTAGAATGTATGTAGAAGATATCAAAAAAGAGGTTGATGACATTTTAGCCGCAGGAGCAGATCATATCAATTTTTTACTTGTCCCTGGACCTGCTATAAAAACAAGGGATGATGTTTTTAGCAGAATTTCACAGGGTATAGAATATGCCAAAGACCAAGGCGCTTATGTGGCATTTGGTTCTGGACGTGTAATTCCCAAATATTGGAAAAAATTTTTAAGTCTTGCTGTTGATGCGGGAGTAGATCGAGTGGTTGTTTATGATGGAAATGGATGCGCTCTTCCGATTGCTTTTAAGGATGTAGTAAAATTTACTAAAGGTATTGTTAAAGAAATTCCGGTTGAGATCCATGCACATCAGGATTTAGGATTAGCTGTAGCAAATACACTTGCAGGAGTTGAAGGGGGTGCAGAAGTTGTAGATGTAGTTTTCAATGGCTTAGGTGATAGAGCAGGCAATGCAGCAACTGAAGAAGTAATAATGGCTTTAGAAATCTTATACGGAATTGATTTAGGTTTAAAACTTGACATGATCATGGAGATTTCTCAACTTATTGAGCGATATAGCAAAACCCCAATTCAACCTCATAAACCAATAGTGGGAAAAAATTGTTTTGTACATGAATCAGATTTACATGTAGAACAGATCTTGAGAGGCAATTGGGTGACTTGGGAATTATTTCAACCTTATGTAGTTGGACAAACCCGAAAATTAATATTTGGCTCTACAACTCTCCAAAGTAGGGCAATAAAAGCAAAATTGGAAAAAATGGGTCTAAATCCAACTGAAGAACATCTTAAAATTATTCAAAAAAAAATACAAGAAAAAATTAAAAGCCAAGATTATATCTCTGAAAAAGAACTTGAAGATTTAGCAATTAATATTGTTGAATAAATTATTTATTTAATTTCTTTTTAAGAAAAAAAAATTTATTTTTTAAGTTCATTTAAAATTTCAATTGCCCTAGATGTATTAAATATTCCACAAACACATGGTTTAGCTAAATTTTGTGCTGATTTTTCTATTGAAATTTTTCCTTCTCTAATTAAATTGAAATAGTGTTCTACAGATTGCGTAGATATGCAGTGATGTCCACACATGGTGGTTATTTCTAAAATCTTTTGCTCAGGTGGCAGTAATTCCTTTTTACCGAAAATACCCAGTGATAAATGTACTGTATGCATAATTAAATCCATCTCGTTAATAATATTTCTAATTTCTGATATGATTCCACTTATAACAATCGAAATTCCGAAATTCTCTCTTTTTAATCTTTGAATAACTTGTTTTACTGTGTTTATATTATTATATACTGCAGTAATAACTGGAGAGACTTTCCAGGTAAATTTTGGGATAATATTTACAGGATTGTATTGACTAAATATCTCAGCGATCTTAATCAATTTTTTGCGACTTTCTACATCCTCTCTATTATAACCTTTCGCGAGACATGTTAAAAGCACATAATCCTTTTTTAAACTGTTTATAGTTCCTTTTCTGTGTAAAGAATGTGTAATTTATACCACCTTTAGATATCAAATTTTTCCTAAACCTAAATTTATTTTAGCGTTTGGCTTAACATTAAAACCCTCTTTTTCTAATAAGTTTATTACCGGAATAGAATTATCTTCAGCTACTCTAGTAATCACTCCAACAGTGAACACTGTGTCAATTAATTCATCTATATCTCTAATTATTTGCAGAATTTCATTTAATTTATTTTCTGAAATTTTGAATTCAATTATAGCGGAAAGTACTCGTTCTTCTTTTAATTCGGGATTAATATGGCCTTCTTCATCAATTATAATTGCTGTAACAGGGCTTTCTTTTTCATAAATTACACTAACCTTAGATAATCGAGTTGTAAATAATTCAATATTTTTTAATAAAGTGCCAACTCCAGGTCGACCAATCTCTATTGAAAACCCAATTTCTCCATGTTTATAGCGATTAGTAATATCATTGGTCTTAATTTCTTCTGTGCCTCGACCAGGCATTCCGGTTAATTTATGAGTAGCTACTACGCTACTAAACGGATTTCTAATTATTCTAGGCCATTTAAGTCTTTCTGATTTAATCGCTTTTGTTGGGCAATTAGCATCACGATAACATACATAGCATTCTACACATTTTTCTTCATTAATAATTGCTTTTTCATTTACAATACTAATTGCATTTACTGGACAAATTATAACACATTGCCCACATCCTATACATAATTCTTCTTTAATTAACATCTATGATACAATTGGGATTATATTTCTCCTGATTTAATTCTTTCGACATCTTTTGGGAGATATTTTAAGATTGGTATTAAAAACAAGCTACTTAGTAGAGCTAATATTACTAATATTAAATATCCAGGGCTATATTGATTATTAAATAACATAAAGAATTGACCAAGAAAGATTAAACTTATACTCCTGCCAAATGTATACGTTAAATAATTTAGCGAATATATGGTAGATCTTATTTGAGGTGGATTTATTTCTCCCAGAGTCGCCTGAGTAAGAGGATCAATTCCGCCAAATAAGAATGCCGCTATTAATGCGAAGATAAGGAAAATAAAAGCAAATATCAGGTTTTTAGAAATAAATGAAGTTAAGAATCCGATGATATAAAAGATAGAACCACTAATGATACAAAAAAGAACTACTTTCATTCGCCCATTTAAATTAGTTTCCCGTTTTTTATCACCTAATCTCCCGAATATAGGACCGCTGGGAATCTGGCTACCAAAAACTATAATCAGAAACACAGTAGCCAATGTTGATGAGAGTATATAGTCATTTTTAAGCATTGAAATAAAAAATGACGATATTGAGCCAATTGCAATGAACATAACAAAATTAAAAATTAAAATCCATAAGGTTGATTTTATTTTCAAAATATTTTTGAGATCTGCTCTCTTAATTCTGTAGTCATATTTTACCGATTCTTCACTGGAACGGAGATCATCCATTGTTCCTCTTTGAGGTTCCTCAATAAAAAATAGTAATCCAGTACAAATAAAGCCCCCGATAGAAATAATTATAAGAGGAGTTTGCCATGGATATACATCAATTAAAAATCCGGATAGAGCTTGACCCAAACCATTTCCTAAAACATAAACTGCACTTAGGATCCCAAATCTTTTTCCTCTTTGTTCAGATTCAACAAGATCAACTGTTAGGGAGAAAACTAATGGTAAAGCTGCACCAAAACCTATTGCGGTTAATATTTGAAAGGTCAACAGGGAATAAAAATCAGTGGATAAAATTGTTAATAGAATAAGAATAGACCATTCTAAAGTAGCAATAATTAATAAGACTTTGCGGGGAAATTTATCCCCTAAGATAGCCCAAAAGAGTGAACTAACCGCACCAACCATCAAAAATATAGAATTTATTAATGAGACTATTCCTTCACCACCTAAATTCAAACTATCGGTAAGTTCTTTAGCCATCGGAGTTATTATACTAAATAAAGCAGAAGAAAAAAAAGTTAATAGGATTAATATTTTAGTAGAAGAAATCTTTTTCAAGAATATCAACTTTCAAGATAAAATTTTAATTTAATTATATGGTGTTAATCTATTTAAATTTTTAATTTGAAAAGATATATATCAAATCATTTATTACAAAATCAGATTAATGATAAAAAGGCTTTATCTTATGAAAAAAAGAACAAAATGGTTTAATGATAAATGGTGTGTTTCTCCAATAAATTATTTCGATGATTTACGAGCAAATTTTCAATACCCTCAAAGAGTTTTTGTAAGAGATTCAACAATAAGAGAAGGTGAGGAAACTCCTGGAGTATTCTATACTCTTGATGAAAAAATACAGATTGTTGAAAAATTAGAAAAATTAAATGTGGAACATATAGATTGTGGATATATAGGTCAGGTACAAGATCAATGGGACTTAGCGAAAAGAATTAAAGAATTAGGCATTAAAGTGAAAACTTATTCACATTTAAGTTCAAATCCTTCAAGATGGACTGATGAGATTAATAAATCTTTAGAAGCTAATTGCGATTTTATTGGCTTTGGGATTGTCTTAACCGATTGGCAACTTGGACTATTCACAGAAGATAAGAAAGTTACGCCTGATGTTATTATTTCATTAATTCCTACGGTATTAAAAAGAATTAGACGATTAGGGGGCAAAGCAATATTAGATTGCGTGGACGCAACCCGTTCTGATTTATCTATTCTTATAAAGGCAATAGAAAAAGGAGTTAAAAATGATGTCAAGATGGTAATGCTCTATGACACCGTAGGAGCATGTAATGTATCTGCAATTTCATATATGATAAAGAAAATTAAACCAGTTGTTAATAATACCCCAATAGGGATTCATGTTCATGATGACTTTGGTTTAGGAACTGCGTCTACTATCGCAGCAGTAGAACAAGGAGCTACATTTATGGATCTAGTAGTAAATAAACTGGGTGATCGTGCAGGAAATACATCATTAGAGGAAGTCGTTGTTTCCTTAGAAATGTTATATGGTATTGATACAGGTATTGATCTCTCTAAACTCTATGAGTTGAGTAAACTCGTTGAAAATTATTCTGGGATACCTATTCCTTTTAATAAACCTATAGTTGGAAGAAATACATTTTTGCATGAAAGCGAACTCCACGTAATGAGCGCTTTAAAAAAAGAGAAATATTGGATGTGTTTTACTCCTTATCGTCCAGAAATTGTGGGACAAGAGGAACAAATTATTTTTGGTCCTACGACTCTACATGGAGATGCCATTAAAATAAAATGTAACCAAATGGGTTATAGAGAATACGTTGATTATCTCCCTGAAATTTTAAATAAGATTCATTTAAAAATAACCACTAAAAAGTTTGTTACTGAAAAAGAGTTGGAAGAGATAATTAAAAATGTAATTCAAGAATAAAATAAATTTAAAGAAAAAATAAAATTATTTTATGAAACTTAAGTCTTTTGAATCTTAATAAAGAAATTTTCTCGCTCTATTTCAAACGCTAAGATTTGGTTTTCAGTTTTATCAATATATCGTTTGATATTTTCTCCTGCTTCAGCAAAATCTCCAGAAATCTCTAGAATATCACCACTCTGAAGCTCCATCAATTTTCTTTTAGTTTTTGCAACAGGTAAAGGGCACACTAAGCCAGTACAATTTAATTCATAATTATTCCCCATATAATTCACCAAATTTTTAATATTAACTAAATAAAATATGATCAGATTCTGCACACATACTAACAAATCCATGCATGGATGTTTTGGATATACCTTCTATCAATTCATCCTCAGATATACCTCTTGCCTTCATGCAAACGCCACATGCTGTAACTTTTGCCCCCTCTTCAATCACATCTGACATCCATTTCCCTACATTATCATAAGTAGCAGGGTTTTGATTTTTTTTCCCAACAAATATTCCGTCTTCTACTAAAAATATATTAACTTTATGTTCTTCCAAAAGGGCAGTGTAAGCAAACCTTAACATAGTGAAAGGTCTTTCCGACGTATAAGCACCATTACCAATTACAACCGTGAAAGTTTTACTTTTTTCAGCCATCGTTTTTGACCTTGATATAGGTGTTATGATACTGAATTAATTAAGATTTATTAGTTTTTTCGTAAATAATTATTTATTTTTTAGATAAAAAGATTATATAATGTGAACTGTTATTCTTAATTGAATGATTGATTTTTTATTTAAAGAGAATCAATAGGAACAGAAAAATTATGAATATAGAATATCTCAGGAACTTTATTAAATTAACCCAGTATAAGAGTTTCTCAGAATTAGCAAAAGATATTCCAATTTCTCAAAGTACTTTATCGCATCAAATTTCTCAACTAGAAAAAGATTTTGGGGTACTTCTTATTGAAAGAACTACAAAAAAGTTTGAGATAACTGAAGCAGGAATCATATTGTTAGGTTATGCTAAAAAGATCATTAATTTATATGATTCATGCGAGCAGGAACTCTCTAAATTTAGTGTACAAAAATTTGAAGAAATAGTAATTTCAGCTTCTTCCATCCCAGGTTCGCATGTTCTGCCCAAATTTATTACCGATTTTCGAAATGAGAATCCTAATGTTGATTTTAAAATTCTTATTAATAACTCTCAAAATTCCATCGAAAATTTAAAAAAAGGTTTAGCAGATTTTAGTGGAATCGGTAGTTTTATTAATTATGATAAAGATAAGTTTGATTATATCCATATAGGGACAGATAAGTTAAGTTTTATATGTTCTCCCGGTCATGACTTATTAAAAGATGGCGATAATATGATAACTCTCGATCAACTCACTAAATATCCATTTGTATGGAGAGAACATGGTTCTGGAATGAGAGACATTTTTAAACGTCAGTTTCTTGATTACGAGAAATTAAATATAAAGCTTGAAATGAATGATAACGATTCCATCATAACAGCTGTTAGCGAATCTAATTATATCAGTATAATGAGCGAAATGATGGCAAATAAGGCCGAAAAAGCTGGATTGATTAAAATCCTAAAAATTAAAGATCATCCAATTATTGCGAAACGACCCTTGTATTTTATTAAATTAAAAGAGGTAAATGAATTAAGTGAATTTAAGAAAAAGTTCTGGAATTATATAAATGAAAAAATAAAAAATAAGAATTGAAGGTTCAAGTCTTCACTTAATTAATACGCCTGTTTTATCGAAATTTAAGAAATAGCTTATTTTCTCTTTTAGAGGATAAATTCCCTCTTTAAACAACGTAATTAGAAAGATTGTAACAAAGAGAATTGATCCTAATCCAGGAGCAAAACTACTGACAAAATCTACAAATGATGATGTAGTATCTATAGAAAAGATCGTAAAAACCAAAGATGCGACTGCGACTACTACAGAAAGAAATGAAACTATCACCGCTGTTCTTTTACTTATATTTAGATGAATAGGTCCAATATCTAAACGAAAATGTTTGGGTTGCACAATTATTGATAGAATCGAATGATTGATGGTTTTCTCTTCATAGTTAATATAAATATGTAAATATCTTCGCTCTCCCTCTTTTTTCTCCTTTTTTGTTTTCTTTTTCTTTTTAATTGGTAGTATTGAAAAAATCATTACTGGAGGATTTACTGCATCTTTTTTTACTTCAACCTTGCCATATAATGGATGAACCTCAAAACCTTCACCTTCTACTCTTAAATCTAATATTGGAGGCTCTTTTTTGATGGTTTTAATCCTAATTGTTGTTTCAAATACTGTCTTGCCCTCTTCATCAACAATCTTCAATTCTTTATGAGAAAAATAAACATAGAATAAATAACTTGACTGTTCCATCATTACAGAGTAATACTGTAAGCCCATATTAATCTCATATACAGTAGGCTTAGGAGGTTCTGGAATTACATCTGCTGGAGCTTCTTCTAATCGTTTTATAAACTCAGCGGGAGGACCCATATCAGGAGTAGCTGCACGCCCGGCTTTCGGGGCAGGTAGTGGACCCCCCGGAGGAGGAGGAGGTGCAACAGATGGGGCAGGTTTGGATTCTACGGTTTTAACTTCTTCATAATCTTCAGCTTCATCAAAATCCTCTAATAAAGCTTCCTCTTCCGCTTCTACATACCCAAAATCATCTCTTCTTAAGTCAACATCCTTTTCCTTGAATTTATCCACATCTTCTTTTGCCTCTTTCTTAACTACTAGAGCTTTCTTGCGTTTTTTTCTTTCTTGTTCTTCTGGAGATATTTTTACCTTTTCTTTTTTAGGTTCCTCCTTCTTCCTTTCCTTTTCTTTTTTCGTTAATAAATTTAATTTCTTTAATTTCATATTTTCGTTAATTGGCATATATGTAACGAAATCTACAATAAATATATTTTCACGAGTTAAGGGAATTTTTCCAAAAGAATTATGTAGATCATCCAATATTTTACTTACTTTAGTAGATTTTTTATAAGTTCCGATAAAAACAAAATCAAAAATATATATCGATAATAATTCTGATTTTTTGTCATAAAAAATCTTATTAGTCTCAATTTCTAACCTATTTATGGTTTCTAACGACGCCATTTTAGATTTCCTTTCTATTTTCTAAAATTAATTACTTGCTATATATTCTCATGAGTTTTATAATTTTATAGTAATTATATGATCAATAATCTTTATCAAGTTTTCTAAATTCAATTAGAAAAGCTCTAATTCTATGTAGATTTTGTTTTTGTCATAGAAGAAATTATAAATAATTTCAGAAAGTAATTATAGATTAATAAAAAATTGGTATTATCTCATGAATGAAAAATATATTTTAGCTTATGATTTAGGTACAACTGGAAATGAAGCGGCATTATTAGATAAAAAACTAAATATTATAAACCATACAAAGGTGGAATACCCTTTGTATTATCCAAAAAAAGGTTGTGTTGAGCAAGAAGCCGAAGATTATTGGAATTCAGTTAAGAAAGTGAATTCAATTTTGATTCAAGAAAGTAAAATAAATTTAAAAAACATTCAAGCACTTACATTTGACTGTCAAATGAACTGTACGGTGCCTATTGACAATGCAGGAAAACCATTAATGAAATGCATCAACTGGCTTGATGTAAGAGCTGCTGACTTAATAAGAAGAAAAGTGAAAGGCTTAATCAAAATTTCTGGATTTGGTTTAAGAAAGTTATTAAAATTTATTAAAGTTACGGGAGGAGCTCCAGGAACTAATGGAAAAGATCCCATCTCTCATATTTTATGGATAAAAGAGAACGAACCGGAAATATACAAAAATACTTATAAATTTCTTAGTGTTAAAGATTATGTAATATTTAAGACTACAGGAAATGCAATCACTTCAAGAGATTTGGGGCATACTTCATGGCTTATGGATTCAAACCCAGGAAACTTTTATTGGGCAGATAAGATATTAAAAATGTTCAAAATAGACAAGGAAAAACTACCTGAAATACATAAGTCGACTGAAATTGCAGGGAAATTAACAGAAAAATCAGCTCAAGAATTAGGACTGGAACCAAATATACCCATTATTGTCGGTTCAGGTGATCTTGTAGCCTCTGCAATTGGTTCAGGGGCTCAAGACAATCAGATTATAGTAAATCTCGGAACTGCTGACTGGGTGGCCTCTCATACAGATAAGAGATTAAAAGACCTCTTAAATTATACGGGTTCAATAAGTTCAGTACAAGATAAATATTTATGCATATCAAAGCAAGAAACAGGTGCTGCTTGTCTTAATTGGATTATTGATCAAATGTTTCAAAAAGAGAAAGAAGAGTATAAAGAAAATTTAAACCAACTTTATACTCATCTGGATGAGATGGTTGAAACAACTAATGCAGGTTCAAAAAATCTTATTTTTACTCCATGGATGTTTGGGGAAAGAAGTCCCTTAAATGATTCAAATGTTAGAGCTGGTTTCTATAATTTAAGCCTGGATCATAACAGAGCTGACATTTTAAGGGCAGTGTATGAAGGAGTAGCATTTAATATAAGGTGGGCATTAACTATAGTTGAAAAATTGATCGGAGTTAATAAAAGCCTTAATTTCATAGGAGGGGGTGCAAAATCAAATATTTGGTGCCAAATTTTAGCTGATATTACTGATAGAGAAGTTAAACAGGTAGAATATCCTAACTTATCAGCCATAAGAGGTTCTGCGATAATTGCGCTTATTGGTTTAGGTTTATTCAATACCTTTGCAGAAGCTAACTCTCTCATTAAAATTAAAAAAACATATCAACCTAATATTGATAATAGAAAAGTTTACAACAAGTTGTTTGCTGAATTTCTTAAAATATATAAGCGCAATAAAAAGATGTTTAATAATTTAAATCTCTAAAATAAGCTCTTATTTTTAATAAATATCCTTTTAAATCCTTTAATTTTTTTAGTTCTTTATCATTTCCAATTACATTTTCAATTGCTTCAATCATCAATTGAAGATCCTTATATGCTCGAAAGCTTTCATACGTTTGAGTTTCTAGATTACTTAACCAAGGCTTTAATTTAGGCTCTGAATCAAGCTGTCTTAAATCCCAATTTAATGACTTTTTATAAACGTCAGTTAAAGGTTTTAACTTTTCTTTACTCCACGTGGTTATTACCCAAGGAGCATAATCATGTAACTTATCGTAATCAAGCTCTAGATCATTACGCCATTCATATTGATGATCCCAATTAGCGATAGCTAAATAATTTTCATTAAAACTTGTTTCATAAGGAAAAAATTTCCATGAATTTCTATTAATATCCTCGCTTTTGAATGGCTTTCCCTCTCCATATTGAAAAAAGTAACCTAAAACATCCAATTTATTAGATTCTTCTCTGTTTTTTTTCAAATAGATTTCAATTTGAGTAATATCAATCTTACTCTTAAGTAGGTTCTCCTGATATAATTTATATACTACATTTCTTGCTTTATTTGGAATACATTTTCCTGAAAAAACTATATAATAGGAAAAACAGTAGTAAGTTTCATTTCCTTTTGGAATGCTTTCATATATTTCAATCCAACTTTCAAGTGGTTTGATTGCTATATTTGAACGTATATAAATCAACATTAGTATCGCATCAGCTATTGCTGCAACAATTATAACTAACACGAATAATATTAAACTGAAGTAAAGTTCTATTAAAATCATAGAAACTGCAATATAGATGAGCAAAAATCCAGAAATAAAGAAAAATGCGATTAAAGCATTATAAGCTTCATGTTCTTTATCTTTTTTAGAATATAGTATAGTTGGTGCTGTATCAATTACAATATTTTTACTGAATTTATTGATAAAATCTTGGAAATCTACTTTATACCATTCAGAATCAGACATAGGTCAAGATTGAAATTATATTTATTTTTAAAATTCGTTTGATCTCATTAAAGGGTTTAACTATTTATATTTTAGTACATCTAAATTTGATGTTTCTTTGAAAATGAATAAATCAACTCACTTTGAAATTTTTAATTAATATTATTCATTATTGAAAATGATTCTATTTATGTTTGACTTTGATGACTTTATTAATTATATTAAGTCCAAAGATTATTATAGTGGTCAAATTTGTCATATTGAGCATATTCCTGAGCTAAAAGCTCGTTATGATAATTTAAATAAACCATTAAAAAGAAGATTAGAGCGTTGGTTAGATACAAAGAATGTAAAATTGTGGCGTCATCAAGCAGAAGCCATAAATTATATTCGGGAAGGAAGAAATACTGTTATAGTTACCTCCACAGCATCAGGAAAATCATTATGTTATAACTTGTGTGTTCTTAATTCAATATTAAATAATGAAAAAGCGACAGCAATTTATGTTTTTCCGACCAAGGCATTAGCAAGGGATCAATATGAAGTTTTGAAAAAAACCTTAGCGGAAACCAACATTAAAGAAAATAGAGTAGGCGTTTATGATGGAGATGTTCAACCAAATGAGAAAAGGAAAGTGCTAGCAAATACCAATGTCATAATTACAAACCCTTATGGCCTTCATTTTTATTTACCATGGTTTAAACAAAACTGGAGAAGAATATGCACGAATTTAAAATACATTGTTTTAGACGAGATCCATATTTATAGAGGGATTTTTGGATCTAATTTTGCTTTATTAATACGGCGGCTAAAAAGAATTCTTGAAACTTACAACGTAAAACCAATCTGGATATTATGTAGTGCCACAATTCACAATGCGAAAGAATTCAGTGAAAAATTAATCGGAGAAGAATTTGTAATTGTTGATAAAGATGATTCTCCTTCTGGTCCTAAAAAAGTTATACTGTGGGACTTACCATATGATGACATCTCAAATAAATACCGATCACCCCACCAAGAAACTAAAAACTTATTTATTTCCCATCTAACTTATAAAACTGGTGTTCAAACCTTAGCTTTTACGCTTTCAAGAAAGATGGCAGAATTACAGGCTATTTGGACAAGAAAAGCCCTTCCTTATTTAAAAGATAAGATATTTAGCTATAGAGCAGGAATAAGTAAAAAAAGAAGAAGAGAAATTGAACTAAAATTTAAAAGCAAGGATATTATAGGCATTAGCTCAACTAATGCTTTAGAGTTAGGTATAGACATTGGCTCTTTAGAAGCTACCATTAGCTCTGGTTTTCCAGGTACAATTTCCAGTTTTAAACAGCAGATAGGTCGCTCAGGAAGAGGTTCAGAGCTCTCGATTTCTACTTTCATTCCCATGCAAAATCCTCTTGATTTATTCTATATTCATAACCCTAATAAGTTATTTGGGAATATTCAAGAAGATGTTTTGATTACGTTAAAAAATAAATATATCCTCAAAAATCATTTATGCTGTGCCTCTAAAGAGATACCTGTAAAACTTGACGATTACAATCTTTTTGGCGTTGAAAATCAAGATTTTTTTAAACAATGTATAGAAGAACTTGTATCAGAATCACTTTTAATGAAAAGAGGAGATAAGTATTACTGGAGAGGCGGATTCTTTCCAAATGAAAAGTTTGGATTAAATGATTTATCATCCAAAAGTTATAAGGTCATATTAAAAATTCATGGTGATGAAGAGCTCTTAACCGTGGAAGATGAGAGCTATGTATTTAGAGATTTACACCCAGGTGCCGTTTACCTTTATGAAGCAGAAACTTATATTATTGAAGAACTGGATTTAGGGGAAAGAATAGTATATCTTAAAAGAGCCGAATTAGACTATTACACACAGTCTTTAAAGCATACAGAAATTACTCCTTTAGAAATACTATCACAAACTCCTCTCAAAGAAAATAACCAAATTATGTCTTTTTTTGGAAATGTTAAAGTTGAGCATGAATACTATGCCTATAAAGCTTTAGACACATTAACACAAGAAATTGTTTCTCGCCATCCTTTAGAAGATATTCCAATTATTGAGTTTGAAACTCAAGCATTTTGGTTTACAATACCATTTGATTTTCAAAAAGAATTAGAATTAGAAGGATTTGATTTAGGAGGGACAATTCATGCTATTGAACATGCCATGATAGCAATAACACCAGCCTTAACTCAAATTTCAAGATGGGATTTGGGAGGAGTTTCAATCGATTTTGATCCTATTAAACAACAACCTATAATCTATATATATGATGCATATAGAGGAGGTGTTGGAAT
>JBHLOI010000053.1:0-23344 GCA_048940645.1 Promethearchaeota archaeon | reverse complement strand
CTTATAACTACTGGAATTTTGGAGTATGTGAGAAATCCGATGTACTTTGGTATCTTATTAATTTATGTGTCTTTTATTTTTTTATCGCTTTCTTTGATTTCTATTGCCTTTTTTCTTCTGGTATTTTTAGTTTATAACAGGATGGTAAATTTTGAAGAAAAAATTCTAGAAAGTATGTTTGGTGACCAATTTTTGGATTATAAGAAAAAAGTATCAAAATGGATTCCAAATCCTTTTAAGAAGTATAGAGCATGAATAATTAATAAATTAATAACCAAACTTAATTTTAGAAATCTATAATTATTATTTATAGATTTTAAGAAGAGTTTCTGAGAATTTTATGATCCAAAAAAAAATTACAGCATTTCCGGAATTAGGAAGTATTTCAGCAGAATTCAACGAAAATAAAAAAATAATATTACACCAAGGATTATCATATGATTTTTTAAAAACACTTCCAGATAAAATAGTTAGATTGATTATAACATCACCCCCATATAATCTTGGTAAGATATATGAAAATGAGATAGAATTAGACAAATATTTGATGGAGCAAGAATTAGTAATAAACGAATTAATCAGAGTTTTAGCAGATAATGGAAGTATTTGCTGGGAGATAGGTAACTATGTAAAAGACGGAGAAGTATATCCATTAGACGTTTATTTCTATAAGATTTTCAAAAAGTTCAATTTAAAGCTAAGAAGTAGAATAATTTGGCATTTTGGACATGGACTGCATTGTAAAAAAAGATTTTCAGGAAGGTATGAAACGATTTTATGGTTTACTAAAAATGATGATTATATTTTTAATTTAGATAATGTAAGAGTCCCTCACAAATATCCCGGTAAAAGAGCATATAAAGGCCCAAATAAAGGTAAACCTTCAGGTAATCCTCTTGGAAAAAATCCTTCTGATGTATGGAAAATGCTTAATAAAGATTGGGAAAGCGCTTTTTGGGAATTCCCAAACGTAAAATCAAATCACCCTGAAAAAACAAAACATCCTTGCCAATTTCCTATAGAATTAGCAGAACGCTGTATTTTGGCATTAACTAATGAAAGGGATTATGTGCTTGATCCATATTGTGGGGTGGGATCAAGTTTGATTGCCGGAATTAAACATAATAGAAAAATAATCGGCGTTGATAAAGAAGCAGAGTATATTGACATAACTAAAAAAAGACTAGAACAATATTTTCAAGGTAAATTAAAAGTGCGCCCTATAGGGAAAAAAATTCATAAACCTACTGGAAGGGAAAAGGTTTCTCAAATACCTAAGGAATGGAGAAATCTAAAAGGGAAATAGAGAGATTAAAGTAAAGAATGACATGTAAACATAAATCCCATGAGTGGACAGAGGAAAGATCGGAAAGATTTATTAAATCAGTTGAAGATAAAATTAAAAAAAAATATGTACCATTTGCTAAAGAAATCTACACCTTTATGAAACGATATCATATTAACAAGAATCTAAGAATATTAGATATTGGTTGTGGCCCGGGATTTCTTCTATTTGAATTACAGAATTTAGCTCCTGATATTGAAATAGTAGGTGTTGATTCATCAGAACTTATGGTAAACACTGCTAGAAAGAAAGCTAAGGAGAAAAATGTTAAGAAGTTTGAATTTAGAAAGGGTTTTGCTGAAGATATCCCAATTGAGGATAATTCTATTGATGTTGCTTTATGTTTTAACAGTCTGCATGATTTCAAAGACATGAAGCGGACTATAGAAGAGAGTTTTCGTGTTTTAAGGAGGAGAGGTATTTTGGTTTTACAGGATAGAAGTGCTACGTACCCAAAATGGAAATTTATCTCAGTTTTCTTTAGAATTGGCTTAAGAAATGCATGGAGATATTTCAAAACTAGGCATTCATGGTTAGACCCAGAGGTGGTTGAAAAATGGATGATCGAGCGGGGATTTCAAATTTTAATCTTAAAAAAAAAAGAACATTACATTATTGTTGGAAGAAAGTAATTATTTATCTTAATCATAATTTTAAATAAATTTAAAAAATTATTATTTGGCATGATAGAAGAGGAAATAGATATTTATCGTGACCTACAGAAACATCTTAATAAGATGCCTGTTGGTTATCCAGAAACTGAATCTGGTGTAGAAGTTCGAATTCTAAAACATCTTTTTACTCCTGAACAAGTAGAATTAGCCTTATATCTAAAATATCAACCACTACCTCTCGAAAAAGTCTATAGGAAAGTAAAAAAACTTGGTATCAATATAGAGGAGCTTGAAAAAAAGTTAGATGAAATGTATCATAAGGGACTTATTAATTATGGAAAAAGTGGTGATGAAAAATTTTATGCAAACGCTCCTTTAGCAATTGGGATGTATGAATACCAATTAAATTCTCTCACAGAAGTTTTTGTGAAAGATATCTATCAATATTTTGAAGAATCATTCATAGATGAATACAACAAATCCGGAATTCCCCAATTGCGTACAATCCCAATTGGACAAAGCTTAACTCCTAAACAAACAGTCTCAACTTATGATGACCTTAGAACAATCATCGAAAATATTGGAGAGCCTATCGCTGTAGCAGAATGTATTTGTAGGAAAGCTAAGGATCTTATTGACGAACCTTGCAAAAAAACCAATCTCCGAGAAATATGTTTTTCTTTCAGGAGAGCGGCAGACGCTTATATTGAACGCGGCTTTGGAAAGAAAATTTCAAAAGACGAGGCTTTAAATCTTTTAGAGAAAGCTGAAGAAGATGGACTCGTGATACAGCCGGGCAATTCTATGAGACCAATGTGTATATGCTGCTGCTGTGATTGTTGTTGTGAACTCTTAGTAAGTCAAAATAGGCTTCCTGAACCTGCACAGTTTTTTGCTACTAACTATTTTGCTGAAGTGGATGAGGATTTATGCATTGGGTGCGGTACATGCGAAGAGAGATGTAATATGGATGCTGTACATGTTGAAGATGCTATTGCTCAGGTTGATAAAAAGCGATGTATAGGATGTGGGGTTTGTGTCCCTACATGTACATCTGAAGCAATAAAGCTTTATAAGAAGGATAATGAAATTATCCCACCAAAAAATACAGCAGCTACATACGTGGCAATAATGGATAAAAAGGCTGAGTTAGCAAGAGCTGGTAAAAGTTAGAACTTTGGATTCTCCTTTCTATAAATTTTTCTTTTTTTAAAATAAAATTAAGATTCATTTTGAATTAATATTCGTTATTTGAAATAAAATTAAAATACGGTCTCCACTTCTTTTAAATAATTTGATCTATAAATTTTTGATAATTTTAATTTAAAAAAATTAACTGAAGGGAAATTAAAATGAGTGATGAAGTTAGCGAAGAAAAATTCTGGATTGGAATGATAAAAAAACATTGGTATGTCCTAATTATCTACGGTATCGCTTTAGCCGGATTAATTGCTGGAGGATTTATAGTATTCTGGAAATATATTGAATCATGGAGTGCATATCCTCCAACTACAACCTTTGACCAGTTTTCATTAGGAGGATTGGTTCTATGGGTGATATGGTTGATTTTATGGGAATTATTGTATGTATGGCTTCCAGTTATCGGATATTGCATAATTGTAACGGTAATTCTTTGGTACAAAGTTATACCTGAAGAAGACAAACAGGCAATAAAAAGTAGGGAGAAAAAGGAGAAAAAGAAAACAAAAAAAGCTGCCGGAGGCAGTGGTGGAGCAGGTCTCTTATTCTTTCTCGTTTTTATGTTAGTTGTTTATATCGATGGTAATTTCTGGGAGCTCGCCGGTAATTTAAGCTATAGCTATTATCTATATGCCTACCTTTGGGGATTTTTGTGGGTCTGTATAGTTCTTGGCATTCCATTTTTAATTATCATAATAATCTACTTAAGTAGAAAATGGAAAAAAAAACAAGAATAATTTCTTTTTATTAACTTATTTTTTTTTTTATTAGTCTTTAAAAAAAGGAAAAATGTAATTATAAGTTAATTGAAGTTTCGAATACATTCTTCTCAATAAGATTTAGAATAAGTTCCGCTTCTTTTGCTTGAAATCCACCTTTTTGAGAAATTAAATTGGATACAAAGAAGTAGCTTACTCCTTTTTGTTTCATAATGGATTTTGCTGAATCAATTAGGTCTTTTTCACCTGAATTAAGTTTAACATCAATAGATTCATTAATTTTAAGTGGATAAATTAAACTGACTGGTAAATGATGTTCAATTAAGTCTTTTATTCCCACAAATTTTCCTACCTCACCATCAAAATGTTCCAATTCTTTTCCATATTTTTCTTCAATATCGTAAGATAACTGTTTTATTGAATCAAGGAAATCCTCAGAGGGATTATCTTTCATAATAAGGGTCATTCTGAAATTCTTAAACTCAGACATTAATATTTTGGAATCCTGATATTCGAGCTTAATGGCTTGAGATTTTTGATCCGAACCAGTTAGATCAATCCCAAAACTTCTAATTGCTTCTAAAAATCCAGAAATTAAAGAAGCATCCATATTTTTAGTTGCTAAAACTTTATCAAAAATGTTTATTCCAGAATTTTTGTCAATCACTATTAAATAATCCAGATTAAGAATGTCCATGTATTTGTTATATATGCTTTGTCGATATGTTTCGCGTTCTCTTTTTATTTTCTTAACTACTTTATATGTTGTAAAAATACTTGTTACACTTACAGAACCAATTATAACAGTTATAAGGATAATTAGTGGTAATCTATCAATATTCACCTCAAAACTTACGGATTTAACACCAGCAGCAGTTAAATTATACCAAAATGCATGTCCCACCCATGTTCCTTCATTTGGGTTAGAAGACAAGTTATAACTATAAATAATTTCAAGTGAAGTAACAGGGAGCGTTATATTATCTTCTGGATATCCCAAAGCATCATGTAAAATAAAGGTAAAATTCCCATCTAATAGAGGAGCAAGTGCAGAATATTTTAATTCTTGCGACTGTTCAAAAGACGTTTTTGGAGTATTTAATGTTAAATCTAAATTTGGAGAATTAGCAGTTATTTTCCAAGTAGCTCCCTCAATAATGGTATTATTTGGAATAAGTATGAACTTTTCAGTAATATTTATTTGAACTTGAGAAGATATATCTATTCCATTTCTAAAAACTTTTGGATTGATCCAATTCTTAGGGTAATCAAACTTTAATGAATGATTCATATAAAATCGGGATATCTCAGGAGTCATAGTCCAATTATTATCATGGTTTTCTTGGATAAGCACATATCCATTAGAAATTAATAAATTTTTAAGCTTAAGTTTATAACTCAGATTAAAAAACAACTGTACTGAGTTATTATTATTTATTTGAATATTTAGATCATTGTCATTAGGATTATAATTTAAATTTTTTATAGTTAGATTACCTGCTCCAATTACCAATCCATCTGTAACATTGTAAATTTGACCATCTAATTCAGCTGTCATATTAATACTTTTGGGATAATATAACCTATTAGTTCTTTGGATTATTTTATGAAGGAAAGGAGACCCTTGTTTTCCTCTAGTCCAATGCCAAATTAGAAGATCCCTCACATAAAATGAAATATGAAGTTCTGGATGTATAGGACTTTCATCGTTATAAAACCAATAAATAGTTTGACCCTCAATGGCCATAACTTCTGTAAGATTAAGAATTAAATAATATTGCCCTATTGAAAGATTTACTGGAGAAGAAAACATTTGAAGATGCCAACCTAATGTATTATTCATATTTAAATCGGTTGATCCATATATTGTGCTATTTGGGGAATCGGGAGTAAGTCCTCCCGATCGATATCCGGTAATTTGAAACTTAGTAACATCCACAATTGATCTAGATGTGGCAGCTCCATAAATATATACACCAAAGATTTTAGTAGGCTCAGTTATGTTTATCTGAACACCTAACCCACGTACATCTTTTCCAAGAGAATGTGCTTTTAGTAGAGTAGTATTGTCTTCAATAGCATTTATTTCACGTTCAAGCCTAATATCACTAAAATTGAAATTAACTTGAGTAATATTCCAAGTGGATGAAGCTATAGGGATAGTAATTGAACTATTACTTTCTTTTGTGTTAATATTATCTGCAAATTCGATCATATCCAGATTTGTCGATTTATTTAAAATAAGATCATTACTCTGAGCAAAAGAAGATTGTAAATTGATTATAAAACTTAAGAATAAAACAGAAATAAATCCACAAACGAAAAGAAATCTATATTTTTTTATTTTTAACATAATATCCCTAAAAATCTATGATTTTAAATTAATTCATTCGAATTTGTAATCTTCATTTAAATATTTAAATTTTGATTTAAATTTCAATAAATTCTATCAAATTGAAATTGAATTGAAACATAAGAATATGACGCTAAAAGATTATAAACTAGTAGATTATAGAAAATTAGGAGTAGATTTTAATAACTGTTAATACTTTCAATTTTGCAGCTGACTATGAGAAAAGATTCCAAAGTTTTTTCGATTATTATATCTTATTTATTCTTTATCATATTAGTTGGAGTTATATCAACTCCTCTTATAATATTAGGAGTACATGAAGTAAAAAAATATCAGATTACCCCTAATGATGAATTTTTTGTTTTTTATAGCAAACCTCTTCCAGACATTAATATATCAACTTGGACACTTGAAATAGATGGGAATGTTTCAAATCCTCTTACATTTTCCTATGAAAATTTTACTTCATTATCAAGTATTGAATTGATCGCTACCATACAATGCGTAGCAGGAGCCTCTGGGACAGCTTTATGGAAAGGAGTACCTGTAAAAAGTTTATTAAATTTGGTACAACCAACCTTAGATGCTATAGAGGTTGTATTTTATGCAGTTGATGGGTTTTCTTCTTCCCTTACAATTAACCAGATAATTAATTATGATATTCTGCTTGCTTATGAAATGAATGGAGAAACGCTACCACTTACTCAAGGATATCCTTTAAGAGTTGTTGCACCCTATCATTTTGGATATAAATGGGTTCGGTGGGTTGATCATATAGAATTTGTTAATTTTGATTATAAGGGAACTTACGCGAGTATGGGTTATAGTGACGAGGGTTTACTCTCTATTGCTGTGGATTATAGCAATCATGCGCTTTTATTTTCAATTTCTTTCCTGTTATATGGGTTATCCATGATCTCAGGGATAAAGTTCAGTCGCTACGGTAAAGTGTTTAGAAGATTGCCAAAATTCGTTTCTAGGAAATTTCATTTATATACATCGATTTTTTGTGTTCTTTTAACGACTATAACTTTTATATCATGGCTAAATCAAGTATATGTATTTGTAAGTAGGATTTTTTATTCCGTCCATGGAATAATTTCTCTTCTCTCAATAGTACTTCTGATGCTGAGTTATTTCTCAGGATTAGGACAAAAGATTCTTAAATCAAGGAAGTTTTCCTGGCATGGAGCGGTTAGCTCTATAGCATTTCTGTTATTCTTTTTGTCAATTTTTATTGGTCTTTCTTTGATCCTGTAAGCTATGCATAATTTTTGAAAGTTCAAAAGGTAATATAGTTAGAAATTCAGTTATAATCTTTTTATAATTTAATTGTAAAGATATAATTATTCAAGAACTAGTAAAAAATGAGAAATAACTATGGTGCGAAAAACAACTAATGGAATGAGCGATTGGTTTGGATGGTTTGGTTCATCTACATTTGCAGATGGTTCCTGTCTTTTTGTAGCAGGCATGGGAAATACTTGTGTATTTGAAACTAATGATGGTTTGGTGATATTCGATTTACCAATAAAACAGTATGGATTAAAAACATTCGGAGAAGTAAGAAATAAAACAGATAAACCAGTAAAATTTTTTCTTTATTCTCATGGTCATTTTGATCATGCCTTTGCATTTCAACCTTTCATTAATGAGGTAAAGGAGAAAGGCTGGAATATGCCTCAAGTAATTGCCCATGAAAATTGTATTAAAAGGTTTGAAAAATACAGGATGTTAGGTAAATATCATGATTGGATTAATAAAATGCAATTTGCGTCTGTTGGAGGTAAGGGACAAAAGGTTTTAGTCTCCGCTCTTGAAACTCTTGACCCAAATATAATTCTCAAAGGAAATGATGCCAAATACTTCTTTGAATTAGGAAGCGTTAATTTTGAAGTATATCATGATAAAGGTGAAACTGATGATTCTATTTGGTTATGGGTGCCTGACAAAGAGGTTATATGTTCAGGCGATCTAATGGTGTCTTCATTTCCAAACGTAGGAAATCCATATAAAGTCCAAAGATATCCAAAGGATTGGGCTATAGCTATGGAGAAAATGATGGAAAAGGATGCTAAATATCTTGTCCCGGGTCATGGACAGCTAATAAAGGGGGAAGCAAAAATCAGGGATGCTTTATCAATTACAGCTGAGGCAATGCATTTTGTCCATGATGAGGTTGTAAAGCGATTAAACGAAGGCAAATGGTTTGAACAAATTTATCATGAAATGATGGAAATTTTTCCAGATAAATTCAAAAACCACCCTATTTTAAGACCCATGTATGGATGCTATCGGTTTGCAATTCATGCTTCCTACAGACTTTACCATGGTTGGTATAATACGGGTAATCCTACAGATTTATTTCCTTCAAAATCAGAAGATATTGCAAAAGAACTTTTAAAGCTTAGTGATGAAAGTACTTATTTAAATCATGCCAAAGACTTGTTTAACGAAGGTAAATCACAGTTAGCACTACATATACTCGATATAGTGTTAAAAGGGGCTGAAAAAGATCGCAAAGAAACTCTTTCAGAAGCCTTAGATTTAAAATATATAATATTAAAACAAAAAGTAAAGGAAGAATCCTCATTTATCGCTGCAAATATCATTGATAACGCAAGGTACCAAATAAGAGATCAAATTAAAGAATTAAAGAAATAGAGCCGATTTTAACAAAAAAATTAGGTTTATTTCTTTTTAATTTTTATTTAATCGGTTTGAAAATTCCTTTTGCTATTAAATTTAATATTGTTTCAGCGTCCTTAGGTGTACATTCATTTGCAGGTAATAAATATAATGAATAAAAGTAATCAAATTTATGTTCTTTTACAAATCGTATGGCTTTATTTACCATTGCTTTTTCTGAGGGAGTTAATTTAATATTAGGATTTTCAACAACCTTGAAAGGCAATAGAAACGATACATTTAAATGTTTTTCGATTAATTCTTTTATACCACTGAACTGTTTAATGCCTCCTCTAAAATTTTCAATCTGATCTCCATATTTTTTGTAAATCTCGTAAGCTAATGATTCGACTGAATAAATAAAGTCTTCTGAGGGGGTGTCTTTCATATTTAAAATTAATCTGATATTAACAAATTCTTTCATTAAGATAATAGTGTCCTTATAATCTAGCTTAACTATTCTAGTATCTTTATCAGCGACATGCGTACCAAACTCTCGCACTGCTTGTAAAAACCCAGATATTAAGGTAGAATCTAATTTTTTATCTCCATAAGACTCAGTAAATACATCTAACCCGGATTTATTGTCAGTAACAATTAAGTAATTTAAGTTTAAAATATCAATGCATTTATTAAGAAGCCTCTCCATGTCATACCTGCGTTTTTTCACAATACGTTTCACTCCAACATAAATTGAAATACCAGAACCAGCAACAATTACTGAGATTATAATAATCGTTATTAGCAATGATAAATCTAGAGGTTGACTTGAATTTGGAATAGAAATTAGAAACTCTTGTGATTGAGCGCCAGCATCAGTTGCATTATTCCAAAATACATATGCTATATATTTTCCATCAGGAGAAGTTAATGGGAGTTCATAGGAAAATATATTATTATCAATTGGAATGATCTTTTTAATTCTAGTCTCCTCAGTGTCAGCAGGATCCATTAAAATAAATGTATAATTACCAGTAATTGGGCTTTGCAAGGAAAAACGTAATTCCTGACCTAAATTAAATTCTGTTTTTGGTGCATATAAATTAAATAAGATATTAGGAGAGTTAGCTCGTATTTCCCATCCTGAATCTTGAGTAATTGTATTATTTGGAATAAAAATAAATCTACCTCCATAGTCTATTATTACGTTTGTAGTTAGATTTTGTTCGTCTAGAAAAACACTAATATTACTCCAACTCTTTGGAAAGCCAAATTTAACTGAATAATTAAATGTTTGGCGATTAAAGTTCGGAGAGAGAATCCATTGAATACTTTTAGATTCTTCTATGCTGGCTATACATTGGGTATTCAAAATTTTCTCAAGATTTAGGCTATAGGAAACATTAAAGACCAATGTTTTTGAAGCATTATTATAAATCGGCATATAAAGAGAATTATCGTTAGGAAAAAAATTTTGAAAAGTTTGATTTAAAACTCCAGAACCTTCACTTACACCATTTAATACTTTACAATATTGATTATTTATATTTACAGACATATTGATACTTTCTGGAAAAAGAGGAGCTCTACTTTCACGTATCAGTTTATATAAAAAGGTTGTATTATCTACTCCATCACTCCAAATGGTATCATATGCGAATGAGGAATATAATGATGGATCACTTGGGGCTGGATTGTAATACCAATTATAATATTGACCGTTAACATTAAGATTAGTTCCATTTAAGATTAAAAAATAATTACCTTTTGGTAAATCAACGGGTAATGAAAAATTTTGAAAATACCATCCAACTTGCGAGGAAATATTAATTGTTGTTGTCGCAAAGATTGTTCCATTTGGAGTGTTATTTAGTTCATTAAATCCTTGAATCTGTACCTGAATATCTTGAGTAGTACCTAGAGATTTATTACCATAAATAAATACTCCATAAATAGTTTCGGAATGATCTAATTTTATTTGGGTTGCTAAACCAAAATTATTGAAAACAGAATTTTGGTAAAATACCATATCATATGCAATCGGTTGGTCTTCTATTACAAGGGTTTCTCTATCAAATGTAAGGTTTGTAAAATCTAATTCAATTTTAGTGATATTCCATTCAGTAGATGGTAAACTTATATTAACAACACTCCCTATATAGTTTGAACCATTTATGTTAGAATATTCATTTAATTCGAATTTATTTGGAATATCCAATGATAAGCCATTCCCCTGAGCCTTTATAAATCTACTCTGATAAATTAAACTGAAAAATAATACTGAAATTAATAGAGAGATAATTAATATTCCCTTTTTTCGCAAACCTTGACCCATATTCAACTTATATATTATTTGATAATTTAATCGTCTTCTTATTATAAAAAAGTTTTTGTCTTATATTATATAAACATACGCACTTATTCAAAAATTTTTTTAAAAAAAAAGAAGAAAAAAATTTAAGGTTTAAGTATATCAGCCTTACTTAGAGCAGTTATGGTTTTATCTTTTGGTTCAGGTACAAATTGCAATACAATAAAAACCCCAATAAATGCAATTAAACTAAGTAACATTCCAGTACCTAGCGCCTGAAGAGAAACAAATGAAGTAGCCGTACTAGCAAAAGGGTCCGCTCTAAATGGATTCAATGTCTCGGAAATGAGTCCTACGAGAAATCCTCCGAAACCAGCTCCGCGTGCTATAGAAAATATTATTGAATTTGCTGAAGCTCTGACTTCGGTATCATATAATTCAGAAGACCATACACCAAAGATTCCATGCAAGCCAAATCCAAGTGTTATAAAAACGGCCGAGGTCAATATTAATGTATCATTGAAAATCAGAAGAGTGAATATAGCAAATAGCACGCCACCAAAAATCCCAATTATATTATCAATAAGAAAAGCTTTTTTCCTTCCAATATAATCACTTAAAAATCCGAAGAAGAACAGACCAAATGCAGCAATTACCATTAGAATTAACATATAGAGTCTTGCTGAACCCACATAACTCGGATTACCTATAGTATGGAAAAGGTATTCAAAAAATATTGGTGCTAAATCTACTAATGAGTGATAAGCTGTCTCAGCAAACCAAAAGAGAATTATAAGCAGAATGGTTAATTTAATCCATTTTGAACCAAAAATTTCTTTCACTCTAATTTTTTGTTTAATTTTTCTCTCTTTCATTACTTTATCATATTCAGACCAAACTGCTGATTCAGGTAAAGCAAACCAAAAGAGAACCAAGAAAGGAAGGGGATATAATGCGGTAAGAAAACACCATTGCCATCCAAAAGGACCGATGACTAAAGTAACAAGAATTGCTGAAATATATCCAATTACAAATGTTGCATGGACTAATCCACCAGCAGCTCCTCTTCTTTTGGACGAAAAGTATTCAGAAATAAGAGAGAAAGAAATACCCCAACTAACACCTAAACCAGAGATCATTCTTAATACAGCAAAAAGTATGAATCCATCTGGTGGAACTAAGGCTGTTAATGAAGAAAATATAGCATCCCACGCAATTGATACAATTAAGGCCTTTTTTCTACCAAAACGATCACCTATTTCTCCAAAAAGAATTGCACCCGGCACTGTAAATACAAATTGTAGAGATATAATTAATCCTATTGAAGCATCTCCTACTCCAAAATATGCTTTTAGATCGCTAGCAAGCAAACTTATTAAAACTAGAGAATACCCATCATGCATCCAAGCAATAAATGCTGCTAAAAGAATTACAAATACTATAGCTTTTGATTCTTTTTTCATTTCGTTCATATTTATCCAACTTTAAATTTTAAATAGTCATATATTGTTTAATCCTGTATATAAAATTATAAAAAAGTGTAAGAGTATTAAAAATGTTAAATTAAGTGATAAAATAAAAAATTAAAGCAGTTAACCCTAAAATAACCATTACAATTCCCATTGCTCTTCCCATTGTTTTTGCAGATAAACGCTGAATATATGTTGAAGTTAAAAATCCAGTAATAACTGAACCACTTGCTAGGAAAACCGTTATTTCTAGATTGAAGTAATTAGTCCCTTTTATTAAAGTACCAAAAACCTGATATAATGTTAAAGTTAGTATACTAATAATAATACTTAATATGAGGGCTGTTCCAATGCTTTTTTTAATTGGGTATCCATAAAGGATTATAAGTGCTAAAACTATAATCATTCCTGAATTAGCGCCAAACATTCCAGAATTGATACCTAAGAAAAAGCCAAAAACAACAGCAATTATGTAAAATAATTTTGAGCCATAAGGAATAACTTCTTGTATTTCATTATTTTTTGCAATCTCTTCATCATTATTCTTTCGATCTATATCAATCAGATTTGTTTCTTTATCTTTACCCCTAAGAAATCGATTATAAATGTTTCGAAGGATGGTTTTTAATCGCTCTGTAGATGCGTATCCACTTTTAATGAAAACTAAACCTAAGCAGATTATAAATGCAGGGATAAACCATCCATATATACTTTGTAATGGAGTTACCATTAAAATATAAACTCCTATACATGTAAAAATAAGTGCTAGTATGATTACTATTAAGGTGTTAGCCTGAAGTTTGTACTCTCCTTTTCTAATATATCCTATGCTTACTGCTACTGCAGCTATTAAATCATTTAATAAGTTTACAGAAATCGCTAAAAATGGATCTCCAGTTAACATGAGAATTATAGGCATAACAAGTCCTTGCCCTGTTTGACCCATAAAGCTCATACCAATACCTACCAGAGCGCCGATAGTTATTAAAATAAGAATTTCATATACTTCTAAATTCATTGTTAATTTATCCATTTTCTGAAATATAAATCTTCTTTCAAGTGATCTTCTTTTTAGATGGAAAATAGAAAATTTATCGCTCTCGTATTAATAATTTCAATTCTAGGAGAAGCTTACGCTTTAGCATATGTCAATTTAATTAGTTCTATTATGCTTTTTTGCTTAGCTATCCTTTCTTTGTTTACTGGTACTCGAGTAAAGTTTATTGTGTTTAAACTATGTCCATTAATTTTTACAATTTCTGGTGTTTTGATTTTAATCGGCACTTACTTATAAAAATTTAATAAATAAAATTTCTTATTTTTATGTTCCTGCTATTCTTTTTGGATATTTAGTTTGAGCTTTTAAATTTTCCTGCAACAATCTATTTACTAATTTAAATCTTTCTCCCCTGAAATCCCGATTCTCCCATAGATTTTTTAGTTCATAAGGATCACTTTTTCGATCATATATGTCCCCATAATCATTCATACCTTCATAGATCGTCAATTTAAAATTTTCAGTAATTAGATGCCTTAACCTTGCTTGAAGTGGACCAACTTCCTCATCATTTTCGATAAAAATACAATCTCTTACTTTTTCGTTGGGATTTGTTAAAATAGGAGTAATATCAAAACCCTGCATATCTGGGGGTTGGTGTCTTTCGGTAATGTGCAATAGGTTTAGAATCGTTTTAGGATAGTCAATTGAGCTCACTAAAGAATTAGAAATGGCTGATTTTGTTAATCCTGGTACTTTCCATATTAATGGAAGTTGTAAAACACCATTATATGGGCAAGGGCCTTTGAATAGTAATCCATGATCACCCATTAAATCTCCATGATCGCTCATGAATACAATAATCGTATTATCAGAATAACCTAATTTCTCTAAGGCAGCAATAATTTGACCTATACTATAATCTACGTACGATATGGCTGCATATGTTAATGTGGTAATTTTTCGTATTTCTTCTTCCGTAGATTCACGTAAGAATGCTTTTTTAAAAGGTGGATTCTTTAAATGATATGCCAAGAATTTATGGCTGTATAAATTTTTAATGTCATTAAAACTTGGAGGAAGTTCAATATCCTTAGGATTATACATATCTTGATAACGCTTGGGTGGATACAATGGATAATGTGGATCTGGAAAGGAGCAATGTAAATAGAAGGGCATATTTCCATAATCTCCATTTGCATGTCTCTCTAAAAATGTAATAGTACGTTCTTTCACATAGGTAGTATTATATAGATCTTCAGGAATCTCATCACAAAAAAGATTAAAAAGATTATCATAATTTTGAACCCTTTTTTTCATAGCATTTGCATGTTTTGGTGATTTTTCTTCTAACCACTGAAGATAATGTCCTGAACATACTGTACCATTCCCAGAAATTAATTCTACTTCATTATATCCATAGTAGGGAAGAGGGAAATTATCTCTGACGGGATAAGTTTTATCTTTTGCTATAGCCCAATCAGTTAAACTTTCCGCAGATCTAGTCTTATGTCGGAATGGTCCTAGCCAATATTGATGGTGTATTTTACCAATAGCTGCAGTATACCATCCTCTTTTCCTTAATGTTTGAAATATTGTTGGAATATCTTGACGTAGGTTTATACCATTGCTTCTAACCCCATGAACATTAGGATATAAACCTGTTGCTAACGTAGCTCGGTTTGGCATGCATATTGGATTTGTACAGAAGAATTGTGAGAATCTAACCCCTGTTTTTACGAGCCTGTCAAGATTCGGTGTTTTTACTATGGGATTCCCAGCACAACCCAAATGATCAGCGCGTTGCGCATCGGTAATAATGAAAAGGACATTCATTTTTTCCTTAGAGGCACTCATATGAAACAATTTAAGAAAAATTTAAAATTAATTCAAGAGAATTTAGAGTAGAAAATAAAATTTAGGATGCTTTCAATTGGTATTATATACATAATTATATAAACCAAAATTTTTTTAACTAAAATTGTATCAATTAAACTCAGATACCAAAAAATTCAGCATGAAGTCTGAGAAATTTTTAAAAAAAGTTATTCTTACTTTAGCCATAATAGCCTTATTTATATTTATTTTTAGTATTAAAGATGGTTTCGCATTAAATAATAATCACGAGAGTAGGTCTATATCTCTTAATTTTGAAATGTTAGAATCCTCAATTTCAGAAGGCTATTCTGAGAACGCAAGTTCAATTGATTTTGATTTGCCTAATTCATCTTGGTATATCGAAGATATTGAATTAAATTTTACTAATATAGCCTTTGGGAATGAAACTAAAATTATTGAAGATAACGATATAGGCCAAAGAAGATTGATGGATAAAAGTAAATCTATTCAAGCCTTTGGCATTCAGTTGAAGATTTTAGATCCTATTATTCTTTATGGAGTTCAAATTTATGGTAATGTTGAGAATTATAACCCGGTTAGCCCTTTATATATACAAATTAATGGATACGATGCAATAGGTAATATACCTAATCAAATTATTAATGCTTACACAATTCTAAATCTATCCACTACTTTAGGTTGGTATAATCAACACTTTCAAAATCCTTTATATCTTATACCAGGAAATTATTATTTAGTGCTTAATGGAACAGAGTTTTTACCATCTGATAATTCAGACTATTATTGGTATTATAATGATGTAAATCCTCAATATCCTAGCTTAAATACTTCATATTATGATGGAAGTAGTTGGATATTAGATTCCCCAAAAACTCCTTTCTTAGTAAAATTAAATCAAAAGATTAATCAAACTATTTTTCCAGAAGACATTAATATGAGTGCACTAATTAATGGAGAATCATTTAAAGTGTTAAATAGAAATCTTCAAGGAAAAGGTTATCTGAAAAAAAATAATATCAGCTATCATCCTAATAATAAAACTGTTAAAATTAGGGTTAAAAATAATAAAACTGAACAATTGAAATTCAATTTACTTTATACTCTTAATATTTATAACTATTTTAAGGCTGTTGGCTCAGTAAATGTTGAACTTAACAATTCAAATCAATGGAATATAAATCCAGAAATTACAAAAGTTTCAGATTACCATAGAGTAAAATTTATTCATCCAAAAAGTTGGACTAATCTAAAGGTTTTGAAAAATGGGATTGACATTTCTCCAAATGTTACTATAGATCCTATAAATTATTCTATAATAATTCCAAATAATTTCATTGAAAATGATGCTTTTTGGGAGATTCTAGCAAATTCTCCCAATATAGAATTTAATATTTACGCACCGAAAACTGACTATCTTACTGGACAAAAATTAAGTTTTTCTATTACTTCACCTCTAGCTGGCAATTACACATTTTTACTTGTTGATCCACTCGATTTAGAAGAATATCAAGTGACAAAAGAAATACCATCCCAAGAAAATACATTCTCCTATACTATTCCATCAAATTCTATTGAGGGAAATTATATTGCCTACATTTATTGGAATAATAAAACAGACGCTGGAGTTCAATCTCAAGTTTTTACTATATCTCTTAATATTCCACCATCTGGGGAAGACTTTTCTTTATATTTGATTGTTGGTCTGATTATAATCATTGGTGGCGTTATTGCAGGGTTTAGCTATATCACATTAAGAAAAGTTCAATCTAATCGCAGAAATAAATTAAAGCAAATATTAGAGCAATGTAATGACATATTAAATTTAAAATACGTGATAGTTTTAGATGTCAAAACTGGAATTGATTTATTTGCTAAATCTTTTGAAGAAAAAGAATTAGATCCTACTTTAATTTCGGGATTCCTTCAAGCTATCCATAATTTTGGAGTTGAGGTAATAGATGGTGCTAAAGACTCCAGGATTGTTAAAGTGGATTATAAAAATTCTTTCATCATAATGACTGAATTTATTAATTTAAGGTTGATTGTTATTATGAAGAGTAATCCTTCTAAGAATTTTCTTTATGCTATTGAATCTTTAGCTTATCATATCTATAAATATTATGGAAAACTTATTGATAAATTCGAGGGAAACCAAAAACCATTTCTTAATATCCAGAAGCTAATTGACAGCGATTTAAATGTATCTATACGTTATCCTTTAAAGCTTTCAATTTCTAAAAATATAAAACTCACTCAAGATGAAAAAGAAATGGTGGAGAAAGCATCAACATTTATGAAAGAAAATAATTTTAAATATTTTTACGCAGTTTATCTTCTTCCAGAGAATGTATGTGGTCCAAAAGATTATGAAACAATTCTTAGTCTAATGAAGAAAGGAATATTTCAACCCAATAAGGATCAAAATAATAGCTTTTGAAGATAAATTATTTATATAACTGGTTGAAAGATATTCTTATCAATTAAACTAAATATCGCTTCGATATCCTTGGAATCACATGTTTTTACTTCCATAATATTTGTTATATAGAAATATTTTTGCTTATTTCTTTTCATTGATTCTAATGCTTGCCCAATGATTATTTTTTCCGTTTGAGATACTTTAGTTTTTCCAGTTTTAACTATTTTTAATGGATATAAAAATGAGATGCTTAAATGCTTTTTAAGCAGATTTTCAATTCCTTTAAAGGGGTCTAGGTTTCCTTTAAAATTTTCAAGATAACTACTATAATGAAGTTCTATATCAAAAGCTAAATTACTTATTGAATCGAAGAATTTTTGGGAGGGTAATTCATTCATAATTATAACTATTCTAAAATCTTTAAATTCTGACATTAAAACTTTTGAATTTTTATATTCCAGCTTGATTGTTTGCGTTTTCTCATCAGTATTCGTTAATTCAATTCCGAAGGAATGAATAGCTGATAAAAATCCAGAAATTAGCGTGGGATCAAGTTTCTGTTTAGTAAATACTTGTTCATACACATTTAATGAAGATTTTTTCTCAGAAACCATAATGTAGTTTAGATTTAGAATATCCATGCATTTATTGAATACTTCTTCTTTATAAGCATCAATTTTCCTTTTATGCCTTTTAGCAACTACTACCATAGAGAGGGTTACTGATATACCGATTACTGAGGCTAAAATAATAAGAAATAGGGTTAAGGGATCAATTGTAAAAGGAACAGTCATAACAAATGTAGCAGTTTCTACACCCGCATTTATTCCATCGAAAAAATAAACATATGCGAGATATTCTCCTTCAAGTGGGTGTGTGTCGAACGTGTAGGAAAATAGATTTGTTTCTGCTGGTAATGATATAGTTTGTTGAGCATCGTTAATTGGTAAATGAACTGGATCATATATAATTAGGGTATAAATACCTGATGTTGCCGGTTCATCTATTAAAAATCTTAATTCCTGACCAGGTGTATATTCATAAAGACGTATATCTAAACCAAAATTAAATAATGGAGAAGTAGCTGTAATATTCCATTCTGCTCCATTAATTATAGCGTTATTTGTTATAAGAAGTGATTTTTCAAATGGGTCAATATAAACTAAAGAGGAAATATTTACTCCATTTCTAAAAACCATTAAATTATTCCAATTAGAAGGATAATAAAATTTTATAGAATAATTCCAGAAATATTTAGTAATTTTTGGATTTAAAGTCCAGATGTTATCCTTTTCTGCTTCAATTACAACTGAAGCATTCGAAGGGAGATAATTTTTAAGCTCAATATTATAGTCAAGAGTAAAATTTAATTCAATATCTAAATCATTTTTTATAGGAATGAGTAAATTAGTATGATTTAGGTTCCAATTTAATCCATTAATTGATAGAATTCCAGAAAAAGGGCTTGTTGAATTTAAAATGTCATAGGATCCACCGTTAATTTCGGCACTCATATTAATTTCTTCTGGATTATAACTTTTATTTATTTTTTGAATCAACTTATATAGATAAGGAGCATTTTGAACTCCAGTATTCCAATTACTTGTATATTTTGATGAATAAAGGTTCGGATTTGTCGGATCGTCTTCATTATAAGCCCAATAATAATCAGTGCTGCCAGATACAATACCAAATAAAACTAAATAATAATTACCTTTTGGTAGTTTTACTGAAGAATTAAAAATTTGTAAATACCAGCCTGGAATTAAAGAAACATTGATGTTAGTAAAAGCATATATTGTATCATTCGGTTTGTTTTCTGCTTCATTATATCCGCGTATTTGAACTTGAATAACTTCGGTTGTTTCAGGACTTTTATAACCATAAATATATGCACCAAATACTCTAGTGGTTTCGGTTATATTTATTTGAGCTCCAAGTCCATGAGTTCTCCAGGAAGGATTCGTATAATAAATATTTCCATAATCTCCATGATGCTGATCCTCAATTGGTTTTACTTCGCGTTGTAGTTTAATATTTGAAAAATTTAACTGTAAATTTGTTACGTTCCAAGAGCTGGAGGGCAGAGGAACTTCAATTGAAGTTATATTTTCTAATTTATCAAAATTTTCAGTAAATTCTTCCATTTTGAAATTAGCAGGAAAAGTTAAAGAAACTCCCTCAACTTGAGCTTTCGAGTAGTTAATTTGGGAGAAATACCCTAATATAAATACCAATAGAAATAAATTAAGTAAAAAAATTCTTTTTAAATGTTTCAAGGCTAATTTAAATACTCCATTTTCCTATTAATTTGATAATTGATATCACTGCTATATCTCTAAAATACATAAAAAAACTACTATTTAAATTAATTGAGAAATAAAAAACCTTCTTAAAACAAAAAAAAATTAATGGTATTAAGAAAAAAGATTAAGCTTTTAGTTTTTTAAGTACATAAACTATATTTTTCCCTAGATTCTGGAACGTTTTAACCCCTTCTTCATCATCTAAAACTTCTCCAGGCGTTTTCCCAATACCCATGTTCCAATATGTACTTCCTACAACTATCATTTCCTTGATCAAAAAGAAAAAATTGATACTTGAAAAGACATGATTAGCACCAGCACGTCTAACAGCTACTACAGCAGCGCCTACTTTATGTTTTAAATGTCTTCCAGTAGCATATCCTGCACGCTCTATTAAGGCTTTTGTATTCGTTGATAAATCAGAAAAGTAAGTTGGAGAACCAATGATTATTCCATCAGATTCAAGCATTGCTTGAATATATTCATTCATTTTATCATCTGGTAATACACATCTTTGATCATCATTATCAATGCATTTTAAACAAGCAGTACAACCTTGTAACTTATCCATTCCTATCCAGAAGTATTGACATTCGATTCCTTCTTTTTTCAATTCTTCCATAACAATATTCAAGCAATGATAAGTATTTCCTACTTTTCTTGGGCTCCCATTAAATAGTACAACTTTCATTTGAAATAAATCACCAATAATTCATAATTATTAAAATAAAATATTAAAATATAAGATTTTGATTAATAACAATTTTATTCTATAATTTCTATGTTTTCAATAGAATTAAATAAAATATGAATTTAATGAAACCTGAATTAGTAGTTCCTGCTCAAGATTGGAACTCATTAAGGATTATTGAAGGTTTAGCAGATGCAGTATATTTTGGAGTTCAAAATTATAATATGCGAGCTGGTGCTAAAAACTTTTTGAGAGAAGACCTTAAGGATGTAATAAATTATTGTCATAGTAGAAATCCTCCAATTAAAGCATATTTAACAACCAATATTCTAATTTATGACTCAGAACTTCAAGATTTAGAAAAATTACTAGATCAAGCAAAAAGAGGAGGAATAGATGCTATTATCACTCATGATATAGCAACCATTAGATTTGCTAGAAAATTAAATTTACCTTTTCATATATCCACACAGGTAAATATATCGAATACAGAATCCGCTAAATTTTTTGAAGAATTAGGAGCAGAACGGATAATTTTAGCCCGTGAATTATCTTTAAAGCAGATTAAACTCATAAAACATCATCTGAAGACTACTGAAATTGAATGTTTTGTACATGGATCAATGTGCACCTCGATTTCAGGACGCTGTTATCTTTCTGCTACTTTATGTGATTCAGAGGAGTATTCAGCAAATCGCGGCAATTGTGTACAACCATGTAGAAGAGAATGGAGAGTTATAGATGATGAAAATAATGAACTTCTTTATAATGGTCAAATGTTCTTAAATACAAAAGATCTCTGTATGATAGAACATATACCTGAACTAATTAAGGCCAATATTAACGCCTTCAAAATTGAGGGGCGTATGAAAGATCCGCTCTATATAAAGACTGTATCTGAATGTTATAGAGAAGCAATAGATAGTCATTTTGAAGGGACATTCACTAAACAAAAAGTAACCAATTGGATAGAAAGGTTATCTAAAGTGTACAATCGAGGATTTCACACCGGCTTCTACTTTCATAGGCCTACACTAGAAGACATTGAGCTAGAAAAAAGAGGCAACATATCTCCTTATAAAAAACACTATATAGGGAAAGTATTAACATTTGATCCGAATTCTAAAACTGCCAATGTTTTGTTGGAAAGTTTAGATTTGCCCTTAAAGTTAGGAGATGAAATTATCATTATTGGAAATAATACTTATCAAATTGAAAAAATAAATAAGATGATCTTTAAAGGGGAAAAAATTAAAAGTATTGCGAGAAAAAGGTACTCTGATCCAGTTAAAATCAATTTAAGAATTGATAATTGTGAAGAAAATGATAAAATCTATATTCTGGAAAAAAAATAATCATAGATAAAATTTATATCATTTATTAAACATAAATCAATTGATTTTTGTTAAGATTCCAAATTAAAAGGTTGAGAGACTGACAACTATAAATGGATTTTGAGGAAAAAAGAAAAAATTTGGTTGAAAGTCTAGTAAATCGTAAAATAGTAAATGATCCTAATGTTATTAGGGCATTGTTGAAAGTTCCTAGGCATAAATTTTTACCTCAAGGAGCAGTATCATCAGCTTATCTAGATTCTCCGCTTTCTATAGGTTTAGGGCAAACAATCAGTGCTCCTCATATGAATGCTATGATGTGTGAACATTTAGAATTGAAAGAAGGAGATAAAGTGTTAGAAATAGGAACAGGTTCGGGATATCATGCTGCTCTGTGTGCTGAAATTGTAGCTCCAGAAGATTGTAAAAATCCAGGTCATGTGTACACCATTGAACGCCATAAAAAATTAGCTGATAAAGCTCGAAAAAGTCTTGAGGATACTAATTATGGGGATCGGGTGACTGTAATTCATGGAGATGGCACCTTAGGATATTCTGAAGAAGCGCCATACGATAAAATTCTTGTAACAGCAGCTTCACCTAAAAAAGTTCCTCCTCCCTATAAGAAGCAATTAAAAGAGGGCGGCATTCTTTGTATACCAGCCGGATCTAGAGAATGGGGGCAAAATCTCTATATAATTCGTAGAAAGGGAGATAAGTTTGAATCTGAGAACATCACAGGGGTTAGATTTGTAAGCCTTATAGGAAAATATGGATGGCCAGAATAACCAAAATTTAAGTTTAGCAAAGAAAAAGTTTCTTTTAAAAAGAAAAAAATTAATTTTGAAATTTCCTCTTAAGTTTTTCTTCTGCTAATTTTTTACGGATTTTTTTTATAACTTCATTATTTTCAATATTTTGTTTAGCAGATTTATCGGTATAGTTGAAGCCATTTCGTTTGCCATTTTTGTAAGAATCCATAAAAAACCATCATCATTTCTTATTTATTGATAATATGCTGGAATTATATTTAAAGCTTCATAAATTCGACATAAATTGTACGTGATAATACAGCAAAATATACTTCCTAAAGATTTT
>JBHLOI010000011.1:0-82203 GCA_048940645.1 Promethearchaeota archaeon | reverse complement strand
GCTCTTGAAGAAGCATATAATGACGGAAAACTTCGTGCCATTGGTCTTTCGAACTTTGAAAAAGCAGACATCGATAACATCCTTGAATTCTGCTCTGTAAAACCAATGGTAAATCAGATTTTAGCGCATATAAGCAACACACCTAAAGAGCTCATTCAATATTGTCAAGAAAAGGGCATTCTTGTAGAGGCCTATTCCCCAATTGCACATGGAGAATTAATGAAAAATCAAGAAGTTATAAAAACTGCTGAGAAATATGGTGTTTCAGTGCCGCAATTGTCAATTCGTTATGACCTTCAGCTTGGCCTTCTTCCATTACCTAAAACTGCAAATCCGGCACATATGAAAAACAATGCAGATGTGAATTTTGTAATTTCTGAAGAGGATATGGAATTCTTAAAAAATGTGGACCAAATCAAAGACTATGGAAAGGCTAGCATGTTCCCTGTATATGGAGGAAAATTGTAAATCTGACATTAATAATTTCAACGATATTTCGTTCGAATAGAATTTGATTTATTTTTTTAGAATTTGGGAATCCAAAATTGTTATTAATACAAATTATAAATTAATTTGCATCTAATATTCAATTATTTGAGTGTTCTCCCCATTGATAATAACAAAATCATTCATCGTTACAAACATTATTCCTTTAAATCTATATTTATCTTATCTAAGGATGCTGATCTCTTCTAAAATTAAACTAAATTCCTTGTATATAGAAACATGTAATTCGTATAAGATTGAACCTAAATGGTTTAATAATGGGTTGTTATTCCCATAGTACTTTTAAAAACTATTATAACAAATCTCAAATTTAATAATATGATAAACGAAAGAATACTATGAGAAAGGTTTACATTTATGAAGAGAAAGAAAGTAGTTATTATAGGTGCGTTAGGTTACGATTTTCATGTTTATAACACTGTTTTTAAAAACAATGACGAATATGAAGTTATAGCATTTACCATTGCAGGAGAACAAAACATTGGTACTACAGAAGAGGCCGAAAGAAAATTTCCCGCAGAATTAGCGGGAGATTTATATCCGGATGGAATTCCAATGGTATCAGAAGATCTACTTGAAGATTTTATAAAGAAATATGAAGTAGATGAGGTTGTATTCGCTTATTCTGATGTATCTCATGAAGAAGTTATGCATAAGGCATCAAGAGTTCTTAGTGCGGGAGCTAATTACCGGTTAATCTCTGGAAAGTTCACTCAAATTAAAGCTAATAAACCTGTAGTTGCTATTTGTGCTGTAAGAACAGGTTGTGGAAAAAGTCAGGTTTCTCGAGCCACCTATAGATATTTAAAAAGTAAAGGTTACCGAGTAGTTGCTATACGAGAACCAATGCCTTACGGTGATTTGGTTAAACAAAATGTCATGCGTTTTGAAAAATATGAAGATTTAGATAAATATGATTGTACAATTGAAGAGCGGGAAGAATACGAGCCTTATATTGAGCAAGGTTTAGTAATCTATTCAGGAGTTGATTATGAAAAAATCATTAGAGAAGCTGAAAAAGAGGCAGATATAATAATTTTTGATGGCGGAAATAATGAAATTTCATTCTATGTTACTGATTTACTCTTTATTGTCGTTGATCCATTAAGACCTGGCCATGAAGTTAAATATCATCCCGGAGAGGTCAATGCAAAATATGCTGATGCTTTTGTTATCAATAAAATGAATAGTGCGAAACCTGAGGATGTTAAAATAGTCGAAGAAAATTTAAATAAACTCAATCCAAATGCAATAAAAATTTATACTAATTCAATAGTAATGGTTGATAATACTCATAAAATCAATGGTAAAAGGGTAATCGTTGTAGAAGATGGCCCTACTCTAACACATGGAAATATGGCGTATGGAGCGGGGTACGTTGCTGCAAAAAATAACGGAGCAATCATAGTTGATCCCCGACCTTATCTTACTGGAACAATGAAAGATTTATTTGAAGAATTTCCTCAAATTACTGAAATAATTCCAGCAATGGGATATAATGATCAACAAATTAAGGATATGGAGGAAACACTGAATAATGCGGAAGCTGAAGTTATTATTGATGGCAGTCCAATAGATCTTGAAAAATTAATAAAAAGTAATAAACCAATTGTAAGAGTAAGCTATGATATCGAAGCCATAAAAAGTCCGACTATAGAAGAAGTGCTTGATGATTTTATAATAGAATTTTTAAAATAAAATTTCAACTAATTGAAAGATGTATTGGTGTATAAAAAGAGAGATAAAAAATGGAAAAAACCAAAATTTTAATAGCATATGGTACTCGTTATGGAGCGACAGCTAGTACCTCAGAAGAAATTGCCAAAGTTCTTCAAGGTGAAGGATTTGAGGTAAAAGTGGTTAATCTCAAAGAAGAAAAAGTTAAAAATATCTCAGAATTTGAGGTTGTTATTATTGGGAGCGGAATGAGAATTAATATGTGGACTAGTAAGGCTAAAGCATTTTTAAACAAGTTCAGTGGTGAGCTCAGGAAAAAGAAAGTGGCTATTTTTGTGTCGTCAGGTGCACGAGCTCTCCTAGAATATAAGGGAGAGCATGATGAAATTGATAGAATTACAAAAAAATACCTTGAAGATAAAGCTTCTAAATATGATTTGAATCCAATATCAATGACCATGTTTGGAGGTATCTGGGATTATAATCAGATGGGTAAATTTTCTAGAAAAGCCTTAGATGAAGAAAAAGAAAATTTCATCCCTGCAGGAATTAAAGAAACAAAGCCAGGAGTATACGATTCAAGAAATTGGGATGAGATTCGTAAATGGGCTAAAGAGTTAGCTAGTATGATTTAAAACAATCCTAATCAGAGTAAAATATCGTAAATCTATTTTTATATTTCTTTTTTAAATTTATTTAAATAATATTTAATTCTAAAGTCTCATTAAACCATCATAGTTCAAAATTATGTTTTTAATATAACAATTAGAACTTTAAGGAATGAAATTCTATGATTATAGCAGAGAAGAAATATGAAATTCACGAAGTTCAAAAGGGTTATGCTAATAGAACCTTGTATATTGATCTTTCTAAAAATCAAATTACTATAAAACCTGTTTCTGATGAGATGAAGGAAAAGTTCATCGGTGGTAAAGGTTTTGATTTATGGCTCATGTGGAACTCTCTTCCGAAAGACAAAAAGGTTAAATGGGATGACCCTAAAAATGAAATTTGTATTTCTTCCGGTCCATTAGGCGGAAGTATTTTTTATCCAGGATCAGGTAAATCAATAGTAACTTCAATTTCCCCCTTGACAGGTATAATTGTTGACAGCAATGTTGGTGGTTATTTTGGACCCTATTTGAAATTTTCTGGGTTTGATGCGATTGAAATTCAAGGAAAAGCAGAAAAAGAAGTAATTATTTTTATTGATGGTATTAATCGTGTTGTACAAATAGAATCTGTTGAGGATGAAGACAATCTATCAAGTTTTTCTCATGAACTTACTCAGCAACTTACAGAGAAATATGCAGAAGATAATAATGAAAAGCAGCGTGTTTCAGTTGTAAGTACAGGTCCTGCTGCAAAATACACTAAGTGGGGCATGTTAAATTTTTCTTGGTTTGTAAGAGGAAGAAATTGGGCATCTTGTAAGCAAGCAGGAAGAGGAGGAATTGGAACTGTTTTTACAGATAAAAGAATAAAAGCATTAGTATGTCATTCTCCTAAAACAACAGTTAATTCCAATAATCCTGCTGATTTAGAAGCAGCCCGACAAACTGGAATAAAACATACTCAAGAGGTAATGAAACTTGATGCTCATCAGAATGAAATGAGGAGAGTTGGCACAGGTCATTTACCAGATATAATGAATGCTGCCGATCTCTTACCTACTGAAAATTTTAGATTTGGAGCGCATAAAGAAATATCAGGAAAAGATATTCCTTTTGCTCGAGACGTCTGGAAAAACATATATTCAGGAAAAGAAGGTGCAGACGGATGTTGGATTGGTTGTACCGTTAGCTGCTCTCATTATTCTGAAGATTATGAAGTCATGACAGGTCCATTCAAAGGAAAAAAAGTTATAGTAGATGGACCCGAGTATGAAACGATCGCTGGTGTTGGTTCTAATTGGGGTGTATGGGATCCTAAATGGGTTTTGGAGACAAATTTCTACTGTGATACTTATGGTCTTGATACAATCTCGGTTGGAACTGGAATTGCTTTTGTTATGGAGTGCTATGAAGCAGGGATATTAAATAAAGATATTACTGGAGGATTAGATCTCAATTTTGGTAATGCTAAAGAAGCCATAGAATTAATACATCAGATGGCTAGAGGGGAAGGTTTTGGAGTTGTTGTAGGACAAGGAATAAAAGAAATGAAAAGAATCTTTACTGAAAATTATAATGCAAATCCTCAATTTGTCCAAGATATAGGGATGGAACATAAGGGATTAGAATTTTCTGAATATGTTACTAAGGAATCACTATCACAACAAGGAGGATATGGTCTTACAAATAAGGGACCTCAGCATGATGAGGCATGGTTAATTTTTGAAGATGTTATAAGACAATCTATTCCCACATTTGAAGATAAAGCGAAAGCATTGCGTTGGTTTCCTCTGTGGCGTACTTGGTTCAGCCTTTGTGGACTCTGTAAATTACCTTGGAATGATATCCAGCCAGAAAGCCAAGCAGACTATCCAATTAAAGATCCTAAAACCGGAGAGTTAGTTCGTGCAAAAGTTCCTGACCATGTTGAATGGTATGCTAAATACTTTTCTGCTGTTACAGGATTTAAATCGACTCCAGATGATTTAATCAATATGTCTGAGAGAGTCTATAATTTACAGCGAATATTTAATATTAGACAAGGTAAAGGCCTTCGAAAACATGACTCAAATTTTCCTTATAGAGCTATGGGGCCAGTCACTCCCCTCGAATACGAAAGCCGTAAAGAAAGATACGATAAACAACTTATTGAATTAGGAGAAGATATCTCTACTAAATCTACTAAAGAGAAAATAAAAATTTTGCGCCAACATCGTGAGGAACAATATGAGAAGTTACAAAACGCTGTATATAAAGAAAGAGGATGGAATGAAAAAGGCTGTCCTAAAATTGAAAAAATCAGAGAATTAGGTATTGATTTTGATGATATCATTAGGATTATTAAACAATATCAATAAAATTAACTTAAAAAAAAACTTAAAAAAACCCATGAATCCAAATGGAGAATTTAACTAAACATCCCATCTTACAAATACCTATTAGAAAGAAAATAAATTTTAAATTCAACGGGAGAGAATTAACAGGTTTTGAGGGAATGGTTATATCCTCCGCTCTTTTTCTCAATAAAATAAGAATTTTTGGTCATCATGTAAAGGATGGAAGCCCTCAAGGTATTTTCTGCGCAAATGGTCAATGTTCACAATGCAATGTGATTGCAAATGACATCCCTGTTAAAGCATGTATGACGCCCCTTAAAGAAGGAATGATTATAGAAAGTTGCAATGGGCTCCCAGACTTACCTCCTCTTGATAATCCTGTGGAGATTGGAGATCCGGAAATTATTGAAGCAAATGTTCTTGTTATAGGCGCAGGTCCAGCTGGATTATCAGCTACTAAAATATTAGGAGATTATGGTCTTAATGTAATTCTTGTTGATGATAAAGATCATTTAGGAGGAAAACTTGTTCTTCAAACACATAAATTTTTTGGCTCACAAAAAGATGTTTATGCAGGTAAGAGGGGGATCGAAATAGCAGAAATTCTTGGAACTTCTGTCATGGAATTGAAAACAGTAAATGTGTGGTTAAATAGTACAGTTATAGCTGTTTTTAGCGATGGGATTGTAGGAATTTTAAGAAATAATGTAGAATATGCAATGGTAAAACCAAAATATCTTCTAGTGGCGACTGGTGCTAGAGAAAAAATGTTAGTGTTTCCTGGTAATACACTTCCAGGAGTTTACGGTGCTGGTGCTTTCCAAACGTTAGTAAATAGAGACTTAGTGAAATCAGCTAATAAGATATTTATTGTAGGAGGAGGTAATGTTGGTTTAATCACAGGTTATCATGCTATTCAAGCAGGAATAGAAGTTGTGGGATTAGTTGAAGCATTATCTCAATGTGGAGGATACAAAGTACATGAAGATAAACTTAGAAGGATGGGTGTTCCAATCTACACAAATTATACAGTAATTTCTGCAAATGGAAATAATAAAGTTGAATCAATTACCATTGGGAAATTAGATAAAGATAATAATATCATCAAAGGATCTGAACAAACCTTTATATGTGACACAATACTCATTGCTGTTGGTTTAAATTCAGTAGACGAGTTTTATCAAAAGGCTAAAGAATTTAACATGAAAGTGTGGGTGGCTGGTGATGCCCAAGAGATCGCGGAAGCATCAACAGCAATTTTTACTGGCAGAATTGAAGCCTTGAAAATCTTGAAAGAAATGAAAATAGATTTCGATGAAGACATAGATAAACTGCAAAATTTTGCTAATATAATGAAAGCAAAACCTCCTTCACCAATTAAGACTGAAGTTATTTCTATGGAAGAAGGAATTTTTCCATTATTTCACTGTAATCAAGAAATTCCTTGTAATCCTTGTACAACCGTATGTCCTCAAGAACAAATAGAAACGATAGATAACCTTATCACTCAATTACCTTATTTCAAAGATGAGAAAGAATGTATAGGGTGTGGAAATTGTGTTGCGGTGTGCCCAGGCTTAGCAGTAACTTTAGTTGATTATAGAAAAGATAAAAATAACCCACGAGTTACCTTTCCACTTGAATTAAGTGATAAAAAAATCGAAAAAGGACAAATAGTCGTTGTGGTTGGCAATGAAGAAGAATTAGGAGAATTTGAAATAGTACGATCACGGATATTACCAGAATTTCCTAGAACACAACTTATTACTGTTACTTTACCCTCAATAATAGCTAAGAAAGCTGTGGGCATCAAACTAGAAAAGGCATATTATAACCAACCTATAGATTATTATCAGACTCCTCTTACGGATGATGATATTATTATATGTCGTTGCGAGAGAGTGAGCGTTGGAGAAATACGGAAATGGATTCGATATGGTGTAAGAGATTTTAACGAACTAAAAGCTTTGACAAAAGCTGGAATGGGTGCTTGTGGAGGTAAAACATGTACACCTCTTATTAATCGAATTTTTCGTGAAGAAGGTGTTTTAAATAATCAGATAAACCAAGGAACAAACCGTCCTTTATTTATTGAGGTTCCAATGGGCATTTTTGCCAAAGTTAAGGAGACGAAAGGAGAAAAATAGTTATGACAGAATATGATGTTATCATTATCGGAGCTGGAAGCATAGGGGTTCCAACAGCTTTGGCGACATCTAAAAAAAATTTAAAAACTCTGGTAATTGATATATTACCATCAGTAGCACAAGCTGACAACAAGCATGCAATAGGGGGTATAAGAGCCACACATTCCCAGAAAAGTAAGATTTGGTTGTGTCAAAGATCTATTGAGATATTTTCTACTTGGGAAGAAAAGTATGGAGATGATATTTGGTGGTCTCAGGGTGGTTATACATTTCTGGCTTTTACAGAAAAGGATGAAAAAGTGCTTAGAAACACTGTTAAACTTCAAAAAGGTTATGGGCTTAATATTGATTATGTTACCCCAGAAAAAATTAAAAATTTAATTCCTGGAATTAATGGAGAAAATTTGTATGGGGGAACTCATAGCCCGGAGGATGGAAATTGTTCGCCTTTATTATCCTTACATGCGTTTTATCGCCATTCAAAAAATAATGGAGCAGAATATAAATTCAATGAAAAAGTAATTGATATCTTAACTAAAAATAGTAAAATAATTGGAGTTAAAACCACTAAAAACTCATATAAAACTCAAAATGTAGTTAATGCTGCTGGAGCATATGCTAAAGATATAGGTCAGATGATTGGAACTGATTTACCGGTAACACCTGAGTCACATGAAGCTGGTATCACTGAGCCTGTACAGAATTTTTTCTCCACTATGGTAGTTGATATTCAACCAGCAGTAGATTCCTTATTTGGAAATTCTAAAAATTACTATTTTTATCAAAATAAAGAAGGGAAAATAATATTCTGTCTAACTCCTAAACCTAACATCATAGGATTTGATAGAAGAGAAACTAGCTCATTTTTACCTCAAATTGCAAAACGTATGATAAGATTATTACCTAGATTAAGAAATATAAAGATAAGGCGAACATGGCGGGGATTATATCCCATGACTCCTGATGGTAATCCTATAGTAGGAAAATTTGATAATATTGAAGGTTATATAAATGCTGTTGGTATGTGTGGGCAAGGATTTATGTTAGGACCGGGAGTAGGAGAATTAATAAGTCGTATCTTAATTGATAACTTAACATCAAAAGATAATGAAATTTTAACAGATCTTAGAGGTTCACGTGAATTTTGTCAAGAAGAAGAGTTAAAATAAAAATTCTACAGTGAAATATGTAAAAATGAGTTTTGATATAATAATTAGAAATGGAAGAATTATTGATGGAACAGGCAATCCATGGTATCATGGAGAAATTGGAATAAAAGATGGGAAGATAAAAAAAATAAGATCAAAAATAAGGAATGAAGGATCCAGAGAGATTAATGCGGTTAAGATGATTATCTGCCCAGGATTCATCGATACGCATTCTCACACTGATTATATTCTGCCAATTTATAATAGAGCGGAATCTTTCATACGTCAAGGTATAACCACTAATGTTATAGGAATGTGTGGGAATAGTTTAGCCCCCATTCATCCCGATCATGTCGAAGAATTTCGAAAATTTTATGCTCGTATAATTCCTCTTTATAAAGATTATCAATATACATGGAATACTTTTAAAGAATATTTATTTAAATTAGAAAAAGATCAGTGCGTATTAAATTTAGTTCCTGTGGTTGGATTTGAAAATATACGCATTGCTGGTGGACCTGGATACGAAAATCGCCCCCCTACTTCTGTTGAAACTGAGAAGATGAAGGAATACGCCATAGAAGCGATGGAAGCTGGTGCCTTTGGAATGAGTACTGGTTTAATTTATGCTCCTCAGGTTTATGCTAAAACTAAAGAGATCATAGATGTGGCTAAAGTGATTGCCAAATATGGTGGATTATACTTTTCTCATATTCGTGATGAAGGAAAAAACGTGATTGATGCAATTAGAGAATGTATTGAAATTGTAGAAAAATCTGAATGTAGAGGTGGCCATATTGCTCATCATAAAGTTTCAGGTAGAATTTCATGGGGCAAAAGCAAGGAAACTTTAAAACTCATAGCTGAAGCAAATAATCGTGGCATCAGTATTACTTATGATCAATACCCTTATAATAGAGGATGGACTACTCTAAGTGCATTACTTCCACCATGGGTGCATGAAGGTGGTCCTGATAAATTACTTGAACGTATTAAAGAAAAAATGATTCAAGAAAGAATCAAAAAAGAAACAACTAACCAAAAAGAAGGATGGGAAAATTTTATCAGAAGAAATGGATTTGAATGTGTTTACTTATCCTCTGTTGTATCTGAGAAATGGAAGTATATTGAAGGGAAGAGCATTCCGGAAATTACAAAAATTAAAGGAATGAAAGATGAGTGGGAAACCTTATTTTCAATTTTAATTGATGATAAGGGTGGTTCTACTGTAACCCTTGAAACAATGGAAGAAGAAGACATCCGTAGGATCATGACAGGTACATATCATATGGTTGGTACAGATGGGGTAGGCCTTCCAAGTAGACATAATTTTGGTAAATATCATCCTCGATTTTATGGAACCTATCCACGAATTTTAGGTAAATACGTTAGAGAAGAAAAACTATTAACATTAGAAGATGCAATTCGGAGAATGACTTCTTTCCCTGCATTAAGATTAGGTTTAACCGATCGCGGATTAATAAAGGAAGATTTTTGGGCAGATCTTGTTATTTTTAACCCAGATACCGTAATTGATAAAGCAACTTATGAGGAACCGCATCAGTTTCCTGAAGGTATCCCCTATGTAATCGTTAATGGAATTTTTGCTGTAGAGAATAATAAACAAAAGCGGATATTTTCAGGAAAAGTATTACGCCGCCCTGTCTAAAAGTTGATCTTCCTCAATATTAAAGGAATTAATTCTCAGTAACGACTAACTTTATTTGATTTATATCTAATCTTTCTTTTTAATATATAATTATTAATAAAAAATTTTGAGATATTAGAAATGGTTCAGCATCTATTAAAAATATCTGATTTCTCTAAAGAAGAATGTGAGAAAATAATCAATAAAGCGATTGAAATTAAAAAAAATCCTGAAAACTTCATGACTGCATTAAAAGGCGAAACATTATTAATGCTTTTTGAGAAACCATCACTGAGAACAAGAATTTCGTTTGAAACAGGGATGCAACAGTTAGGTGGCCATGCCATATTTTACTCGATAAAGGATTCTCCTCTTGGCAAAAAAGAAAACATTCATGATACAGCTAAAGTTGCATCTCGGTATGTTAATTTAATTGCTGCTCGAGTTTTCAAAAGAGAAGATATTTGGGATCTCGCAAAACATTCCGATGTTCCAGTTATTAATATGCTTGATGACTTTGCTCATCCTTGTCAGATTCTCGCAGATTTTATGACCATTAAAGAAAAAAAAGGTCAGTTATCTAATTTAAAAATGTCGTATTTTGGAGATGCATATAATAACGTTACATACGATTTGATGCGAATATGCGCCCTATATGGTTTGAAGATGGATGTTGCTTGTCCCAATGGAGATGGATACACTCCAGAACAAATTGTTTTGGATGAAGTTGAAAAGTTATCAAAAACAACTGGAGCTGAAGTAAATGTTTTGCATAATGCTTTTGAAGCAGCAAAAGATTCAGATATTATCTATACTGATTCTTGGATGAGCTATGGAATACCAATTGAGAAAGAAGAGGAAAGGAAAATGGCTTTTATGCCATTCCAAGTTAATTCAAAAATTATAGAGATAGCTAAAGATGATGTAATTTTTATGAATTGTTTACCAGCAATGCGAGGATATGAACAAACAGCAGAAGTAATTGATGGCCCCCACTCAATAGTTTTTGATGAAGCAGAAAATCGACTCCATAGTCAAAAAGCAATAATGCTCTTTTTACGAGATAAGCTTTAGACTTTTTAATTTTATTAGATTTTTAAAGATTGAGATAATAATATCTATTAAAGCGAATTTTTAGAATACTTAGAATTCCTTATTTAGATCTTTTAAGAAATTATAGAGAGGAGTAAAGCTAAAGAGAAATAGAATTGTTATCAAAAAAATTGATTCAAGCAAAAAAGCTTATGGAAGAGGGGAAAATTAAGGAATCCTCTCAAATTGTTTTAGAATTAGAAAAAAGAGACGATTTTTCTCCTAAAGAATTACTTTCCTTTAAACTTGTAAAATTAAACCTGGTCTATAAATCAGGTCGATTCACAGAAGTAATTGCTCATGCTGAAAAATTATCACAAGAATGTCAGAAACAAGAAGATTTACTCACATATTTAGATGTTTTACTGATTCAAGCATTTTCTCATATAATGCAAGGGAATGTGAGTAAAACTGAAAATTTAATGATAAAAACAGAAGATATTTTTAAGAAAATTAAAGTAGCTTCAACAATAGATTTAAGAGAACGAGAGTCTTTTTTGGTCAGAATAAAAGCTAATATTTTCACTTGGAAAGGAGAGATTCAACGATCTCTTGAACTTAATAAAAAAGCTTTTGAACTTGCAAAGGGCAGTAAAAATAAAGAACTTACCTCGGCAAGTCTTATTAATATTGCTGAAAAATACGAATTTTTGGGTGATTATGAAAAGGCGAAATTATATGCAGAGAGAGCTATTAAAATTCAATATCAACCTTGGTTAATATATCAGCTAGGATTTATGATTGATATTTTGCTTGATAAGGGTGATATTAAAGAAGCAAATTATTACTTCCGTCAAATGAGTGAGATTAGAGAAAAGGATAAAAGTGAAGTGAATAACGTTTTATATCGCTATTATAAAGCTTTAATGTTGAAAATGAGCCTACGTTCAAAAGATAGAGTTAAATCTGAAAAAATTTTTAAACAAATTATTGAAACTGAAGAAATTTCTAGTGGTATAAAATCAGTTTGGGCTAAAAAACGTATTTTTACCATTATTAATATTTGTGATTTACTCCTTATTGAACTGCGTATTACTAATTATCCTGAAATAATAGATGAGATACAACCATATATCCAAAAATTAATAGATTTTAGTGAGCAGCAGCAGTCCTACTGGATTCTGTGTGAAACTCACCTTTTACAGGCAAAGTTATCATTATTAACTTTTGATGTGAAGAAAGCTAAACGGTTTTTAACTCAAGCTCAACAGGTAGCTGGAAGATTTGGTCTTACTCAATTGTCGATCAAAATTGCTAAAGAATATGATGATTTACTTAAAAAGGAAGACTTATGGCAAAAATTAGAAAGTGATGGTGCTTCTATGGCAGATCGTGCTGATTTAGCTCGCTTAGATGAGCAGATTAAGGGTATGATTCGAAATCCTACTATACCTACGGCTTATGTTAGGGAGGAGAAAGTAGCAATTACCAAAGAGACTAAAATTTGCTTAGTCTGTCGAGGTGAAGTACTAAGATTTTCATACATATGTAAGTGTGGAGCTATTTATTGCGAAAATTGCGCTCGAGCAATAACCGCTCTAGAGAATGTTTGTTGGATATGTGATATGCCTATTGACTACTCTAAGCCTGTTAAACTATATGAAGATAAAAAAGATAGGCAAAATTTGAAGAAAAAGAAAGAAAAGAACGATAAGTTTGAAATATGATTGTCTTACTCTATCCTTATTCTATAGTCATAGACTTTGAAACTGAAAAATAGGAGGAAATATGTAGGAAACATATTTCCGAAAATAATAGCATCCAATGAGTAGGAATTATAGGAATAGACTATTGAAAATTTGTGATCAAATTGGTATCCTAATTAAGTTATTTAAAGTACTCGAAAAATTAATTTCATAATAATTCCAAAATTTTACTTCTTTGTCTTTTTTTTAATGTTTGGGAAGAAATTGTAGTCATTTGAAGATATATGATCTAATAAATCTTCTGTTTTCTGTCTATCATTTTCCTTTAATATGAAGAATAACCGTATTATATGAGAACAAAAATATTTTTCAAATTTATTGAGATTCCGAAATTCTTGACATCTATGGTGTATATACATGCCTTCTTTATTAATCTCAATTTCATAATCCTGAGCAGATGGATTTTTAATAGTACATATAATCATTCCATTAGATAAATTTAAATTTTGAAAATCAAATTGAGAAGATAATATCCCTCCACTTTTAAGTAGACTCTCTTTTTTATAAAAGTTCTGTAATAACTCTTTAAATTCATTTAAAGAAATCGATTTGGTATTAGCTGATTTTTTTCTATTTTTATGAGGAAGATTATTCCGAAAATGTAATTTCCAATCAAAATATGAGATTGGTTTTTCCATATAAACTTAAAAAAAAAGAACTTTAATAATAAAAGAGAGAGAATTAATTTTTTTATTTTTAAATACAATTAAGAATTTTTTAATGTCGTTAATCATCAAAAGAATTAATGAAACCTGATTTTTCTTGAAGAGAAAGAATTTGATCATCGTCATAGAGTGTTAAATCTTTTTTATCAAAATCAAGCTCACATCTAGGGCATTCAATTGAATCCTGATATTCAATTATATTACGATTTTGACATCGAGGACAGTGATATTCCTTATCCATTTTTGTAAACCGGATATAAGTCTACTAAAAAAAATGTATGATTCTCATTATTTAAAGATCTCTAAAATTTTTTCAGATAATATGATAATTCTATCTTAATTAGAAATTACTCATGTAGCAATTTAACACCTTGTATTAGCTGCCTCGGAGTAATACCGTAGAGCAATGCTTTATAAAGAACTTTTACATCAACTTCAGTTGGTTTTAAATCCTTTTCTTGTAAATCATATTCTTTTACTAATTTGGTTATAATTTTATATGTAGAAGATACAGTATCTTTTAGCATCCCGAAATATCCACCAAAGGCAGTAAACATATTATACATTAAATGAATGTCTTCAAGTGAAAACATTTTGGAGCATTCACTACAAATTATCTCATAATTATTTCCCAATTTTAAGATTTTAGATTGTTTTTTTGTATCAGTATGACATATTCTACATTGTGCAACAGGTAGATTTGTTTTCCTTTTAATTGGTTCTTGAATCATCATAATTTTTTTATTAACTAAACTTATTTAAAGGAAAAAATTGTAATTAAAGCAATTTTTCAATTTCATCTAATTTTTTTAATACCCATTTTTTGAATTGTGGGAAGTTTTTAATTGAAGGATTTGAATTAGATTGCGAGTCTTTATTATTATTTTGTTCTGAAAATATTACTTCTTTGTTACTGGCAAAAGGCTCATCATAATTCATTATTTCTGTTGAGAAATTGATTAATATATCCTCAGGAACTTTAAGAATGTTAAATATTCTATAAAAATCAGAGAGATCATCCTTATCTAATGTATATTTTGTATTGTTCATTCTTTGCCATTCAGTTAAAAATTCCCGATCAATTCCATTTTTCCAATGATTATTTCGTAAATATTCATAGAGTTTTTGAGGATTATATAGTTGTTCCAAATCTAAATTTGAAGGATTTACTCTTCTGCTGCGGTAATCATGAAGTAGTTGAATAAATTCACGACCAAGTTTTTTATTGCTAGATACAATAGTATGATACTCATCTGAGAAATCAATTAACGATTTTTTATTTGAATGTTTTGATTTTTTGTTGAAAGAGAACTTAATATCAGCTTTAGGAATCTCAATTTTATAATAGCGTCGTGTAAAATCAAGGATTTTATCCCAATATTTAGGATCATATTCAGAGAGGATCTGAGAAATTTTACGGCTATTTATGTTTAATTCTTCATTCAATTCAGTGAAAATAGTGGTAGCAATACTTTTTATTCGCAAAATTTTATCCTGCAAAATAGATTTATTTTTAGAATTATTAATTAGCTGTTTTTCAAATTCTAAATTAATTTTAGTTGGATCATAATTTAAAAAAGATCCATTCTTTTTATTATAAAAAACAAAACGTCCATTATTAATGGTGGAATCAATTTTCTCACATGCATTAATAACGCAATGGATATTATCTAATTCTATTATTTCATGAAGTTGATTGCTGTTAATATTAGTTATAAAGAAGAAGCATGGAGTTTGAGAATAAGAATTATTATTTTCTAGTTCAACGATCTCACTGATATTATGTAGTGCTGTGGAATCTAAATCAACTACGTTATAACCGACTGTGAAAATTTCAAGAGAATGAAGATGTTTCAAATCTACATAGGGAGCTATAACTAGGCTTTTTTGTTGAAAGAACAGAATGTTTAAAAATTCTGGTTGTATAAAATCATAACCCGTATCCAAAGGATCCACCTAAAAAATAATGGTTCAATTAAAACTTAAATTAGATTGAGTTTATTCTTAAAATAATTGAAGATAACCTGAATAATCAAATCTTCAAAGCATTCTTTTACGTTTTCTCCACTTAATGCAATTACTGGATACACCACTGCTGTTCCATCTTTATAAAAATCAGATGATGGTAAACCTAGTTGCTTTTTAAACTCTTCAATTGCTATGGCATCCTCTATATCTCTCTTATTTAGTTGTATTACATAAGGAATTTTAGTCTTCTTGGTAAAGCTTACTAATTCCCGAAAGCTACGTTTATTTTGTTCCATTTTTTGATATTTAGAATCTCCAACAAAAACCACTCCGTCGGCTCCATCAAGTACATATTCTCTGGTTTGGAGAAAGCGTTCTTGACCGGTACATGTTACTATCTGAGCAATTATGTTGAATTTTACATCTCCAAGATTTAGAAAGAAAGAAATTCTAATAGAATCTTGCCATAGAGTTCTTCCATCCGTAGTTTCAATTGAGACTCCTTTATTTAATATTATTCCATTAAACTTTTCACGTAATCGAAAATAATTGGTTGTTTTTCCAGATTCACCCGGACCCCAGTATACAATTTTAAATTGTAAAATTTCCTTAAGAGCCTTTGGAGTAGTTTCCTTGCTCATTTCTATTTCACTCTTCTTAATATCTTCTACATCATTTGAACCTACTGACAATATGATATCCTCCTCCATAAATGTCTTATGTAGATCCAAATACCTTCTGTTTTAGATTTTTAAGATATTTCTTAAGCTCTGCTTCATTCATTTCTAATTTAGTCATTACTTCATTGTTTCTTTTAATGGCATTGCGAATTTTTTCTGCGAATTTGGTCATTTGTAAAATAAGAACACCAATATTTACTTCATTGTTAACCAATAAGATAACTAAGATCTCTCTCTTTCCCTTTTGTGGAAGATCCACATAACCGACCGATTTAACGTATAATTGTAAATCTTTAAAAATCAATGTGGCTCTAATTAAAGCTTGAGTATCAAAGAAATCTTGAGCTTGACGAGCAACTCCATATAATGCTGCTCCAATAGAGCTCAAATCCCAATAATTCAATTTACGATCAAATCGTGAATCGATTGCAATAATTTTTGCATCTTGATCGATAGCAATTAGACCGTAAATAAATCCCTTTCTCGTTAACTTTCCATAGCTATATCGAATTTCATCTAGCACTTCAGCAATTTCATTTTCATATAATACTTTTGGTACATAAAATGACATTTTATCACATCTTTCGTATTTTATAAGAAGAGTTAAGCAGTAGTATTTAAAGAAAAAAATTGAAAATGAGATATTCACAATAATACTTATAAATATTTGAATCCCAATATACAAATTATAAAGAATGTTCAATGTAAATTACTTTAAGAGGTAATGAATATTCCTAAAAAAGAAGAAAAAAATGAAGAAGAAGAGGAGATAAAGGTAGAGGATTATAATAAATACTTTCATCAAGCTGTTAAATATTCTTTTTCTAAAAATTATGATAACACAATTGAAAATTGGATGAAAGTACTAACTATAAACCCTAAATACGATACTGGTTGGGTAATGTTGGGTAAAACCTATGAGAAGATGGGAAATTATCAGGAAGCTTTAAAATATTATGAAAAAGCCTTAGAAATAACACCCACTCATCCAAAGGCAAATCAATATAAGGACCGATTATTAAAGAAGAAAGAAAGTATAAATTAACAATTGAACAAAAGAATATCAAATAATTAAAGTAAGAACATAGAGAGTGGGACTTTTTTTTCAGTAAATTCTTTTAAAAAGAAACTACTTCTAAGGTAGATTTTTTAGTAAAGGAAAGCTCCTTTTCACTAGTATAAGAATTGAATTTTACAGAAAGATTTTTTACAATAATATGATCTCCTTCTTCAATAAGTTTCAAAGTTTCTATAGCGTTCATACCCCAAATATTCATACAAACAGATCCAGTATCATCACTCAAAATTAGCTTTAATAAAAACATTTTTTCACCATCCTTTTTGGTAATTTCCTTGAATTTTTTAATGTGAACCTGTCCTTTTAATTTTTGAATAAACGAATATTTATTGATTAGATCACTAATTGAAAAATGATTATTGAATTCCTTCCTTTTATATGGTATTTCTGCTAATTTTTTTTTAATCTTTGAATTTATATCTCTAGGTGCTAAAATGATCTTGCCTTTTTTTCCTACATGAACTTCTAGGTTTCCATTTCGATTTATTTTGATATAATCACTAATTACTCTTACTAATTCGCCCTCTTTAGAAGAATCATTATTCATTGCTATTGCTTTTTCATCCCACATGACAACTTTTATATCCCCTGAATTATCACCAATAATACATGAGGAAATTGCCCCAATGGAATTATCTTTACGTAGAAATTCTTTTGGAGGAACATATTTTAAAATTTTACCCAATAACACTACATTTTCCATGCCTTCTTTGAGATTGGAAATAGGAATAGTAAATTCATCATAGTTTATATTCTCCTCAACCTTCTGATAAAGCTCTGTCTCTATTTCTGGAGAATTAATATTCATTCCATATTCTTTAGCAATGATAAAAAGGATACCTTGCTTAGACATAAATCCACCATATTCCTTTGCTTTCTTATTAATTTCGTTTTCTAATTCCTTTTTTGAAAAACCATGTTCAATAAGTTTTTGATATATCTCTTCCATGTATGAACTCATAATCAACTCTTTATATTAATAAATAGACAGATAAGTTAAAATTATAATAAATATTTTTAAAGAAAAAATGAGTTAGAAATAATATTATCGAAATAATTTAACTATTAGAGCTATGAATGAAAATATTAATACTATAAAGGATAAAGAAACTATTAAAACAAGATTTCACAGATTATTTGAACATAGTCATATTATTTATACGATTTTATTTTTTTTAATTATAATTGTAATTACTGTTCTTAGCCTTTATCCAAAAGAGGATATCGGTAATATTGTCTTGATTGTAACCATTTCCTTTACTCTTACTTATTTAATCTTAATGTTTATTAGTATGATCCCTCAAATGGAGGCTCAAATATTCTCAAAAGAAAGAAAACATACCATAAAAAAGCTTACAATCCTAATGATTACTTTTGGAATTTGCTTAATTTTAATATTAATCTATTTCTTCTTTGGCTCCTCTTCACAAATACCAGTTCAGTTTTTAGGTTGGGATATAATACTACCATATTCATGTGTTATTATTTATTTTGGGTGGAATTTGATCCAGATTTTCTTTATTAGAAAAATTATGGTTAGCATTTCGAATAAAGCTAATGATATATTAATAACTAGAAATAGAGAGTCCAATATTAGTAGAATATACAGTTACGTATTCTTAACTATTGGATTAATATTACCAATTGTGTTCCAATTAAGTACTTATTTTGGATTATTAAATTATTTTGAAATTCAAAGTCCAGGAGATTCATTAGAACCAATTTATTGGTTTAATGGATGGAATATAGCAATGTATATTATCATAATCATAACCTCTTATAAAGTAATTAACTTATTTATTAAAAGCATTAAAAATGAAACGCCAAACGTTTTTTCTTCATTATTTTACATATTTATATGGCTTTACTTATGGTATAGATCGTTTAGTTTCATTTGGTCGTTTAGAAGAGTAACAGAAATCCATGGATTCGATTTTTTCAGAGTAGTTATTGACATTCTTTTAATGATTTTAACAGCAATTTTGGTCTTAAAGGGTTTAGGAGGTAAACTTTTCAGATTTAAGATATTTACTCCCAATAATTTATCATTTTTCCTTTTTGCATTCACAATTTTATATTTTGAAGGGCAAATCATTATGATTATTGGAGCTGGTTCAATCTCAGGAACTTATGCTAGTCAAAGTCAGATTAGTTTAGTAAACAATTTCCTAATTATACTTATAACTGTCATATTTTATTGGTGGTATTCTGAATTTATTTTAGAGCGAAATAATTTCATTTTTAAAGAAAATTTTAAACAAGAAGAAGTTATCTCTCTTATTAAAGATTTTAAAAAGTATCTAGAAAGTACGGGAGCCCTCGAAGCAGATAAAATAAGTGATTTTGAATTTCAAAATTTTTTAAAATCGAGAAAATTAAAATTAAAAAATATGAAAAAGTAATACTCTAAATAAACACTTCTAAGAATAATTATTCTTAAATCATCTATATTTAAGGTTAAAATCATTAGATTGGATTGTAGATTTATATGCTTTGAATAAATCCTCACTTTTTCCATACTTTTTTATAAAAAGAGTTAATTTGAGGAAGCTATATTTAAATTTCAAAATTGAAATTAAAATGATACAAAGAGCAATCAATATTATATTTGAGAAAATCAACGTTGGGAACAAGAAATTAAGATAATAATTTCTGGCTATAACAAAATCACTAGGTGGACAGGGGCATCCCTCACACATAAGGCAGGGTAAATCTGGAGGATCAGCAGTGAGAAAATACAAAGCTCTTAAAGTACTTATCAATATAAATGCACTGAACAGAATACAAAGACTATTTAATATTTTTAAAGTAACTAATGGCAATGTAAGCTTAATTTTATCCTTCAACTCAGATTCCTCTTTTTTGTCTTATTTTATCAATAAAAAAATAAGGAAATTCAAAATATAACAATTTTGGTAATAAATATGTTTTTTATGTTTTTAAAGCAGTTGTCCATTAGCACAGAAAAAATCTAATAAGTTTTACCTTGATTATTTATTCTCAACTTATTTCTTGCTCGATGAAAGGCAAATGCAGAACAATCGCAAAAAGCTCGTAGATTCCGCTGGAGAATGGGCGTATCAAAGATTTTATGCTGGTTATTCGCATCAGTTACATATATTACTAAAGCAAGCTGAGTAGTGAATCGCGGGAAATAGCAACTCCTCTTCATTAATGTAATGAGAGTTTCACTATTTGTCCTGGCTCGTTTATAATCAAACACAGGAGCAATTCGATGTGCTTTATATAAATATACCCTTAATCTCCGCCTGAGTTTTTCCATATCATTGTTCCATATGAATCTAACACAATTTAAGGCACGTTTAAAGTAAAACATATTAAGTAAACATTGGATAATAATTCCTTCGGTTGTATCAAAAGGAACATTTACTTCTTGGGAAATTTTATTAATAGTGAAATCGGAAAGAACTAAGATATTTTCATGGGAATCAACGAAACTTTTTTTCCGGAATAGGTAATTCAATACCGTAGATTTTGAGGAAAAATCAAGAAGAATTTTTACTAAAACACTAGTGGGCATTAACTTTTTTGCGATAGTATCTGCCATAACTCATCAATATGGAATGGAAAAGAATTGTTTACCAATTCCATAAAATGGTTATTTATAAAGGAAAATTGGTTAAATTAAGGAGTATTGATTTAATGTTTTTTGAATAATACGAGGCTTATCTTTTTGAGTGACAAAAAATTCTCTACACTTCTCAAAATTCCGTAAGAATTTCTTGAGATTGTTTTGCACTCGCTCTTTATTTAAGAAATGCTGCTCACATAAAAAGGATTTAACCAGGGGTACATTTGGTATGTTCCAAGTGATCTCAGAATATGAAGATAACACATCTGGAAGTAAAAATAGTTTTCGAATTTTAATAATTAAATCTGAAGTAAGCGCTTTGAAATTATATCTTTTTTTTTCTTGAAATATTACCTTTTCTAAAGAATGGAATTTTTTTATCAAATTAAGGGCTTTTTTTGGACCGATTCCTCTGACACCAGGAAAATAATCACATCCCATCAAGATGACCATATCAACTAACTGAAACTGATCAATTCCTAAGGAGTGTAAATTCTCTTTTAAATTAATTTTATAGGGAATAATTTTCTGATACGTCCATTTTCCGTGGACTTTTCTTCGTAATGACTTTGAAATGTTCTGAACTAAGTGGGGACACCCAAATACTAAAGAATCAAAATCCTGGGAATTGGAATAATGAGCAATCTTATCTCTTACTAACTGGGCACATTGTGACTCTGCTGAGGCCGGAGAATCGAAATACGGTACTCCAAGATTATTAAGGAGTTGTTTTGATTCTTGAATAATGTTTTGCCATAAATACTCTTTACTTAATGCGATTTTTCTTGCTAATTCATTATTGCCAGACCTCAAGGCAGATTGGTACCATTTCTGAGTAAATAGATAATCGTTTAACTGGTCTTTAGTTATGAGTTTCTTTAATTCAGATACTTTTCCATCGAAGCAGAATAGAGGAAAAATCTTCTTACTATAATAGAAGTTAATTCGATATAAAAGACCATATAAATGAGAAATTGGACGTTGGGTTCGATCTAAAATTAAACCAGCAGGACTACCATCTGAATTTTTACGGACAAAATTAAATAAACTCATTATAATGTTGGGAGCATCGATTGCAATAATGGTTCCTGCTAAATCAGAAAAATCCAATTTTTTGCGGATAATAAGATTATGTAATTTTACTCCCATAATGTAAATAGAAATACTATATATTAAAAGAAAAAATATCTGGTTTAACGAAATAAAATTCTTTACAGAAAATTAGGATTTATAAAAGAAAGGGTTTACGTGAAAAGTATTGGGAAATTTATTAAAATACCCATATTTTATATCATCCTAAAGAAATACCAGAAGACTAAACCATATTCCTAATCCTAACAATACACCAAATGCTGCGATTAATCCAATAATATCCATTAGATCTTCTTTCATGAGAAAAAATGTTACTAAAAATATTTAAAGAAAAATTATTCTTTTTCTTTAAGAACATCCATTCTAATTCTTCTTAAAAAATATTATAATATGAAAAGAATATCGTAAAAAAATTTTTGGTAAAGCAAATAGCACTCTTTTTCTAAAAAAACTAGGAATATCCGATCTCTAATTTTTTATTCGTTTTTTTTTTTTTATTACGAATACGCTTAACATGTTTATTTTTTTTAATTTGCTCTTTAATTTGTTCATTACGCCAACTATATAAAACATATTCATCAAATTCGTGGAGACCTGGCATAAAACCTCAATTTATCAATAAACTTTGTTTTGATATTTTTCATTGTTCTATATATTTAAACAAAAAAAGAGAGATGCTGTTTTTCTTTTAAATATTCTCATTGTTATTGTTCGTCAAACTTTCAATAATCATAAAAAGGAAGGAAATTATGTCCAGAAAGGATGGAATTTATATTATTCGAGAAAGAAAACACAAATCGAAAGCATTTACATGGGTATTCATTGGTATATTTGCGATTATCGCAATTTATGTACCCTTCTTCGGGATAAACTTACAGTATCAAGTAGGAACCTTTTTTCATTTCATTTTTAGTAAACTTGGTGACCTTTGTATATGGGCAGGATGGATTATATTTGGATTTTCAATTCTGGGAACTATTTTTAACAGAAAAATCTATCTTAAATATATGGCTTTTGGGATTCTTTTACTGTGGATAGGAGCATTTCTTACGGGACAAGCATTTGAGTTATTGGGATTTCAGATAGGAGAACAATCGTCCCAAGGATATCATTAAATCTCCTTTATTTTTAAATTCTTATCGGTAAATGGTGAAGTATTTTAATCCTGTATCGAATCCACAGATTACTAAAAGAACAATTGAAACAAGTACAACTCCAAGCATTTTGTATCGCAATCTAGATCCCCCCCAAATTAAAAAAATAATTCCCATGATTAGACCTAATAACCCAATAATTGATCCTAATGCGATTAAAAATTCAATTCCTGTCTGGAACCCATCAAAATAATCAAAAAAGACCATAATGAGATATTTGATTATGGATATTTAAAGAAAAAATGAGGTTAGAAAAATCGTAGAGTAATACAAATAGTATTTTATATAAAGGGAGGGTCTCTCCATGATTTCTAATTTTTTCTTTATATAGGGCAAAAAATACTGTATTCTAAATTTATTGTAATGTGACCTTTGAATGAAAAAATTAGAAGAGATAGGGATTTGCCCTAAGTGTAAGTGCTCTCTTACAATGTATAAAACTAGTAATTACAAGCGGTTTGTAAAATGTGAAATCTGCAAGATTTCTTACCCTTTACCCAAAAAAGGTAAAATCAGCAATTCTGCCTTGAATTGTCCTCGAAATAACTTTCCAATACTTATTATAGAACGTCCACACCAATCAGCCTATTTTTGGACAGATAAACCGTGCTTTAGTTGTATTGATTATGATAGATGCGTTATTATCCATGGATTAAAATCAGAATTTAAAGAGTTAGAGGTGTATGGATATTAAAAAACGAAAAATTATATATATTTTAATTCTTGGCGGATTTTTAATACTTTCCTCACCCAATATATATCGAGATAATGGATCGCTTGCTAATTCCTCCCAATCATTGGGGAATTTAACACACAATAGGATTCACACCAGCAATCACGAATATATTTGCAAAGTATTCACCTTTACCCAAACACAAGATACATACACCTTAAGCTTCGACCTATTAAGAACCTACATGCATACTATTATTGTAAGTGTGGTAACTCCCCATAGTTGCTATATGAATATTACACTATGGGATAGCTTTAATCGGGAATTTCAAATATTTTATACCTATATTTCCCAAATAGATGGCGAATTTTCAATTCCATTTGGGACTGCCGTTGCCGGAAACTATACATTCATGTTTAGAGCAACGCTTGAGGAAAATCTTAATATTAAAATAAAAATATTAAGAGAAGATGTAAATTGTCTGTTTGATAAAATTACTCAGCAAGAATTCGGAAATATTATTTTCTATGAGGTAACTTGTTTTTCAGATGGTTTTTTTATATCACACGAGGTATTTTTTGGAACAGATAGAAGTTATAAATTTTATATTGGGAGAGTATCCTCAATATCTATGAATCTAAGTAGCAAAGGGGGCGTAATATATAACATTATTGATCCTAATGCTATTCCATTCGCAATTTATGAAAATGACACCCTAGCATCTATAGCAAGTGTAAACATATTTTCATTTGGTACCGCAATAGGAGGACCCTACACCATTGGTATTAGGGTTTATTGTGAAGTAGACTGGATGAATGTTGCCTACGCTATTGTGGACAACGGGCCGATTTGTAATCCTCCGTCACCTGATGATAATCAATCCTCCATAGCAAATAATTTTTCTATACCGCTTGATTTAGGGCTATACACAATCCTAGGTGCGGGATTAATTACTGGAGTTTTAGTGTTAATTGTCTTTCATTATCGCAGGAAAGGTGATATCAGCTTTAAATTTAAAGAAAAATAATTTTTCTTTTTTCATATGCTATATTAGAATAGAGGTCTAGGAGTTATCCTAGAGGAAAAAGAGGAATAAAAAGAATAAAATAAACAATAACAATGGTTATAATAATTCTACTGCTAATAATACTTACTTTTGATTTATTCCATTTTTGTATGTTCTTTGATGTGCGTATAATACCTATTCCAACACAAAGTAAGAAAAACCATAATAGTGCTGAAAGTAAACCAAAACCCACCCTTGATGTCAGTGACATCAATCCCCTGTAGTAACCTGATATTATCCAACCTCCTATAATTCCTAATACCAGGATTATGAATCCAGTTATTATCAATGAGATACCAATTTTGTGGTAATTTTTTATAATTTTATATTCACTTCTTTCTTTTCCTCTGTTCCTTAAAGACTGATCCAAAAAAGGCACTCCAATAAAAAAAATAATAACACCCACCATGAAGCTCCAATTTTGTAATAATTGTATATTAAAATATAATGTTGGGACGATGGGAGGGTCATAATATAAATTAGAGAGATATGTCAATAAGACACGAAAGACAAAAAGACCCAATAAGTAAACACCAGTTCCAATTCCTATTAAAGAGAGTCCAATTTTTTTACGTTTTTCATAGTTTGTTATGTTCATTTTTCTATTTTAAAAAGATTATATCTCATTATTTAACCTTTTTGTTAAAGAAATGTTCGATTTATTCCTTTTTAAAATAAGAAGAAAAAAACTAAGAATTAGGTTTGTAAAATTGCTCGTGCATTTTCCTGCCATTCTTGTACCTTTTTTAAAGATATACCGCTTATTTTTGATGCCACGTCCTCTGGATCAGACTCAATTAATTGAGAGATACTAGATATTCCGTAGTTCATTAAATTTTCAGCAGTGCCTTTTCCAATACCCTTTACACTGGTAAGATCACTTTCATCTGATTCCTCTGTCTCAATATTGGACTCAACTGCCTCTTCTTGGTTAACATTTGATTCTTCGTATAAGGCCTCAATTTGAAAATCCATTTCTTTAGATTTTGGCATTTCAACTTGATCAGAATCAGCAATACCAGCACTGGTTATGAAAAATTCACATTCTTCAGGAGGTAAATCTGGGGCATCCACAATAATAGCTCTACGTTTCAAAGAATTGTTAGAAGAAAATCCTTTGGTTTTGAACATCACTCGAAAATGACAACCATGAGCGACAATATTTCCTCCAATTGCATCATCAGCTGAAAACATTCCTACCATTTTTGTAGCTACTTGATTTGTGAGCAAGACTGCACAATTATAGGTCTCTGCCGTTCTTGATAGGGCATGGATCATGTTATTGAGTACATTTTGGCGTCTAGCTAACATCCCGATGCCCACATATTCATTTCGTAGAAGGGCCATCAAACTATCTACTACAATTAATCGCACTCCACGAGTCTTACATAAAGCTTCTGCTTTAACAATCATCTGTTGTTGATGATCAGAACTGTAAATCCTTCCATGATGGATTTTGGAAAGCACTTTCTTAGGATCAAGTCCAAATCGTTTGGCGATACGTTTAATCTTTTCTTTCGCAAACGTATTTTCCGAATCTATATATGCAACTGTAGCATTTAATCCCCCTTTTTTTTCTGGTAATTGTATTGTAACTGCAATTGTGTGAGCGAGGTTTGTTTTTCCTGATTTAAATGGTCCAAATACCTCCGTTAATTTTCCAGTGGCAATTCCTCCACCAAGAATACGATTTAACTCTGAAGAGCCTGTGGTGATATACTCAGTATTTTCATCAATTTCTTCAGCTATGGTAAATTCGGTCATACCTAATGCGTTTCGAGCGTTCCAAATAAGCTTTTTAGCAGTTTTTTCACCCAAACCATCAACATCTGATACGATAGAATGAGGAGACATAGCCAAAGCTTCAGCTGTACTGATGCCATTTTCTTGGAGCAACTTTATTTGACGAGCATTAATTCCTTTCACAAGATTAAGATCAGCTATTTTTCATATCAACTCCAATTTATAATTTTAATTACCTAGTTAGATACAATCCTTATTTATAAAGAAAAAATTGAATACAAAAAGAAGAAATTCCACAATATCATCTATTCAAAAAGTTTTCTAACGTTTTTACTAGATTAACTGGAGAAATTCCATGTAATAATGCCTTATGGACTAATCTTTCATTAAGATCTTCAATCATTATCCGGTTTTTAGGATTAAATTCTTGCTTTGTCAAACATTTGATTGCCTCTGGTAAGGAAAAAGTTCTTTGATCGAATTTTCCAAAATAACCCCCATAAATGAAAAATAAGTAGGTCATTATTTCAATATCTTCAGGAGAAAAAACTTTCACACAGTTTTGACATATTATTCCTAATTTGTGAGAGAGTTGGAAAACTTCGTCAATTTTTTTTATATTTTTATTACAAATTACACAACAAATTTCCTTTCTCAATGAATCACTAGAATTGAGTCCCATAATAACTATAAAAAGTAGACTTTTTTAAAGAAAAATAATGGTAACAAGTAGGAGATTTTTGCTTTAAATAGATTTGAATCAGATATTTTTATTTCGCAATTATTATTATTAACAAAAAAGTCTCTGATTAAAATTTTTGATAAATTTGTAAAAACTTATATTGAATCTAATTCTCACAAACGTGGTGAGTATTTTGGGTTTGGTTAAGAAGATATTCCTATGGATATCAGTAATTTTATTACTTGTTGCTATACCAATTCAATTGGTGGGATTAATTCAGTTCATTTTATTTGATTCTGGTCTTCAATTCTTTTTGGTTGGTACTTTAATCAGTATTTTTGGTTGGTTGTTATTTATTCCTACAAAAGGAGAAAGGAGAAAACGGATTGAAAAAAGGAGAAAAAGGATTGAAGAAAAAAAAGAAATTATTGAGACAAAAATGGAAGCAGCACCTAATATAACATACATGCTCCGAATTGAGAAAGAGATAGGAGATTTAGGAGCGGAAAGGGTTAACTATATCTGTGGGTATTGTGGGGTAAAAAATAACCTAAAAAATATTGACGAGGACCATGGGATCTTTCAATGCTTAAATTGTGGAGCTGAGAATCATTCACTAAAATAATTAATATATCAATAAACAACACAGTTTTGCTTTAAATATTATAAGAGAGATTCAATCCATTGGAAGCCGTGATTTTCAATACGATAATTAAATTGATTATTATAATCAGAATAAATAAGATGTAATATCTTATTTTCAGATAATAGGTTTTTTTCCAGGTAAACATTAATACTATCAATCCGGTTATATAATTTATGCAAAAATGGCACGATCTTTTTTAAGTTTGGGTTATAAGACACTTCATGAATTAATATGAGAATCATATTCTCTTGTTGGCAATACATAATTAAAGGAAATAGTTGGTTTTCATAAAAATCATTTAGAATAAACACTTTTTCTGAAATACTTTCATATTTTGAAATTTCATATCGTAAATGATGTGAAATATTATCAATTATTATTACCTTCAGTTCAGGAGGTAAAGTTTTATGTTGAATTTGGGAAATTAAAACTGCTTGTTCTTGATAAGAAAGAAATGGTTTTTTCAAAGGTGTAATAAAAATATTATTTCTTAGAAATTGTAATTTGTTAAGGTCTTTTTGAAATAACTGAGAGAGTCGTTTTGATGGAAAAAATTCACAGGCTTGTATCCAAATACATTGATAATGATATGGTTCCTTTTCAGTCAATAAATTACCTAATAAATATAGGCCTAAAAAAGTTTTTCCTGTACCTGATTTTCCATAAATGGATATCAGCATTCTAGATTGAAGTAAGGTCTTAATTTCTAATAAAAAGTCTTGCATTTAATCACTCTCTAAAAGATCAAGAACTTCGTGCTTTATCTTATCAATTTGATCTTGTTTCTTGTCTTTCTCTCGTTGTTTTGTGGATTCATGTTGCTGGGAAGAATTAGTAGCCATCTGCTGGAGCATGAAAAATAAAATTAAATCATTCATACGGTCATCTGAATCTTCTGAGTTACCACCTAGAAATTTTCCGAATACACCTGACTTTCCTTTTCGTGATTTAAAATAGATGTAAAGTCCAATCCCTATTCCTATAATTACGACAGTATAGATCGGTTCCTTCTGAAAATACATCATGAAGGCTATAATTATGACAAAATAACATAAGATCTTCATTCATTATACCCTCGTTTAATATAATTTTCCTCATAATATTCTTCTTTTGGTTTATAAGGCTTATGCCTTTTACGAGTTAGTTGTCGAGAGGTAAACTGTGAAGCGTGGAATATCCGGCGGTATAGATAATAGAAAAATTTTAGAAAATATTTAAGTGTAAAATAGAATGCGATAACCGTAAAGAAAGCTAAAATGTAGTAAAACAATTCCATGGGAAGGACAATTGATGAAAAATCAATTCCAAAATAAACAATAATTATAGCTAATGCTGTTAGAAACAATTGGTAGGTGGAATACAGTGGATCTATGCCATATGAGTAAAACATGTAGTAAATATCATGCCCTGAAGGGCTTGCTCCTATTAATAGAGACGCCATAATAAGCCCTAGGACAATCTTGGTCATAAGTTCAGCTTCCTGTATTGTTATTATATCAAGGCAGAATAAAAAGATCCATGTAGAGATGATCAGTGGACCAACTGATACCATTACCTTTTGTAAAAATGATATACGCTCCACTTCTCCTATTTTCACTCTTCCATGGGGGGCAACTTCATTGGTGTAATGTGAGCGAAATTTCACTGAAAAGCCCCTAAGAGGCACTCGAAAAATTATACACATCAAAGCATGACTTAATTCGTGAATGAAGACTCCAATGAAGCCAACCACATTCAGAAATGCTCTAATAGGTCCCTTAGAATAACGATATATCAATTGACTAACAAGTGAGATAGTCAAAATAATACAAAACCAAATGAGCATATCAATGAATATCATGATCCTATTATAAAGTGTAATTATATAAAGGAAAAATTTTAAAAAAAAAAGAAGAAGAAAGTTAAAAGTTTATTCCTTCCGGGTTGTTTTTAAAAAATTCTTTAAAAGATTTTCCATTTGCAACTTACATTCCAGAAAGTTTTTCTCCAATTAATTTTCTTGATCCCAGTAATTTTTTTTTAACAGTAGCAGGTATACCTACTGCTAAACTTCTAGGTGCATTTTTTTTGTCAAAAAAATTGTTTTAATTGTGTTTCCTGCTAACTGGGAGTGGATTTTTTTTCACTTTCTAAAAACTAAACACAAAGAAAAGTAATAACTTTTACTAAAAGTAAAAAATCTAAAATCTTCTAGTTAATCCAAATTAGCTAAATCTTGGGTTTAATACAATTTTGCGATTTAAACTTAGCTTTATTTTAACGTTTTAATGATAATATCAACTTTTCCTCAATTCAGATCATGAGGAGGTGATCGATAAAATGGAAATTTTACCCATTTTTACATAAGTGGAAAAATCTAATTTGTGATTAGAAAGATTCTATCAGTCATTTCTGATCAAGAGGATAAGATTTAAAAAGGCCACTCCCCATCTTCTTTAACTTAGTAATTAAGAAAATTTGTGATTGTGATTAAGTTGGCAACCCATAATAAATCTCAATTAAATAAAGTTGAGATGCGTACTTCGTTAAGATGTGATATATGTAATTCAACAGATATAATCCAAAATGAGTTTGGATTTGTTTGTAAAGATTGTGGAGTAATGCTTCCCATCCAGATTATGCAATATCATCGGCCCTATAATGAAGATATTTTACAATATGCCACACCTGGGAAAACAAAAATTGGATTCAAACGAGAAAGATTACGAAATCCTCAATCATATCGATTAGAACGGTTAAATAGGATTGATTCAATTAAAAGTAATGATGAAAATGTAGAAATAAAAGCTATTATTGAAATTGGCAGAATATTTGAAGCTCTTTCTCTCCCAGCTACAGATAAGAGTAAAATCTTAAAGAACTTTAAACAAATTCATACAAAGTTAGGTCATGGTACAAAATATAGAAGCCCTGAAAAATTGGTTCCAATAGTAATATACTTCACATACAAATATGAATGTAAACCGGTGGATGAGCGAGCTTTATTAGATGTAGCAAAAATTTCTAAAAAAGATTTTCAAGCATTTAAGCTCCAGATTAATGAATTCATGCCAGAATATAAAGAGAGAAATCGAAAAGAGTATATTCTTCAGAGAATTATGGAATTAACCGAACATTTTGGATTGGGAATGTATTTTTATTATCAATCAAAAAAAATCCTATATAGATTATGGGATTCAATTAAAAATACTAAAGATGATGTAGTAGTAGGAGTGGCTACCTCTATTTCTGTTCTCTGTTTGCCAGAAAATCCAATTACAGTAAGTGATATTTGTAATAGGTTAAATATTCGAATGAGTACTATTCATAAACAAGTAGAGAGAAAGATATTTAATCGCCTCCGTATTCCTGGATTTAAAAGCTTGGTACGATCTGCTGATTTGTTAAAAAAAGTGATGGAACACCTTGGTGTATTATTAGATCAATTCAAAGAAAATGAAAAAATAGCTCCTGAAATAATCGAGATTGAATTAGGCAATGCGATGCAAATATTCAATCCGCATGATAATAATGAATATTATTTTTATGCGTTAAGAGACTTGGAAAATAATACAATGTTTATCTCTTGTGAGGTAAATAAAAACGCAGTTAAAAATCTATTTGAAGAAAATTTCTCAACATCAAAAGAGAATGAGAAACCTGTTATTATTAATAATCAGTTGTTTGATTTAGGCATTTGGAAAGTGAAAGGGCCTCCGCAATTTAATGGAGATCTTATAATCTAGCACCAATATTTTTTTTCTTTTATTTATTCTATTTTTTTTCTTTAAATATTCCTAACTTATTCTGATCACAATATAATCTATTGTATTAAAATTATGCAAATAAAAATGAAAGGTAAAAACTTACTATCTATACTTTTAATGGTTTCTTTAACAGTGAATATTATGTTCTTTATTGGATTTTCCAATAACCCTCCTATAGCAGCATATACAGAGAAGGAAGGGCTCTCGTCTTCTTCATTAGGATATCATGGGTTGATAAACAACATCTTTAATAAAAAATTGGGACAATTTGGTGAAAAAGGGTATTTTTCTCAGATTTATGAGCCCTCCATTCAAGCAACTTATTATACACTCGAAATTTTAGATAAATTGGACAGATTGGATGAGATTAATACCACTCAGATTACTGAATTTATCATGGCTTTTTATCAATCAGATGAGAATCTTTTTATTGATAACTACGCAAAACGGTGGCTTGAAAGTGATCCCCACAAGGAAATTATCTATCCCTTATCCTCTTTGCTTGAGATTAATTGTTATGCAGTATTGTCTTTGAAAATTCTTGGAAAATTGGATCTCATTGATAGTCAAAGCATAATAGACTTTATTTGGGATTGCTATAATCCTGTGGGACACGGCTTTATTGGAAAACAATTTGATATTTCCCTTCCCCCCTATTTGAAATTAACTACTATGGATAATACATTCTACGCAATAAAAGTAATCGATATATTAGACAATTGGGATCTATATACTCAAGTAAAGAACAATATCATTGATTATATAGTTGGACTGCAAGCAACTGGAAGTCATCCCGATTTTTTTGGCGGTTTCTTCAATGATGACGATTTTATTATCTCCTCACTTAAATTTAATGATCCTAATTTACTTTCAGCATATTATTGCCTTAAAAGTTTAGAATTATTCAATCAAATTGATTCTATTAATATTAATAACTTTTATCTCTATCTTAATCGTCTATATAATCCATCCGATTATCACTTCTATTTTTCAGCATTCTGTAAACAGCATAACGAATTAGATGTAATTGGAAGCGCTCTAGCCTTAGAATTGGCTTATTTAACTGGTTATTCTAATTATTCCAAAGTAAATGTTTCACAATTCATCTTCAATAATAGAAATTCATGGGGCATCTGGGAGCAATCCACAAACATTCAATATCATGAGTTAATTGATACTTTTCAGATTCTTCGCTCTTTAGAACAAGTTGGTGAACTTTCACGATTAAATAGCATTGAAACAGATATGATTGTTGCTTCTTTAGAAAAGTATTTCTACCTAGATGGATTCGCTCTTCTTTCAGAAGACTATACCTCCTTGCAACTCCTTTACTCATTGATTAATGCATATGACGATAAAATAAATGAATTTCCCATTTCTCAACTATACCAATTAATAGAAAGTGCCTGTTATTATGATTATGCAGAAGATGGTGATATGTTTATATCCTGTACAAATATGAATTTTGATTCCATAATATTCCGTTCCTTTCCAGTTGAATATTATTCATATGGGATATATGAAATAGGAAGAATGCAATCTCATAAAAGTACTTTTTTGGCACTAGATACACTCAATAAGATTTCAAGACTTGAAGTGTTCGAGTTAAATCATGATTTACTAGATATAGTAAATAGAATTATTCAAAGTCAATTTTTAAATGATAATTATATAAATAATGGAGGTTTTTTACCAACTTATTCCTTTATTCATTCTACAGTTGAATACCAAAATTTTAGTATCGAATTCGAAACAACTTATTATGCACTCCGTGCCTTGGAGCTCCTTGCAGATTATTTAAATTTAGGTAACTTTTTATATATTGGATTTGATGTGAGTGCTTTGAGTACGTATATTCTCAATCAGGTAGAAGAAACTGCTAGTGAACTTTATTTTGGTCCATGCAAAGATAATGAATTTGATTTTACCCTTGAAAATACATATTTCGGCATTTATATGTTAAGATTACTTAATCTCTATGATTTAGACGATTCTAAAATTAAGAATTTTATCATAAAGCATCTTGATTATACAAACATAAAGAATGTATATTACAGTTATCTAATTTCAGAATTATTAGATTTAAATATCTATTTTGAGATAAGTTCTATTCAAGAACTCATAGCAGGAATATTCGATTCTACTTTTTATGAATTTTATTTATCTATTGAGAGAAAAAAAATTTGCCATGAAGCCTTATACTGGGTATGCTTTATGGAAAAGAATTTTTCGAATCCTGATTATGCGGATACAAACTTTTTTAAAGATTTCAATGGTGAATTTACTCATGCAACAATAATAGGCGTTATTTTAATCGCATGTCCAATTTGTTTGGTTTATTTCTCCTCCAAAAAAATGGATTCAATAAACACAAAAAAGCATTTACAGTTTAAAAAAATTAAAAACTCATAATTTTGGGTTGATACAAAACTCAGTGATGATTAATTTTTTACATTACTATGAATATTATGATCTATTTTTTTATCACTGATTTTTGTAACTACCCATAATTTTTTCTTTTTATATCACTACGACTTATAGGATTAGATGCCCTCAAGTTGGAAAATTCAAAAATTACATGAAATATTAGACATTTTAAAACGATTCAATGAACATCAAAATTCCAATTTTAACTTTAGCAAATTAGAAGACGTTCTTGGGTTGCTTCCAAAAGAGGGTGAAGAGTTGTTAAATCTCATATTTCAGTTTCAAGAACTATTTCATTTTAAGTTAGATGGATATATACTGTATAAAAAAAGGAAAAACACAAATCTTTACTTAGCACTGAAGAAAAAGTCACTAATAAAAGATGGAGATAATTTGGAGGTTAATGAGATTAATCTTACTAAAGCAGAATCAAATTTATTAAGCGATATTATTTTTTACTTCCAACATATAAAGATTGGTAGAGGATTTGACGTCTTATATAATAATTCAGAACTCATTCAAAAAGTTAAGAGACTAAAAGGAACCCATCCCTATTTTTTCGAACATCGAGGGAATGGCTTAATATATCCTACTAAATTAGCTGTAGATCTTGGAGTTCAGATTCTTTCTTACCAACGCGGGAATAAGCCAATTAAAGAACTAATTCTTAACGATAATAAAATATTAATTAATTCTGGAGAGTAAAAATAATGATCTTGTCAAATTCAAATAATAAAATTGCTGAAAATGAATTTATTAAGGAATTAAATATTGAGTATCGAAAATACCAGTTTGAGATTGCAAAAAAGTGCGTAAATAAGAACTCGCTCGTGGTTTTACCCACTGGCCTTGGAAAAACCATTATTGCGGTATTTGTTACAGCATATACCTTAGAAAATTTTCCCAGAAAGAGTAAAATAATAATCCTTGCCCCTACTAGACCACTAATCAATCAACATTATGAGACTTTTAAAAAGTTATTGACCATTCCTGAAAAACAATTTGTTGTACTTACAGGAAAGGTGAACCCTGAAAAACGTACAGAACTCTTTACTAAACACCAAATTGTTTTTTATACTCCGCAAACCCTAAGAAATGATCTCGTAAAAAGGAGATATTCGCTTAATAATACGTGTTTAATCATATTTGATGAGGCACATCATGCTTCTGGAGATTATCCCTATCCATTGATTGCAGATGAGTATCTCGATCAAAATCCAGATGGAAATATTTTAGCATTAACTGCATCTCCAGGAGCATCTCAAAGAAAAATTAGTGAATTATGTAAAAACCTCCATATTCGCAAAGAGAACATTCATACGCGAACAAGGACAGATCAGGACGTGAAAACATATCTAAAGCCTATGGATATATATAAAATAGGCGTAAAATTAACAGATTTAATGGAAGACGTATATGTGGTCATAAAAAATTTATTAAAAGAACGACTACAATATCTTTATCAATTAGGTTTCTTAGATGGCGCTGCGGAAAAATTAGTAGAAAAAATTTTTCGTAAGGATTTATTAAAATTAAATATAGAATTAGTTAAATTATTAAATGATAATGGAGATAAGACTGGAGTGTATACTGCTCTCTCTGTGAATGCTCAAGCCCTTATTTTATATCATATGATTGACTTAATTGAACAGCAAGGATTAGATGTATTACTTAGATACTTAGAAAAAATGAGAGGGGATGCAAAAAAGAAGTCAAGCTCTAAAGCAGTGAAGGTTCTTGCTTCAGAATATAGATTATACCAATTATATGTAGAACTACTAAAACATCATGATTTTACTCCTGAAACTTTAATCCATCCAAAGTATAAGATATTGAAACAAATTATCTTAGAACAATTAGAAAACACTCCAGGATCACGAATTTTAGTTTTTGTCAAATTACGAGACTCAGTAAGAAATATCACGAATAAACTGAATACCGTAGAAAGTATTAAAACCACTCGATTTGTGGGACAGGCAACGAAATCTACGGATGACAAAGGGTTATCTCAAAAAAATCAACTGGAAATTCTTGAAAAATTTAAGCAAGGATTTTATAACGTTTTAGTAAGTACTAATGTTGGAGAAGAGGGACTTGATATTGCAGAGTGCGACTTGGTAATATTTTATGATGTGGTAGCATCCGAAATACGTTTTATCCAGAGGAAAGGAAGGACAGCTCGCCATCGAGAAGGTAGAGTTATAATTCTTTATTGTAAAAATACTCATGATGAGATTTATCTGAAAATTGCAATGAATAAGTTAAAACGGATGAATGTGAATCTTAAAAGTCAAGGGAAACAAAAGACTTTTTTACCTAGAGCTTCAGTAATTCAGAAAGCTCAAGAGAAAACAGTTCCTAAAGTAGCACTTAATACAATGCCAGTAAAACGAGAGCATCAAGCGGGATTATTGAAATTTATACATGACCATAAAACTTCCACAGAGAGAAAATTTCTGGAAAAAGTAAAAGTAAGTAAATCTTTACCTGTTAAATTTGGATTGCGGAAGAAATTTCAAAAGGAAGGATTTCAATTTTCCATTATCAACATGGATGAACATATTATAATCTACGAGAAAGTGCTTGTCCAAATATACTCTTCAGAAAGTATTGACAAACCATTACAAAATGAGCTGTGCAATTTTGCGAAAGCATTTCACCACAAATATGAGCTTATCATCATCATATTGGATTTTATAGACTTTACCGAGCGAATAAATGGAGAATTAAGAGTGATAAAACAAAAAGTTAAGGAATTTGCAGAAAAAACCCAAATTCAAATAGTTATCATAGAAGATGTGGAAGAACTCTATTTTATAATAAAAAATATCATTGAAAACGTTCATAAAATGGAGACCCTATAATGGAGCAGAGAAAATGGGAAAAAGATCAAACTCCTTATGTGGTTTTTATTTGTACTAAATGTCAACAGTATTCTTATGTGAAAACTACCCAAAAAACTAAAAAATGTTTGCGTTGTGGTAGAATTCATCAAGTCAGGAACATTTTAGATAAGGGAGAAATCGTCTATGGAATGACTGAAGCGGTAAACAAAGTGAAACAACAGCAAAATTCTTTGGGCGAGGCTCAATTTTCAATTGAAAATGAATTTATTCTATTTTCTGCACCAAAAGCACTCAGTGATAAACTTACTTCAAAAGAAAAGGAAGATTATACTTTAACATTTCAGGCCTTGCTAAACACATTAGCTTCAAGGTATAAAAAATTTCCAGCCTATATGATTGAAATACTAGCAAAAGATTATGATATCCCTCCCTTAGAACTAAAATTGCTAATTAGAAGATCCATAAAAAATGGAGTTTTAAAGTATACAGAAAAAGCCTATTTTACTTTATTAAAAGTGTAAGTTTTTTAATTCATAAATCAGCAGAATTATAATACTAAACTTCTATACAATTTAGCAGGTCATATCCTAGAGGTAATAAATCTATATTTTCAATATTGCCTTCAAAATAGTTAAACACTATATAATCTTCAAATTTGTTTTGTTCTGGTATGTAGTTCCAGCATGGAATATATCCTCGAGCCCGAAATCCGGCATCGTAAAATAATTGTTGATGTTTAGGCCGATATGCTGAGATAAACATCTCGCAATAGCGAATAGTGTTTTCCTTCATAAATTTTTTTAAAAATTCAATAAATACAAAAAGTTCCTCTAATGATTGGACTGAATAATCAGCTTTCTCAAAATTCTGGATGTGAGTATTATGCAAGAATGTAAAGTAAGAATCTGTTCCTGCAATTGTGAACTTAAAATGTTTATACCCATACTTATCGTCCTCAAATTCACACCTTACATTCTCATAGATTCCTTTTATATAGTTAAAATCCAGGTTGAGAGATGGCTGGGCAACTCTAATATTTCCGAGACTATATAATTTATCTGAATAAAAAAATGAATTTAATGCTGAAGGAATGAGAGTTGGAACTAAAGCACTTCTCATCTCTCGTAAAACCTTTTCGGTATAAATGATTCCCATTACATCAGACTCGATTTGTCCAAAAAAAATGTCCTTATTGGGAAAGATAGCAATGGTGTTAATTCCGCATACCGCGGTAATATACTGAGAAGAAGCATGGGCAGTTCGATTTTCACAATACCATACCAAAATATCTTCCTTAAATGAGTTCCACATCCAGATATAGGATCCCATAATTGCTCGAATCACATCCAGCTTATTCTGGAACTTGTGACGCACCATGAATCCTCCCATATAGCCTTTTTTATGCTCGAAATCCAAAGCACAGCGGAAGCAACCGGCATTCTCTCCTGATTCTGTTTCAAATAAGATAAAGTGATTGGTTGGGCTTTTGATCATGCTGCGCACATATGTCTCATCTTCCATTTCTTTATAGGGATAGGAATTCTCATAGACTTCCTTACAAATATCAGCTATGATTGGAGCATCATCTGGGTGGGCAATTCTTAGAAAGGGATTGATCTTAGTATTTCCTAACCGATGTTCCAGCTCAAATGGATAACATGCTCCACTATTAATGTTTACATTTACCAGAGGGATTAGCCTTCTCAGATATTCATCTATCGTGTTAGGAAATAACTCCTCCCGTTGTACAATATAAGGAACTACTTTTTTGGTAATCATAATTATATTTATATCAGATGATTTTGGTACTGTTTAAAAATAACAGGTATATTTAAAGAAAAAGTGTGAACCATCTGGATTTGCTTACAAAAAAGAGATTTTTTTTATTTATATATTTCTGCAATTATTTGATAGTAAAATTGCTAAATGAGGTGTAATATGATAAAAGAGGAATTAAGAATTACAGAACACATTATATTAACTCCAAAAGATAGGGATAAAGAGGCTGTACTAAAAGAGATTCGAGAAGACGGGTTTTCTAATCCTGCTATTTGGGATTATACCGTGAAAATCTTTAGGAAAAGTTAGGTTTTTCTTTATCTACTTCTTTGTTTTTATAACTTTTGAAAAGTTTTTTATTGCTTCTTCAAATTCTGTAAGCATAAGAGCTTTATAAGTCGAATGTCTTTGGGAAAAAGAAATCAACTCTTTACCATTATAAATATCAGGTTCATGCTCTACCTCCAAAAAATATGTAAAAGGAACAATCATTTTAGATAATATATATTCTAACTCAAGATCACTTTGTATATCTATCTTAACATTAACGTCCTTATCTTTTTCTACTATTCCAGAACTCATTTTTCATCGACTAACTATTTTTAAATTTAAATATTTTTAAATTTATTTAAAGAAAAATTCTAAATTGATTATCAAAGAAGGAATAAAAAAAGGCGATTGGACTAAAAATTTAATAATTTATTCATTTTTAGATTCTTCCTGTATTAGTTTAAAATAAAGTTTCATAAAGTATCTTTGACTGTTACAATAATCAATTATTTGTTTAGGAGTAAGATTGGCTACATTGTTCAAAATATCTTTAATAAGGTTTAACATTTCAAGATTTTGTTCCTTAGTCTTATCAAATTTTTTTATCACATATTCATTCGAATTTTGTCCTAACTTCTTATAGACAATAAATTCTCGGATCATGAATTCTTGAGGAGATTTCTTTTTTGTAATATAATCTTCCCAATCGAATTCCTCAGATTCCTTTGATTCATTCATAATCCTTCTTAAAATATCTAGTTTGAAACAATAAAAAGGAAAAAAAGAGGAGGAAACAAATACATTTAAAAAGTAAAATAATATAGATTCTTTGAGGACCAAAAACATAAATATTATATTAGTTTGTGATGGTTTATTTTATGAGACAGAAGTTTATAATTGATTTATGAGTAAAGCGAAGTTTATGAAAAGTTTTTCAAAAAAATATTGTTTAGTTGCTTTTTTTAACATATTATTAGTTCTTTGTTATTATAATGTTGAAGTAGTGGCTCAAGAATATTTTTTGGGAATAGAAGAAGGTGATGAATTTATTTATGAGGTTGAAGAACTTAATTCTACTCTTTTTACTGAAGTTTTAGGTTCTGAACCTAGTTTTGGGGTAAGAGATTTACTTAAGGTACTTATTCTGGATATTTCTGATTATGGTAATTATTGGCGTGTAAATGTTGAGTTTTGGGATTATGGAACGGACTTTAATGACAATGGTAGCATACAAAATGTTCAAATATATAAAAATCCAATTCAATTTGAAGCTTGTATTTTTTTACCAATACCTATAGAAGATTATCTTGAAGAAGTCGAGGATCTATACCCATTAGACTATTATTGCGTTGGTTCATCTATATTTCAACAAATGAAAAGTGAGATTAATAAAACATATATTCATCAGAGGGAATATGATACAAATGGAGTATTAAAGGCCGAGACTATATTGGATGAAAATGACCATGTTTTTATAAAGCTAAGAGCAATTGAAATCAAACTAACAATACTAAGACCTACTAGTTTAGACATATTATACAGTAAAACAATTTTTAGGATCAGTTGGAATTCAAGTGGTCCCATACAAAAGGTTAAAATAGAACTCCATGATAATTTATATGGTTTCTTGGAACAACTTACAAATAATTTTACCGAAAATGATGGAAATTTTAATTGGAATATTGGAGAATATGAGGGGCATAACTTTATAATAAAAATAATTGATTATGATCATCCACAGTTCTATAGTATTAGTGATACTTTTTCAATTAAAAAGCCTTTAAATATTAGGAGTTTTCCATTAATAACTACATTTGGGATTTTATCAATTTTTTGCTTAGTAATTTTAGTAACACGAAAAAGGAAATTAAAATTTTCTTAAAATTCCTTTCAATAGTTAGATTATTTTCCTTTGATAATTTTTTTACATAAATTTACACCTAATCCTGTTTTACGATGCAAAATATAGGGAACTTCTTTTTTCACCTTAGTAGCAGTATGATATCCCGCATCAAATAAGATACGTGCCCTCACTCGTGCCACGTTATCTAATCGTAATACTAAGTCAAATAATTCTTCTTTTATCCCATAATGAATACGAATTTTGAGAGTTTCTGCCATTTCTGATACTCGAATCATAGCATCTTGAATATCAAACCCATTTTCGCTTAAATGAATGGCAATAATCCCAATAAATGTTATGATCCTCTCTAAATTATCTCTGATCATATGCAAATCACCGGCCATAATATTATATCTCTCTAAAATCTCCTCAATTGGAACCTCATCTGTCCATTCTAAAATCGGTTGGAGCATTTTATAATCTCTTACCTTATATTCTGCTCGTAAAACGTCATATGCCTCTTTAATAATTTCTTGAAAAGTATTTAACGCACAATTTTCTAATTTATGACGAATGAGAACTCCAGATACGGGATACAGATATAATCTAATAATCAATTTACCAAATTGAGAGCATTTAATCAGCCCATTATTATTCTTTATAATTAACCCTTTTTCGAATAAATAATTAAGAATATATTGATTTTTAATTGATTTGGGTATGATGTCTGAAATGTACTTCTGGAAACTTGGATCAGGGACATCAATGAGGTATTTCAAAAAAGAGGTAATATGGTCGCAAAATTCAAATGCAAACTCATCATTGGCAAAATTATCAGAAATCCCATTCTTGAAGCCACAGGAACATTGAATCCCAGAATCAATATCAAATCGGCATGTGAACACACCAAAAGCAGTTTTAATAAATCCCATGATTGTAGAGTTAGTTATCTCCGAAAGCTTTATTTGATCTTTTTTGGATTCTAATTTTTTAACCCTTTCCTTATCCGAATGGAGCTTGAGAATATTTTCGGGGGTGATTTCCTTAATCATGAGAAATTGTTCAATAGGGATTTGCTGATCATTCATTCTGTGTTTAACATTAAACCAAAAATATGTACGTTCGAAAAATAATTTAAGTTGATCTATTGTGATATTTCCCTCCTCATAAATTCTTAAAAGCACTTGTTCTTTAAGTGTATTTAATTTATTCAAACCAGAATCAAGGTTATTATACTTTGGGATAAGCCTTTCTTTAGTTAAAAGAGTTTGGAAATATTTATCCTCAATCCAGTTCCGTTCCTCCACATTATTTACCAAAATAATCCCATAGCCAACAGCATCCAGTCCAGGTCTACCTGCCCTCCCTAACATTTGAAATACTTGATTTGCTGAGAAGGGTTTAAAATAGGAAAAACCATCTCCATTTTCATAATACCCTGAAAAATTTTTGATGTTATGCCCAGAAATGACGTATTTTTTAAAATCCCTAAGAATCACGACTCTTGCAGGGGTGTTAATCCCAGCACTTAACGTAGTAGTGCTACAAATTACTTTCAATATTCCCTTCCGGAAGTTATCCTCGACTAACTTTCTTTCTTTTGGTAATAATCCAGCATGATGAAATGCCAATCCATACTTTACAATTTTTTTGAGTTCCTTATGTCCTCCCTTGATCCCCTCTAAGGATTTCTCTAATTTTTTACAATTATCAAGATTATTTATGTCAATATGATTTATTACTACATTTTTTAGTAGAAATGAGGTCTGTTGGGTAGACTTTCGCTTATTTAGGAAGACAAGCACTTGACCTTTTTGATCTAACGTGCTTTTAATAATTTTTTTAATGGTAGAATCTTTATTTTGAGTAACTTTCAGTTGATAATGTAGAGGTACAGGTCGCTCATTAGATAGAATAAGTGTAGTATTGTTCCCTAATGAAGATAACCAGCTATTAAAAAATTGAGAGTTGGCTATGGTAGCTGAAAGTCCGATAATTTGGGGGTAATTTAAGAATTCATTTAACCGCACAATTAGTGATTCAAGTCGTGGACCTCGATCTGACTCACCAATGATATGAATTTCATCTACTATCACTGTAGATATATCATGGATCCACTCTTTATCATAAAAATTGCGAAGAATTGAATCCATTTTCTCATATGTAGTGATAATAATATCTGCTTTAGCCAATACGGAATCATCTATATCATAATCTCCTATGGATAACTCAATATTTACATTGAACCTGCTATAATATTTTTTAAAATAGTAATACTTCTCTGTAGCCAGGGCTTTAAAGGGGACTAAATATACAGACTTTCCATAATTATTAAAAATGTTTTGGAATGCGCAAATTTCTCCGATCATAGTTTTGCCAGATCCTGAGGGAGCACATACTAGAAATGATTTTCTAAAAAACAATCCCTTTTCAATCGCTTTTTTCTGGATATTTCTTAGCTGAAAAATTTTTTGTTCAAATAATACTCGTAGAATTCGCTCGTCATGGATATAATTGAAAATTTCCTCTTTATGGTGCTCAACATCATTTTCACCTTTTTTAGTAAAATTTAAAAGAGTAATAAGCTCACCTATCTTTATTATAACTGATTTAAGCATTTATTTAGTAGTTGTTGGAATGTATCGGAACTCCTGAATATCTCGATACTTCTGATAATTTCAATATTTCGTATTGCCATGTTAGGATCCAAATAACAGAGGGTTCCATGAAGTGGATTGCCATGAATATGCAAGTGGGGATACAAAAAGTGGCTTTCGCTCACATACCGTGTGAATAATGTACGATCCACTTCAAGTTCAATTAAAAATCCACAAAATGGGCACTTAAAAATCTTTCTTGGAATAGGTTTCATGTTGCCATTTTCTTTTAACGGTTCTACACCCATTTATACAAACCTCAGTAAATTTACTAGATTTAAGATATATAAAGAAAAAACATCTTAATGAAAAAGAAGAGAGAACTTAATTTTTCTTTTAAATATAAAGAAAAAAATCTATTACTATAACTTTCTGAGAAGTATCAAAATGAAACTTAAGAATGTGTTACTTTTAGAACCTATCAATACTCCACTTGAAATTTTAACCAAAGATCAAAATATAAAAAATAAAAGCAAAAATAATTTATTGATTTACGCTATAGGTTTAATCTATCGGAAATATCGATTACGTCTTACTAGCTTGCATTCAATACCGTTAGGTTTAGCTCAGCTATCTTCAATCGCTAAGCAAAGTAATGTCGAAACTCATCATATTCCTTTCATTTTGGATGCAACAAAACGATATGTTAATGATGATGAAATTGAACAAAAAATTAGAGCTATTGATTATAATGAAGTATGGATGACGATTGGTTCCCCTGAAGCTGCTCATGAATCTTTTAGGTATGCTAATATTGTTAAAAAAGTAAATCAGGCTACAACAGTGATGATTGGTGGAATATTACCATCGATGTATCCTGACTTTTTCTTAAAACACTCATCAATTGATCAATTAATACGAGGTCCAGCAGAAGTCGCTATTCAGCAATACATCCAACATCCTTTGTTAAATGAAAGAAAAAATATCCAAGGTTTTTGCTTTAGAACTCGCAAAGGAAAGATAAATGTTTCTCCTTATTATGCTGTAGAACCAGACTTAAGCAAAATACCGCCCTATGATTTTGAGGGATTATGTATTACAGATTACATGAAAGATAATCACTTTTGCAACATCCAAGCATCAAGAGGGTGTCCCTTTAATTGTCCATTCTGTGCACATGCAAACTTTTGGGGATTAGAAGCAAAATTTAGACCGCTAAGCAATTTAAGACAAGAACTTAAAATATTAGATGAATATGGATGTAAAGGGGGATACCTAGTAGACTCAACGTTTACTCTTAACAAGCAAAGATTAAGTAAGTTTGTAGAAATGTATAAAAACGCAGAAATAGACATAAAACTGATGTTTGAAACGCGAGCTGACTTATTTACTGATAATATTGCCAAACTTACAAAGCAAATTGATCCGTTTTTTGTTTGGTTTGGGGCTGAATCTGGTTCTCCTCAAGTCTTGAAAAAACTTAATGGTAAGGATCATGGTAATGGTTATCAACATGTGAAAAACTTATTCAATGCTGTGGGGACAGCAAAAAAGTATGACTTATTATGTGGTAGCTCGTGGGTTATAGGATTACCAGGAGAAAATTGGCAGTCAGTACAAGAAACAAAAGATTTAATTTTCGAATTAGATGGTGCAGGGATGGATATTGCTGATATTCGAATCTTGCAAATATTTCCAGGAACTCCCTATTGGAAAAATCCTAACCGTTGGGGGCTTAAAATTTTTCAAAAAGAAGAAATTTCTATGACAGATTCTCCTTGGGATAAGTATGCAGGACATGAGACTGAAGAAATGACAGCAAGTGAAATTGAAAAAGCAGCAGAAAAGTTAAAGAATGAATTGATCAACCACTATCTGACAAAAACTAAAACTATACAAGGAAAAAAGAAAATTAAGATAGTCTCTTAGGAAATAGAAAAAATTTTTTCTTTAAATATAAACATAAAACTTATTCTATGTATGCAAAATATGATTGATGAAAAATGGGATTTAAAATATATCTATAATATGGCACAGCAAGCTATGGAAGCTGGAGATATAGAACAAGCTATAAAGTTTTCCGAAAGAGGATTAAAGGAAGCAGAATTGCAACTTGATGCTGAATGGAAGCCTAAATTCGAAATATTTACAAATCATATAAAGGCAAACCTAACTTCTCGTAAACCTAAAATAGCAGTTATCAAAGAAGATAAAAATGATTTGACAGAAGTAAATGGCATTGACTCTATCCATGCCATAAACTTAAAGGAAGCTGGGTATAATTCTATCGACCAACTTGCCAAAGCTTCTCCTAAAATATTGGCAACCGTAGAAGGGATTGGCCTAGCAACTGCTAAAAAATTTGTTAAAGCAGCTAAAGAGTATTTGGGATATGTTCATGAAACTGATTTGGATGTTAATGAATATTTTTACCCACATCAAAGTTTACTTTCAAAATATACAAAAACAGAAATGGGATTGGAAAGGAAGGAAGAAATACTAGCAGCCAAAATTGATATAGAAAAAGAGAATATTTTTAGTAAGATTTCCATTGAGGGTGAGTTGAAAGAAGAAGATATTCTCATCCAAAAAATCAGTAAAAAAGTAATAGGTGAAGGGTTTCACATCTTCCCTCAAATTGGCAAGGAGTTAGAAAATATCTTTTCTAATATTGATCTCACTATTATCAAAACTATTGAAACGCAAAACTCTAAGAACATTTTATTAATTTGCCCTATAATAGTTAATTTAATAGAGGATAATTTGATTGTCTCAGAACAAAAGGTAAAATTTCACTCATTATCGGAGAAAAATATGCAATTAGATACTTGGATCGAGGAATTAAGACAAATTCAGCAAGTTTTAATAGAAAATATAACTCAGCGTAAACAGATATTCCATTATCTTCAAAAGTATCTCATGGTAGAAATGGACATAAGTGAAAGTACCTCAATAGACGTCTCACTATATTCTAGACAAACTCAATTTAAACCATATATTGATCCAATCCTTATCTCCAATTCTGCTATACAGTTTATCGAAAAATCTCTTCCTTTTGCCTTTCAGAGGGTCTCAAATATTCATTTCATAGAGACTAACCAATTGACTAGATTAATACGCTTTCTAGAAAAGAAATATTATAATATTGAAGAATATAACCATGAGGAACCCCCTGAAAAGAGATTATACAAGGTTGAAGAAAGCTTTCAAAAAAAGATACGCCAATATTCGATACCCTTTGTGGGATTTGGGGCATTAATGATAACTCTTGCATTATCACAGTTAGGATTTTTATTACAGACATTTATTGGTTTAAGTTATGGAATATTGGGAGTCTATGCAGGAATGATTGGATATCTCTATTATACTTTTAGGGTGAAACAGCGCGAAATTAAAAATGGTTTCTTGGTACCACATCATCAGAGGGCATTATCCTTGGATGATACCAGTTTAGAGATTATTTCCCAGGAGCTTACCGATGAACTCATGCTGCAATTTGGGTATGAATGCTTTGGTAAAATAACTACTCACAAGGTATTGACCAAGATTGAACAAAAACAGGCAGAGAATTATTTGGTTGAAAAAACGGAACATGATTACAATGAGCTATTTGAACATGAGAAAGAAGGAAAATCTGAAATAGAATCAGAATATATAGCTCGATTTGGGGATTTTTTAGATGATTAAGTAGTGATTTTTTCTTTATATACTTACAACCTAGCCTTACTAAGGGATAATCAATATGGAAATAAAAAGTATATTTAGGAAATTATTTGTAATTGGGTTAGTGTTAGCTGTAATTTCATTGTTTTTAGATTGGTATGTTCTCCAAGGGTTTAATATAGAAGGAGAACAAGTTATTTATTGGAGTTATACTCCACTTTTTGATTGGTACAGTCCTGTATTTGCCTCTGGTTCAATATTTAATGAACTGTATAAACCAAAAAATAGTTCTATACCTCTTGCAATGACAATTTTGTTTATTATATCGGTAATCCTCTCTATATTTGGCGTTTTATTTAAAGATATTGAGAAGGATCATCCATTTCAAAAATTACGGTTTTATGCATATATTCACATTTTCACTGTGTTATTTACCGCTTTCTATATCTTTATATACCCTATTTGGTATTTATTTCCAAATAATTTGTATTTCCCATTTATAGAACAGAATGATCCTAATCTAGAAGTGCAATTTCTATACACAATTCATATTGGGTATTTAATACAAATAATTGGATTTATTCTTTTATTTCCTTATACCATATTTTATTACCATACGTTAAACTCATTCGAGAAGGAATCATACTCTCCTGAAAACTTAATTAACCGTTATCTTGAAAAAATTCAAGAACCTCTGGATTTTGATAAATATATCAGAGAAGAGGAGCTAAAGCTAGATAAACATAAAAAGGATTATAAAAGGTGAAATGATAAAAATGAATATTCAATTATCTGATTCAAAACTAAAAAATTTAATACGGTTATGCAAAGCTACCGGTAATTATAAAAAATTGGCAGTAGTAGGCCTAATCTTAATTAGTAATAAAGTAGATGAAATAAGTGCTAAGTTAGGAATACGTGCCCGAAAAAAAACTGAATATGAACATTTATTTGAATATATCGAGTTTATCAATCAAATTTTTTATAAATCTGTACAAGTTATTATTGTTCCTGAAGAAATTGTCGAATCACTAAAAACCATAGAACTTTTATTTATGAAGCTCAGAGGGGACCTACCCTATAATCATATCAAAGAACTTTATGAAATTTATTATGAAATACGAAAGATTGATGTTCCAAACGTATACAAATCATTTGAAGCAAAAGATATGCATGAGTATTCAGATTTAAACCTCTTTTCATATTTAACAAATAAAGGAAAGAAAAAAATTAATCATCGGGATCGTGTTAAATCTCTTCTTTTTCAACAAATCGCACAAAAACAAAAAGTATTACGAAAGTCAATGGAGGATTCCTTTAATAAAGATTCTTTTGAACAAACTTTACAGTTAAATAGATTAAAATCTTCTCTAAAAAACAAATCTAAAGGACGTATTTCTGCTACGGGAAAATTGACTTATAATATCTATTATCAAATCTCTCAGCAGGTAAGCCTTAAATATTTACTTCTAGGGGGGGTGATAGTCTTCATTCTCTTAGACGCTGTTATCATATATGAGTCGTTAGTCTTTCAGCATTTAGTATCTGTATTAAGCATGTATCTAATTACCTTTCTGGGGGTAGCATTACTTCTCTTTATTATCTATCGCAAATTATTTAAGCGAGGGGAATAGTAAGTTATGGTCCAATTTTATACAAAATATTTGCATGAAAAGAAATTAGTTGCTAAGAAAAAAGAAAAGAATTCTTCTCAATCATCACTCCAATATCAATATATCTGGGAAAAACAACCTTCTCGGAGAGATATCTCCATAAAGTATTCCTTAAGCAAGACTATATTTCTCTTAATTTTTGGCTTTTTATTCATGATAGGGACATATTTTTTGAGCAATAACCTATATTTAACAATAGGTCTAACAATTATCTTGGAGTTAGGGTTTTCCTTAGTTTTTTATGAAGCATTTTTTATATGGAGAGGGAAATCCACGTTCCATCCATTTAAGGATATCATTTTTTGGCAGATAAAGGAAGATCAAAGCACATTGTATTATACAAATTATAAAGATCTTCTTACAGTTGGAATGAAAATCTTTTCTATTAGGGTGATGGCTGAAAATGTACATCCCTCTCTAATGCATTTCTTAAAAGCATTTTCAGATATTAATGAGTATGTCCCCTTCACCTATCAAGTAGTACATACCAAAAAAAGATCTGGAGCATTCAAGACCTATATCTATATCGTTGTATTTAGCTCTACACAAGGGACGCTAAATTCCCGTAAAATTGGACAACTAAATGAAAAATTATTTCATTACGGAGCAAAACTTAAATCTTTATTTGCTTCCGATTACCATCATTTTCATGTCACATCTCTTAAAAGTAATGCTATAATTGGCGCGATCAGATCTTCTCTTTTTCAAGAAGACTTTAATGATGTTTCTATTGAAAAAACTACTCTAAACACTTTTAGTAAAAGAATTACACTACTCAGAACAATATTCAGCTCACTACTATTAGTAATCTTCAATACATACTTCGTACTTCTTTCTTTTCCCATGCTTTTTATTATAATGTTTAATATAATTTTCATCCCCGTGCTCTTGATTATTTGGTGGAAAAACATCTTTTTTCAACTATTCTCTTTAAAATTTTTTAACTATCAAGAGATTAGTGTTGTGGATCCCTTTCAAAATGTAAGATTTTTTCTATCCAATCGTATCCCTGATATTCTCTTTGCCCATATGGATAACAAAGAATTAATCGGAATAAAAATGTACACCGTAAATAAGGTTTTAAAGCCTCCATTTGGTTCATTCAGTAAATTTTTCTCAGGAGTAAACCGATATCAACTACCTTTTACCTATACAGCAATTTCCCGTCCACTTTCATTTGCTGAGGTGGATAAGAAATATGCGAAGGAGACTCGTGAAAAAGTAAGGAATTTCATCGTAAGACGGTTACTTAATGATGAGGATAGATATAATTGGTTAGATAGACGTGGTGGTATTTGGGAATCAATTTTTTCACTTTCAACTTCATTTCGTGTACCTACCCAACATGTTTCCACGAAATCTATATCCATCATTAATAAACAGCTATATAAAGCGGGAACTGTACTCCTGGAAACCTTCCGAACTAATTTTAAAAGATTTCAATTGATCAAACTTCAAAAACAATTATTAGAATCTGGTTTCCAATGCGAGCTGGTAAAAAACAATAATATTTATTCTAATGGCTCCCACCTGTGGCATGTGGTGTATCAAGGAACTGCACTTATAAGCATTATTACCATCCCAAATGAACTAAAGAAAGGAATAGATGTCCAGATTGCAACTGAGTTTAATACTCCCTTACATTTAGACAATTTTATTGAAATTGGACGCGCTTTAAACACAGAAACATTGAGAGAAGAGGTTCCAGCAGGATTTTTGTTTGAACAACTTCATTCTTTATTGATTACAAATGGTACAAACTTTAATAGAGAACTACTTAATATGAAAATGGCTGCTGAACTTATTAAAAAGGAAATCCCCTGCCTTATTTTTGATTTTACCGGGAGATGGTCAAGATTGCTAACTTACTTTGAAAATACAAAGTTTCAACAGAATATCTTATATTTTAAATTAGGAAAGGCTTTTACGCTAGATCCGTTTGATTCTGAAATTCCCTATGAAAATGATAATATCAAGTATTTAGAGTATATGTTTGAGGCATATGCGATGAGTTTTAGAAAAGATGAGCGTTTTATGCACAGCTTTAAAAATAGTATTCGTCAATATGGGGGAAACTTAAATTTGGCAAAGATTGATCTTCAGCACAAACCAGAATATGAGAAAAATGCAACTGTTGAGGGATTGCTCTCTACTCTAAGTGATATTTCTCAAGAAGATTTAACGTTTTTGCATACTACAGATGAGAATATAGTGAAAGTACATGAATTCATCACTACTCATCATACGGTTATTGTAGATATTTCTATTTCAAAGGATTATAAAACGCTCTGTTACCTTATGTTTTTGGTCCTTTCAAAATTAATCCGCTACTGTGAGAATTCACCCCGATATTTCTCTAAATTTATTTTTCTCCCTCATGTTGATATCGTTTTTGAGAATGCCTACTTAGATAAAGTGGCAAATTATGGTTTAATAGATAAGTTTTTTGATCCCTTAAAAGAAAAGAACTTTGGTATTATTTGCTCTGCAAATGAGATTCGCTATTTACATCCTAATATATATAAATTTTTGAGCAATTTAGTGACCTTTCGGACCACAGATTCACGCGATATTGCCACATTATCAAATCTGTTAAACTTAAATGAGTTACATGGGACGGGATATTATAGTTCCACAAGGAATGAGAATTATCAAATCCATTTCTTACGAAACTTAAAGCATAATCAAATACTTATGAAACGTTCGGACGTGGAACAGTCATTTCCAGTAATACTCCTGATTGATGATGTGAATAATGCGAAACCATTGGAATATAATAAAATTGTAGATCATATGGATACCCTAGGTTATGATTTGAAATTTAGTGAAAAAAAGATTTTAAGCTTGGCTCAAAAAACTAAGCTTGAACGAGATTTAGGGGAATACATCGAATATCGAAATGAATTAATTAGATTTTTTAAACAAATAAAAGCTGTACAAAATGTTGCTGGCTTGTACGAAAAAAAAATAAAGAAATTGCTCTTGGAATATTTACATCCCAAAATTTCTCAAAATTATTCTCAAAATAAAAAACAAATTATGATAATCCGAGATACTATTTATGAAATTTTACGAAGATATGATTATTTAGTAGAAGACCATCCCAGAGCTGCGGGAGGTGGCCAATCTACAAGGACTTGTCTAATTATTGGTCCTGCTTATGAGAAAGCAATACAGGAATATTATGAAGCGAAATCAAATAATCCGGGTCATATTGTATTTAATGTAATTAAAAAGGAATCATCTGGAGTTCCCCGATTTTTAACACCTAAATTATCACATGAAACTCAAATAAGACTTAAGAACGTACTTACGCTTAATTTTGACGGAAAAATGTTACGAAATCTATTTAATATTAACTATTTTATCGAAAATAAACAATTTATTGCTAGTCTTAAAATGTTAAAAGTGTTTTTATCAGATTATTTTAAGAGGTGTTATCTTCACTATTATCATCCTGAGAATGAAATTACTAAAAAAAATGTTGTTGAGTTTATCAAGCTAATTTCTGATATTCAAGGATTTCCTTTCTATGCTGATGATTTATTAAGCTTATTCGAAAGGTGTGAGCAAATTGAGCTAAGAACAGGTAATCAGGAACATTTAGCTAATGAAGTGTATAATTTGGTGTATGATTGGTATATCAGCTTAAAAAAATTTTTAAATAGGTGATAATACTATGAAAATAAGTACCATATTAGAAGATGCTTTAGATGATGTATTATTAAAAAAAGAGGAGTTTTATAAATTAAAGCTCATTATTAATCAAGCAGTTTCGGGAAAGATTAGCGAGAAGCAGCTTCGAGAATATATTCTAAAATCTCGTATCAAAATGAAAGAGGATCTATTAAAGTTTTTCCCCTCGTATGTTAGGCTAGAAAATGATACCCATCATAATTTAACGTCAGATAGGTTGCTAAAAGAACTAAAAGAAAGAAATGAATTTTTAGAACAAATAGGAGGAAGGATTAATACTATTTATCATGGTTTAAAAGAGAAAATTGATCAAGAATGAATATATAACAATTTAAATAAAATAAAAATAAAAAAAAATCTAATTAATTTATAACTCCAATTGTAATATTACATGGCTTCTATCTTTTTTTCCGCCCATCTTTTTAGCAGCATTGGCATTGGCAATATTGTCAGCTCCCACTGGCCATGAACCCCGTTTTATATAGTGAGGTGTTTTTCGGTCTTTTGCTCGTAATGAAGTTTCTCCGTACATTAGCATGGAGAGATATTTACGACGATGGTTAGGATGGACTACCCAGTCATGAAAGCTAATCGAGTCAAGTTCTCCTTTTCTGTCTTTATGGAATACATCTGGAATTACGTAACCACAGGCTGCAAGCTGCCCAGTTGCTTTATGACGCACAATCCACATCATCCAATTAGTCCCATATCTATGTACGAAATCCACAATATTATCAAAGTTTTTTGATGCTTTGGGAGTAATTTTTGCCGAAGGAGGCATATAGTCTGCATGGATTTCGATATACTCATCCTTGATTTGCATCATCCCTTCTAACCCTGGATTGGAAAATTCATATTCTGCAAAATTTACCCCTTTCTTTTTTAAAGCAGGATTACGGTATGGATCCATTTTCATAGCAGGCATCCAATATCTATCCTCTTGAAATTTTATCGTAAACCCCTTTTCCATGAACATTTTCTGATAAATTGGGGGATTTACTGGTGAGCCGATAAATAAATCTTTTCTACTCCCTTCAACCATAAAACCCCATCCAAAAATGACCGTGGGTACATTAATGGGGCCTCGAATCGAAGTGAAATCGTTTTCACGAGCATACTCAATTATTCTATTTACTAAAACCTCGATATTTCGCGGATCATGATCGATTACCCTAAAAAATCCAAAAAATAAGACATCCCCACCGTCATTATAGACTAATGTATGACCAATTACTTTATCGGTCATCTTTCCAAATGTTTCTGTACCTACTTCCTCTTCGAGAATGATCGATTTGGCATTGTATTCTTCGAAATCACTTCGCATATATTTCCAAAATTCTGGCAATATAGGGATACTTATGCCAATTTGAATGTATTTCATAATTTCATCTGGATTTTCTAGAATTCGTGTTTGTATATCCCTTATAACTTCTACTAGTTGCATAATTTTCAACTCAAATTTGTACTTTTTATGATAAATAATGTGAAGTTATGAGGATATTTAAAGAAAAAATTGGGATGATGAGAATGAGGAGAAGGATTTATAAAAGGAATGAGGGAATTTTATACTCTTCAGAATCATAAAATTTTTAAAAACTTAAAGACTAAATTATTTTTTTGGACAGTAAAATATAATATCTGTAATTAAATTTTAAATTCTTCAGTACCCATATGCGATGAAAACTTTAATAGTTGCCCTTGGAGGAAATGCTCTTATTAAGCCGGGGGAGATAGGAACTGCAGAACAGATGCTAAATAATCTAAAAGCTCCTATTAAACAAATTGCTGAATTGTCAAAGGAATATAATATAATAATAACGCATGGGAATGGCCCACAAGTTGGCGCACTTCTGCTTCAACAAGAAGCTACATCTGAAGTATCTAAAATGCCTTTAGAGATTTTAGTCGCAGAAACCCAAGGACAAATTGGATTTCTTATCGAATCTACATTAGATGAAGAACTTATGCATTTAGGAATGGATGTTGAAAAATATTTTTTAACAGTTTTGACATATGTAGAAGTTGATCCAAATGATCGCGCATTTAAACGTCCAACTAAACCAATTGGCCCAATATACAAACGTAAAAAACCTGGTTTTGTAAAAACTTCAAAAGGTTGGAGACGTGTAGTACCCTCCCCAAAACCAATAAGGATTGTACAACGAAGAGAAATCAAAAAATTAATGGAAGAAAATTTTATTGTTATTGCTTGTGGAGGCGGGGGAATACCAGTTGTCAAAGAAGGTAATCGTTTTAATGGTGTAGAGGCTGTGATTGATAAAGATTTAGCAAGTTCCAAATTAGCTGAACAAATTGGTGCAGATATCTTATTAATCGCCACGGATGTGGAAAAAGTTGCGTTAAACTATGGGACAATAGATTTTCAATATCTCGATAAACTATCAATCATGGAAGCTAAAAAATATATGAAAGAAGGACATTTTCCTCCAGGTAGTATGGGTCCGAAAGTTCAGGCGTTAATTAATTTCTTAGAAAGTGGAGGTGAACAAGCAATTATAACGTCCATTGAAAAAATTAAAGCAGCATTAGAAGGAGAGGCTGGCACGCATTTCTATATTTAATCTTTTTACTTTTTGGGATAAAAATTTCTATTATATTACCAAAAAAGTAATTTAGTGTGATAAAAACACTAAATTTTTTCATTTTTTTGACGCAAAGCTTCTAAGAGTAAAGTTTAAATATTTAATCGACAAACTTGTTCGTGAAATCTGAATTTAATAAAAAGAAAAAACAAAAAATAAAAAAGTGAAATTTTTAAATGGATAAAAAGAAATTAGCATATTTATTATCAATATTGATTCTAACCACAATTTTATCAATAACTCCTGTTAAACCATATCCTTATAGTTATGATAGAATCACAATTATAAGAGATAATTATGGCGTCCCTCATGTCTTCGCAAGAACAAAAGAAGGATTGGGTTTTGGATGCGGATACATAACGGCACAAGATAGACTGTGGCAGGCAGAACTTTATAGACATAATGCTTTTGGAAGCCTTGCAGAACTCGGTTTAGCTACAATAGAACAGGATTTACAGACCAGAAAACTAGGATATAGTAGAGCAGAATTATTAGAAATTTTTAATAAATGGGTTCCAACTAAACCACAAGCAAAACTTAAAGAGATGTTATTAGCATTTGTTGATGGGATGAATGCATATATCAATGAAGCTTTGCAGGCTCTTATGATGGGAGATCTTTCAAAGATACCTCTTGAATATTTAGCATTTGGATTCCTTCCTGAACCTTGGACAATTGAAGATAGTGTAGCTATCATGTCTATGATGGCATGGAGATTTGGAGGTTGTGGAGGTGGTGAGCTTGGGTATGCTGCAGCGTTAGAGTCATTGATGAACCGATATGGACCAGAGGATGCATGGGGTATCTTTAATGATCTATACCCACAAAACGATCCTGGGTCGGAAACATCAATCAGAGGCGAGTGTATGGGAGAGGTAAATTGGTTTGCTGGTGATTTAAATGATGTTAGTAGCATTCTTGAGGCTTCAAGCAATATAAATGAAGTATGGAGTAATTATGAGGAAGCTCAAATGGGACAAACTGAACTCTTCGAATCTTTAGGATTACCTACTACATTTGGAAGCAATGCGTGGATAGTTAGTCCAATTAAGTCTGAATCGGGAAATGCGCTTCAAGTAGGAGGGCCTCAAATGGGACACTCAATTCCTCAAATTGTTATGGAAGTAGGGTTACACGGAGCTGGAATTAATGCTGTTGGCATGATGATGCCTATGGTTCCTTGTATACTGATTGGAGTAAGCACTCATGGAGCTTGGACTTCTACGACTGGCAATTCAGATGTAATGGATACTTACATTGAAGTTCTAAATCCTAACAATCATAACCAATATTTGTATAACGGTGTATGGGAGGATATGGATGTAAGAACCGAAAGAATTTATGGCCCTGGAAAAGCGACTTACGTAGATTTTGATATTAGACGTACCATTCATGGGCCTATTATTGGGGAGGATGAAGATAACCATTTAGCTTTCACCATGAAAACTCCTTATTACTTAAACGATCTTGAGGCTGAAGAGGGATGGCTTCTTTTTCAACAAGCACGAACACATTGGGACTTTTTTGATGCTTGTGCTACGGTCCAACCAAATCATAACTTCTATTGGGCAGATAGATATGGAAATATAGCATATTGCCATTCTGGATACTTCCCTATAAAGCCTGTAACAGGTAAAGATGGAAGAATTATCGATGATAGATTTCCATTATGGGGTACTGGAGAAGAAGAATGGGTACGTATAGGGGGGTTCGCTGATATGCCAAAATGCCTTAACCCTGAAGAAGGTTTTCTTGCTAATTGGAATAATAAACCAATAGCTAATTGGCCTTATGCAGAAGTTGATTGGGGTGAAGGACATCGTGTTAAACGAATACAGGATCTCTTAAGTATGAAGGATAAACATACATACGAGGATATGAATGGCATTAATATGGATGCTGGCTATAACCATATTCCAGCGATGAGTTTATTAGATGATTTAATAGCAGCTGCCAGTAGTTCTGTTGATCCAGATATTCAAGCAGCATTACCCTATTTAGAAGCATGGAATCATCATTATAATGATATTGAATTACCACGCTATCCCGATCCTGCCGCTACTTATGACGATCCTGGCTTAACAATCTTTGATGAGTGGTATAGAAGAATTGATAACGCTGTGTTTGATGATGACCTTCCCGCAGGAGTGGGGAGAGGAACTAGTGAATTGATCCACGTATTTGATGGCCCTGCTTCAAAATTACCTTTATATTATGATTATCTCAATGGCGAAGATAAAAATGACGTCATTAATCAAGTATTAAAGGATGCACTCACATATTTAATAGGTGAACGTGGACCTGATATGGATACATGGCTTACACCAGTTATGAAAACATGGTTTGGAGCGCAGGGAGCATTACCGTCCCCTGTAATGCATTCTATGAATCGTGGAACATACAACCAAGTTGTAGAAATGATAAAAACAAGAGGTTGGTCAGTTTATGATGATACGGTTAATGCAATGAATGTTATTCCACCAGGTCAAAGTGGATTCATAAATGGATACATGGAGCTGAGCCCTCATGCTTATGATCAATTAATGTTGTATGAAACTTGGACATACAAGCCAATGCGATATGATTACTGGGAAATTAGGAGTATAGCAGAGTCTATGAAATATCTTATATATTATCTTTAATTTAAATTTTAGAACATTATAATTATTTAAATCTTTTTTTTTTGGAAATTTTAAATAGTGTGTAAGCGGATTTTTTATCTTACAAGTACTTTTTCTACGACTTTTAAAGCCCAATCTACTTGTTCTTTCGTAATAATTAAAGGTGGAGCAAAGCGTATGGTAGTAGAGTGCGTATCTTTAGCTAAAATTCCATTATCTTTTAGCATTTCTACAATATGTCTCGCTTCTGTTGAAAATTCTATTGCCATTAGTAATCCTTTACCTCTTATTTCTTTTATAGGTACAATTGTTTCTTTTTCTGCGATTTTTTTAAGTCCATCTATAAAATAAGCACCAAGTTGTTTAGCGCGTTCTGCTAAGTGATCTTCTATGTGAATATCTAAAGATTTCATAGCAACAGCAGATGCTAAAGGATTACCTCCAAACGTACTTCCATGGGTTCCTGGTTTAATTACGTCAGGTCCAACAATCTCTTTAGTTGTTACTATTCCAGATACAGGATATACACCACCTCCAAGAGCTTTTCCTAATAAAAGCATATCTGGTTTTACATTCTCATGATCACATGCAAATAGCTCTCCAGTTCTGCCAAAACCAGTTTGAATTTCATCCGCGATCATTAAAACATTATGTTTACTGCAGATTTCTCTTACTTTTTTAATATATCCCTCTGGAGGAACTTTAACACCAGCTTCTCCTTGTACAGGTTCAAAGAGAAAACCAGCCACTCGTTCTGGACCTATTTCTAATATAATATTTTCCAATTCATCAGCATCTCCATAGGGAATGATCGTGAATCCTGGTGTATAAGGTCCGAAGTTTCCATAATATTTTACAGCAGAAATATCAGTACTAAAACCAACAATTGTAATCGTTCTCCCATGAAAATTATCTCTACAGATTATAATCTGGGCTTGATCTTTTGGGATTTTTTTCTTGATATATCCCCATGCTCTGGCAACTTTTAGACCTGTTTCTACTGCTTCAGTGCCAGTATTCATTGGTAATGCCATAATTCCAGATATATTTGGGTCATTAATATGAGGCCCTACAATCTCACATAGTTTCTTTAAAAATGGTCCCATCATATCATTATGAAATGCACGAGAAGTAAGCGTAACTTTATCAGCTTGTTCTTTTAAGGCTTTTATGACTTCAGGATGACAATGTCCAGTATTTTGGCTTGAATAGGCAGATAAACAATCCAAATATTTATTACCCTCCGGATCGTATACCCAAACCCCCTCTGCTTTCGTTATTACAACAGGAATTGGATGATAATTGTGAGCACAATATTCGTGGTCCATTTCGATAAATTCTTTCGAACTTGGCATAAAATTTCACACATCTATTTTTATTAGAAATTCATTAAATTAAAAATCTTATTTAAGATTAAAGTTTTCGATTTTTTACTCTAAAGAGAGTTGGGAAATAGATGGGAATGACACTAGTTTTAGTAGATTTATGTTTAACAAAAATATTCAAATTATAGGAAATTCTATGATCTTTATTTATTACATCTAAAATGTTGACTCTAAAAATTTATTTGAAATAATGCAAAACAAGCTAATTATCAATATAATTTTGGCAAATCTATTATGGAGCTTTATTCCAATAATAGTATCTGATTTATTCATAGAAGTTTCAATTATTATGGTTATATTTTTGAGATTTCTGATTTCCGGATTTGTATTATTAATTCTAGCTCTAATTCTAGTATTAATTAACAATAGATTTACACAAAGGAGATCAATTTCAGTTAGATTTCTATTTGAAAATCTATTTCATAAGAACAGAAGATTTTTTGACATAAAAAACATATCATATTACCTTTATTTAGGATTTTTTGGAGTAATTCTAAACATTATATTTTTCTTTTTAACGTTAAAAACTACTTCAATTACATTTACGATGATTGGGTTTCTTTTAAGTGTAATTTTCATTGCATTCTATGAAAAGGGGGTAAATTTTGAGAAATTTGACATATTCAAGGTATTGTATATATTAATTTTAGTATTTTCAATCATAATATTAATATTTGTGGGAAATACCGGAGCTACATTAAAAGGGAAACCTATCATGTTAAATGGGATAATTTATTTACTAATTTTTAGTATTTCCATTTCTTTTCTTTATATAGTTATTAACAGAGATGCGTATTCAACGGAAGAAATTAGCATTATTAATAAAAATAAGGATTATAAAATACCTCGATTTCTCATTAAAATGGCAATTTCATTTTTATTAGGAGTAGTTTGTATGATACCACTTGCATTCATCATATATTTCTTACCTGTAGAAACTGATCTGACTTATGAAGTATCTACTTTCTTTTGCCAATTTAGGATTCTTTTACTCATTCTAGGTAGATGGGAGATTATTTTTTTAATAATCTTTTCAACAATTATCCCATACCTCTTCGTCTTTATTGCTAATGTTAATTGGAAATCTCAAAATTTAACTTATAGTCAATGGAGCAGTATTTTAAATTTAATTGATCCTATGGGCTCTATTATTTTTGCTGTCATCTTTGTAAATGAATATTTTCCTTATGAATTATTGATAATAGTAATTTTTCTACTAGCATTTACTTTTATTCTTAGATACTCTCATGAGGTAAAAAATTTGGTTCATGCCGTCTTACTACTAAAAATAAAAAAAGGTTCAATTAAAAAGGTTGCGATAAGAGTGTTTAAGTATTATGGGGTGACATCGATTTCCGCTTTAATTGGAAAACATGATTTATTTTTAGATGTAAAAATAACTTCTATTAAAGATTTCTATAATCTTGTAAATAGACGATTAAAACCATTAAAAGAAATTGAAAATATTGATATTTTATTTATCAATAAAATTCAAAAAATATCAATTGAATAAAAAAGGAGGAGTAAAATTATGACAATCAAGGCAATTATTTTATGTAAATTAGGGATAAGTGTAATAAAACCGGTAATTGAAGAATTAAAAAAAGTTCCCCAGATCACTAAAATTATGTCTTTAACGGGAGATTATGATGTTTTAGCCGAAATAGTTGTAGAAACACCTGAGGAATTATATCAAATTTTTGCAGATAAAATTGATATGATTCAAGGAATTGAGGAATCTAACACTCATATGGTCATGAAGGAATTTATCAAATAGATTTATTTTTTCATGAGCGCATAAACTAAATTCTCAAATGCTTTTTCAACATTCTCACCTGACTTAGCACTCGTTTCAATGAATTCACTAGCTTTTAATTTGTTCGCTAATTCTATCCCTGTATCTGTGGGTATTTTTCTTAAATCTTCTAAATCATTTTTATTGCCTATTAATAGATATACAAGTTCTTTTTTTCCAAATTTTTTAAGGTCATTTAGCCACTTTTTGTCAATATTTTCAAATGTTTTTGGTCTAGTTATATCATATACTAATAAGGCACCTTGAGATCCTTGGAAAAACAATTTACGCGAGAGATCATATTTAGTTTGACCTGCAATATCCCAAAGAATTAATCTAATCTTCGCGTTCAAGTCTTCTATATCTAATTCTTTAATTATTATGTCAACTCCTAATGAAGGTTTGTAGTCTTTTTCAAAAGTATGCTCTACATATCGATTTATTAGAGAGGTTTTACCTACTGCACTATCTCCTAGAACAACGAGTTTAAAAACTAATTGTCTTTTTGTTTCGTCAGACATGTTAAAAGATACGCTTAATCTACCTTTATCGAAAAGTAATTATTTTTTTTCTTAAATTGTTAGTAAAATGAGGAGTTTAAATAATTTTACCCTAATCGTCATATTTCTATCATACGAAATTAAAAATATTAAATATTTTGAAATCTAAAATTAAATAAAGATGGATAAGATAAGTAAACAAGATATCAAATTTTTTAAGAGAATTTTAATTTTAATAGGATTATTAACAGGATTATTAATATATTTACATTTTAATAAAAATCTGAGCTATTCTAAGTATGAAAGAATAGAATTCCAATCCAGTGGTTCAACATTATATGCCAATTTATTTTACCCTTCAAAGACTTTAGACTTCCAAAATAATAGACCATTACTTATTTATTGTCATGGACTTGGGAGTCAGAGAGATTTTGATTTAAGGGTTCCCATAGAGTTCACTAAAAGGGGTTTTTATGTCGCCGCACTTGATTACCATGGACATGGTGAAAGTGGAGGAAGTATTTCAGATATTGATCCGAGTGGAATTCCTGCTTTAGCTCTAGCTTGCTCCAACCTATTAAACAAATTAGAGACTTTACCATTTTATGCTAATGTCAACTCTTCTCAGATTGGTTTAATAGGACATTCTTTAGGGGGCATGGTTGTACTTATGAATCAAGCTTTAGATCTTCGTTTCAATGTTACCGTAGCATGGGCTCCACTTGTAAATTTTGATCCTCAAGAAGTAGGGATATTTGAGACAAGCGATTATAACAAATATGTACCAGCTCAGCTTATGAATACTACAAACACTCATAATTTACTCATAATTATGCATGAACATGATGAGTTATTGAATTTCGAAAATCAGGCAGGTGTTGCTCAAAATTTAACTGGATGTGAAGTAATTAAAATTACGCATCCACTAATAGGAGGAGGACATCAATTACTTGATGATATTGTAATCATTGAATCTATTAATTGGTTTGAAGAAAATTTCTTTGGATCAGAAACAATTAATGGTCCTATTATAATTACTTTTATGGTTAATTATATAGTTATAATCTTCACCCTAGGGCTTTTATTCTTAATATGCTTGTTATTAATTTCCTATTCTGCAAAATTTTTCTCTAAAAATCAACAAACCAATCACGAATCAGAAACTAAAGAAATGGCAAGTAGACTATTCAAACCTAGCGTAGAAGAAAAGTTATCCAAACTTAAAATTGTTTTCAGAGTAATAAAAATCATTTTCTTCTTGGCAGCATTCATATTAAATTGGGAGATATTTGAAAGGATATTTGGTTTACCAGGTATTTTTCTCGCCTCCTTAAATATCATCTTGCTATTTGGGATAGTTGAATCGGCTATTTATTTGAAAAAATATAAAAAAGATGTGGGAAAAATCAACCTTAAAGAACTTCTTACAACTCAAGTAAGTTTAAGGACTCTTATCTTATTGGTAATATACTCAATTTATTTTATTTCAATTTATTTTATCTTTTCTTTTTCTCCAACTCATCCAATACACACCTATATTTTACCGATAAGTATTGTATTTATTATTTTAACAGCAATAACAATTACCTTCACGATTATAGGTTTTAGAGTTTATTTGAAAAGCACAGAGAGAAAAGATATTAAGACTGATTTCAAAAATCTTTTCAAGTTCAAGGTAAAATATAAATATTTTTTATATTCTTTAGTATGTTCCTTATATTTTATAATATTATATTTAATCTTCTCTTATTCTTATCCATTTGCTTTTATGTGGCCTTCTAATTACATTAACTTCCTTATAGGTTCAGTCACAGTGTTTCCAATTTATTTTTCAATAGAAATTTTATTTAGAAAAGTCGTTTACCCTCAATTAAATTTTCTTAAAAATGAAGGATTAAAATCTAAAGTTACTATCATCATAGCGATATACGTGCTAGTAAATTTAATGTCTTTAACATGGTCTTGGATTTTCTTCCCTTCTGTGCTTTTTACTTACATAATATTACTGATAGTAGTTATTCAAAATACACTTATATTTCAGTATACCAAATCATTTGGTGCTGTGATTTTTAGTTCATTTAATATTATTCAATTATTCTTTTCAGCGGTAATATCAAATGCACTTGGAGTAGGGGCCGCTCTACACCTTTTTGTTAAAATATAAAGCGCATTCTCAATTTTTTAAAAAAAAGAAAAATTTAAAATGGTTTTCCTTCGGAATCCCAGTTCCGCATCTTATAATATTTTTTCACCATATCCTCTAAAGGAGGTACATTCTTCTTAGTCCCCCCTTTTGGAATAGGAATAGAGAATCTTGAACCTATAGAGTCATCTTTACTTGTGATACCACATTGTAAATTGTATTCTCGTTTCATATTGAATAGATTCTCACCAATTTGTACCCAATCTTCAACTGTATATAATCGTCCTGTTATTGCATTTAGCGCATTCACCCAGGGAGAAATCTCAGTCGCATACCAAAAACCAAATATACAACCACCAGTTGCCACATATGCTTCACATGCATCTTGAATTCTTTTAACAGCATTTACAGCCTCATCTACACAGAAAGGATCAATCCTTTCTGTAAGTTCTAGTTCTTTTTTAAAGTGTGCTGCAAATGATAAATGTAAAGGTTCAAAGCAATGATATGCTCCACGGGAAGATGTAGCAAGATCTAATGCTGTCATATTATTCGCACGAGGTTCATGGGCAGGTATTTCGAGCCCCTTACCATGGAGATGAAGATCTTCTGGTAATTTTTTATTTTGACAGAAGCTCTTTGTACCTTCAGCTATGTCATTTCCAATATCCTCCCGATAGGCAATCATTTCAATCAATTTCTCAATCGCTTTAGTAGCCCCCCAAATTTTATACTGCTCTGTTTCGGCGTCTTTTTCAAACCCAAGTTTATTATAATCAATATCAAGTAGATTTCTCTCTAAGGCTTCAAGAAAAACTCCAAGAATTCCACCCAGAGAAATACAATCAATCCCTAAATCATTTACCATCACATTCCATTTAATTATGGCTTCTAAATCATCAATATATAAATTGGAACCCATCATAGCCAGAAATTCATATTCAGGCCATGCCACCCATTCTTCTTTATATTTAATTCTTCCTCTGCATGCGGTTGCACAGTTAAAACAAGCATAATGTTGTACTTCACGATCCTCAAATAAGGCATATACTCCAATTTTTTTTGTTCCACTCCATCGGCTTAAAGAAAAATTTTTAATTGGAACGTCTCCAGCACTAACATAATTATCTATATGAATAAGTGTACCAAAGTCATGCATTACTTGAGACATAGGTGATTCTTTTGCTATTTTTCTTAATTCTTTTACAGCTTCAGACAATTTATTTTCATCTTCAATCGGTACGCCTTTAGTACCACGCACAGCAATAGACTTTAATTTTTTACTTCCCATTACAGCACCCATACCACAACGACCAGCTGCATGGCCTTTTTCATTCATAATTGAAGCAAACTTGACAAGGTTTTCACCTGCCGGTCCTATTGAAGCAATTTTGACTTTATTATCTCCGAGTTCTTCTTTTATTGCATCTTCTGTCTCTCGTATTTTTTTCCCCCATAATCCAGCGGCATCTCTAATTTCTGCCTTTTCATTTTCAATCCATATATACACTGGTTTATCACTCTTTCCTTTTATAATAACATGATCAAAACCAGTTCTTTTTAGTTCATTTCCAAAAAAACCTCCAGCAGATGATTCACCTAAAATATTCGTTAAGGGAGATTTTGCCGTAACAAAATGACGTCCACAATATGGAACTGTAGTGCCACATATTGGACCAACTGAAACTATTAGTAGATTTTCAGAACTGAGCGGATCGATATCAGCTGGTACTTCTCGTGCAAAAATTGCTGCTGCAACTCCAGCTCCACCTATAAATTCCTCTTCCAGGGAAGATGGAACCTGCTCAATCTTCAATTGTTTTGAGGTTAAATCAATTCTAAGTATTTTACTCATTATAAACACTCTTAAAATTCTTTTGATTTATATAAACTATTTTCAATCTTATTATTTAATAAAGTTTCTAAATCAATAAGCTATTAAAGAAAGATTCTATAGAAAAGTTAATATCTTATAACTTAACTATCTATTAAATCTTTCTCAATATCATCTAATTGCTCCATAAAAGTATGATAAATATCAAAAATAGGAACGAATAGGTTTATAGCTTCATTTATTTTATCATAACCATTAAGATTTTGCAAATCTTTTTGCCTTTTTAGTTCATTCTGAATTCCTTTAATACGTTTTTCCCATTTAACCATTTTTTCCTTTACTCCAAAAAAAATATTTCTAAAAAATTGCCCAATTTCAGGCATTTTGTAAATATATTGCCCTTTAATGAATTTCTTTCTCTCAATATAGCCTATTTTAATAAATCTATTTAATTCTTCAGAAATCTTTCCAGCTGAAAAACCTGTAAGCTTTTGAAGATGTTTTTGGGTGAGACCTTCTCTTGTAAGAAAGTATGCCAGTATCGTTGCAGAATAATGGCTATATCTATAAAATAAATTAGTTACTAGAAATTGAATAATTTGATCTTCAATTTCTTTTATTTCTGGATCTAAAACTTCTAATTTATTTGACGTTTCTTTACTTGACAATTTAATTCCCATTTACTTATTAAGATAAGGTTCTGTAAAATATTTAACAAGTGTGCTAATATTGTCTAAAAATTTCAATATATCTTCTATTCTACTTGATAATAATTGATATCCTTTCTTATCTTGATTTTTAAATATTTCTAACTCTTTCTTTTTTGATAAAATAAATTGATATGTTTGGGATGCATTTGCTAGTCTACTCCTCTGCGACTTTAAAAATAGATCCCTATTATTACCTAAAGAATATGTATTTACTCTTACTTTCTTCTTTTTGCGAATAAGTAATACTGGTTTCTTCTCAATAACTCCAGTGTTCTCCAAAATTGATAAAATATTAGAAATTGACCCCACTGAAAATCCTGTTAATTCTTTTAACTGTTTTTGGGTTAAATTTCTATGGATAAATAAATATGCTGCAATATCGATATATGCATTTCCTTTTGGATCCTCTTCTGTTAAGTCTGAAAAAAATTTAACTAATTCTTGTTCAAAATCCTTTAATTTTCCTTTAAATATATGATTTGATAATGATTCACTTAACATTTCCTAATTAAATCATATTATCTTTGACATTTATATATTTTCATATTTCATGAATTTCGAAAAATGTGAAAATATTTAAATATTATTCTATCTATTCAATTAATAGGAATTAATTTCTATAAAAATTTTAAACTAGTCATTAGAGGATATGAAATAAAAAATGAATGTAATTGAAGTAAAAAATCTTAAAAAATACTATAATCGTGGTAAAGTAAAAGGAGTTGAAAATATTTCTTTTAATGTTCCACAAGGATCCCGTTTTGGTTTTTTAGGTCCTAATGGAGCGGGAAAAACTACTACGATACGCTGCTTACTTGGTCTATTACAAATTGATGCTGGAGAAATCACTATTCTAGGAGAAAAAATAAATCCAAGTGTAGATGTGGAAATTCGAAACCGTATTGGATATTTACCAGGAGAATTAGGACTTTACAAAGATTTAAATGGTTATCAATTAATCAATTACTTCGCAAAATTATATGATGTGGAAATTGATTGGGACTTCATTAAAGATGTAGCAAACCGTTTAAAACTAGATATGGAAAGGAAAATAGGCGAATTAAGCAAAGGAAACAAACAAAAAGTAGGAGTTTTAGCAGCAATTATGGGAAAGTTTGATCTTTTAATTATGGATGAACCAACATCTGGATTAGATCCCTTAATGCAATCTGAGTTTTATCGCATCATATCTGAACGCCAAAAGGAATCTAATTGCACTGTATTTATATCTAGTCATGTTCTTCCAGAAGTAGAAAAATTTTGTGATCGAGTTGCTATTATAAAAGAAGGGAAAATTGTAGAAATCTCTAATGTTCAAGATCTTAAAGAGAAAAGCTTAAAAAAAATAGAGCTAGATTTTGCGACAAAATCAGGGATGAAAACTTTCCATTCATATTTAACTTCTACATTTCCAGAAGTAGTTATAAACTATAGTTTTGATGATCATATTTCTTTTCTATTACCACCTAAAGAAACGCGAGATATCTTAAAAGATCTTAGTGAAAAAAAGTGGAATGGCGAAGAAATAAAGGATTTTACAATACAGCATTCTAGTTTAGAAAGTATTTTTTTACAATACTATAAAGATACGAATACCAAAAAAGGTGAGATCGCATGAAAGTTTTCCAGATTATTCTAAAAGAGATAAAGTATAATTATAAGGGTATACTAATCTTCACAATATTGCTCTCATTATTTTTCATGTGGTTTGTATCATTTTACGACCCCGAATTGTTTGCTGGAATGGAAGATATTCTTGATAGTTATCCAGATGCGATAAAACAACTTGTTGGTGATTTCCTTTCATTAACAATATTTAGTGGTTATATAAATGTTTATCTGTTTGCTTTAGCTTGGTTTTATTTTGGACTATACTTTATAATGAAAACAACCCAAGACATACCAAAAGAAATCGAGAATAAGACAATTGATTTAATCTTATCAAAACCAGTTAAAAGATGGAAATTTGTTATTGGAAAATACTTTCATTATGTTTTCTTAACATTTTTCGTTATAACTTGTGTAGCTTTATGTTTTTTTCTTGGAATTTTTATTTTTCCAAATGTAAATCCTTCAGAAGTGTATATTACTGAATTGATTGTTGCATTTATATGGCTTTTTGTGTTTCTAGTTGCTTTAATCAGTACAAGCTTAATTCTTTCAACATTTTTAAAACCACGTAAAGCACTTGCATTTGGTTTGGGAATAATAATCTTTTTCTATATTATTGGAGCCTTCTGGGAGAATTTTGATGAAAGCTTACAAGGAATCAAATATACAAGTATTTTCTATTATTTTGAAACCTCAAATCTCCTTGTAAATCAAGTTTGGGATAATGTACTTCGAGATATCCTAATATTAACTGGCTATTCTGTTTTGTTAGTGGTAGTATCTATTTTAATTTTTAATAAAAGAGATATTCCAGTTTAAAAAATTTTTTTTATTTTATTTTTCTATTAACTATTTCTTTTATGAAATAGGAGGCAACGGTCTCTGCATACGTATTTGGTCCAAATCCTGCATCATACCCTAATTCTTTGGCTAATTCATTATTTATTCTAGGGCCTCCACAGATTAAGATTACTTTATCTCTTATAGCTTCTGCTTCTAAAAGTTCTACTAGATTAGTTAAATTTTTTAAATGAATATTTTTTTGAGTAACTGTCTGGGAAACAAGAAGAACATCTGCTTTCATTTCTATTGCTTTCTTTATAAATTCTTCATTTGTCACTTGGCTTCCCATATTATAAGTTTCAATCATTTTATAACTTTCAAGTCCTTTATGTCCCGCATAACCTTTCATAGATATAATTGCATCAATTCCAACAGTATGAGCGTCTGTACCTGTAGTAGCACCTATGACTATTACTTTGCGGTGTATCTTCTCCTTAATATATTCATCGATTTCTTTTATTGACATTATATCTACTTCTATAGACTCAGCTTTAATTTTTGAATAATCTATTGAAAAATCCAGCCGTCCATATATGATAAAGAAAGTAAAACCTATATCGAGTTTTTTATGATACACAACATCAGGGTCTTCTAACCCCATTTTTTCAGCAACTTTTTTAGCAGCTAAAATTGCTTTTTCGCTATTATCTACAGGAAGTGTAAAACTAATTTGGACTTTACCATCATTCATAGTATCACCATAAGGCTTAAGTCTAGTCAAATCAATAGATTTACTTTTTTCCAATTTAATCTCTTCCTCCTTTTAACTGTTTTGCCATAATTTCCATAAAAGGATTATAATAATTTTTTTCTCTTTTAATTACTCCCTTCAATCCTTTTCCACCATTAATAGATCTCTTAATATTTGCAAAAATTCCTTTTTCAATTGTATTAAATAATCCTTGTTTTTCAATCTCTTGTAGTAATTCAATAGACTTATGTAAAATTTCTCTAACTCTTTCTTCCATAATACCCCCTTTTTTAAAAGTAATCTCTTCACTAATTGATTTCATATTGTTGAATATATATTTTGCATTTTCAATAGATAATGCTCTATCTGAGATAAATGGGGTATGTATTGCCTCTGTTAGCATACCTAAGAGATGTATACGCTGGTTAGTCAGGATTGTAATCATATTGAACAAAGTATCTTGAATATGCCCTTTAAAGATATTTCCAGTCATATATTTTGTTGGAGGCATATATTTTAGTGGAGCTTTAGGGAAAATCTCTCTTGTCATCTGAGCTTGAGCTAATTCAAACAAAAAACCATTTTCTAATTCAGGATTCATTTCAAAAGCATGACCTAATCCCATTTGTTCTTCTTTTAATCCAGCAAGTAACGCGAATTGTTCATTAATAAATTGAGACGCTAAAACAGTATGAGCTGCTTCATATGCATCCGCAGTAGTGAGATAATTATCTTCCCCGGTGTTAATGATAACTCCCGCATATGCATTAATCATTCTTGAAAAATATTGGTCAATAATAGTTCTTTGCATGTTAATATCTCTAAATAAAATACCATATAGAGCATCATTTAACATCACATCTAATCTTTCAAAAGCTCCCATTGCTGCAATTTCTGGCATACATAATCCAGAACAATAGTTAGTTAATCTAATATATCTTCCTAATTCTTTACTAACTTCATCTAATGCTTTTCTCATAAGTCTAAAATTTTCTTGCGTGGCATAAGTACCCCCATATCCTTCTGTGGTTGGTCCATACGGAACATAATCAAGAAGGCTCTGACCAGTAGATCTTATAACAGCGATAATGTCTGCCCCTTGTCTTGCAGCCGCCTTAGCCTGGACAATATCTTCATAAATGTTTCCAGTAGCTACAATCACATAAATATATGGTCCTTCTTTATCACCAAATTTATTGATGAAGTATATCCTTTTTTCTTTGTTTTGTTTAATTTTTTTAAGGGTTTCTTTAACTATAGGATTGATTACTTCCTTAATTTCAATATCCTCATTTAATTGGAATTCATTCAAATCTATTACTTCATTTGAAACTTTTTCAGCTATTTGTTGCAGAGTTAAACCTGTATGAATCATTGCATTTCCAAGGAAAGTAGTAACTCCTTTTCCAAGATTATTCCCTTTATTTATATTTTCCACTACATTATTAGGCAGTGGAACCCCAAATTCATCAACACCATCAATTCCTAATAATCTGCATACTGTTCTCTCAATAGTCGTCGTCGTATGTTTGTCAATAAAGTTTTGAGTATCAATTGCAATTTTTCTGGCTACTGATCTTGCTTTTTCTACGAGCATAAAATCAATATTTACTTTACTTTCTTTTTCTTTAATATTTATTCCCATATCTCACACTTTTTTTATAAATTATAATTTATGTTAAATATGCTAAAAGCATCTTTCATCCACATGGTCCAAGATCATAAATAGGGATCTTAATATTCTGCCTTAATAACTTTAAAAATTCAATTTTGTTAAACTTATATCCTTCCGGAGATGTTGGATTAATGGTTAAGGCTATAATCTTTATCGGATTTATGACTTTTAGAAATCCTCCTTTTTTTTGAAACTTTTTAAACGTATTTTTACTTAAAAACAATTTAGTTCCATCTTCGACTAAAAATATCAAACCCTTATATTTATTAGTTAACTGCATTAAATCCTCTAATAATTTATCTGTTAAAGCTCCTTTAATTACAACAAATTGCGATTTATCATCTAGATTTTCTATAATTTCTTTTGATGCATCTAGCGCTGTCAATAATCCTAATCCTTTAATAGAATTATCTTTATTGATAATTCCAACTTTATTATTCTCTAAAATTTTTTTTGCTAATCTTAAAATTAGCTTGTCAGTTTCACTTTCAAGAGTTAATAATTCCACTGTATGGACAGTTAAATCGACTACATAGTTCATATCTTCCGAAACCGAGGCACCAGTAGATAATATAGTTGCATCAGATATTAAAGGCGTTGCATATGCTCTTCTGTCAAATGCACCATCCACTAAAATAACTTTACATCCGAGATCTTTCAATTCTTTACATATTATAGATAATTGATAATTTATTGATGGACCCGCAAGTTCGATTAGACCTGGAGTAATTGCTTTTGAAATTAGTACCTCTCCCATTGGTGTTTCTATTCCTGTTTTTTTAACAAGATTTACTTTTATCTCACTATTTTCTAAACTCTGCCGAGCAGTTGCAATATATGTTCCTTCCTCTATAAAAATCCTTGGCTTCGGTAATTGGGTTATCACATCATACTTTTCTCCATCTCTTCCTATAGAAGTTAAACCAAGTTTATAATCTTTTAGATTCTTGATAATATAATTTAATGTAGTAGTTTTACTAACATTTTTTGCAAGACCTATTATTGATATAATCGAGTAATCAGTAATATTGTTAAGAAAATTAGTTATAAAATCCATTTTCTCACTAGACTTAATGAGTATCTGATAATAAGAGAAATAAATCTTATTTATATGAATCTTAAATTATGTTTTAAATTAAACTTAATTTTTACTTCAAATTTAAAACGATTTTTATTCGTTTATTTCTTTTTGGTTTTTTTCCGAGATTTTCATTTCTTTTTTTCTTTCATCTTTCATATAGGGTTTCGTTGGTCTCGATTTATCTATTGGAACATTACACACCCAACAAACATTTTCTAAATTGGCTAATGTTTTAGCGCAATTTTCGCAATACATCGCTTCACATTCACATACATATGAAAAACCTACTATATCTCCTTTACAGACTAGGCAGATTATCCGCTCCTCTTGAATTGCAACTTTATCTTTACTAGTTTGAATAGTTATCATCCGACGATTTCGAAGCATTAGGTTCATATGTTCACTAATATTGGCTAATTCCATACGTTCAGTTATAGTTGCATTTAACTCCTTTAATTGTTCCCATAATGTTAACTGACTTAATAATTTCTCATGTTCGTTCTCAATTTTTTTATATAAGCCACTGAGCCCATTTCTTTCGGCTATTTGCTGAGCTTGAATAAGATATCGTCGAGCTTCTCCAATATTTATATTTATTAATGAGATTTTTGCTTGCAATAAATAAGTTTCAGCTAAAAGCCAATATGAGTTTGAAGTTTCAGCATATTCTAGGAGGCGATTAATATATGTCTTTAACTCAACTAGAACCTTTGTATCGCTAGTAATGCGTAATTCAACAAGTAGAAGGTCAGAAAGTGATAATATTGCTAAAATTGTAAAATAGGTCTGAAAACTTTCCTCAATTATCTCTTTCAACAATTTTTCTGCTTTTACTCGATTCTTAGCCCTTTTACTTGTTTTTAATATATCAACCATACCAAAGCGATATAATAGATTAATCCATTCATTTTCCTCTTGATCTCTAATCTGTTTTATTCTTTCAAGGTACTTTTGGGCTAACTCAAGATTATCCATATCTACTGTTATTTCAATTAATGTACCAAAAACAAGAGCTAAATCCGAAGGGAGTCCAAGTTCCTCACATATAGCAATACTTCGCTGTAAATATTCTAAAGCTCGATCAAGTTCTCCTTTCATTCTATAATTAGTACCAATGGTGTTAAGCATTAATGAGATTCTTGGTTTGTTATTAATTTCCTCGAATATTGCTAGGCCTTGCAATCCGTATATGATAGCTTGATCAAAATCGCCTCTCATGCCATAAGTTAACATCAGAGTTCTTAATACCATTGCAATACAATACTTATTCTTACTTTCCTCGGCAAATGACAATCCTCGCTTTAGATAATCTAAAGCATAATCAAATTCACCTTTATATGCGGCATGTAGATGGGCGATTGTCCTCATAGATTCAGCAATCTCATTTTTAATGCCGAGTTCTTCTCTTAATAACAAGCTCTGCTCTGCATAGTTTAGTCTCTCATCAAGATCAAAGAAATTAAATAAACTTTTAATGAAAAAAATATAAGCTTCTCGTTGCTTATACTCTGTTGATGAATCTAAAGTAAAACTCTTTAATAATTTTTCGGCTTGGTTAGTTATATTTAAAGCTTTATCATGCTTATTAAGCCAAACTAGAGATTTAGCGCTGTAAATTAAAGCATCAACGGAAAGAAGATTTTTTCCAAGTTCCATACTTTCTTTATATGTTTGTTCAGCTAGATTTAATGCATTTTCATAACACCCCCGCTGAATTAAAAGGTCACACTTGAGGAGATGACATGATGTAATAGCATGAGCAGTAATCCCCCCTTTTTTTTCGAAATCTGAAATAATTTGAATTGCTTTATCAAAATTTCCCTTATTTATAAACTGTCTTGCGTAAGTTAATTCCTTGGGTTCTGAATTAGACAAGTTATAATCTTATCTTAATATGATTTTAGATAAAACTGGTTTATATAAATAATATTAAAGATTAGAGACAATTTAAGTATATTTACGATTAGTTTTTACTTAGAAAGTTTTTTCCTTCTTAACTTTCTTTTTAAATTATGCTTTAAATTAAACTTAATTTTTACTTTAAATTTAAAACGATTTTTATTTGTTTATTTATTTTTGACTCTTTTCCGAGATTTTCATTTCTTTTTCCATTTCATCTTTCATATAAGGTTTCGTAGGTCTCGATTTATCTATTGGAGCATTACACACCCAACAAACATTTTCGAAATTAGTTAATGCCTTAGCGCAATTTTCACAATAGATTGTATCACATTCGCATACATATGTAAACCCTACGATCTCTCCTTTACAGACTAAACAAATTTTCCGTTCCTTTTGAATTGTAATTTTATCTTCACTTGTTTGGATATAAATTATCTGGCGATTGCGAAGCATTAAATTCATCTGTTCACTAATTTTGGCTAAATCCATACGTTTATTTATCGATACATTTAGCTCTTTTAATTGTTCCCATAATGTTAACTGATTTAACAATTTTTTATATTCAGTCGAAATTTTTTTAGATAATCTATTGAGTCCATGTCTTTCGGCTATTTGCAAGGCTTGAATAAAATGTCGCTGAGCTTCTCCTATATTTATACTTATTAACGATATCTTAGCTTGTAATAGATAAGTTTCAGCTAAAATATTAAAAGAATTTGAACTTTCAGAAAACTTTATCAATTGATCTACATTGTAGTTTATCTTATCTAGCACTTTAATATTATTAGTGAATCGTAACTCATTTAGTAAAACATTACAAAGTTCTAATTGAGCTTCTATTCTAATCATAGCATGGCTTGTACTTTCTTTAATAATCATTTTTAATATTTTTTCAGCCTTAACTCGATTTTTGACCGAAAGACTTGTTTTTAACAATTTTACTTTTGATAAACGGTATAATAAATTAGCATACAATCCTACATGATCCTTAAATTGCTCTAAGCGTTGTAAGTATTTCCATGCTCCTTCTGCATCACTGTTATCAAGATTCAATTTAATTATTGTACTAATAGTTATTACAAATAAGCGTTTATTTTCTAATTCTTCAGATAAAGCTATACTTTTTTTTATGTATTTTAAAGCACTTTTTAAATCACCTTTCATTCTATAAATTTCCGCTAGATGATAAAAGCTCCAAGCAATGAATGCTTTATTATTAAACTCTTTATATAATACTAAACATCTTTTAATATATGAGAGGCTATCATCTAATTCACCCTTTAAGTAATAAATTAAATGGAAAACATAAAAAACTTTAACAATCGTATATTTATCATTACTTTCCTCAGCAAGTACAAGCGCTTGCTTCAATAAACCTATAGCTTTATCTAATTCACCTTTATGAACTCCTAGAAGATAACCAATTTCCAAAATCGATTCAGAAATTTCTTGTTTATGGCCTATTTCTTCTCTTAATTTCAAACTTTGCTCTACATACTTTAAGCCCTCATCAACCATACCCTTATTTTCAGCATATGAAGCACCTAAATACCATGATATTGTAGCTTCTCTTCGTATATAATCCGGTGACTTTTTCTTAAGTGTTTTCAATAAATCATCAGCTTTTTTAATGGCTCCAAAAACTAGATTAAGCTTACCTTCTCCAACTAACGCCATAATAATAAAAATTAAGGCATCAACAGATTGGAGAGTTTTTCCCAGTTCTAGACTTTTTTTATAAATCTTTTTAGCAAGTAATATTACATCTTTATAATCCCCTTGCCAAAAAAGAATTTGACATTGAAGAAGTAGGCATGAAATCTTATCACTAAGATTATTTTCCCCATTTTGATCGAAATCTGAAAGAACTTGGAAAGCCTCACCATATTTATTCTGTTCAATGAGTTTTTTAGCAATAATTAATTCTTGAGGCTCTGTATTAGACAAGTCCTGATCCTATCTTAATATGATATTAGACAAAAATGGATAATACAAATAATATTAAAGATTAGAAGTAATATAAGTATATTTAATATAACTAATTTTTACTTAGAGAGTTTTTTCCTTCTTAATTTTCTTTTTAAATCTACAGGTTCAATAGTGACTTTTTCACCACTTAGTAAAGCACTAACTCCTATTTGTTTTTCACAGTCTTCGCAATGACAATTAGGGATGTAATTTTCAGGTTCTTCGTACGTTGTAATTACACCTTCAAAATTTCTTAACACAACACGTTTATTGCCTTGAGAAATTGTATAATCTGGCATTACTGGAATTTTTCCACCCCCTCCAGGAGCATCTACTACAAACGTAGGAACACATAATCCAGATGTATGTCCCCTTAGACCTTCAATTATTTCAATACCTTGGGCGACGGTAGTTCTAAAGTGCCCTAATCCTCTAGAAAGATCACATTGGTAAATATAATATGGTCTAACTCTTATTTTTACTAATTCTTGGACTAATCTTTTCATAACATGAATACAATCATTTACTCCTCTCAATAAAACGGATTGATTTCCAAGAGGCATACCCGCATCTGCTAGCATTTCACATGCTCTTGTAGAATCTTCTGTAATTTCGTTAGGATGATTAAAATGTGTATTAAACCAAATAGGATGATATTTTTTTAACATTTCACATAACTCTGGAGTAATACGGAAAGGATTTGTAACTGGTGCTCTAGATCCTATACGTATTATTTCAACATGAGGAATTTCTCTTAATTTCTTTAAAATCTCTTCTATATTTTTATCAGATCTTAATAAAGCATCTCCCCCAGATAAAAGTACATCCCTAACAGCAGGAGTATTTTTAATATACTCTATACAAGCGTCTATTTGTGATTGTGGTGGAGCCATATCATGATGACCCGCAAATCTTCTTCTTGTACAATGCCTACAATACATTGAACAATTTTCTGTAACTAAAAATAGTACTCTATCGGGATAACGATGAGTTAATCCCTCAATGGGAGAATCCACATCCTCACTGAGTGGATCTTCAAGTTCGCCGCTATATCGTTCCAATTCCTGAATTGTGGGAATTGCTTGTTGTCTTATTGGATCATAAGGATCATTAGGATCGATTAATGATAGATAATAAGGTGTAATTGCCATCCTATACTCTTGGAGGATTCTAGGATCATCTTCTTCCTTGGTTAATGTAATGTACTTTTTAAGTTCTTCTAATGTTGTTATCCTATTTTTAACTTGCCAACGCCAGTCATTCCAATTATCATCATTTATATGACCAAATAATTCTTTACGTCTATTTACTTTCATAATTTTTCATAATATTTTTTTACTTCAGCTTAACAATTAATGAAACATATTTTTGTTCAAATATTTTTCGAAACATTCTCCTCAATTAATACAATTATTAAATAATACGCTGATTTTTAAGATTAGATTTATATTTTTGAAAGAACTATTTATCTTAGTTAGTTTCAGGAAAGCCAATTCGCATGAAATATAAGCAGAAGATTATATTAGATATCGTAATTTTAATAATCTTAACCCTTAATATTACAATACTTGCCTTAAATATAACATTTGATTCCCTAAATTCAGAAAGGAAAAAAGAAGGAATTAAAGCTTCTGGTGGTTATGGGCAGACTTTGAATTATCGAGATTTCACGGAAATTAAGTATACTGCTTCTAACCTTTACGGAATTGAATGGTCTTTCACTAGTCATAATGCACAAGTAGGAATTAAAGCACTAGCCATGGACAATCTTAATTATCAAAAATTTATGTTAAATAAATCAAAAATTAAGTATCATTTGTTATCTAACGGCGAAAAGAGTCATGATCAAGGCTGCTTTGCAATTCCGTATGAAAACACTTGGTTTATTATTTTTCTTAATGATGATCCTGATCAAGAATCAACAGAAATAGATATTGATTGGGATGTAACATATAATCCAGTACTGTTCATTATCATTCCTATCATTTTATTTGCTGTTGTAACTTCATTTTATATAGTTTCATATTTTATCATAAAAAAGAGAAGGAAAAAATTTCCTCTTTGGAGTTCTGCTATATATTTTATTCTTCTATTTCTATCTTTTTTTTATTTAGCTTATGGATATCCACTACTCTACTTATTTATTGAACAATACCCTAGATACCCTATTTCTTCATCCTCTCCACTTTATATTGATTCTACTGATGATTTTGAAAGGTATAATATTCCCGGTTCTGGAACATTGGAAGACCCTTATAGAATTGAAAATCGTACTATTTGTAATGGACGGAATCTTGCGATTGATATTTCTTATGTCTCAGTCTATTTTATAATTCAAAATAATTTCTTATTCGCAGGTGGTGCTATTAGAATTGACCATATTAATGTAGGGTATATAAAAATAATTAATAATACGTGTGTAGGGACATTATATAATACCCGTGGTTATGGAATTGATATCTACTCCACTGATGGTAATTTTAATATTAGCAATAATAAAGTACTTAATTATCAACGGGGTATAAGTTTAGGTCATTCTCCAACAAGTACTTTGGAAAATAATAAATTAATAAATAATAATTTAAATCTGTATATTTCTTATTCAAATTCTACCAGAATTTTAAACAATACTTTTACTTATAAGGAAGATAACTATTGGTCTGAAGATTGTATACATATAGGATCTTCCTATAATTGTAGCATAAAAAACAATATTCTGAGAGGTAATGGACTTTATTTTTCGGATTATCTTGGCTATTCATTAATCTGTGAAAATAATCTAGTAAATGGTAAGGATTTGGGATTTATAATTGATCAAAGTGGACTAGTTATTGATAATCCAGAAATTTATGGGCAATTATTTTTTATTAACTGCTCCAATATAATAATCAAGAACCAAAATATCGAAAATACAAATTATGCCATTACTTTCATTGATTGCAAATTCTGTAATTGTACTTTCTCCAATTTCAGTTATAACCTTGTCATTGGAATTCGCATAATAAATTCTAATGATTTTAATGTGTCAAATTGCCAATTTAACTTTAATTCGGAGGGAGCTTATTTATCAAATTCAAATTCAACAATTTTTGTTAATAATATCTTCTATAATAATACTATAGGAATTCTTATGATTAATTCTGAGTGTGATTATTTAGCTAACACATTCTATAATAATACTGAAAATTGGGTAATTGAAAGTTAATATAGAATTAGATTAGAATTAAATTCATAATTTTTCTTAATATTTTTATATTTCAGCTTGACAATTAATTAAACCTACTTTTATTCAAATATTTTTCGAAACTTAAATTAGAATTTGATTAAAATTAGCTATATTTCTCTTGAAATATCTTTTTAAGTATATCAGATTCATTTAAAAGATCTAGAGCAATTTTAGCATGATTTACTGTATACCCATTTCCAATAATCATTGTCACATCTTTACCTACTCCTTCAGCACCTAATGCTGCTTTTGTAAAGCTAGTAGCCATAGAAAAGAAATAAACAGTTCCTCCATCTCTCACAGGTAATATACTCGACATTTCGGTATTTGGAATACTCAAACAATTTATTGAAATGTCGACCTCTTTTCCATTATTAACTTTTAGTGTTTCTTCTAGTACATTTACTGGCTTTAAAACATCAGCTATAATTATTTCATGACAAAATTCTGTAATTTCAAGGAATTTAGCTCTTTTTTCATTCCTAGCTTGACCAATTACTTTTCCTGTTTTTCCAACCATCTTTTTTGCCATACAGGAACACATTAAACCTGATTTTCCGGTAGCACCAAGGATTAATACAGTATCACCCTCTTTTACAAGGTTCTTTACTTGAGCTGGAGCACCTGCAACATCAAGGACTGCTAATGCTAACGTATCTTCCATATCTATAGGAAGTTTAGCATAAATTCCACTTTCAAATAATATTGCTTTACCTTTAATTTCAACACGGTCAATCTCTGGATAGATTTTAGTGATTTCATCTATCCTGAGAGGTGTTAGAGAAAGAGATACTAAGGTCGCAATTTTGTCTCCGACTTTCAAATCAACTTCATCTCTCAAAGCATCTCCAATTGCTTCAATTTTGCCGATTAGCATCCCTCCTGAACCAGTAACTGGATTTTGCATTTTTCCTTTTTCATCCACGATTGCAATTATCAACTCTTTAATTTGCTCAATGTCGCCCTTAGAGACTTGTTTTAACTGTGTAAAACTAGCAGAATCTATATTTAGATAATCAACATCGATTAGGATTTCATTATCGTATATTTCCATATCATTTAATAATTTATTTGCCGATTGTGGTAAAGCGCCAATTGGATCAGTTACTCTATGAGTCCCATATTTATTTCCCTTTTTCAAATTTTTATCACCAACTACTAATCCTAATTCTTATAATCCTAGAATTTTTCTTGTATCATAAGGGGAAGCAATATCTCTACCAAGCTCACTAGCGATTCTTACTACTTTTTCTACTAATTGTGCATTAGATTCAGCCAATTTTCCTTTAGAGATATAAAGGTTATCTTCAAGTCCCACACGAATATGGCCTCCCATAATGATTCCCAATGTAGCCATAGTAAATTCATGTTGACCTATACCTGTGACTGTATATGTAGAATTTAGAGGTAGAGTTTCTACTAAAAAATTTAAATCTCTTGTTGAAGCCGCAATTCCTCCGTTTACTCCCAATACTAAGTTAAAATGCATTGGATCCTTTATAAATCCTTTCTTATGTAATCTTAATGCCATATCTACCATTCCTTTATCAAAACACTCCAATTCTGGTTTAATTCCTCTTTTATACATCTCCTCAGCAAAAAATTTTATTGTAGCTTCAGTATTAATAAATATTTCATCTCTCCCAAAATTCATAGTCCCACAATCTAAGCTGGCTATTTCTGGAGGAGGGTCTAAATAAATTGGTTGAAGTCGTTCTTCATTACTCATCCCCACTGCTCCGCCTGTCGAAGGCATGATAATTACATCTGGGCATCTACTCTTAATTTCATCGATACATGCTTTAAACCTTTCCTTATTTTGAGTTGGAGTCCCTTTATTCTCTCGTACATGCAAATGAATAATACTAGCACCAGCAAGGAAGGCGCTCTCAGCCTCAATCCCGATTTCCTTAACAGTATAAGGAACGCTCGGATTTTGTTCTTTTGTTACTTCTGCTCCGCAAATTGCTGCTGTAATAATAAGTTTTTCCATAATTTTTTCATAAATTTTAAATTTTAATTCATAGATTTTATAACATTTTTTTTATCTCTTTTAGTGATTCTACTATCATATCTATAGCATAGTCTAAATCCTCATATCTATGTCGATAACAAATATATCCATGATGAAAAGGTTGTAAGAAAACTTGCCGTCTAATAAGTTGACGATAAAATTCTTCTCGCAATTTTCTATATAAAAAATTAGGATCCGGAGTGAAAGTGATATAGGGCATCCAAGGTTGTCCTGAATAAATACATGGAATCTTGTAATCTTGAATACTATCTTTTACTCGCTTCGCGAAATAGTTACCTTTCTCGCTAATGTCTTTTAACACATTATCTCGTTGTAGTATTTCAATTGTTTTGAGGGATGCGATTTGAGCAAGACTATTTGGGAAAAAGGTTGAGCTTAAAAATACTTTTTCTACTAAAACATCCATGTATTCCGCTTTTCCTACAAGTGTGCTTATTGGATAGCCGTTACCCATGGCTTTTCCAAATGCCGCAAGATCGGGAAGAACTCCATAGAATTTTTGTGCTCCTCCCATGTCTACCCTAAAGCCTGTTCTTATTTCATCATAAATTAATAGAGCATTATTTTCTGTTGCTAATTCACGTATTCCCTCCAAGAAACCAGATTTGGGAAGCTCAACTTCTCGACCTCCTGGTGTATGGATTGGATTCACAATAATTGCTGCAATTTCATCTTTATGTTTTTTAAATAAATTTTCAATTTCTTCAAGATTATTAAATTCAAATTCATAAAAATCCTCAAATAGTTTCTTAGGGATTCCCGCTTCAATTCCATGAACCTCACTGAAGGCATCATACCAACCATGATATCCGCAGCTAAGAACTTTTTCCTTTTTCGTATATGCTCGTGCAACTCTTATGGCTGCTGTTGTTGCATCAGTTCCCATTTTCATTAATACCATTTTTTCACAACAAGGTATTAGTTTTTTAAGTACTTTAGCTAATTGATTTTGTATTGGTTGAGTTAATGACATGCAAAAACCTTTATTTTTTATTTGTTCTATAACAACTTTATCAATTTCTTCCTCTTGATGACCAATTATAATAGGGCCGTATGCGCAAAGCATATCAATATATTCATTTCCATCAACATCAATCACTTTTCCTCCTTTTGCGGTTTCAAAAAA
>JBHLOI010000052.1:0-23419 GCA_048940645.1 Promethearchaeota archaeon | reverse complement strand
GTTATCCTGTTCTTGGTTATGGAGGAATGATCATTTTAATTGCCTTTATACTCATATTAATGGCATTCTAAATCAATTAATCTAAATTTTTATTATTTTTTTTATTTTTACTTTCATGCAATCTGATTTTACAAGTAATTTTTAATTTTAAAATTAATTAATAGAAATATTAATTTAGACAATTGTGAAATGTAAATGGGTAAAAATTTATTTTTAAATGCTGAAAATCAATTTTTAAAAGCTGAAAAATTATTTAAAGCCAGACAATTTAAGAAAGCCGCAAAAAATTATTATTCTGCTGGAAATAATTATTTAAAATTGGATAAATATGAACAAGCTATAATTAGTTTTATTAATGGAGCAAACGCGTTTATAGAATTGGATAGAATCCAGTCAAGTTTGGATTTATTAAGAATGGCAGGGGATTCTTCCTTACTAAATAATGATTACTTGAAGGCAAATGAAATCTTCAAAAGTGCAATCGAATTCATCCCAAAATTGAGAAGTAAAGGGGCTCGGAATAATAATTATGTATTATTTTCTGTGCTTTCTTATTTATGCTTATTTACTAAAATAAAACAAGAAGAGGGACTAAATTTTATTAAAAAATTGCAGAATAAAGTTGAGAGTTCTTATTTTAAAGAACATCCATTAATTATTCTGGTTACAGAATTGACAATTTGCTTACGCGATAATAATCCAAAATATTTGGAAAAAATTCAAACTAATCTTCAAAATTATGAATTCAGTGATGCTGAATTAAAATTGATGAGAGAAATTCTTTTTATTACTAATCTGCAACTTTCTTTAAAATCTGAATTACAATTAGACAAAGAATTATATAGAACAAATGAAAATATAAGTTTAAAAGTAAATATTAATACCCAACCTTTGTTATCCGTTACCCAAAACCCGTTTTTTAGCTATAGAATTGAGAAATTTGAAATAATCAAACTTAACCTCCAATTATCAGACAATCTAAGTTCAAGTAGGAAACCGGTTATTCCTGTTGATTTGGAAATTGGTAAAGTCCATGAATTAGATTTTATAATTAAACCACATTTTCAGCTTGATAATCCTTTTATAGGACCTTTATCGTTAACCTGTGAAATAAATAATAATTTAATATTTATCTATGAAACAGTTGAAATTATACCAAACCTAATTTCACCACCTCCAACTCTGGAAATTTCTACAAAAAATTTAAGACCTCCACTTATAGAACAGACTTTTCCATTAGAAATCCTTGTACAAAATCAAAGTCAGGGTGAAGCGTTGGATGTAAATATTGATGCTGAGTTTCCTGAACAATTAAAAATTATGCGAGGTACAACCACCAAAAAAATTTATTCATTGAGATCAAATGAAGAAATCAGATGGGAAGTAAATCTTAAACCACTTGAAGCAGGAGATTATGTTGTTAAACTTTTAATTAAATTTAAAGATCCGGATCAAAATCTGATTGAAGAAACTAAAGAATTCCCCATCTCGATAAAGTTATAGCTTTCTCAAATAATTTGGAAAGCAAAAAAAATATTAGAAATTAAATTAAAATAGGATCTTCAGGGTTGTAGGTTACTTGTTCGCATTTTGTCTTCCCTATAATCACATCATCTTCTAACCTGAGTCCCCATTCACTTTTCCAATATAGACCGGGTTCATTTGTATATACCATATTTTCTTTAAGAGTATGCGTTTCTGGAATACTTTTATTAATTCTCGCACCGATATCATGAGCTTCAAACCCTAATGAATGTCCAAGTCCATGGAAAAATAATTTCTCATGATCATAACCTTTTTCTGCTAGATATTCGCGACATTTCCTCGCTGGAAGACAATTGGGAGAGCCATCTATAAAATATTCATTAGCAATTTGTTTTGATTCAAAAAGAACTTTATATGTCTGAAGAAACTTATCAGATGGATTTTTTCCAACCCAGAAAGTCCAGGTGATATCAGAACACATCTCATCTATTTGTAAACCGGTATCAATTAATAACACGCCTGATTCAATCTTTTTATTTGAAGTGTTATGGTGAGGATCTGCTGAATGAGGGCCTGAACCTACAATGGTTTCGAATGCTGTTTTCCCCAATTTCATATACTCATATTCTATTTTAGTTCTAACTTCCTTTTCAGTCATACCTACTTTTACAAATTCCGGTATAGTTTCTAATATCTCAAGTGTAGCTTTACAGACGTTTCTTAAATCTTTTAACTCTTCGGAAGATTTAACACTTCTAAGTTCATATATAATCGAAGCTGCGGATATAAATTCTGTATTTGGTGCTAATTCTTTTACCGAAAAATAATCTCCAGCGTGAATATAATCCGCTTGTGAGGTACCATCTTCCTTTAGGACATTTTCACCAAAATTTAGAGCAATTCGAGATTTATTAACGATTATTGTCAATAATTTTCTTAATTCATTTAATGATTTATAGCTAATAACTTTACATTTTATATTTTTCTTCTTTAGTGAGTGCTCAATCATAGCAGCTTCCATTTCAACAGATAGAACCTTATGATTCCCATCAGCTGCTACGTAAATATAATGACGAGCGTGTGATCCGACTCCTAATAAGAATCTAGAATTTATATCACTATCCTCATTACAGATAATTAACCATCCATCAGCATTAATTTCTTTAAGAATTTTCTGAGCTTTTTCAAATTTATCCATAATTCAAATTATTTAATGCTTTCTAATTAAATTTATTTATCTAACAGAAAACTTATTTATAACATTAAAAATATAAACTTAAATGTTCTTATATCTCTATAACAAAAAATTGGATTTAAACTATGAAGCTAAAAGTAAAAAAAGTAGACTATGAAACTGGAAATACTAAAGATATTGTTTTAAATATTAAAGATGCTCAAGAACTTGGTCAAAAAGCGGGAGAACGAATCTATATAAGAAATAAAGAATCAAAATCAATTGAGAGTGAATTTTGGGTTGCGATAATCCAGATAGATTATTCTGATTCTATTGTAAAACCAGGTGAAATCGGGATTTTTCTAGATATTTTAAAAGAAAAGAAAAATCTAACAGATGGAACAATCATTTCAGTAAAGCCCGCAGATCCCCCAGATTCTTTTAGATTTATACAAAAAAAGATAAAGGGGAAAAAACTTAGCAGTGAAGAAATAAATAATTTTATATCAGATGCTGTTTCAGGATCATTATCCCGAATAGATTTAGCTGCTTTTATAACGGGAGTTCAAATAAATGGTATGGATAATGAAGAAATGACGTCATTGACTTTAGCAGAGGTTAGGAGTGGAGATATTTTTTATTTTGGTATGGATGTCTATGATAAACATAGTACAGGCGGAGTGCCCGGTAATAAAGTCTCATTACTAATTGTCCCTATTGTTGCTGCTGCGGGATTAACCATTCCAAAATCATCTACAAGAGCAATTACTTCACCATCAGGTACAGCTGATTCAATGGAAGTATTAGCTCCTGTTACTTTTAAATCAGATGAATTAAAGGATATCGTTTCAAAAGAAAATGCTTGCATCATTTGGGGTGGAGCATTAGATATTGCGCCTGCTGATAACATTTTAATTGAAATTGAACGCCCTCTTCATATGGATCCTATTGGTTTAATGATTCCCTCTATACTCACTAAAAAACTAAGCATGGGTGTAAAAAAGCTTGTTTTGGATATTCCTGTCGGTGAGGGTACTAAATTCCAAACCCCTGATAAAGGTAAACAATTTGCTTATCTATTTAAAGAAATTGCTGCTAATGTAGGAATAGAAGCAGAATGTGCGCTAACCTTAGCACATCAACCTATAGGCCACGCAATTGGACCAGCTCTTGAAGCAAAAGAAGCCTTAACTTTACTGAAAGATTATTCAGCAGGTCCAAATTCTTTAATCGAGAAATCTACTGATTTAGCAGGTATGTTACTAGAAATGGGTGGAAAAGCTCAAAAAGGGTCAGGTCAAGCTTTGGCAAAAGAATTATTAAGATCTGGCAAAGCTTATGAAAAAATGAAAAGCATTATTGAAACCCAAGGTGGAAATCCTGAGATAACGCCTGATGATATTGAGATCGGGCCAAATGTAAAAGAGTTTTTTGCTACCAAAGAAGGATACATTGTTGAGGTTAAAAATTCAATAATAAATCAAATAGCAAAGGCTGTGGGGTGCCCGAATTCAAAAAAATCGGGTGTTGAAATCATAAAGAAACAAGGTGCAAGGCTGAAGGAAGGAGATCTTGTTTTTCGAATTTATTCTCATAGTCAGTCTAAATTGAAAAAAGCAGAAAAGATATATAATGCATCAGGTGGACCAATAACTCTGGGTGGTATGATACTAGAGAAAATTTAAAGAAAATATAGGCACATTAAAAAGTGTGCCTTTAACTCCGAGAATGCCTTAAAGTATAGCATTTATATGATAATACATTAAAGAACCTCCTTGACAGTTTTCAATTTTTAAATAAATTGGTAGAATTAAATCTTAGGAATAATAAGTTTACTGGATTACCACAATGTAACGCAAAATTAACATCACTTAAAACTCTAAATTTAAGTGAGAATAATATAGATTCCATTCCAAATTGGATTGACTCTCTTACATCTCTAGAGTTTTTAAATCTTTGGGGGAATAATTTAAAAGAAATTCCTGACTCAATAGAATCCCTTAAAAATCTAAAAACTTTATATTTAAATTTCAATAAGGTAGACAATTTATCTAAATCTTTGCGAGTTTTAAAAGAAAGAGACCTAACAATTAAAATTTAAACATACAATTTACATTTCAATTCAACATAAATAGTAAAAGTCAATAATTAAAACCACTTCATATTATTGTCCTTTTGGATTCAAAATAAAAAATTAAAAATTACAGCAAATTTTGAGACTTAATGGAATTACCTCCAGATATAGTTTATGATAGCTATCTTAATAATGAAATAGATAAGTCTTCAGCTATAAATCAATTAATTTCATTAATAGATAATAGTGAAAATATAATTGATAGAGTCAAAAGCATAGTTGTTTTGGGAAAATTATCGGCAGTAAATCCTCGCATTTTCAAACTGTTAGAAAATTTATTAATATCTGACAAACATGAAATAATTAGATTTAACGCATTAAACATACTGAGAAAAAATTTCAAAGATAAAATACTTGAACCATTTGCTTTTGCACTTAATCATGAGAAATCACTGAGATGTTTATTAACTATAACAAATACTTTAGGTGAAATAGATAACCATCAATCAAGAACGATAATTATTAATAAACTAAATACAATAGAAATCAGTGATTTTAAAAGCCATTATACTAATCTATTTAAAAGGATAGACAAACTAAATTTTTCTATTAAGGATCTTGCTGATATTCTTAAGAATTATTTAATAATTTATCATTTAGAAAAAAAATACGGTAAAATAGATTTTAAATTATATAAAGGAGTAATTACTGAATTAGATTTATCCGATATAAGTAGTAGTGTATATGGATGGAGCATATTGAAAAAAGTCCCCGAATTCATAACAGAATTAAAGGCATTGAAAGTACTTGATTTAAAGTTTAATCGATTAAGCTTCATTCCAAATTCCGTAAGTATATTAACTTCATTAATTCATCTTGATTTAAGCTATAATAAACTTAGTGAACTTCCATTCGAAATAGGAAACTTAAAAGCATTAGAACATCTAAATTTAAGATATAATCAATTGACCCATGTTCCAGATTCGATAGGGAATCTTAAACTTCTTAAAATCCTAGATTTAAGATCAAATAAATTAAAATCCTTACCAAAATCATTAAATAGGCTTTCGAATTTAGAAGTTTTAGATTTATATGGAAATCACTTAAAAAGTATCAATATTTCACTAAAAAAGCTATTATCGCTAAAATATTTAGAGCTTGGTTTAAACAAATTGGAAAAGTTCCCGACTTGGATAAAATCTCTAAAATCAATCACAAAATTGGGATTAGGGGGAAATAAATTAAAGCAATTACCAAATTGGATTAGTTCACTAAGATCCCTTAAAACTCTTCATTTATACGACAATGAATTAATAAATCTTCCAAAATCTATTGGTTCATTATCATCTTTAGAAGAACTTACATTATGGAATAATAGATTAACTATATTACCTAAATCATTTAGCTTATTAAAATCTCTTAGAAAATTAAATTTAAGTTGGAACAATTTTGAAGAATTGCCAGAATGGTTTGGTTCTCTTCAATCATTAGAAACATTAAGTTTATGGGGTAATAAATTATATAAACTTCCTCAATCTATTTCCAATTTATCTTCACTTAAAATATTAGATTTAAATTTTAATTATATAGCTGAAATTCCAAACTTTTTGAAAGATTTAGAGAAACGAGGATTAATTATCTATAAATAATAATTGTTAAAAAATTATGAAGTAAAATGATAGATTTAGACCCAAATAAGATTTATGAAGATCTACTTGATAAGAGGATAGATAAATCATCAGCAATTAATCGCTTAATTGTCCTAATAGAAAACAGTAATAGTATTCCAATTAGATTTAACAGTATTCAAATTTTGGCAAAAATTGGGGAAAATTTCGAGAATAAAGGAATTTCTAAGAAAAAAATATTCAAATTATTCGAAAATTTAATGCTCTCTGATTCTAATGAGAAAATAAGAAATACTGCAGCAAAAATCTTAGGGGACAAATTTTTAGAAGATTCCTTGAATCCTATGAAATGGGCACTTCAGCATGAACTTTCTCCTCTCTGCCTAAAAACAATCTTTCAAACGCTTCTTAAAATAGTGAAAAATCTAGGAAAAATAGATAATCGGCTCTCCAAGCTTTTTTTAATTCATGAATTAAAACAAATGCATGATAGCGAATTTAAAATTGGCTTTGAGCATATAATAGAAAAGAGAGAATTTAATAGCATAACTAATTATGAATTATCTTTAATTTTACTAAATTATTTTACGATAACATATTTGAGAAAAACGATATGGCGTTTAAATTATACTATAGAAAATTGTAAAGTTATTCAATTAGATTTTCAGTTTAAGGGTCTAATAAAAGTTCCTGAAGCAATTCAAAATCTGGATTCTCTTAAAATTTTAAGCTTAAGGTACAATCAAATTACACGTATACCTGAATGGATTACTAAATTGAAATATTTAGAGAGTATTAATTTAAATGTAAATACTATAAATCAATTACCTGAAAATATTGGTTTATTTTCCCATTTAAAACAGTTAACTTTATGGAAAAATGATCTTGTGGTACTTCCCGATTCGATATGTAATTTAAAAGCTTTAAAGGTTTTAAATTTAAGGTTAAATCAATTAAAAGAATTACCTCTTAATATTGGTAATTTAAAGCATCTTAATGAATTAAATCTTCATGATAATAAATTATATAACCTACCGAATTCGATTTCAGGACTTGTTTCTTTAGAAAAATTGAATTTAAGTTGGAATCTATTCCAAACCATCCCAAATTCACTTAGTTCCCTTTCTAAGTTAAAAATTCTTGATCTTGAAAGAAATGAAATAAGTTATATTCCAGAAACAATTGGTAAATTAAAAAAGCTGGAAATGATGAATTTGAGTGATAATAAATTATCGAAAATTCCAAAAACAATTGGATTGCTTAATAGCTTAAAATATTTAAATTTGTCTAGAAATAATATCGAACATCTCCCAGAATCATTACTTTCTCTTACATCTTTAAGAGAATTATATTTAACCGATAATAAATTGAAAGAAATACCAGCAGGTTTAAAAAAGTTAGAAGAAAATGGTTTAGTTATTTATATTTAATGTTTATTGAGTTTCATATAAGCGTGTTATTTCATCAACAGTTGTTATATCTTTTGGACCCTTTTCTGGACGAATTCTTTGAAATACAGGAAATCTCATAGAATACCCTAAAGAAGAAAATTTATCGCTAACAGTAATTTCATCACCAAATATTTCAATAACAATTTCTGGTATTAACCACTGATCTGGTTTATCATCACATATAACATCACTCGGTTTTTTCTCAACTTCATACTTCTTCACCTCATTCTTTAATATTTCCATTATTTCATCAGTCCAACCTGATGCTATACGAGTAAAAGCTTCAAATTTATCATTTAAAGGATCATAGACTGCTCCAATATAGGTTCCATACCATCCCTTTCTACGGCCTCTTCCATAAAATGCTCCTACTAGTACCACGTCAACCGTATCAGCTAACTTTCCACCTTCAAGTCCTTTTAGCTTTATCCAGAGAAAACCACGATTTCCTGCTTGATAAAATGAGTCATCTTTTATGGATTTGACAATTATACCCTCGGTTCCTGCATTCCTTGCTTCATTAAAGAAGTCCAACATCTCTTCTGTGGATTTAATTTCTTTTGAATCAACTAGGCGTATTTCATCTTTCTGTTCTACAATTTCTTCAAGCTTTTTCCTACGTTCAGGATAGGTTTTATCTATGTATGATTCATCCCCAATCATTAATAAGTCAAATAAAAATAAACTTACAGGTATTTCTTTAGAAATGTCTTCAATATCATACTTTCTTCGCCTTCTACTTAACACTTGGAATGGAAGCATTTTTTCATAAAAATGATCCATTGCTACTACTTCTCCTTCAAGAATAACTCTTTTTACTTTAATTTTATCCCTAATAACTTGACAAACATCAGGATACTGCTCAGAAATTTCAAGCAATCTTCTAGAAAATAGCAATATCTTCTCTCCCATTTTGTGAATTTGTAATCTTTCACCATCTAATTTATATTCAGCAATACAAGGTTTTCCTAACTTATCAATAATTTCTGAATAAGAAACTCGAGATGCAAGCATATTTCGAACAGGTGTACCGTAAGAGATCTTAATTTTTTTTACTTCTTCTATTCCATCTCTCGCTAAAATTAAAGTGACGTCTCCCAAATCAGGATGTTGATTGTAAGCCTTCTCAATGAAATCTCTTGCTTTTTTATCGCCAATAAATCCTTGTGCTAAACCATCAATAATTGTTAAAGTTGATACTCCCACCCTTAAGGTCGATGTTATTATTCTTAATAGATATTTTGTTTCAATAGGAGAACATTTTCTCATCAAACTACGCAAAATTCCTAATTTGATATCTTGAGAACCAGAACCTTCAGTTGTAGCTATTTTTTGTAGCGCAGAATATAATTCAGATATCTCTAAAGATGATTCTGAGGCTTCCAAATGCTTATCAAAATCAAATAAAGACTTTTGTTTTTTCTTCTTAGAAAGAATTAATTCTGCTGTAGCACCTATATCTCCTTCTTTTAATAAGATATTTTTTATTTCTTTTCCATTAATGCCTGAATGGAGCGATAAAGCCTCAATGATCATCTTTTCAGCAAGTCCTAATTTAGGAAATTGCTTAATGTTGGAAACTAGTTGGCCTTGCAGTAAATAAACGATTTTATCTAAATCAGAAAAATTATTTGTATTTTTAATGTCTAGAAAAAAATTTGATAGAATATCAATCATTTCAAGTCTTTTTGATGTGCTCTCTAGCTTAGAAAATAAATCTGCTAGCTTTTTGAATAGCATAAGATTCTCTATAAGTATTTTTCGATTAGAAATTAAGAAAAGTTACTCTATTATTATTTAATAAATATCATTATAAATTTAAATAACAATATCAAAAAAAATTTAGAAAAAAAAGATTATAATAATTTTGAAAGCTCTACAAACTTCTTTTGAATTTCAGTCTTAATATTAGTAGAGATTCCAGAAAATGAGTCTGACGTGAATTTTATTTTTCCTTCGGATATTGAAAATTCACATACTTTCCCATCCATGTGTTCTACTGAAAAATTACCATCATCCTTTTTAGATACCCAGATGTCGTTAAAGAATTCAGTTATAGCTATTAAAACGAATCCTATTTTTGCTTGAATGTCAAGATCTAGTTTCTTTACTGGTGTGATATCTTCTTTAGGTGCTGTTTCAGTTTTTAGAGATGCTTCTGGTGTAGCATTATATTCAGAAGCATGCTTTATAGCAGGTGGGGCTACAACTGTTGCTTCCTGCTTAATAACTGGAGTAGCTTCAGCTTTAACTTCTGGAACCGGCGCGGGTTTAGGTATTACTGGGGTAGGTTTGGGTTCTGGTTTCGAAACAGCTTTAATAGGAACTTGCTTAGCTCCTTCAATATCAAAAGTGATGATAAAATTATCCAAATCCTTATATTCTCTATTTAATATATTTTGAAGTTCTTCATTTAATTTTGTGGTTTCAGGGTCTCTTCCAATCTTCCTTTGATCTACTTCTTTTAAAAGTTTTATATCTCTACCAATTATGCTCTTTCCTGCTACATATCCATGACCTTTTAAGGATTCAGCCTGTCTAAGAGCAGTTCTTCTAGCTACCAATCCCTGTCTTGATCCGTGCCACAAATACAAAGAAGAGGATCCTTCATCAAGAATTATTATATTTTTATCTGGTGAAAGATTATCGATATTCCATTTAATAGGTTCACTTACACCACCTTCTAGCACTTCAAACATTAGTGCGAAATCCATTTTTAACTCCACATAAAATGATTATAATTAGTATTATAAGTTTAATATTTTTAGGAAATTTAAAAATTGAGTTTTCAAAAATGATTTATTGATTTAAGATAATAAACACATTTATCATATTAATTAATATCTAATGATATTCTGCTGGGACGAATCATATCCTTTCTACTTGTGGAAATGCAAAAAGCTATTCTGGGTTGAATATTTATCCCTTTTTAAATATATTTGATGTATTAAGATCTACTAAAGAGGGATTGAAAATCTTATATAAAACAGCAATTAGAATTGCTCAATTTGAAGGCTTTTAAGCAGATAAAAAATCTATTGAAGAAAGATTAAAAGAAAAAAATTAAAATATATAAAGAAATAACATATTTATTAAATTACCTGATTAAAGCATTATTCAGATATTTATATAATCGAACTAGGTTATAAATTATGGATATAGCAGATTTATTTAAAAATAGTCTTAAGAAATATAATCCTTACGAACCGGGAGAACAAGCCCCTGAAGATGGATGGATTTTATTAAATACTAACGAAAATCCATACCCTCCTGTTCCTGAAATTGTGGAAGATATAAAAGATGCTATTGGAAATGGTGAAGTGCTAAGAAAGTATCCTGATTCTCTTGCACTTGAAGTAAGAAAAGCTGTTCTTAACCAGCTTTTAAGAGATAAAGATACTCTTACAAATAGAAATAGTATTTTCATTGGTAATGGTTCAGATGAGATTTTTGATATTATATTTAAGGTTTTTATAAATCCTGGAGATGAAGTTGTAGTATTTTATCCCACTTATGGGATTTATAAAGTATTAGCTAATCTTTATGATGCCAAAATAAACGAAATTAAATTAAATGATGATTTTAGTATACCAGATTCAAGTTTTAATGTAAAAGGAAAATTAATGTTTATTAATTCACCAAATAATCCAAATGGTAAATCATTTCAAAATTCAATTATTACAAATTTGTGTGAACATTTTTCTGGAATTGTAGTTGTAGATGAAGCTTATGCTGATTTCTCAGATTTTACATGTTTATCATTATTAAAAACTATAAAAAATTTAATAGTTTGTAGAACCTTCTCCAAAACATTTTCTGTAGCTTCAATGAGAATGGGTTATGCGTTAGCTGACCCAATAATAATTAAAGAGATGAATAAAGTTAAATTACCGTATAATACAAGTTATATCGCGCAAATCACAGCACTGTTATGCATAAAATATAGAAGAAAAATTTTTGAACAAAATAAAGAAATTATTTCAGAAAGAAAGAGATTGACCGAGGAACTGAATAAATATAATGGTATAAGTGTAGCTCCTTCAGATGCTAATTTTATATTTATAAAATTTGACGATAAATCAACCACCCTTAAATTTTTATGGGATTTGAAGGATATGAAGATCCTAGTACGCCACTTTAGTCAACCTGGATTATATAATTACATTAGGTTAACCATAGGGACAGAAGAACAGAATAACAAATTTCTTACTGCTTTTGATGGAATTACAAGCAAATACTTATAATCTTATTCAAGAGAAAATTTTATAATTTGACTGATCAAAATATTTATTATCAAAATAGTATTTTTATCACTAATCTACTACTCTTAACAGAGTTGATTAAAAATCCCTAACCCAATATTTCACTTTAAAGCAGATGGATTACAATGTCAATATTGTGGATATACTATTGTAAAACCTTATCCTAAGGATCAACTCTGCCCTAAATGTAGGAAATTTCTTCCTGAGTTATATAAATATGTAAATAATTCAGAAGTAGAAGGAAAAAAGGAGCCCAAACAGTTTAAGACTAAAACTTCAACTCTTAGTTCAAAATTTCAAGGAAAAATTAAAGTTAAAACAAAAGCAGAATCATTTTCAGTTGAAGATGAGATTATTTATTTAAAAAATGAAGAGGAATACGTTAAATTTTTAGGTATCACCTCTGTAGAAAGAACTCCGTTATTTAATAATAATCATCGATATAAATATCTTTTAGAATTGACAAATAACTTAGATTACATTGCAACAAGTATTCTGGGTGGGGTATTAGATAAAATGCTTCTTACTGCTGATAAAAAAAGTGAAGAAAAATGTCAATTCTATGTTAAGGATAATATTATCTATATTGTGTATGGAAATTTTCCTGATAAAAAAGGTAAATGGATTCTTGAACAAATGGCAAAATATTATTCTGAATTAATTCGTGGAAAGGATGTAGATAATTTACCTAAACTTGAAAAAAGTAATATTAACCATAAATTCAAGGGGCTTATCAAATTCATGTTAAATGAATATCTAAGTTTACAAGAAGTATTCACAGATCAAGAGATTCCTTATGTAGAAGATTGGATTAGAGTTGATTATTTAGGATTATCTTCAATGTCGATAGGGGTAATATCGCTCCTTTTAGATGAAGAAGGGAATCTAAATGTGGAGGTGCCTGGAGAATTTGATAATCACGCTGAAGAAATTGAAATGAAAGAATCTTTATTAACAGCAAAGATTGAAGCTATCGCTGCTAATACATTAGGTAATACTGGTTCTTACCCTAGATGGATAGCAGTGAAGTTAGGTTTTCAAAACTACCGATTTTTAACGTTTAAAAAGTATGATCATGACTATTTTCTATCATTTTTATCTGAGGGAAACTTAAAGAAGATTGAGTTAGTTGAGAAGAAAGTTGAGCCCTATTTATATTATGGAATAGATACACCCTTTGCTGGTAATTTACGACCTTTTAATAAATTAAAAGCTTCTGTAAAAGATGTAATTAATCACATTCCGGGAAGGAAGTTTAAATAAACAGAAATCAGATGTTAATTTAATCTAAATTGGTCTTAGAGAGAAAATTCATGTCAATTTTAGTTAATAATAATACAAATTTTATTAATATTAACAATGGTGTTATTTCTCTAACTTTTTATAAGATTGGAAAGTATGCTGGAACCTATGAGATTTTCCACAATGAAGAAAATGGTAAAAAATATTTTCTGAAAGATGCTTATTGTGCTATAAATTTTCTAAGTGGAAAATCAAATCCCATTAACGAATACTGCTCTAAAGGTATTAATTTTAATTCTAAGGTTGAGGAGGTTAAAGATCAAATTGGGGATGGAAATAAGATAATCCTGACTCCTATTAACCCTAAAAGTTTAAAAATCCAATTTAATATACAATTTAAAATCTATCGAAATCAAAAATTCATTTTGATAAAAATTACTGATATTATCAATAATGAAAAATTTCAAGAAAGAGTTCACAGCATATCCCCTTTGACTATTAAAAATAGTAATTTATGGTTATCTGGAACCTTTAATGCAACAAAATTAAATAAGATCTCTTGGTTTAAACATGGTTGGCAAAGTTGGAGTCCCTGTACAATTTTATTCGGTAATGAGAAAGATCATGAAGGTCCTAAATCTGAAATTTATAAACGCGTATTTGATAATCAAGATTATGAAATTAAAGGTAGATTTTATAGCGAATATTGTACAGCTATAACTGATATAGAATCAAATAGCTCTTTAATCATGGGTTTTCTCACTCTAAAAGATCAATTTTCAAGAATTATATTGGATTATGATAGAAATATTGAAATTAAATTACTTACCGCTTTTGGGTGCATGGATGGCATTCATTTTAGGAGCACATCCATTAATTTTTCAGAGGAATTATTTATTTGTTTTAAGAGTGAAAATCATGGTTATTATGGTCTAATTGATTATGCAAAAATAATTAAGAAGACCATTAATGCTAATCAAAATGAAACAATTCCAATTGGATGGTGTAGCTGGTATTATTATTTTACAGATATATCAGAAGCAAGTATAATCAAGAACTTAGAATTCTTCAAAAAAAATAAGCATATGATCCCTATTGATTTTTTCCAATTAGATGATGGATACTTTACTTATATAGGTGATTTCAACGTCGTTAATTCAAAATTTTCAAACGGCTTACCATATTTATTTAATAAAATTAACGAATCTGGTCTTAAAAGTGGAATTTGGACAGCACCATTTTTTGCTGAAAGAAGAGCTAACTTATTCAAGCAACATCGTGATTGGTTTTTAAAAGATAAAAATTCAAAGAAATTGCTTAAAGTACATTATGGACTTAGTTGGAATGTCCACTTATATGGGTTAGATCTCTCAAATAATGAAGTTTTAGATTATTTAAATAATTTTTATAGAAGTCTTCTATATGCCAATAAATTAGACCAAAAATCTGATAATTATAAAATTGAGTTCTTTAAAATAGATTTTTTACATGCTGCAGTTCCTATTGAGGGTGATTTTTCAAACCAAGATCTTACAAGAGCGCAAATTTTATATAATGGAGTTAAAACAATAAGAAATGCAATTACGGGCCATAGTTTTTTACTAGGATGTGGGGCCCCCTTAGGACCATGTGTTGGTTTAGTTGATGCGATGCGTATTGGAGAGGATACTGATCCAAGATGGGAAGAGACAAATATGCAACTTATAGAATCTGGGATTCATACACCCGCATTAAAAGTGTCCTTACTAAATATTATCTACAGGTCATTTATGCATAGAAATTTTTGGATAAATGACCCTGATTGTTTGATGATAAGAAGAACCGATACAGAATTAACAATAGATGAAATAAAATTACAATTAACAATAATGGGATTGTCTGGAGGTCAAATTCTAATATCCGATGATATGACAAAATTATCAGATGAAGAAATAAACGATGCTAAATTACTTATTCCTCCATATAATCCAAAAAATTACTATCCAGTAGTGGTTGATGCATTTATTTCAAAATTACCAACAATTTATATGTTAGAAACAGATGAACCCATTGGAAAACGATTTTTGGTAGCAATAATAAACTGGGATGACAATTTCGTTAATAGAAAGTTAAAAATTAATAATATAATATTCACAAATAAGCCTAATCAAAAAGAATTTTTGATTTATGAATTTTGGGATGGAATTCTCTTAGGCAAATATAAAGAAAATCAAGAAATTGAATTCGCTAACATACCTCCTCATTCTTGTAAATTCATATCTATTATTCCTATTGATAGTGAACTCCTTTTTAATCCAATTTTACTTTCTACTTCTTTCCATATCTCCCAAGGATGCCATGAAATCAAAAAGTATGAATTTAATAATAAAGAGAAAATACTTTTAATTGAAATTGCGTTAATTGGACAAAGAAAAGGAAGCTTATATTTAAAACTCCCATCTGGAAAGCAAATTATTGATTGCAATTCTAATTTTCATATTATTAACAAAAAGGAAAATATTTGGGAGCTAACCATTGAATTTGAAAATAAAGCTACTATTGAAACACGATTATCTTAACTCTTTTATTTTTTAAAATCTTTTATTATTTGAAACTAATACGATTTATACTTCAAATATTTAAAATATGAATCTTACCCCTCAAAAAATCTATGAGAAGCTAAATAATAATGACTTAGATAAAAAATCTTCAATTGATTTGTTGTTATCAATTATTGAAAATTCCGATGAGGATCAATTGAGATTAGAGTCTATTGAAATATTAAATAGGATTAGAGCCAAGGATGAAAAAATTTTTAAAATTATTGAAAATTTATTGGTTTCTGATAAAAATCCAGAGTTAAGAAATTCTGCTCTTAATTACCTCTTCATCAATTATCAAGAAAAAGTTTTACCCCCCATAAAATGGGCAGTCAAATATGAAACCTCTTATAAATGTTTAATTGCTTTATTAAAAACTTTAGCTAAAATTGAAGAAACTGAATCTAAAAAAATTTTGATAGAAGAGCTAAAAAAAATAAGAAAAGTCAAATACCTTAATGTCGAGAGGAGATATGAAAATAAAAAGTATAAAAAGGGAATAAAGAGGATACTTAAAACGAGGAAGCTAGAAAGTTTTTCCCTTAGTCATATCTCAGAAATAATTATTAATTTTTTAACTGTAAAACATTTATCAGAGAAGCTTCCTAATGTTTATTTTGAAATAAATCCAAAAAGTTTACTAGTAGAAGAATTAGATTTATCGGATTATTTGGAATACGAGGTTAAGGGAACACCTTGGGGATGGAAAAATAATATTTCTAGTCTCTCTGAAATAGAAGGATTAAATCTTTTGAGAAACCTCAAGAAATTGGATCTCTCAAATAATCAAATTGAAGATATAAAAAAATTAAAAGATCTTAAATCGTTGACTCATTTAAGGATATCAAATAATAAACTTAATGATTTGAAAAATCTCAGTTTTCTTCAAGGCTTTCCTAATCTAGAATTTCTTGATCTTTGCGGTAATAAAATTGTTAATTATATAAAACCAACTGACTTTAAACCTGAAATAAAAGTGGTTTTAAAAAGATATTTGGTTGAGAGATTTGAATAAATTAAAAAAAAAAGAAAAAATAAAAAATAAATTTATTATTTGAATTTCACATTATACTGAAGTAAATTCAGTCTTTTTACCTACACCAAACAAACCTAATGCGGTACCCAATTCTTTATGTTCTTTGCCATAGTCTCTTACAGAAATACCTTTCATTACTGCATCAATCGCTTGTCTAAATGCTTTTGCCCCAGCAATGGGACCATCAGGGTGAGCATGAATTCCACCACCACTACCAATCATAATATTTGTCCCTAAATCCTGAACACATTTTTCAACTAAACTAGGAGTAATACCGCCGGATGGCATTGGCAAGGTTCTTTTAATATGTGGAGCATTACCCATTGGCATAACCATTTGTCGAGCAGTTTCCTTGAACCTATCTGCCATTGTAGGTGCTTTACCATATGGTGCTGGATGTACTATTGTATCACACCCGGCCAATCTTCCAAATTTACCAAGTATTAAAGGGCTTGAAATACCACTGAGAGGATCCTGATAAAGAGCTCCTGCAAGATCCATATGTCCTAAAATAGGTACCTTAACAGAAGGATCTTCGGCTAATTTCCTCATGGCAGAATATCCTGTTGAAATATGATTAACCATTAAAGCATTTGCTCCATGTTCTTGTACAATATCTGCTAACTCAAACATTTTATCGACTCTATCAGTTATGTTAACCGTGTATAAAGTTTTTTCGCCTTTTTCGGAATCTGCTCTATCTAGCGCTTCCATAAAAGCAGTTACCCTTTCGGTAATGGGATTAAATCCCACATCTGCGATTAATTCATCATCTTTTATGATATCACAGCCACCTACTGCTGCTTGATATGCAAGTTCTGCACCTATTTTTGGATCAGAATATACACAAGGCTTAATCATGTTATTTAGTAATGGGCGTTCTTTAACTCCTAAAATATTCCTAATTCCCACATCTCCAAATTTAGGTCCCTTAAATTCCTTTAAAAATGCTTTTGGAAATCGAACATCCATCATCTTTAATGGACCGCCCATTGAAATATTTCCATATATAGTTGTAAAGAGCATAGGAAATTGAGGCCTAAAGTTTAAGGGAAATGCTATTTGTACTACGTATTGATGCATTTTGGGGTTTCCAAAAAATTCTTCTGCACCCTCGTATTCAAAATCTGGAATTCTCCACCATCCAATCACTTTTGCTACATGTTTTCTTCGTTGTTCTGGAGTTTCTGCAGGAACAGGAACAAAAGTACCTGTTGATTGTTCAATGCAAACAGCTTGCATCATATAAAACGCATCCATTTTTCTATGAAGCATTGCACTATAAGTAGCAACAATATGATTCTCGTAATCTATATCTTCTGGAAGAGCATTAGGTTTGGAAAGATTTTCTAAATCAAAATCATCAAATTCTGGGGGAATTTTTTCATCCAAATTTATCACAATTTTAAATTATTAATAATAAATGAAATAATCTATGGAAAAATAATATTTTTATGAAAAATCTAAATAAAAAACTGGGAAAAAATTATAGTTAATAATTTGCGTATTTAGACTTTAAAAGTAGAAAGAAAAAAAAATAAATAAAATTAAGTTAATCTTTTGATTTTGCTGTAGATTTTAGGTCTAAGTAAGAATTCTCAAGTACGTTTAGATATTCAATTAATACTTGGCTAGCTTTTGACTTTTTCTCATACACTTCTTTGATAACATTTAGTAAATATTTAGGAAAAATAAGATCAACATAGAAATCAGAAAGTAGAGCATAATATTCATTGTTCCGTGCATCTTGAAAAACTTGAATCATTTTACTTTCCCAGAGCATCTTTAGTACCTCATCAACGTCATCTACACCTTTCTTTTTAAGCTTTTCAAGATCATTTCGAGTAACTATCGCGGTTCTTAATAAACGGAGAGTTTCATATACTTGAGGATTAATTATAACATCAATTACAGTAAGATTGTCTTGTTCCGAAGGACGATAGTTTTGAAAAAATCTCTTAGATTCGGTGCGATAATCTTCTGCCAATTGAGCTGGCAAACCTCTGTCGACAGGATCTTTTAAAAGTTGCACAGGAGGTACTCTCATCATTAAAATATCATTTGTAAGGAAAATAAGTTCTGATGGCATTCCTTTAACAGATGCTTCTTTTATAATATCGCTTTTTATCAATTCGATTAAAACTCCTTCTAAATCAACGAACCCTTGTTTATACTTGTCTTTAAGCCAAACCATGAGTTCTGATTTAGACACTACCCCTTCTTCTCTTAAACGATTAATGATCATTCTCTTTATTTCATCTTGATAAGTAATTGCTAAGCGCTGCTCATCGTTTAATGTAGGATAAACAGATAACCTTTGAAATAGTGAAGGAATTAATCGAACATATGCATTGTCGTCAAGGTTTTGTAAAATTATTCTGGAAACATCCACTAATCCACTTTCATAAGAATCAGGGTCATCATCTAGATTTAATAATAGAAGTATATAATATCCCTTATCAGGACCTGTATAATATGAAGCTATATTAAGGGAGCCTACCATTAAACTAATCATACCCGATTCTCCGCTATATTCATGGGTACTATATACTTGCATCAATGTTTTATCTGAAATATTAATTTCTTCTGGATATTTGGCTAAGATTTCTGTACCTACTCTTTCGTCCCATTTCATAACAACTAAACCTACTGGCATTTATAATCCACCTCCTTCAAATTCACCGGGCTTAGGGATTTGTTTACCCTTCTTCCTTTCAACGCCTAAAATATCTCCTAATGATAATCCTAGCATTTCCCATTTATCTCCTACCTTTTTTAATATATATTCTTCTTTAGAGGGATATAAAAGAGATTCAGAGATAGTCTTCTTACCCTTTATATCACTTCTCATTTCTCTTGCTCGTTTCACAAAAGTTGGAATCCTTGCTTTTTGAATAACGCGATATGCAACTAGGCTACCTACAACAGCCACAACTCCTATTACGATCATCAAGAAGTAAAACATAGGGAAACCAGGGAATATTTCAGTCATTTTTACGTCGATAAATACACTTCTAGTGGTATCACTATAATTTGCCTTCTCAATGTTAAGAGTGGTTGATAATCGTTCAGTTGTGAAAAATGCATCAGGTAATGCTGAATCTGGAACTACAACGGTATATGTTCCATCTCCATTATCAGTGAAATTATATCTCGTTCCACCTACCATTAAATAAACTTCTGCATTAGTTATAGGAATTACGTCAATTGGATCGGTTAGGTAGATATCAAACTTTAAATCATTACCAGATACTACTGACACTATATCTGCATATCCAATCTCGAATTCTCTTGGAATTATATTAATAAAGATGATAGCATCTCTTCTCACATAATTTGTTTCACTAAAAGTAACTATTAAGGTATAAGTTGCTATTTCTAAATTTTCGGTATTTAAATCAAGTTCAAAGCGTCCATTACCCAACTCAGTCAGCTCAATAATACCATTATCAACAACAACACCACCAACTTCTTTTTCCCATACACATTCCTTCACATTAATGTTTGATAAGCCGGTTCCACTTTGTTCAATGGTATATTCAAATGAAAAAATTTTAGAAGTACCAATGAATACATCAAAGGTTTCATATAATGCTGCTGTTCCATTCAATCTTGTATTAATTTCAAATATTGTTAACGGTATAAATATCGTTTTTATTTCATAATTCTGTTTAGAAGCAGTTAATTGTAATATATAGTCTCCATAAATGGGAAAAGATGAACTATTCAAATTAAGTTGATATAATCCTCCTGAACCGTATGGAGTAAGAAGTCCTGATATTCCACCTACACCAAGAGCAACATAACTAACAGTAGCTCCATTTATATCTATATCTGGATCTGCAAATGTATCTATATAATGTACATCTAGAGTAAGAACATCTTTCCAATACACTTGAGCCTGGCTTATGTTTGGAAGCAAACTAGTCGTTTTTTCTAGAAGTGTAAATGCCACAGATGTCTGATTGGGTATATGTCCTGGTTTAGTGGCATAAATATCCATGACATATGCTACACCTGCTAACCAAGAAGCGCCTCCAGGTTCTATAAGATCAGAAGTATCAATATCTAAACTATAAATCCCATTGCCTGTTTCAGTAAAATAAAGGTCTCCAGTATTAATTACTATACTTCCAATCTTAACATCATAACTCACAGTTCCACCTAAAATGGGTTCTAATGGTTCGACATTTTTTTGAAAAGAGTAGTTAACCCAAATGCTTAAGCTCCCTCCTAAGGTAATATTACTAGCCCCACTTGAATCTACATATAAGAATGATTTATATGTATTTCCAGTAGATACATTAACAATAGTATTAAGATACTGATAAAAAGGTAGTGTAACCAATGGAAGTATAGAATCCAAATCATCGTCACAATTTAAATCATTTGAATCTTCACCGTGCCAATTAACTGTTAAAGAAACATTTCCACTATTTGCGTCTGTTAAATTAGCCCAGTGAAAGATAACTTCACCATTAGAATCCGTATATTCCGATCCTAATACTGATGGCCCAGAGCCGTCATCTAGAGTAAATGTTATATTTGCTCCAACTACATCCTCTTCAATAACACCCAGATGTTCTCTCTGAAATTTCAATTCTAAAGAAGTTAATTTTACATTTGTAAATTCTAATTTATAAATTCCAAATGTATCCACTGTGGTATCGTTAAGTTCTATAATTCGTGGATTTGTAATTGTTAAAGTTTGACTATATCGTGTATAAGAAGCATTTACGATATAAGTTCCATTTGATAAACGATCAAAAATAGTTTTACCAAACTCATCAGTTTGTTGAGACCAAAAAATCGTCGGATTTGAAGCATTCCAAACTGTAATTGTTGTTTCAGGTACTAATCTATTATCAATATCTGTTACATTTACCTCTAAAGTGTAGAAGAAACTATCTTGCATATAAAGGTAAACATCTAAAGGATCTCTTAATGTGGAAAGCATATCATCAAAATACTGAATCATATCAGTATTATCTAAAGTTCCAGTTTCATTTACACCACCTATTAACTCCCAGAAGTAAACATTTAGTCTATTATCTTCACCGCCTATATCATTATCTAAATCATTAATCGATCCTGGGACAAATTCTACTAAACCATCGTTATAAATAACATCTCCTCTTAGATATGTAAGATCCATACGAGCTTCATCTGATAATTCATAACCTTCAATAAAGATTCCTAGTGCATCTTTTGCAGGATCAGGAGAGTTATGAATAATCGTATAATTTTCAGCTACAAAGCCAGCAGTTGTTATGTCTTTTTGCAAGTTTCCATCGTAAATATACAAAAATTCATTATGATCATTCAATCCTGTAAGATCATAATAAGTGTTCAATACAAACATTCTATCTATTGTTGAATTGAACTCATTATCAAAATATATACTACGATTAACACTCCATAGATTATAGTCATAATAAAAAGTACAAGTATCCTCTACATGCATATCAAAAATAGTTGTCCAATCGATTAAATATCGAGAAAAGACATCACCATTTTCTAATTCAGTAATAGATTGAATTTTAGAGGGCATAGAGCCGAATTTATAATCTTCAACCTCTTGATCAGTTAAAAATGTATTGTAAACTGCCACTTCATCAATGACACCTTTAAAGTATTGATTAATATGCTCTGAAGCTCCTATAGTGAAAGGACTTCCTTCTGCTTGGTCTATATCCATCGCTCCGGCCCATGTAGTTGAATCAGGGTACCAAGTATCTTGTATAAAAACTTCAACAAGACCATTTCTATAACGTACAGCCACAAAGTACCATCCACCTGTAGTAGTAATTTTACCTGCAGGTCCAAAATCAGCATATCTATCATCAGTTTCAGTGTCAAGATAGACGTGAATATTACCCTCGTTGTTAATACCTATTTCAAAATTATCATTATAAGGATCACTTGCTTTCGCAAGGAATACATTTTCTGTTTGATGATTAGTTGCTCCACCAGAAAGTAGACTTGGATTAATCCAAGCACAAGCCGTAAATTCATTACTTAAATCATCAAATGGATCTCCAACATCTTGTAATCCACTAGCATAGCTTACAAAATCATTTCCATCAAATTCCATACCATATTGTACTCTTCCGTTTATATATTCCGGATCTCCATTAAAAACGCCATCAGGCTCATTACCTGTTGAATCAGCAACAGAATTTTCAAAATGGGCTAAGAATTTCAGACTTGGATCAGTTAATTGTTTTTCAGGTGATAATGACTTATTCAAATGAAAATTGTATCCTAACCTTTCACATTTCGTTACTGATAATCCTTGTTCAAGTTCCACTTCATAATCAGTACCAACAGTTATTGTGAGAATACCACCTGCTAATGAACTAGAAAAACCAGTATTATAATCTAGCTGATTAATACCCTCTGAATTTTCATTATAATATAGAAAATATGTTTTATTTGTTCCTGCTGGAACATCAGCAATAAAGGTTATCGTACATGATTTTATGAAA
>JBHLOI010000051.1:0-23501 GCA_048940645.1 Promethearchaeota archaeon | reverse complement strand
TCAATGTAGTTAATATATTTTTTAAAATTAATTTAAAAATTAAAAAAAAAGAATAATATTACAATCCTAATTCTTTTTCTTTTTCCTGGTTAGCAGTGACTGCTAATTAAATTAGATATAAATTCGTCTTTTGTATTTTTATATGTAATGGATTTACAAAATTATATAAAAATGATTTAAATTAAAAATTCGGATTAAAAATGTTATGAAATCCGCTAATACATATCTCACATTAAAAATTCAATTCATTTATAACATATAACCATATGATTAAAATTTGTATTTTTAATAAATAATTATAAAAATTTTGAATAAATATTTCAAATATAACTTAATTTAATCAGTGCTGATTATGGGTCGTAGAACAAGAATGCGTATGGTGAAAAGTCCACCTGACAATCTATATTTTCGAATAGCAATAGATGGCCCATTAGCTGAAGATCAAATAATCCTAACCATTGCAGAATTCGAAGCGCTACGGTTAAAACACTATATTGATTTAAATCAAAAAGATTCAGCAGATAAAATGGGAGTCTCTCAACCTACCTTTTCTAGAATATTAGAAAGCGCTCATCAAAAGGTAACTCAAGCTATAATGGAAGGAAAAGTCATTAAAGTTTATGGGGGAAATGTGGATTTTAAAAAGGGATTTATAGGTTATGGTTGTTTAAATTGTAATGAAGAATGGAAGGATGAATCAGCTTCAAAAGATAGAAAAGTTAGTTGTCCTAAATGCAATTCTGAAAAAGTATATTATTTAATTAGAGAACCTCTTTGAAAATATTCACTAACTTCTTTTTTATAAACAGCGTAATATAATTAAATAATGATAATTTTTCCTATGCAATTAATTTGGGATAAAATATTCTGGCTTCGTTTCAAATTATGAGTGAAAAAATAGAAAAACTCTGGTATCGAGCAGCAAGGACAATCGCTAAAGCAGGTCAAATGCCTATACCAATAACACCTACAATAATAGAGTTAATAAAAACTTTAGTATCAGAAGAGCAAGCAACATTTATTTTGATTTTTAAAAAACCTTCATTAAATATTAACGAGATTAAACAAAAAAGTGATTTAGATGATGACCAACTAAACAAAATGTTAAATAGCTTAATGGATGATGGCATTATTGTGGGTGTTCCCAGTAGAAGAACAGGCATCATGGTTTATCGTTTAATGCCAATGTGGCCTGGGATTTTTGAATATCAATTTCTTAGGGGAACTAAAACAGTAAAAGATAAAAAAAAGGCACAGCTTTTTGAAAAATTATTTAAAGAATTAAGAGAAGGAAGCCAGAAGAATTATAATGGTATTGTTGAACAATTTAAGAATGCTCCAGCATTAGATCGAATTATTCCTGTAGAAAAACAAATAGAGGTGGGGGGAGAGGGAATTATGCCTTATGAAGAATTAAAACAAATTATCAATGATTATAATGATATCGCTTTAGCAAATTGTTACTGTCGCCAAGAAAAAGATTTAGTAGATGATCCGTGTAAATTAAACGCACCAAAAAAAAACTGCTTTTTCTTTGATAAAAGTGCTGAATTTGTGATAGAACATAACTTTGGGAAACCTATCTCGAAGGAGAGTGCGCTAAGAATTCTTAGAGAAGCTGAAGATTATGGTTTGGTTCATAAAGTATTTCATGTTCATTTGGATACAAATCGAGGGTTAGAAGCATTATGTAATTGTTGCAAATGTTGTTGTGGGCCCTTTAGAATGTATTATCAAGGAATTGTGCCTTTCCATACGATAACATCCTATTTAGCAGTAATTAATGAAGATTTTTGTGTAGGATGTGGAACTTGTTTAGAAAAATGTCCCATGGAGACCATTGAATTAAGTAATTCAACAGCACAAATAAATCAAAAAAAATGCATAGGGTGTGGAGTTTGTGCTCATCACTGTCCTGAAAATGCAATTAAACTCAAAAGAACAGGAGCAAGGGATGTATTTATACCCCCTATTCAAAGTACCTAATGGAAAATTAAAATATTGAAAAAATTAATTATATAATCAAATTTCCTTTATCCATAACTATACGAGACCAACCATTTGTATAAAATATTTCTACTGTTGGTTTATCAATCAAAAAGTCCTGATGTTGTGCTGAATTATTTGCTACTATACCTGGATAATCCATATTATTGCCAAACGCAACATGTATCGCATTACCCACTTTTTCAGCTTCAAGAAATTGTTCAACTAATCTAGCCTTAGGATTAAGTCCAAAAGCAAATTCTCCTACATATTTTGCCATCTCATCAACGGCCTGTGTTTCTTTAACTCTTTCAAGAACTTTTTTATCCTCACTTTCAATACTCTCAACGCGACCGTCCTTAACCTCTAAAGTAATTTTCTTTTCTATTGGACCTATTCCACCAATTGCTAGATCACATACCAGAGTTCCTTGCATTGAGGTTTCAATAGGTCCTATAAGAACTTCACCAACGGGTAAATTCATCCATTTCATTAATTTCCAATCAATAAATGTATCTGAATACCAAGTTCTATTTTTAACACTTAACTCGAAATTGGTACCATTTGGTGCTTTAACCTTAACTGATTCTACATCCTGTAGTATGCTTAATAATCTTCTGGCATTATTTTGCATTTTAATATATTCTTCCTGATTTAATGATAAAGCTCCTTTTGTTAACATATCTATAGTTATACCTGGACAGTGGCCTAATCGTGAAAGCTTCTTTCGAGTCTCTAATTGAACTATCTTAATTCGAAAAGGTGTTTCTTTACTGGTATCTCTAAAGATATTGATAAAAATATCTGGTTTATAGGATGAATTTAGCATTTCTAATAGATGAGTGGGTATTTCTGTTCTGAATAACTTTTCTTCCGTTTCTAAAATAACTAAACGAGTCCACAGCCCTAAATCAATTGCTCCATTTGCAAAAGCTTGAGCTACTTCTTTTTTTATATCATCGGAAATTATTAATATTGATTCCCCTGATTTAGCTTCTAAAACATATTGAAGAGCATTTGCTGCTGCAATATTAAAATCCATAATCTTAACCTTCTTTAATCAATATAAAACATAATAGAATAGAATGATCATTTGAATGTATAATTTTATTAAAAATTAAAGGTATTTAGTAAAAAATTCATTAACTTTTACTAATTTATTAGTTCGAAGCTCCATAACAAGCCTTATACAATTAATTGTTGCGATTAATTTATTATCGGATTCCCTAAAGATTTCATGATGAAAGTTTACCGAAGAATTCCCAATTTCTGTTATTTGGGTCTCAACAATTACATAATCTCCAAACCCTACAGAACCTTGATAAGTAATATCAACTTTTTTAACACCAAATACAAATCCTTCCTTAACAGTGTCTTCTATTCTTTTAGGAGCTAGTAAATTATTCATAAAGCTAACAAAACCATCATCAAAATATACCAGATAATTTTTAAAATGTACGATACCCATTGCATCCGTATCATTAAATCTGACTTTTACCTTAGTTCTATCTTTAAATTCTAATAGTTTTGACATAAATTCAGGATTCATATTTGTCACAAAAATAAATATTAATCATTACATGACTTTAGAAAAGTTGGTTATATTGCTATTAATCAGTTCTTGCACGTGTTCTGTTAACTTTTCTGGAATATTTTTATAGGAATAATTTTCAATCTTTGGTAAAAGATTCTGAAGTGTTAGTCTAGTTAAATAATCTAATTGATTACTTAAAGCAATTAATTGAAAATTTAGAGATTTTTCAATTAAAACAGCTCCCTTACTGACTGTAAAATAATTTACTTGTTGCTGAATATTATCTGTTCCTAAATGATTCCATAAATCACGGAATCCTAACAAATAATTAGTATATTCTGAATTACCATCTTTTTCATTTTGTAAAATCATCATCCAAGTGGAATCTTGATTTCCTATAGATATTGAATAGATGATACTTTTTTCTTTTGGTTTTGACTCTTCAACTTTTCTGAATGTTAATTTATTGAATAATTTTCGTAAAAATGAACTAGCAGACTTTTCAATACTACCTTTTTTTAGTAAATCTAGTTGCTGCATAATTTGAGTTTCTAAATTAGCTAATTTATATACCCGAGCGATTTTCAAAGCTTCTTTAAAATTCATTTCTGCTTGTTCAGGTAGTTTACTTTCTGTAGCTAGAAATCCCTTAAGCATTACCAGTCTACAATGATCTAAATGATTTTGTTGCTCTATAGCAATAATTTTAGCTGAATCTAAATGACTATATGCATGATTGAGATATTCAAGCATCTGAGATTCTTGATATTGCTTAAAATATCCATCAGCAAGTCTAATTTCAATATCACTCGCATCTTCTATCAAATTATTCTTAAACATAATTTCTCGTTCGTTCTTTAAACACTTAATTAATTCATGCCAGTTATTGTGTAATTTTGCATTAATAGCTTGTAAATCATAATTGAAAATTTTATATACAGGTGTTTCTAAAAATCCTTTATCGTTTGGTAGATTATTGGTGACATACTCCAATAATTCGGTTGAGTCAGTCTTTCCTGCAATTTTCTTTAAGGTGGAAAGTGTATCAAATTTGTAATTTGTTGGTATATTTTTCTCAAGAAGTATAGCCTGGCATAACTCTTTTGACTCGTTATAACGCTCAGCTATAAATAGAGTCTCAGCAATAATGCTTTGGAGCGAAACTTTTAAGAAAAATTCATCCTTAACTATTGGTGATTCTAAAATAGCCCTTTGACGTTTTAAGGCTTTATCATATAATCCTTGTTTTGACTCAACAATGGACATATTTGTTGAGATTACCGCCTTTGTTCTTTCATCACCCATATCTTCACTTACATCAAGAGCAATATTGTATGTTTGTAAAGTTTTTTCTAATTCTCCACTGGATTGGAGCACTGCAGCATAAAAATTTCCAGTAACACTGATTACTTCACGGTTTTCAACTATTTGTCCGAAATTAAAAGCTGGTTCTATTAATTCAATTCCTTTATTGATATTCCCAAGGAAATAGAATCCAAAACCATAATATCCTTGAATAAGCATTAACCCAGTTTTGATTTCAACGGAACTTTCATGTCCCCATTTTTTCAAGGACTCATTATATAGTTCCTCCATAAGATTATATTCACTTAAACGCAGATAAGTTTCAGCTTTTGCGATTGATTCTTCTAATTGCATTAATGGAGGAGCAGAATGAAATTTCATGTTTTTTGCTAGTTCGACTAATTCTGGTCTAGTAGCAAATCTTGCTTGCAAACGTAAATAGATAGGATAACTCCAGGAACTAGAATTATAGGTATCATTTAGAAGTTGTTTTCCTTTACCTATAATAAAGCCCCATTTAACAGAAAGAAAATTGAGCAACTGACTATTTGGATTTTCATTTTTTAATCTTGTTAAAATATTATACCATTCATTAGCAGATTTAGTAAATGGTTCAGGAATAGAGGAGATAATTCTTTTTTCCTCATTATTTGCTAGGGATAAATAAGCTCGAATTTCTATTGGAATTTGATGTATTATTTTTTCCCATATATCAGCTGTTTTATCTTTAAGTTGTTTATCTTCATAGTAATCTTTATGAGCACGATATTCACCTCTTTGATCGATTACAACAACGTTTATATGTAATGATCCTGAATTAGTTTGATGTGATACACGGACGGTATATAATTTTCCTATCATAGGATTTCCTGACTCAGTTATGTGTGAGTAAGTTCCTGCATTATGGAGGTCAAAACTAATCTTTTCATTACAGAGCTTACAATTTATGATAGTCATACAATAATCAATTAAGAGCTGTAAAAGGTTAATATTTTTTTTCCAACTTTAACGATTTCATCTAATAATTCTTCAATTCCAATTTCTTTTGTTGCACTTGTTTCAACATATGAAGGAAAATATCTGTCTTCCCCAACAATTAATTGTACTAATCCTCTTGATACATTCCTCTCTAAATCTATTTTATTTCCAACTAGAATTAATCCATTATTACTTTTTCTCATGTTATTTAAATTCATCAAAGTCCTCCAATTATTAAGGTTTTCAAAAGATTTATATCTATCAACTGAGAAAACAAAAATGAAAACATCTATTGAACTAATAACTTGACTTTTTAGAATATCTAAAGGATGAGCGCCTGGAATTCTTTGGCCTGCTAAATCATAACACTGAATTAATAAATCTTTGTATGTCCAGGATTCTATCTCTATGAAGGGTGTACGCTTAATTTTTTGTTCCTCTATTAAATTAATACTTGAATGATTTTCAGAACAACTTCTAGTTTTTCGAAGAAGTGCTCGGACTAAAGTTGTTTTTCCTACCGCACCATCGCCTACTACCGTTATTCGAATAATATTTCGTGAACTCTTTAACTCTTCTATGAATTTATTCAACTCAACCATTATTAAAATACCAGTCCCTTTGTTAAGAAATTGAAGCTAAATTAAGTAAACTAGCTTATTGAAACAATATTAATAATATAATTATGTCTTTATAATCATTAGTTTTTAGTTAATTACAATATCACAGAATTTTTTTTCCAATCTTCTTTTTTAATTTTATAATCATCAACTGCTTCTTTTATTCCGTCTTTCCATGAGTATATAGGGTTAAAGCTATATCTATTTATTAATTTTTCATTTGAATAATGACATCCAAATCGAGCAAAACCTAATATTAATAAATATTGTTTATCACTCCACCTTTTCAAGCAGCTCAATAAAGGTTTATATTGTTTAACTAAGTCAATCTCTAACTGTTTTGCATATTCTTCTATTAATTCACTCCAAGTAATTTCGAAATCAGTACAATTAAATACCTCACAATCTGGATCATCTTGGATTATTTTGGTAAGAATTGGACCTAGATTTTTTATATTAAGAGTAGAAAATTTTCGATCCCTTTTACCACAAAAGAAAAAGGCGCCTTGAAGTAGTTTAGGAATAATTGCGGGAGAGAGATAAGTATCACCTTTACCTATAACAGGAGGAAGTCTTAATATAGTATAATATAACCCACTTTTTTCAATGTATCGTTCTGCTTTTGCTTTGGATTTCATATAAGGTAGACTTAAAATCCCCAAGGTCCTCCTTGTTTTCTTTTCAGAACGATTTTCCCCTAATACTTTATAACCATACGCAGAAACAGAGCTGATAAATACAAAATGTTTACATTTATGCTTTACAGCCCAATTACAAATAAGTTTTGTGCCTTTAGCATTAACGGACATTATTAACTTTTTTGGAACAGTTTGATCTACTATTCCAACAGTATGTATAATAATATCAAAAGTTTTATTTGGTAACTTTTCGAAATCTTGCTTTTTTCGAAAGTCAATTTTTATTTCATATTCATTAGATTCTCTTAAATTGTAGACAGTCCCATATACCCTATATTGATTTTCTAAAAAATAATTCTTTAAATATGAACCGATAAATCCGTCTGTACCAGTAATTAAAATTTCGTTGTTCAATGTTAGCTTATCTTTTTTAAGCTTATAGGTTAGAATACATAATTTCAGATAGTTATTAAATTAGAGTTTTTCCTATAACACTTTTATGAGGAGATTTTCCTAACATTTTTAATAATGTAGGTACAATATCAGTTATTTTACAATGAGATACTGCTTTTTGCGGGATATCATTAGATCCTGCTATTATTAGAGGTACGACAGCGCTCCTCCTTAAACCAATGTCATGTAAATAATAACTGCTACGTCTCTCTCGACCATGCCTAATATTATAAGCGGTTTTACCTTTAGTGCTAACGATAATATCAGCACTTCGGGGATTTTTAAAATGCCTTACTAATAGATCCGGATATAACGGATAGTTAACTTGGTATGTAGCCTCTAACCATTCTTCAATTGAATGATATTTATTATCCAACAATTTGACAGCGAGACTATCATCAGAATATCCAAAAATGTCATTGGTTTGATTTTCAGAGATATATTTTGTTTTAACTTCTTTAGAATTTCCCCGATATTCAATGAATCCAGATTCAATTTTATTTGTTCCTGGGATTTTCCTCTTTAAATAAATTTTGCCTTTATCTGTTGAATTTTCATCATCTCCATAATACATCAATTCAGTACCATTAATCTTAAATAATTCTTGAAACAAATTTACCTTCTTTGGACCATATGCTTTAAGGCTCTCCAACGTTGGATTCTTCCAAACTACTTTTGAATAGGTCTTATTCGATTTAAAATAAAAAAAACCTAATCCTCCAAATTCGGCTAAATCCATATTTCCTTTAATATTCTTATGAGTATGATATTGCGTTAATCCTTTACTAGTAAGAAATAAATCCATATTTCCAATCTTATTTGCCTTATAATTACCGTGATCAGACGTTATAGTTAATACTGTATCATCCAAATATCCTAATTTATCAAGTTCTTCAATCAAATATCCAATTACTTTGTCAATGTGTCGAAGATTTAACTCATAAATATTTGAATCATAACCAAAAACATGCATTAATAAATCAGAGGTGACAAACCACAAAAGTGAGGCAATTGGAGGTTCTTGATTTTCAAAAAACTTGCTTGGATTTTTAAAAGTTTGTAAAAGTTTCTTTACAATAACAGAATTTGCTCGTATGATCATTTGTTTAATGCTTTTGTAATACTTTATGAAGAGATAATACATAATAAGTTTAGTTTTTCTTTCTGGGAAGAAATATTTGTTACCCCTATTGATAAATTGAGCTATACTAGTAGTATTTCCCTCACCGACCATTTCAAGCAACGTTTTACAATTATTTCCAATATCTTCATTTATTTTATAAATTTGAATACGTTCATCAGAACCATAAGTGCTATATGAACGTAATATCGGAGGGGAGACACTTCTTTCCATCCAATCATACATAGGAACACCGTGACATAATTCATTTCGATAATCACCTGTATATGTGCCAGTAATTATCGAGACTTGTGTTGGAAATGTTATTGCTGGAAAGTCAGTAATGCAATTTATTGAAAAAATCCCATTTTTCATTAATTTTTGAAAATTTGGAAGACGACCTTTATTTATTAAATTAAAAAAATGCTCTGAATTTACATCATCAATAATGCATAAGATAATTCGGTTAATTTTGTTCATTTTAGAGATTTAATGATTTGATCAAAATATCAACTTAAAGATTTATAATGTTACTTGATTTAAGGCTTTCTTTAAAATATGTGGCTAGAAAGGGTAATAAATTAATAAGCCCCCGGTGGGAATTTCAATTCAGAACCAAATGCTCCGAATACTTGAACCCACGACCGGCAGATTACAAGTGCAGAGAGAAAGCTTTAATCATTCACAGTCTGCTGCTCTACCACTAAGCCACGGAGGCTAAATTTGAAATTTTATGGTCTAATAATACTAATAAAATACAATGAATTTTTAATTTTGTGGTTTTAACAGCTTATAAATCTCAATACAAATAATTAAATGTAAAACTTTCTTTTTTGATAATAAGATTAACGTTTAAATTATTTAATGAAGGAGTTGTTTAAAAAAAGTTGTTCACAAAAGAAGATGTAGAAGTATTGGCGTTTCAAAGATATAAATCACGTGAAAGTTATGAAAAAAGTGTTTGGTTTCTTGCCGAATTATGTGTTACAATAAATAAAAATGTAAAGAATGGATTTGATATTAAACCCCTCGAAACTGATAATTTAGTTTTGTTAATTAGGGATGATGTAAATGGAGAGGTTATTAAACCCCCTGAGGAAGAGATTAGAAAGCTTGCTGAAACTATCCATCAAGAACACCCTGAAAAATCAAAGTTGCATTGGTTTATTGCCGAAAAACAACTCCTTTTAGAAGAAATTAAGAAGATTATTAAAGAAAATAGAAGAAGTCATTAAATTTCAAAGATAAAATAATGCTTCTTATTTTTCAATAAATTAGTTACATCAATGTTATTAATTAGAATTTCTTTGAATATTATTCACTTTATTTATAGTTTTCATTAGTCCTTATCCTTATATATGGTTATTAAATTAGAAATAGTTGAGATTATAATGAATATTATAATATTATTAATTAGAAAGTTAAATTTAATTTTTAAAAGGTAATTATTTTGCCAAGCTCGAAAAAATCTGATAAGGAGAGAAACCCAGATCAAAAGCAAAAGTCTCTTATTTCATTTGTTGATGACAAACCGAAGGTAGTAAAAGGAACTAATGAACAAGACTTATTAGAAGAAAAAATAATTGAAAAAGATGATATTGAAGAAGAAGAGATATTAATAGAAGAGTCTCAATTAAAATCAATTCCTCAGAAATTATTCTTTAAAGGAAATCCTGAGCCCTTTGGCTTGAAAAAGGGTAATATAAAATTGGAAAAAGTACTTCGTGAATCAGTTTCCTCAAAATATATACGCTTTCTGATTAAAAAAGGAGAACTTATTCAAAATCTAGAAAGAGGATTATTACTTGATGTTGATTATGATGGTGGGCAAAATAAAGCTTATTGTAAATTTTATGATTTAGATTCAGATGAAATAAAGATCTGGATTGATACAACTGGCCATGAACCATATTGTTTAAGTAAGGAACCAATATCGGAATTAAAAAGCTTATACTATGAAGAAAGAATTAATGAGCATGTAATACAAAAGAAAATAACGGAGTACGACGGGTTTAAGCGATTTGAGGAAATAAAGCGATATGATTTGATCAATGATAAAGAAATCGAGATTTCAAAAGTCTATGGTAAAACTCCTACAAATATTGGCGGTTCAGGCTTAAATATAAAAAATATTTTAGGTAAAAATAATATTAAAGCCTGGGAGGCAGATATTAGATACCATTTGAATTATATTTATGATATACAATTAATTCCTGGACTAATTTATAAAATTAAGAATGGAAAAATTGAGAAAATAAGTTTTGAAGAAGATTCAGAAGAATCAAAAAAAATGGCTAACGAGCTCAGAAATGTCTTTAAAGATGAATCTCCAGAGATACAAGAATTTTCTGAGAAATTTTTAAATATTTTCCTCACACCAATACCCGATGTGAAACGTTTAGCAATGGACATTGAAGTAAATTTAGGACCAGAAGATTTTATTATACCTGATCCCCAACTCGCAAAACAAGAGATAATTAGTGTTTCATTTGTCTCTAATGATGGATTAAAGTTGGTTTATGTTTTAGAGAGGGAAGGCTTCTCATATCGGAAAGTACATAAAGATTTTCCTTCTGATGCCCAACTTTTCTATTTTAAAGATGAAAAAGAGCTAATAAAGGAGACTTTTAGGATTTTATGGGAGTATCCGGTTGTAATTACCTTTAATGGAGATAATTTTGATCTGAATTATATGTCTCATCGAGCGGACAAATTAAAAATTGATAGAGATTTAAATCCTATACATGTAAAAAGAGGATATGGATTACTTTCAAAATCAGATTGCGATCTCAGAAAAGGAGTCCATGTTGATCTATTTAACTTTTTCTTTAATAGAAGTATTTCTGGGTATGCATTTGGAGGAGCATATGAAAATGCTTCCCTAAATGCGATAAGCGCAGCATTATTAGGTAGAAAAAAATACGAGCATGAAGAAGAAATTTATCAAATGGAATATGATATCCTTACTTGGTACAATCTAAAGGATTCAATCTTAACCTTAGAATTAACACAGTTTAATAATTCATTAGTATGGAATTTAATCATTTTATTATGCAGAATAACGAAATTACCGATTCATGAAATGGTTAGACGTCAAATTTCAACGTGGATCCAGAGTATTTTTTATTTTGAACATCGTAGAAAGCAATATCTTATTCCAAGGCGATCAGAAATCTCAGAGTTAAAAAAAGGAGGGGAATTAATGTCTAAATTCGATGAGGAGAAGTTTTTAGGTGCTTATGTTGTTCCACCTGTACCGGGTATCCATTATAATGTTGTAGTGATGGATTTCGCCAGCCTTTATCCTTCTATTATTAAAGAATCTAATCTTTCTTATGAAACTGTATTATGTCCTCATGAAGATGATAAAAAAAATTTGGTAAAAGGAACCCCATATCATATATGCACACATAAGAAGGGAATATTTGCGTATGTTGTAGGGTTTTTCCGAGATATTAGAGTAAAATATTTCAAACCTAAATCAAGTGATGACAATATTTCCTCAAAACAGAGGAGCTATTATCAAACAATTCAACAAGCTCTTAAAGTATTTATAAATGGGTCATATGGAGTTTTTGGTAGTCAAAACTTTCCATTGTTTTGTTTACCTGTTGCTGAAAGTACTACTGGAATAGGACAATATTCAATCAAACAAACTATTAAAAAAGCAGAGAAATTAGGTGTAAAAGTATTATATGGTGATACAGATTCGGTATTTTTAGCGAACCCAACAAAACAACAAATGAAGGAAATAGCTGAATGGAGTAAAAAAGAATTAGATTTAGATTTAGAGGAGGAAAAAACATATCAATTTTTAGCTCTTTCTCAAAGGAAAAAGAATTATGTTGGTATATACAAGGATACGAAATTTGTTGACATAAAAGGATTAGTGGCTAAAAAGAAAAATACTCCGGAGTTTATCAAAAAGGTTTTTAATGAAATCTTAGATATCTTAAAAAATGTTACTGATGATCGGGAATTCAAGAAAGCAAGAAAGAGAATCATTGAAATTATAAAAGATAATAGAAATAAAATAGGCAATCCTGATGCTTTTAACTTAGAAGATTACACTATAAATATTAGTATACAGAAAGATATTAGTAGATATGATAAGGTAATTCCTCAACATGTTAGAGCCGCTAAAGAACATCAGAAAGCTACTGGAAAAAAATATCAAAAAGGGGAAACAATAAGTTTTATTAAAAGCAATGACAAGATTGGAGCGAAGGTTCTGGAATTGGCAAAATTTCAGGATTTAGATGTCTCAAAATATAGAGATCTTTTACAATCGGCACTAGAACAGGTATTAGACGCTTTAAATATTGAATTTGAAGAGATTATATATAAAGGGTATCAAAAAAGACCAAAAAAAGAGATTGAAACTAAGAAATTAGATGCTTTTTTTTAGCCTATTAAATTCTAACGATGAAGTCTAAATATATAGATAACCTAAGAACATTATTAATCCACAAAATATTGGATTGGTAATATTATCATCTATTTTTAAATTTAGCAAGTCAATAATAAGAAATATTAAAGCTCCGCTTACTGAAATAATACTTAGCTTAATTATAGGTATAAAAGGCTCAAAAATTAAAAATACAATAATAGAACAACATAAAGATGATAAAAAGCCAGCCAAATATCCGATTATGGTTTTTTTACTTCCTTTAGGAAAGGTTTTCTTTCCAAAACGAATCCCAAAAATAGAAGCTGCGCCATCACCTAAAGTAGAAATTAATGCTGTAGCAGTAAAAATACTAAAAGGTAAGAAAAATATTGGGACAAAAGATAAAACTAAAGCTACAGGTTTAGTAAATTCATATATTTCATTGGGTTTTAATGTTTTTGTCAAGATATTAGAAATAGATTTTGGCATTAAATGGTAAATATTCCTATCTTCAAATATGTAGGATAAACGCACGTAATCTAATGCTGCAAATATCAATATTCCCGTGTATCCGACAGTTAAAATCAAAAAAATGGCATATTCCTCTCCGGTTATGCCCCAGAAAAGGTCTGCGTCCCATATTCCGTCCCATATTTTAACAGCAAATAACCACAGAAAAATAATTACCACAACGGGTATCAAATGAAAAGCTTTCCTATGTAAATCGGTGATTAATGGATAATTCTTATTTTCAGATTTACTTTTATAAACAGAATCCATTTTTTCTAAGAAATTTTCAATTGTCCTTTCATTTTTAACTTCCTTGTTATTCTTAATAACGAATCGATGTTGGTAAAATAATATAAAAAAAATAAGAAGTGGGGCATATATGCATACTATTTGCATTGATAATGATTGAAACCATCTGGTATGAAAATTGTCTCTTATATAAAAAAAGGGATATAATATTCCCGCAAGAATCCAAAGCAAAACTACTAGTAATGAATTAATTATATTATGTTTCTCCGAAAATTTTTTTCTTAACTTAATTGCATAATATAACTGAGCAAAACCATTTAAAATAAATAAAAAAGTAATAGATAAGGTAAAGAAGTTAAAAATCATCCTAATCTAATTTAAATTACTATCTCAAAAATAGCTTTGGAAAAGTGAATCAAATTAAATTATGTTTTGATAAATTCTAAAAAATCTCAAAAGAAGAAGAATTATATTTTAAATACAACCACATCTCCACTTTTTAAAATAACTTTTTTGTCATGACAAATAATTCCATTTATCAATATTGTTAAATCTCTTTCTCTATTAGTGATATTGTACTTTTTAAATATTGTTATTAGGTTGCTACCCTCTGGTATGGCTATGATTGACTCCTCGGGGCCATATTTTCTTAAATCATCCGAAAGCTTAACTCTAACCTCAATTGAATTTGATTGAGGAATTTCTACAAACATTAAAGCCATTCTTTTTGGAAATAAGGCAATTCGGTCTCCTTCTTTAATTTCTTTTCCAGGACCACAATAATTATGATTTACGAAGATATGGCTTACTTCATTCTCTTCTATGTTAAACCTTTCTAAAAGATCATATACAGTATTTATTTTGTTATTTGAAATATTAATTGTTAAAGGATTGATGTCTTTATTAGTCTTTTGCTGCTCCTTATGTTTCAAATCCCCATATAGTATTACATTAATAGACATGCTAACTTAACCATTAATAGGTTAGTTTAAAAATTATAAATAAAGTGGAAAATTTATCCCCTTTCTAATAATTTAACAATCCTATAAAATTAAAAATATTTCTATTATGCTTTAAAAGAAAAATCAAAATAAAATAAAAAATGTTTCAAAAAATAATTTATAAGCCAAATAAGAGGATATTGTCTATTACTTCATGAATCTTCTTCAAATTTTCCTCTCCTAAGGCCTTATCTATGTTTACCTTAAGATCTAAAGCAGTACTGAAAGCTTTAAAAAAGGTGTTCTGCAAAGTACTATTAAATCCGCTTTTTTTTTCATTTTTCTTCCTGAAGTATTCCACTCGATTTAGCATTGCATCCTCGTAATCTTTTTCTGCTGAGGTTTTCAATTCGGCCAGTTTACGAAGTTTAAGCCCATCTTTTGTTTCTATTATTTCTTCCGACATTTAATCATCATCCTCTTTTAGCTCATTTCTATCAATACCACCATTTTGAGCAACTTCTAGCTCTATTTCCTGTTCAAGGTCCTCTCTGGCTTGGCCAACTGCAGTATCAAATTCATCTCTAACCTTTTGTGTAATTTTTTTTGCGATTTGTTTCTCTATATTGGGACGATGAACTGTGTTCATAGTACAGAATGAAATCTCATTTACAGTCCCATCGGGCATAGCTACTCCAAAATGTACAATACATCTTTTTGTTCTTTCAAGATCCATATTATACGCATCTTGGAAGTGCATGCTTGAAAGTAAAAGCGTTCCATGACTGAATGAGCTAATACTCTCCCAATCTCCATTCATTATTAATCTACCAAACATTTCCATAAGTTTTCCGGGTTTTTTCATGTATTGTAATATTCCTAAAAGAAATCTGGCGCGTAGTTGTGTTTTATCAAGAAAATTCAAACCTTTATCAAGCGTTTTTCCAAAATCACCCATAAAATTTTCAAAGAATTTAATCTCCTGTTTTTCTTTATGTTTGATTTTTTCCCAGAATTTATTAGCAAAATCAATAACTTTCAATGGATCGAAATAGTCCATTATTGGAACCATTTCATGCGTATCGGGGTCTATTGCCATATAAGTGGCAAATCCGCAATCAGGGTGGCAGGTAAACTCAATAGGTTCAACATCCGCTAAATAAGCTACGAGTCGGCCGAATTCCACTATAGTTGTTAGCGGGTACCACGCATTTTCCATGCTAATCTTTCCACCAGTTTGTTCCTCAATTGCTTTTAGGACATCTGCATTTGTTATTCGAAGATCATCCATCTCTTCTGCTGTAATCCGTCCACATAGCGAAACCGGTTGAAAAGTTATACCTCGCACAACATCAATATTATCAATCGAATACTGTATTATATTCCCTATCTCAATGTCAGTTACACCCTTGGCAATCGTTGCGACTAAAACAACGGAACTAAGACCTGCTTTTCGACAGTTATCTATAACTCTTTGTTTATATGCCATTAGATTTTTAATACCACGAGTTTTTTCATATGTAATATCATTAATACCATCAAACTGGAAATATAAGGTATCTAAACCCATTTCCCAACATTTTTTAGTAAATTCTAGTCCGCCTTTCTTACGTTGGAATCCATATCCGTTTGTGGCTACAATGACCTCTTTAAATCCCTTGTCCTTTGCCATCTTGCAAATTTCAGGAAAATCCTTCCTTACTGTTGGTTCTCCTCCGGTAAACATGATGGCAACGGCAGGAATTGGTTTGTTTCTAAAGTGATCCATAATTCTTCCGATTTCTTCTAATGTTGGCTCAATTAAATAACCAGCTTTTTCCACATTGGCATAACAGAAATTACAGTTAAAATTACAGCGATTGGTTAAATCAATTAAAGCCAATGAGCATGTAGACTTATGCTCTGGGCAGAGTCCACAGTTATAAGGACAACCTCGAGGATCTTCTGGGGCACAGTCAGCAGGATTAGATTCTCCATCCTTATCAAATTGCCATACTATGTTTCCGTCTTTATCTTTCATTGCATGATGAGTCCATTTGTAGTATTTTGCGGAAGAGCTTATTTTGTCTTTAAAATCGCCATGTTCAGGACAATTTTTTTTCATCCATATCTCTTCATTATCATCTTCGTAAACTTCAGCTGGAATCCTTTCCATGCATTCTGGGCATATACTAAACGTTTTTCTGAAATATTTTGCGTCTAAAACGTCTGTTCCATCTAAATGGTACATTCTAAATTTTCTCCAATTTTAAGTGTTTTATTCAAATAAGTAATTAAACAAAATTAAGTTTCAAATTATTTAAAGATTTTACTACAAATACTACAATTAACAATCTCAATAGTTCATACTCTCATTAGTATTATTTTATTAATTGCTAAAAATCATACTTTCACGCTTCCTTCTATGAAGAAATGATATTTTTGAATTACTTATAACACAATGAGGTTATACTTGTTTTAAGAGGGATACAATATAGTCCCATTTTTTATTAATTTTTTCAGCTGTACGTAATCTATTGAAAATCTTATACTCAAATGCACCTATCAGATTGTACATATGCTTTACCTGTTTAAATATTTCAAAATTTTCAAATTTACTGGTCAATTCATTGATACTTTCAGTATTCCATAAAATTTCGTTATATCTAATGTCATTATCAGTATATTTCAGTTTATCTGATATTATATTAACCCAAAAATTAGCCATTTCCATAGAATAATAGAGTCCAGAAGAACCAAATGGATTTATAAATCCTGCGCTATCACCTATCAACACCACTCCTGGACTTGGAACAAACGTTTCTGCCATTTTAGCATTTGGTAATTTGGTTAGTTCTTCATAATCAATATTAGCTCCTCTAAAAAACTCACTATAGCCTGGATATGAGGCTTTAATGTGATCCCAAACTTTCATTATTTCATTATCATTAGGAATTTTAACAGTCTTCATATTGGGAACTTGTGCCATTCTCAACATCAAACCTACCTCAGCCTTTTTATTATCTAAAGGGAAGAAGTAAGCAACGCTTGGTGGAAATTTTGGGTTATAATCTAAATCACCATTTCCTATAAAGAAGAATTCCAAATCAGGATGATCTTCTAGATCATAGTTTGCATTGCTGATAAGACATTTAATTATAGGGCAATTCATCTCATTATAAGGTATTCCATATTGTTTTCCAATAACACCTTCATAACCACTACAATCTAAAATTGCATTTCCATAGATTTCTTTAATATTTCCTTCATTGTTTCTGTATTTCACACCTATAGTTATATTATTTTTTTCAATAGGCTCAATAACTTCACTATTTAGTAAAATATTTACTTTTAATTCATTGGCTACCTCAGCAAATCGATCGATGAAGATACGCCATTTAAAGAAATAGTGAGGATAATCCCGGTAAGTAGTGGTGGATTTTAAATCGCCAGGCGAATGCCAAACTCGTCCACCGTTAGATTTCAATCCAATCGAAGGGAGAAAGTCTTTGCCTAAAATTTCATCTACTATAGACATATGACCCATCCCTTCACCTCTTGGTTTTGGTCCTGCAATTTTTCCTTTTTCTAATATAATCAATGAAAATCCTTTTCTGGCAGCTATTATTCCTGCAGTTAAGCCCGCTGGCCCAGCTCCAACTATTATAAAGTTATAAAAAGAAGTATTTTCAAGATTCATAGTAGGTAAATAATTATTTGTAGAATTAATTTTTTTCTAGAAAATCTAGTTATTTTTATTTTTTGATTCTTGAAGTAATATTTGGAAATTCTTTACCATATCCTCTAAATTTGAAAAGCTAGGAATATTATTTTTACCTAATTCCTGAGAAATCTGGCGAACTTCTTCAAATTCTCCAACCAAATACAGAAAAACAGGTTTGGGATAGCTAGAAATTATGTTAATCAGATTATTCACATCATTTACTGCTTTAAATTGCTTTGAGCAAAATAACATGTTAAAAACCCCTTCTATTTCAGGTTCCTCTAATAAAATATTATAAACAGATCGAATAACATCTCCAGGATTTTTGCCATTTGTCATAGCCTTTTCCATAGCTGGCCAAATATCTACAAATGCAAATTTATTTGGGGGCATCCATGAAGGAAATAACTTTACAAGAGCAGAATACGCTTTTTCTCCCAAAATTGGAAGTTTTAATCCATACTGCATTGTAAGATCAGCAGAAATTGTTCCTGCTCCTCCTGATCCAAAAACTTGTGCAAGACTCCCTCGTTTTGGTAAAATTTTCTTAGATTTGTATAGCATAGAAAATGTCCTGGCAAACTCAAATAATTCAAAAAAATTCCGAGCTTGAATAATTCCTGATTGTTTAATCACACCTTCTGTTAACTTGAAATTTTCTGAAAGAGCTGCTGTATGGCTTAAAGAAGAACTCTGACCTTGAGGAGTTAATCCTCCCTTAACTAAAATAATTGTTTTATTTGGCAAATTTTTTGCCTTTTTACATAAATTAATGAATTTTCTTGGGTCTTTAAATGATTCAAGATATATTGCAATAACATTTATATCAGGATCATTTAAGAAATAATCTAAAAATTCTATTTCACTTAAATCCATTTTATTTCCAATGGAACATATATATCTAAAACCAAGATTAGGATATTTAGTGACAACATGGGTAAAATATCCCCCATTTAACATACCTGATTGACTTATAACAGCAATATTTCCTCTTTTATATTTATTAAATACTAAAAAGGATGTAAAAAAGCCACTTTTATTTTCTTTATTACTATCAGAATCGATTCTAGTAAGGCCCATACAATTAGGCCCAACAATCCTTATTTTAGAAAAAGAATTGGTTACTTCTAAAATTTGGTCACTTAATTCAAGACCTTTCTCACCAACTTCCTCAAATCCAGAAGTTTCAATGATTGCTCCTTTTATACCTTTTTTAACGCATTCTTCTAATAATTCTGGAATTAATTGATTTGGAACATAAAATATCGCAATATCAACTTCTTCCTCAATGTCTAACACTGACTTTTTAAATTCTAAACCATGTAATTTACCAGTCGCATTAGGATTAACTGGAAATACTTTCCCATCGAAGTTATTTAGCACAAGGTTGCTTAAAATACGGTAGCCTCCCTTTAACATGTTTTGCGAAGCTCCAATAACAGCCACAGATTTAGGATTAAGAAAAATATCAACAATGTTATTATCATTCAAGCTTAAAACGCCTCAGAATAAAATAATTTCCCATTAAGAAAATCAATAAATAAAATATTGCTTTAGTTAAAAATTGTATTCTAATTACAACAAAACCTAATCTATTAAGTAAGTATGAGGATTCTTTAATAATTTAATTATAATAAGAAGAACTTAGGAAATCTTTAATGTAATACTTTTGATTCTTGTCTTAGAGCATTTAATTTAGATTGGTAATCAGGACATACTTTATATTCAGGAAAACTGCATCTACTTTTTGGAAGATTACAACCCTTAAAGAATGGGCAAGAAAGAATATGTAAGTTTTGCGGTATATCTAAATTTTTTTCCATATAGATACCTCACTCCCTAGTAAAAATTAAGTGTATTAATGATCATCCAGAGATGAAATATTAAAAAGTTATCTATGATAAAATATTTGTTTATATATTAGGTAAAAAGAAAGTTTGAATAAATCAATGTTCATTTAATTAAATTTTATTTAATCCTTCTTAATTCTTTTTAATTCTATTGACACCGCATTCACTTTATCTACACAAGTTAGCTCTACAACATCAGGATCTCCACCCCAATCTGAAGGAAATGCTCCCCCAAATTGGAGCATTATTATATATGGGAAGATATCATGATAAAAAAACCCACACAATTGTGGATAGGAACCATATCCGCTCAATTCTATTTGGTCCCCCGCTTTATGACCTGCTGAACAGGTCCCCTTTACACTTTTTATTGTTCCAATAATTCGATAACCTAATTTTGGGTTTTCACTCAATATCTCATACCTCCAAAAGTTATTTAGTTTGATAATAGATAATATACAGAAGTAATTTATAAAATTACTTTAGAATTAATTATAAGGAGTTTGAAAGGTGCATCCTTTCACTCTTCTACTATCTATAATTTATTATAGTAGATTCATCGTAGGTTCTCCTTTTTTTTTATGTTAATTTTTGATCTTTTCAAAATACCATAAAGTAAAGTAATAGAGACAATAATTCCTATAGATGTAATCCAATAAATACTTTCAAACAGGTAAATAATATCTCCTTTTTCGATTTTTTGGTAATCTTTTAAAATGATTTGTGAATTAACCATGGCTAATTTGCGGTTAAAAGAATGATAGTCATATTGCTCGTATTGTGGTTTATCTTCTTTATAATCCCATCGATGTACATCTAAAGTTTCGGCTAACAAAAGGCCTGTATTTTTATCAAAGAAATAATCAGCTTCTAACATCCAAGATGCGTATGAATCTCAGGCGATCCCAGGTCCACTCCAAGAATATGTTGTTGAATAATGGTAAGTTGTAAAATTAAATAATAAGTTTTCAGTATATAACACTTCTTCAATATAGCTAAATTCAGTTGTTATTTTGTACATTCCTATAGAAAAGCCCCTTGTTAAATAGTCATTGAATATAACATTTTCATCTACTCGAAAAGTTTGTGGATTTCCTATATTAGAAAGGTTCAGGAATAGTTCTGTATAGGTTCCAGTTAAGTAAGTATCATAAAAATCATCACTAGTATCTAATATTTGACGGTTGTTTAGAGATATTATATAAAAAAAGTCAGTATTAGTAGTGGTTAAATTTAAGTCATCATAATATATATCAACTATTAAATTAGTGTTCTCTCCTTCAGTGATTTTGTTTAATTCCATAGCATATTTTGTTGTGAAATATCCTCTCTTATTAGGGTAGAATTCAATATAATATTCAAGGTAATTGATATCGTAAAAACTATCATACCATATCAATTCTTTTCCTTTAGCTGGAATTGATAATGTTGAAAGAAGTAATCCTGCTAGTATTATAAGTAAAAAGGCAGTGTGGCCATACTTTGTACAGGAATCTCATTTATATATTAGTTTCTCACCATTATTAAATCATAAATTTGAATTAATGAAATAATTGGGTAATTCATATATTAAAAATACTTCTTAAAAAAAATAACTTAAAATATGGTTTTTCTTTTAAATTATCACTCTTAATATTTATATCAGTCATATTTTCCTTTTAATGACTCTTTCAGATTTTCTAATTTTTGTGAAATTTTTAATTTAAACAGATGGTTCTCTTTCAAAACTTTATATTCCTTGGGTAATGTTTCCATGTTTTTCAAATAATATTGGCGGATTTCATCTATCTTTGGCAATTCATAAATTAGTTTCCCATCCATCATTATAGGTATTAATAATGGTTTTGAATTTGGAATCTCAGGTTCATTATCCAATCTTAATAAATCTTCTTTAAATTTTCCACTTTTATCAAATATTCTATTTATTTGTTTGATTCCAGGATAAGTTAATTTTTCTTCGCTAACTTTAATCGTTGGAACGTTATTGTATTCTATTAGTTTATATACACCTGAAATTGTAGGATCGTCTCTTGAAGTTGCTAATTCCGTTCCTATGCCGAAAGCATCAATAGGTGCCTTATTATCCAGAATTTCTTTTATTTTATATTCATTTAAATCTGAACTTGCAACGATTAAAACTTTATCACAACCTTCCTTATCCAAGATATTTCGAACTTTTTTAGCGTGATCGATAAGATCACCTGAGTCAATTCTAACGCCTCTAATTTTATTGCCGAATTTACTAGATTTTCGAGCTCCTTCTTCAGTGTCATATGTATCAATTAGAAGAATTGAATTTTCTTTGTAAATATCATAATATATATTAAAACTTTCAATCTCATTATTAAATCTTTGAACGAAACTATGAGCCATCGTTCCGGTTGAATTAATTCCAAGTTCAAGATCAGCTATCACATTACTTGTTCCATCAAAACCAGCTATATAACTAGCTCTAGCTGCATACACTCCAGCAAGCGGGCTATGGGACCTTCTCGTTCCAAATTCAAGTAAGACTTTATTGGGGGCTATATTCCTCACTCTTGATGCTTTAGATGCAATTAGTGTTTGATAATTAATCACATTAAGTACATAGGTCTCAGCAAGTTGGGCATGAATCATTGGGCCTTGAATCCTCATTATTGGTTCATTTGGAAAAAAGTAGTCTCCTTCTTTCATCGACCAAACATTTAAATTAAATTTAAAGTTTGGTAAATAGACATCATAAAAACTTGAATCTACATTTTTGAATACTTCTTTTTTTCTTAAAAATTCTATAGTCTTTTCAGTAAATTTGGCATTTAATAAATAATATACTACTTGCTCTAAACCAGCAAAAATTAAATAATTACGATTATTCGGATATTTTCTTATAAATAGTTCAAAAGTAGCTTTTTCGTTATTTTGATTAATATTATTATCAAGATTATACTGGTAATAAGCAGCACTCATAGTTAATTGATAAAAATCTGTAGCTAAAATCATATTTAAATCATCAATATAACCAGATTTTATATTTTTCATGATTTAATTTTAACTATATTATTCTAACTTAAAATTGATTTATTTTATAGTATTATTCATTAATTTTAGTGATTTTTCTAATATTTTTTACAACAAATAACTTTAAAAAATCATCTCTAGTTAATTTACCATTTGTAGTTATTTTGTCTCCTTCTCTTAAATTAAGTTCTTCAAATAATTTTTCACTAATTCGAATATTTAAC
>JBHLOI010000050.1:0-23785 GCA_048940645.1 Promethearchaeota archaeon | reverse complement strand
TTTATAAATAACCATAAAAGGATAGTATACCATCGATCAGGAGTAGTCCACTCAGTTTCAATTCGTTTAAAAAATGAAAAATTTTCAATCCTTTCAATCCTTAAGCGTTTACCACAAAAAGCACATACAAAAAAATCTACGCGAACTTCATTCCCACATCTTGGACATCTGGTAGTCGATGACATATTTTACGATTTTTTTAAGATTTCTGGGTTATATACGATTCGTCAATTCTTATTGAATTTGGCAAATCGACCAAGAGAACCCGTATTAAATAAACAATAGTTTAAGGTTTTATTAATCTTTGTTTTTTTCTTTTAGCCACTTCTTTAATATTTCACTATTTTTGCTGTTAAATATTTTACATAAAAAAAATTTAGTTTTAGCGTATTTTTTATAGTTTTAGATATACTATTTTTAAATCTTTTAACCTTTACAATAAGGTTTAGAGATAATTTGAATTAAACAACAGATTAGGTTGGGTTTATATGAAAAGTTCTGCAAAAAAAGTTATAGTTTTATTGTTTACAACCATTTTTCTTATTGGGGTTGCTTTTGGAGTCGTGTCTGTAGCAGATACTAACATTCAGAATTATGATCCTAATAATATGTCTTTAGATACCTCATGTAGGGATTCAGATTATTCTTTTGCTGAATGGCGAGGAGATAATCAAAAATATTTATATATTCAAGCTTTAGACTATTATACGTTAGGATATTTAACTGGGCAGTATTTAGCTTACCAAATTATTGCATTTGATAATTTAATCGATTATTTTATTGATGCATATGATCTTGATTTTCAACTTATTCTTTATTTTGCTTCTCAATATGAAATACCTGAGCCATACTACACAGAAATCTTGGGAATTGCTGATGCCACAGGATTGACTTATTATGAAATTTTACTTCAACACGTCTTTTTAGACGTATATTATGGAATCCTAATTCCTTTACAGATTTCTCAACAAAACATTGGGGCGTGTACGGGTTTTGCAGTAAAAAATTCAAGACAGAATGTCGTACATGGTCAAACAATGGATTTTGGCCTTGCCTTTTTCCCTACCTTTGCATGGGTACATCATAAAGTCTTTAGAAAAAATGAAGTATTCTCATTAAGAATGGGTGCATCATCTTTAGTAATAGGTAAAAATAAGAGAGTTTCATGCACTCAGAATTTAATTCAATCATGGGCATTCGCTGAGTTTGGGGTTCCTACATCATTAAAATCTAGGATAGCATTTGAAACTTGTCGGACTGCAAAAGATTTTATTTCAGTAATAACCTCTAGTCTCACTTGTTATTTCAATTATATTGTTTGTGATAAGAAAGGAAATGCTATTGCTTTAGAGACCGCTCCTAATATAGTTACTATTAGTTATATTGAAGAGAGGAAATTTGCTGTTAGAACAAATACTTATATCACAGAAAATTTAAAGCCTTTTTTACTAGACCCCGTATATAGTATAGCTCGACAAAATAAAGCTGAGGAATTAATAGTAAATGCTTTAAAACAACGAAAAAAATTTACTATTAAGAATTGTATAGCTATTGAATGTTATAATGATTATACTGATGCAAGTATTCTTAGATATGATAGCCCTGAGAATCTTCTGGGTATGTGGACTCTTGCTTCCTTTGCAACCTCATTTAGAGCAAAAGGTTTTTTCGGAATTGGAACACCTGCTATTGCCCAAGAAAAAATTCCGATTTAACTTTAAAAATCTTTTTTTTTTAATTTTTAAAAATTCTTAATAATCATTTTAATTCGATTAAATAAGATTTATCTTCTTTGATAATTTCATAACTTCTCTGTGTAAAGAGGTTAACTAATTCTAAATTAGTTTTAGTATGGTTAGTAATTTCAAGTACCCTAAGAGATGATGGCTCTTTATTATAAGCTATTAAAGGTATTAATTGATCACTTAAATGATTATCAACAGGTATATCATTCTTGATATATTTTAAAATTTCTTTTGACGCAATTTTTCCTAATTTTTCTGAAGTGATTTTTCTCTCACCTAAAATAGTTCCTGAGGATATAATAGCTCCTGTATCTGAACGAGCCCAGAGACAAAGACCCACGCCAGAACTAGTTGTTTCAACGTATTCAAATTTTATATCTGTTTCAATTTTGAGTTGATCTTTTAATTCTAGATTTATTGACTTTTTAATCCTCTCTCCAATATTTCTACCACTTTGCTTTAATTGATTCGATAATATTATTTCACCTTGAATTAAATCAATGGTCCCTAACTCCTTTAGGTTTAATGGTTTTAACTTAGCTTTAGGTGGAAAAATTATACATTTAGTTGATGCACCACCTTTCGGATAAAAACCGTACTTATTAATATCAATGGATATATTCAATCCACTTTTTTTGAAAATCTGGTACGTTACATTCATTAGATAATTTAAGCTTGGCGCCCATTTACCAAATGTGCCGCCTCCGTTAATATTAATTTCGATTTGTTCAGTTTTCATAAAGTTTAAGCTGGCAATTTGAATTGGCTGAAGTAATAGGCCAATGCTAGCTGCTGTGTTAACATCAATTTTTATTTTGTTTTGAATATTTAAATCTGGCCTAAATATGAGTTCTTGAGTACCAATATTACATTCACCATCCAAAGCCTTCAATTTACTCCCTGTCAAATAAGCCAAAGTTTGTAGGCCAATAAGATGTTGTAACCTTAAACCAGGTTTTGGACGGTTAGCTCTAATATTTTTAATTTTTACTGGTTGGTTAAATAATATTGAAAATCCAGCACTCAAACGTAAAATTGAACCCCCACCCTCTCCAAAAGCTCCATCAATTTCTAAATATTCTAATTTATTCATGATAATTTCTGTGTATTATATAACTGTTTAATTCTTTGAATTCCGCCAAATTCAATGATTAATTGAAAAATTTCTTTTGGAACTAATCTTTTCCAATTAGAATTTTTCTTATTAATTAATTTTCTAATGTTAGAGCCATTATATTTCTTCTTAAATATAATTAGTTTTCTTCCAAGTCTGTATCCTTGATTTTGAAAAAGTTGTCTTACCCATTCACTATTAGAAAAAATTGCATCAAAATTTCCTACAATTGATACTACATGATTAACCCATTTTTTTGCATTAAAAATGTCAGGAATTTCGTAAATTTTATATTTTTCAGATGAAATTCCTCTTTTTTCTAAAGCGGCTTGAATAAATTGAATTCTTTCTTTACTTGTGAAAGGATCCGATTTTGTATTAGAAAGCTGAGAGCTTCCAATCCCTATTTTTATTAAGTTAAAATTTTTTAATAAATAATTAAGTATATATATATGACCATGATGTAATGGTTGAAATCTTCCAATAAATAATACTATTTCTTTTTTAGTTTTCTCATTACTTTTGAAATCATCATTTAATCCAAAATATTTGAAAATGTCTAATTCAGCAATTTTTTCCCATATTTTTTTGGAATAATCTATTGATTGTTCATTTTCTAGTAAATTTATCAATTCCTTTTTGGTATAAAATCTACTTTCTTTAATTTCTAATTCTTCTGGGTTAGGTTTTAATTCGGTGTTGTATTTGACTAAACCTAAAAATGTATAAGCTATCTCTGTAGTAGTATTATTTGATTCAGCGTTTAAATCATAAAATTTCATTCTTTTAATTGAATTTGGGGAAACTCCAAATTCTTCTTCTAATTCTCTTTTGGCATTTTCTTTAATATTATTTAAATTTAAATTTTTTTTATAGATCACATGTCCAGATGCTGAATCAGTAAAATATTCTGGAAATTGTTTCTTTTTTTTATTTCTTTTTTGAACAAGAAATAAAATCTCATTATTTGGCGAAATAGAAACTATAAACAATCTAATAATAATATGACTAATTTTTTTCTGATGTGCTTCATTTCTTTCCATAGGAAAGATATACTTTGAAATTTGACCCGAATGAAGAAACTTTATGTTTTTATTATCAATACAAGCTAAAATTTCTTTTTCCATAAATTTGATCCTATTTCTTTACATTAAATATAAGAGTATCTCCTACCTTAAAACCAATTTGTTTTGCTGCATTAGCTTGATTAATTGAGATTTCGAGATAATTTGTTGATCCTTTAATAAATAGTAGAGTCTTTAGTGGTTGAGAACTAAAGATTGAAGTAAATATTCCTTTATACTCTTTATTATTGAATCGAAATTGAATTAAATCTCCTTCCTCCAAATTTAGTGAACTTCCTTTGACTTTATTACCCTCTATTGGGATATTTGTTATTCCATTTCCAAATTGGTCAATATATTGAATAATTCCTTTAATTTGCTTCTCTTTCAACAAGACTTCATATTCAATAGGATAAGATGCAAAATCTTTTGTATCAAAATAAGGACCAAAATTCTTTAAAGCAACATTTTTTGTGATATAGGCTCCAACCGGCGCCATTATATCTCTACCGTGAAAAGTATTAGAAACAGGTTTAATAAAATACTTATCATTCTGTATTTTTATACACTCACTAATATCATTTGATTTAAATGTATTAGTAAATATTCCATTATTCGGTCCAATAAAATAATAATCAGATGCTAATTTTATTGCTAAAATAGCTCTAGAACTTCCAACTCCTGGATCAACTACTATAATAAATACACTACCTTGAGGGAAATATTTATATGTTGTACTTATTAGAAAACGAGCCTCATAAATATTAAATGGAGTGATGTAGTGGTTGATATCAATAATTTGAACGTTAGGATTAATTTTTAATATAACTGCCTTCATGGTGGCTACATAATGTAAGCCTTTAAAACCAAAATCTGTAAGTAATCCTATTACTCTTTTCTTTAAATCTTTCATGATCTTGAAAATCTATCAAATCTCTAGCAAGATAGAAAAATTCAATAAAACCAGATCAATTTATCTTTTTTTGTATTCTTCATCTACTTTATAAAATTCTTCTAAAGCTTTAGCTTTTAATCGATATTCTTCTTCTTTATCAAATTCTACTAACTTTTTAGATAACTCACTTGCTTTTTTGTATGAAATGTAGGCAGAATGAAAATTCTCATTACGAAGGTAATTTCTTGCATCTTGTACAGCTTTATCTCGTTGTTTAGATAAATCAGGTATTTGTCCTGAAAAACTTGCTTTTTCATTTAAAGATTCAGCAATATCAATAATATAAAGTTGTTCTGCAAGTTCTGCTGCCTTGTTATAAAATTTTGTAGCTTTATCGTAGTCTAATGACTTTAGGGCATTTTCAGCTGAAATATAATAATCAGATATTTTTTCATGTTCACCATTTTCTACTTGTTTTAAAAGTTCCGTGGCAATTCTTCTTTCGTTCTTTTCTCCACTTAACATAAATTTTGCAATTGACATAATACTTTCTTTTAGCGCTTCAGGTTTTAAGATGTCAATTAATGGCTCAAAATGCTCAAAGTAAATATCTTTTAATATTAATTTAAAATCATCCTGAGGCATGTTTAATAAATTAAGACCAATAATTTCTATCGCTTCAGCACCTAATTTAAGGGGTGAACGAAACTTCTCTGGTTTATCATTTTCATTCAATAATAATCCAATTATTGCCCCTGAAGCCTTTCGTGCTAATTTTCCTTTAAATCTATAAAGATATGAAAAAATTTGGAGATCTTTCAGTTTTAACAGATTATATTCGTTTTTTGAATGATCTAGATTTAATCTAAGAAAGAGATCACTTGTTACCTCAAAATTTGATTTACCTTCTTTAAAATAATATCCAGAAATTTTGTAATCTGCATCTAATGGTAATAATATCACAAAACTGCCAATTGGCATAGATGTTTAAACTCCATAAAATTGAATATTACTAAAATATAATAATTGGTAATTATAATAATTTAAAGAATTTATTATTCTTTACAGCTCATTATTCTATTTGTTTCTTCTCTAATTGATTGAATAATATTTAAAAGCTGTGCATAATAGAGATTATTAGAAACTGTTTTAGCTGCTTTCCTAATTATATCTATAGCTTTCTTTTCTTCTTCTGATATAGCTTCTATTGATTTTTTATCAAATAATTCTTTTAATTTTGCATTAAAAGTATCAGCTATTTCTTGGATACTTTCGCTAGATTTCATTCTAAATTGCTTTAGTACTTCGACAATTAGCCGAATATTTTCATTGACAGAGATCGTTTCTTCAGAGAATTTCTGAGACATTGTTTGAATTGCTGTACTCATTTGATTAATCTGAGCAATAGTACCATCTAATGAAGAAGTTATTTGATTTATTTTATTTATCATCTCATTTAATAAATTTTCTGTCATATTTTCACCTTTTATAATTTATCGGAAGGTTTCTGCTTTAAATTCTTTACAGAACTTATAGCTTCAGAGAGCAATAAATTAACAGTATCTTGATTTAATATCTCTCCAGATAATTTTTCAAACTCATTTAGTTTTTTAATTAAAGTGTTTAAAGCATCTAACCCTAAACCTTCCTGAATTTTTTTTAATTCATCTTTAGTACTTTCTCCAATTTCTTTCAAAACATCAATATGTTTTGTTTGAGTTATGTCGATTTCTTCTGAAAATGATTTTAATTTTTCATTTAAATTTGTTATTTTTTCTTCAATGTTCTGATTTAATCCATCCAAAGAAGTTTTTAGCCCTTGAATTGCTTGGCCTAATTGAGCAATTCTTTTATAAATGGAGTTTAGTAAATCTGTAAGCATTTCAGCTATAGTTTTATCACCTTTTCAAGTTTATTTAATAATAATATATTTATTCTTTTTGATGCTTCAATTATAAATATAACAGAGTACATCAATAAAAAAATTTTTATGTTTTTGTGTTTTTATATGATTATTATTAAGTCTGGTAGCACAGAGATTAAGATTTATAAAAGTCTTAGAATTTTAAATTTTCTTTCAAAAGGTCCAGTAGCTCAGCTTGGTTAAAGCGCGGGTCTTATAAGGCCCTACAGACGCACAATAATATAAAAGTTGTCTGTATACGTAAAAACCCGAGATCGGGGGTTCAATAGAAGAGAAAAATCTTCTCTAAAGAATAAATCCCCCCTGGACCACTCTTTTTGTTATTAAAATAGAAATAGTTTATATAATACTTTTGAATTAATAGATATTAATCTTTAATCTAAGTTTAATGAAATTAAGTTTAAAATCCATTTTTTTATCTGCATTAGATTTTTTAGTAATCCAGAGACTAGATTTTCAGGAAATATTTTTTCTTGATCCAAATTTTGGACTGTGGTCATCCATTTGTTCAAAGCGAGTTGTACTAGACTTGCGCCATCCGCTTCCATAAATATAGGTACTACAGCGGCACTTTCTCTAGCATCACCAATCGTAAAATAAATTTTTCTATTAATTTCTTTTAACATCACCAGATTCGCACATTCATCTAATTTACGCTCTACTAATATAATTTTTAGAATTTGACTCTGAATCTGCTTATCTTTTTTAATAAACTCGGTTTTTCTTTTACTTAAAAGTGGTTGAATTTCGGTTATAAGTTTATCTCCTGTAGAGTCTTCTGGATAATATTTTCTCAATCTTATAACATCGTCTAATCCTTCTATATTGATGAATTTTTTACTGTTTGAATAAAAAGTTGCTTGGAATCCACCTTTTTCCTCACTTGGAGATAATTTAATAAAAATATTTCTCATTGTTACAGAATTACAAGTGTGATACGCTAATTCAAATAGTGCTCTTGGTGTTAATGGTGTATATGGTTCTTCTACTTCTTTGAAGGACCATTGAGTAGAAATTACATTATTAAATTGATTTAAAAGTCGATTCTCCATAGTTAGACAACCTAATTATATTTAATATTATATAGTTCTACTCATTTTTATTTATTTTTATTTTATTAGAAATAGGAATGAAATATTTTGATTGATTTTACTTCTGAGTAATTTGAGCATATGCTTTTTCAAACCTTTCAACTGCTAAGACTATATCTTCAGAGGTTGCGCCTATTGCGGCATTCATTACTATATAAGGAGTTAAATAATTTGAACAACACGTTCCAAAAACATTTTCTTCTGGATTATAAACCCTAGGTCCTGTGACTCTTAAATTATATAAAGCTCCTCCTAAAGATGACAAATGTTCTTTTTTCAAATTCTGTAAAGACATTGCTACGGCTACTGGGTTAAACACATCTAAAATTCTCTCATTTAAATTGCTAGCAACTTCATTCATCTTTTCTTCTAATAATTTTCTGTTTTCTTGTTGAGTATTTACTAATCTTTGATACCCTTTAATACCTAAAGAGAGTATAGAGATCAAAAAATTTACTATAGGCGTAGCGGAAGCACGTCCTGCATACGCTTGACTAATTTTAGTTATTATTTCCTTATCTGGGGAAGCAATAATAGCACCACCAACTGGAGAAAGCACATTTTTATCAGTTGATTGTATGATTGCATCTATTCTTCCTGCATCAATTCCTGAACGAATTAAATCCATCCATTCTGAACTTTGAATCCCATATGCATTAATGACAATATGAACCAAATCATTTTCTTTAGCAAATTTACTAATCTCTTTGATGTCATCATGCTCACGAGGAGGGAAGAAGCTTGTTACTGAAATAACCGCAAAACAATCTTTATCCATACTTAATTTTATATCTTCAACTGGAATCCTTACTGCATCACCAAATATCCTGCCTTCAATAGTTTTTCTTTTTACACCCATTAGTTCAAGTCCCTTAATAAGAGATTTATGATCAATTTGAGGAACAAGAACAGTTCTTTTGTCAATTAAGTCTTTATTATTCCAATCTGGTCTAAGTGCTCCAATGCATAAAGCTAAAGACATTCCTGTACATAATGGTGCAACTATAGCACTTTTTATATTAGGTAATCCAAATTTTTTAAGAAAGTTTCTCGCTAAGTAATTAGTTACTTCATACATGATAGACCCTCCGGGAGCTTTTGGTTGAGGTGCCGTTAAAAAACCACTTCTGCCTATACCATGACAGAATCCTGCTGAGGTTTTTAAATGTATTTTAGATGCTATTCTTGCTTCTCTTTCACCTACTCTTGCTGCCTTAAAATCTTTATCTGTGTCCATATTCGAAAGGGTTTGTAAGAAAAATTTAATTTGCTCATCACTCCAAGGTTCCTTAGGAACTGCTTTCTGCTCAAATAAAACTTTAATAGGATTAAAAAACTCGTTTAATACTAATTGCCCTCTATTCAACATATTTTGAGGAATAGGTGTGCTTTTAAAATAATCAATAATTTTATTAAAATCAATCAAATTTATCAGCTATTTTTATAAAAATTGGCGGCCCTCGAGGGGAATCGAACCCCTATCCCTCCGCAGGATAACTGGGTTTGAAGCCCAGCGTCAGAGACCACTCTAACCGTCAAGGGCCATATTGAATAATATTATTAAATTAAAATATACTTGAAATAAAATGAATTTTTTGATTAATTTAAATTTTAATAAAAAGAATCTAATCCAAATTTAAAAGCTCTTCCTCAATAAACTTACCATCCTCTATAATTTTTTTCTCATCAAACCATAATGAACATCTTTTCAGAATCCCATCTACATGTCCTTTTGAATTCCAATCAGCTCCTGTTAGCTGTGGAAAAGGATTTCCAAAAGCAATATGAACACCCGGGAATTTTTCATCTTGTAAAAGGTTCCCTATAAAATTTTTCAAAGAAATATTGGTCCCACATGCAAATTCTCCTATCCTATTTGCATTTTCATCTTGCTGTAGATACTTTATAAATTCGGAGAGCAATTCTTGATTCTCACAAGTAATTTTTTCAACATCAGCTCTGGAATTTGTAATAGGTATTAAAACAGGGGTTTTATCAAGGGCTCCATATTTTTGATTGAAGAAATCGCCTAAAGTGCCATCTACAACCATAACACCTTCGACCTTTTCAGGGCATGTAAAAGCTTCTCCTGCGGGTAAATTACCCCACATACCTTTAAACCATAAGAGTCCTGTATCTGGAATCCACCTCATTTTATCTGAAAATGATATTTTAAGTTTTGTCCCTACAGCTGTTTCTACTCTAGCAGATTTAGAGATTGTGGCAAAACTCATAATTGAAAATGTTAAAGAAGCTATCTTATAATAATCTGCTTGCATACCAGTTTGAATTATTTCATCGTTAATATTTGGCATATGAATTTCTCTACCCTTAGATACAGCAATTCTAACTATAGGCCCCCTAAATCGGTGTAATTCTCCCGGTTTTGATTTAACTGCGAGATATAAAACATCACTTGTTCTAACATCTTTTTTAATTTTTTTTGGTATAGATATTAATGGTCTTGCAGCATAATCTTCTAAAACATGAAAATTAACTTTTTTTGTAATGTTTTCAGCAAATTTTTTTATAAGTTCCCCAATATTTAGTGTTTCTTTATCAGTCACTATGGTTGCTGTTTCAGAAGGCATTAATCGTGAACAAATTTCAACGATATTTTTTCCTGCTATTGAATTTTTATCATCCATCTTTTATCTCCTAATTATTTAATTTACCTAATTATTAGAAAATAGTTTTCAGCCTCTTATTTCTAATAATTTTTTTTAACTAATTAATGATTTTATCTTTAATATCTTCGCATGTGATTCGCCTGCAACCCAAAGTCATTAGACCTAAATTGTATATATTATCTAAAAAATTTACAATGATGTGAGAGGTAGCTCCAAATATGATATATCTTTTATTATCTGGAGTTATGTAGTTGAATTTACCCACTCCAATTAGATCCTCCTTGAGTTTATAAGTTCTTTCTTTAAAATTTTTTTTATTAGCAAAAAAAGTAATTGGAATTTTCACGATTTCTTCGACTTCTCTCTCTTGTTTAATCATTTTCTGGTCTTTATTGATATAGGCTACGAAAGGAGTTATAATGAATCCTTTAGGGGTGAGATGATCATCAATACATCCCAAAATGGTCACATTATTTATTGGAACGCCTAGTTCCTCTCTCAATTCCCTCAAAGCTGTATCTAAATACGATTTATCTTGATTGGGATCAAATTTTCCCCCTGAAAAAGACATCTCTCCAGAATGTTTATCATTCATTTGTTTTGTTCTTCGAATTAGGACTAGATCATATGGTTTTTCTTGATATGGAATTATTAAGAATATAACTGCAGAATTTACAAAGTATTCGTGATGCATTGAAATTCGTTCAGGAGAATCTAACTGTTTTAAGCTTTCTGCAATTTTTTTCTCATTAAAGATAAAATCCATTATCCATTACATTTTTAACTAATTACAATAATATCTCAAAATTTTTTTGTAATTTGGTCCTTATATTTAATATATTCTTTAAGATCTTTTATTCTTTCTAACTTAAATCTTTTCAAACCTATGTCTGACATAGTTATACCATAAATAATTTCGATAAATGTAGATATCATGTAGGCTGTTGCTCCCCAAACTGTATAAGTCTGTTTACTTTCATCATCTTTATAATTAAAGTAAAAAATAGGGAATTTATTACCATCAATATCAACTGCTTGTTCTCTAAAATTCTTCTTACTTATAAAAAAATCTATTGGGATTTTTAATATCTTCTGAACTTCTCTGTCATCCTTTATTAATTTTTGATCCTTATTGATGATGGCAACATAAGGAGTAATAACAAATTTAGTCATAGTCGGAAAATCGTCTAAACAACCTAATATTTTTACATTTTTTCTGGGTAATCCAATTTCTTCTTCAGCTTCTCTTAAGGCGGTGTCTTTCAATGAGATATCATCAGGTTCGATTTTACCCCCTGGAAATGAAATTTCCCCCCTATGTCTATTTCCACGATTTGAGCGATGAATTAATACTAAATCATAGGGTTTATCTATATAGGGAATAATACAGAACAGAACAGCTGAACTTGTAAAGAACCCATCTTTTAACTTTATTCTCGAGGGTGAATCACAGGGAAATAATTTCTTACGAATAGAGTTTTCATCAAATATTAAGTTTAAAGAATCCATTAAATATAGGAAAAATTTTAAGATGTTGATTAATTAAAAAACATAATATTTAATCCTAATAAAATTTTTAGGAAGTGTTTAAAATTGAAACTCCCAAAGGAACTAAAAGAGAAAAGGGATTTGAGTGGAACAATAAGTAAAAAAAAGAAATGTTCTGTGAAAGGGTGTAGTGAAATAGCAGTAAGATCTCTTTCCGAGAATAAATGGAAATCATATGTAGAAAAAGCCGCTTTAAGATATAACGAGAATAAACAAAATAAAATTTATCTTTGTAAAAATCATTACAAGGAAGCTAATAAATTCCGAAAATCTCAAGAAAAAGTATACCAGAAAAAAGGTTTTTTAGAGGACTCTCTTTCTGTAGGAAAAATGAAGAGATACGATTAATTAAATTTTTTATTCAAGCAGGTTTAGGGAATCACTGCCATCTCTTCATAAAGTTTACCGATTAGGGAATATTGAGCTTCAATAATTCCGATTGTTAGAAGAGATAAAGCAAGTAGAACTATTATAAATCCAATTAATTTTTTCCTCATCGATATTAAATAATAGTAGAAACAAAATAAAATTTTGGAAAAATTTTATTTAATAAGACCTTCTAAAGTAGTAATTTTCACATCAATCTTTTTAAGTTTTACTTCAAATTCTTTGTCTTTTTCTTCATAATCTTCTTCTTCAATTTCTTTAGCAGAAAATCTACCCTTATTGAGATTTCTCTCTGCTTTAATATCTGACTTCTCCATTTTCAATTCTTTTATCCATAGCTTCATACCAGATATTAAGTCTTCTCTTTCATTCTCAAAATCTGTTTTTTCTTGTTTGTATTTTTCTCTAAGAGATTCAAAAGTTTCCTTATCCATTTTATGCAATTTGAATTCTTTAGTTAAATTCTTGAGTTGGAAAATTCTCTTATCAATATCATCCTTTATTCTCTGGACAATAAATGGTTCTATCATTTTTTGTTTAACTTCAATTTCATTTTGCTTAAGTTCATTGATTAGTGTTTTTATCGCTTCAATTTTTACATTAATTGATTTTTTAAATTCCTGATCTACATCATAACGAGGATCTTTTAAAGATTTTTGAATTTCTTTTAACTTCTCAACTAACAATTTTTTATTTAACTGCATATCATTGTATTCAATGTAGAGAATCATTTGTTCTTTTACTTCAAAGGGTAGCGGTTTTTCTACCTTTACTTCTTTCTTAGCTTTTTTCTTCTTTTCTACTTTCTCTTCAATTTCGATTTCTTCTACTGGGTATTCTTCAATCTCGGATGAAGAATCTTCACCTTTTATTTCTCTTACTTTTTCTCTTATAAGATCTTTTGGTTTTTGAACGGCTTTTGGTTTTTGTACATCTCTAAGTACTGGTTTTCCGCATATTATACAAAATTTATCTGTTGATTTTAAGGGATTTCCGCAATAAACGCAATACTTTGGCATTCTTTTCTCACAATCAATTTTAAAATTATTATGTTTAAAAGTAAATTCTATTTAATTAAATTTTATTGGAGTCCAATATTTAAAAGATTAATTAAAAATATAGGAAAATGTTTTACTTTTCTAATCTTAAAAGAAAAATATAGTCGCTTTTTATCCCTATAGTGATTCTTATGATTGACGTTGAGAAATTAATTCCGATCCATATTGGATTGTTTGGGCACATTGATTGTGGTAAAACTGCAATAGCTTCTGTATTAAGTGAAATAATATCGACTGCTGGGATTGATGCTCATCCACAAAGTAAACAAAGAGGTATAACTATCGATTTAGGATTTACAAGTTTTGTATTGGATGATTTTTTAATATCATTGGTTGATGGCCCTGGTCATGCAGATTTAATAAAAATAAGTGCATCCTCAGTAGAAATAATTGATTGCGCTATAATCGTGATAGACATTAATAAAGGACCTCAAATTCAAACCGGTGAGCATTTAATAATGGTAGAGGCTTTAAATATTAAAGATATCATAGTTATACTTAACAAAATAGACCTATTTAAAGGTGATATGAAGCTAGAAATGGAAAAAACAAGAAAATTCTTTCAATCAACATCTTTTGGTGACCAAATACCTATATTTGCGGTATCTGCCAAAGAAAAAATAGGATTTGAAAAATTAAAAGCAGGAATACTAGAAAAAATTAAAGAACTTGAAATAAAAAGAGACGTTAATGGGAGTATCAAAATGCCCATAGATCACCATTTTTCGATAAAAGGCAGAGGACCAATAGTAACTGGCACATTATTAAGGGGAAAATTAGAACTAAATCAAAAAATATATGTATTGCCCTTAGGAATTTCAGGGAGAGTTAAATCGATTCAAATTTTTCATCAAGAAGTAAAAATCGCAAAAGCGGGTGATAGAATTGGGATTAATATTAAAGGATTGGATGTAAAGAATATCTATAGGGGTTGTTATATAACAGATAATAAAAATGCTTTTGATTACTGTGATTTAATTGAAGTAAAAATAAATAAAAACAAATTATTTAAAGCAGAAACTCATTTTGGTACTCAACTCCATGTAACAATTGGAATGTTTACTACAGCAGGTTTTGTATACCCTTATTATGATTTTAACGGAAAGAAAATTCAAACGAGTGTAAAAAATGATTTAAATAATTTTGAAGCTATATTATGGTTAAATGAGAGAATCTTAATTGGTAAAGAAAAAACTACCATGTTATTAAGTCGATTAGATTTACCTCCAACAACTCTAAGGATATTAGGGTCGGCAGAGCTAACAAAAATATATCAAGATCCGCCATTATTTTATAAATATAAAATAAAAAAGGGGATTATTCAAAATCCATCACATTCTCAAGGTATAATTTGTAGTGGTTTAGCACATAGTTTAATAGGTGCTAAAAAAATTGTAGGGCGAAAATTAGAGCCTCCTTTTACAAAAATAATTAGTCCATTTGGTACAAAAGGATCAGTAATTGTGGGGATTGACAGTAATAAAAATATTATAAAAGAAGGGGATAAGGTCTTTTTGAAAGAATTAAGGAGTTTTATTTTGAAATCTAAAAAAAATTTAAATGTTCAAAATTAATTTATATTATTATTAACTGAGGTAGTAATAATGGAAGGAAATCATGCTTCTGAAATTCATATCGATCAAGAAATTCTAGATGAGTTAATGCGTAATTTAGAACAATTAGAGAGTTCGACAGACCTTGAAGGAACTGCATTAGTATCAAAAACAGGATTGAGAATTGCTAGTTCTGAAACTGCTGATATTGTTGCTGATGTATATAGCGCAAGTCCTGCAACTTTAATTTCCTTAGGGGAAAAAATAAGTAGCGGACTTGGACAAGGTGAATTAAGAGAAATCGTGATTAGAGGTGTAAAAGGATACACAATTATTATTGTTGGTGATGCTGAAAACAATTTTATGCTTTTTACGAATTGTAAAAAAGGTTATAAATTAGGTTATTACTTCCATAAAATTCGCAAATCTTTTAAAGAAATGGAGCCTGTTCTAAAGAAAATTGAAACTAAATAATAATAGACCTAATTTTGTAAAAGAATTTTTAAATCTTATTATATATTTACATGTTTCCAGTAAATTTTATCCCCATGATTCAAATAATAATCTGCTGCTCCAACTCCAGCAAACATATCATTAACATAATAAATCCAATCCCCATTAACGCCATTAATCCCTATAACTAAAGCTCCATTACTAAAGTAGGATAATTCTACACTACATTTTTCTTGTAGTGCATCTAATACAGTTGTCTCATAATTATATAAGGAAATATTTTCCCATGTCTGATTAGGTTGAGTAACATATTCTACAGTTAGACTAATATTGAAAACTTCCGGTAAAGCTGTATCTCTACCAGTATTGTATCCACCTTGATTTAGATTTAAAAATGGGAAGAAACCAAAGCTATATAAGATTAAAACTGTGAAACTTGAAATTCCAATTAGAGTAATAATCGCATATTTAAGGTTTTTTTTCATTTATATTACCATGAAATAAAAATGTAATTTTTTTATATAATTTCAATTATTTCATCTTTTTTTTATTGATTTTAATGATTATTAATATTGTCATTAAAACTATACTCACTATAACAATCAAAGAGAATGAAGGTATTTCCGAAGGTGTATCAACACCATTTTGATCTGGTTCATAATTTTCAATATTCATTTCAAGATGGTAATTTTGTCCCGTTGTATCTACATATAATAATAGACCGGTTATTTTTTCATAAATTAGCCTTGTCTCTTGCGGAAAAGACCCCCCGCATTTAAAATACATATCAATTGTTAGATCAGTCTCCTCGTATGTAAATTCTCGATCAACTGTAAACCATGAAGCTGCTATAACTTCTGCCTTAATATCATAAGTCTCATTATTTACTATGGGTAATAGGAATCCAGATAAAAATCCAGGAAAGGAGATTAATAAGTTATTAGCACATTCTGAATCTGAAATATTATTCATTTGCATAGTGATATCTGTCCTAACATCACCCTGGTAGACGACTTTAATATCTAACCATGGTCTTCCATCTGCGTATTTAAAAGGATCTGGATCCCATAGTAAAGGATCTCGATGATAAAATCCTGTAAAGTTAACTAATATCCATCCGCGCTCTGAACCGGTAGCATATATATCTTTATAATTTCCCCATAAATCAGTCCAAATTGCCCACCCTAAAGGTTCAAAAGTGTTAACATTATACTTATATTCAGTTTCAATGTCTAAATTATAATTCGTTAAGAATAAAGCAAGTTTAAATTCTCCTAAAGTTGTATTAGCTTTTACTAATAATCCCGTTTTCTTGTCATAAATTAATTCTGTTTTTTGGTTGTGAGTTTCACCAAATTGATCAAATCTAAAATATAAGAAATTATTAGTTTCTTCGATTGTAAGATCTGCAGTCAAGTATGATGCTCCATTGGCCTCTAAAGTTGCATTAGCTTTTATCGTTTCTGTTTGATCAATTGGGATTAGAAATCCTGATTGAAATCCAGAAAATCCTAACTTTAAATTTCTCGCTAGTTCACTATTAGAAACATTGAAAAGAGTAAAATTTAGATTTGTATCTTTAAATATTTCAATATTAAACCAAGGCATATCTGTATCAGAAAAGATATCTCCTATTATATCATTTGGATCTCGATTATAAAAACCAGTAATATTAATCCTTATCTGATCGCCTATATTAGTCGACCATTGCCCTTCAGAATTACCTGAAAAATTAATCCAATTCGAGGCTTCGCCAAAATCTAAAATATTATATATATATTCAAAATTTAAGTCTAATTCTTCAGAATATTGCGGTGGTATTATTCCATTTCCTTTTACATTCTGAATAGAAACAAAGATTAATCCTTGAAAAATCATAAAAAATGTTATAAACCCTATTGAGATTTTTTTATTTTTCATCATTGAATCTAGGAAATCTATCCTATATTTTTTTATTATTCTTAAAAAAATTTTTGGTACTATTTAACTTTTTACAATAAATTTTTATAATATGAGAGTATTTTTAAATTAGGATATCTTACCAACTAATGCAACAATAATTATGGAAACTAAAATTAGACTTAATGGAATTGATGCTGAAAAACCTTCAAATTGTAAAGAGGTTATTAAAAAAGATAAAATAGAAAACTACAATGGCTCAATTTGGTTGGAAAAGAAAACATTTCGAATTGCTTTGATTAGTACTTTTTCAGGATTAGCAGTAGCTCTAGGGTATGCATTAATAACCATTCCAAATATTGAATTATTCACATTGATGATTTTTCTAGGAGGGTTCATTTTAGGTAAAAAAGATGGTCTAATTATTGGTCTTTTAAGTTCTTTTATATTTGTATTTTTTAATCCTTGGGGAACTTCACAACTACCTCTTTTTACATATCAGATCACTCATTATTCTTTAACCGGATTTTTAGGGGGTGTCATGCAGAATTTTTTAAAAAAAAAAGATTCTTTTAAACCAAAAGAGGATTTATATACACTTCGATTAATGATTCTTTTTGGATTTATTGGATTATTAATCACCCTTATGTTTGATATTATAAGCACTTTGATAGGATCCCTTATAAACTATGGATTTAACATTGAGCCTCTCATATTATCATACATTTCTGGAATTCCTTTTACTTTGGCACATTTGATAGGAAATACTCTTGGTTTTATATTTATTTTACCTGGATTAATTAGTTTAATTTATAAATTATTAGATTAGAGATTAAATTAAACTAAGTAATCACGTAAATTTTATATAATAAAGGAAAAAATACTACTCTGTTTCAATTAGGAGTGTTATTTTACCCCCAGCAGCCTCAACTTTTTTCATGGCTTGTTTTGAGGCTCTTTTGACAGATACCTTAATTTTTTTGTTAATTTCTCCGCGACCTAATATTTTTTGAATATTAATATCATTTAAATTAATAATATAGGTATTTCCAGTTTTAGATGCAATATTTTCTAGTACAAATTTATCAATATTTTGATCTAAATCTTTTATGTTTATAGTATTAGTTTTATAAATGCGTGATATATCTTGGGGTCTTTTGAAACCTTTTTTGCCCATATTCCAATCAGGATCGGGAAAACCCAATTCTTTTTGTTTAAGATAATAAGTCTTTTTGCTTTTTTTCCATTGAGTAGTTTTCCCGCGACCTGCTCTTTGTCCAGTTTTACGGTGTTGCCCTACTCTACCGTAGCCACATGTTCGAGTTCCTCTCTTTTTTCTTATTTTTTTTGAAAATTTTCTCATATTTATCGCACCATTAATCTTTAAATCATCTTATGTATTAATTCATTTATAAAATTTCGAACATATCCCAAAGTGCCGCCTTCTCCATAATGTTTCTTGATAGAACCTCGATAACCTTTTCGGGGAGGATGCAATCGAAATACAGGTTTAATTTTATTTATATCTTTGGTCTTATATTGTATCTCACCCTTCAATAAAGCTTTAGCAATTTCTTTAATATTTTTATATTTTGTCAAATTCTCAATATGCTCATCTGTTAGTGGTTTATTTCCTTCTATTCTCCCTCTTACTCTCAAAAGTCTGATTAGTGTTCTTTCATCAATTTCCCCATAAGAGATATAATCTTTACATTTATTAAGCATTCCCATATAACTTTTTTCTCCCCAAATAAGAACACCATGATTTACTTTATGCATTCTTAGCATTTGCAGAGTATTAAGAATAGTTCTTCTCATTCCAGGAGCGCCTCTTATTCTAATAGCAAAAATTAATACTGGAGGACGCGATTCTTTAATTTTCGGTTTTTTTTTTGTAATTGACTCATTTTTAGCCATCATATTAACCACTTATTATTTATAAATTAAAACTAAATTTATGAGCATTTTTTAGGGCATTAAATGTAGCTTTAACTAAATTTTCACTTGTCCTAGTATCACCAAACGTTTTACTCCATATATCTTCAATACCAGCTAATCGTAATAATTGTTTTACCTTATCTGCACATGCTAATCCTACTCCTGCTGGAGCAGGAATAAGTTGGATTCTGACTGAACCACATTTGCCATTTATTTTAAATGGAATGCTATGAGTACCTCCACATCCACATTCCTTACTACCACATCCTCGAAGAATAGGAATAACAGATAGTTTAGCTTTACCAATTGCCTTTCTTATCGCAGGACCTACTTCACGACTCTTAGCTGCCCCTACTCCTATAAATCCTTCGGCACCCACAAGCACCACTGCTTTGAATTTAGATCTTTGACCACTAGCACTCATTTGCTGAACCATAGCTATTTTTACAACATCTTCACGTAATTGTGGGAGAAGAACATCTATTATTTCTTTCTCTTTAACAACAAGATTATTTGCAAATATTTTATCTAGAGTAATCAATCCCTGCTTAACAAGCTCACCAAGGCGCGTCCTTGGAACCCATGATTCTTCAATATTTCTTAATCGACTCATATTAGTTCACTAATTTAAACACTATTTTCAATTGCTTTCAATGTAGAGGAAAACATTTGACTAATTTTTAATGGATTTAGATTTTCCTTATTTAAATAACCTGAAAATATTTTCTCATATTTTTCAGGATCTTCATTTTTCAAAATATTAGCATACTTTTCGATATGTTCACCCTTGATTCTTTCTTCCAAGTTCTCTGGAAAGAATTTTTCATTATATGGAACTTCTAAACCAGCATCTATTATCCCTTTAGAAGCCGCAAGTAGTCTATTACGATGAAGAAAGATTCCTAAATCAAGTATTGCTTTTGAAATATCTCTTTTCTTAGTTCTTAAGCCTGCGAGATATCCCGTTAAATACGCAGCAGGAATATTTCCTGTACTTGCTTTCCAGCCAAATTTATCTTTTAATTCTTTAGAAAATGCAGAAGATAAAACTTTATCTCCTCCAATTTTAGATTGAATAAGTTGAACAATAATATGGTTATTTGATGCTCTTACTACTATTCTTAATTTTTTTGATTTAAGTAATTTTAATCTCCTATGATAATCTGTTTTGCCATCTTCTCTTCTCCTAAAAGCTCTTCTATATTTTGGTCCTTTAGCCAATATTATCTACCTCTTCTTAATAATTCTTTCTCTCTAATGTACCGATTCATTTGAGCAACGCTGTTAAACATTCCTCCTTTAGCATTTTTATATAACTTTCGATAGATCGCAGCTGTAATTAATTTTCGATCTCTTAATTTTTTTAATTCTCTTCTTTGAGGACGAATCCTCTTCATCCAGGCTTTTTTCTTTGGATTTCTGGCATACTTAGTCCCTTTTCTCTTTCCTAAACCCCTAGCCCTTCCTTTTTTCTTCTTCTGATGATGTAAATTTTTCCTATATTTTGAAATTCCTTTTTTATATTTTTTTCTTATTATACCTTCTTTAATTAAACTCCTTATATCTTCTCTAGTTATAGCTAATTGAATCTCATCAATCAAATAAGGATCAAAATAGACCCGATTTTCACCACATTTAAGTATTTCTGCTGCCATTCTTTTTTGGGCTTTTAGACTCATAATTTCTCACCAAAATTATATTTATTCTTCATCTAATGATTCTTCTAGATCTTCTAAATCAAGGTATTCCTCTTCTTCAAGAGATGTTTCTATCATTGATTCTAAACTTTCTAATTCTTTTTGGGATATTCCTAAATTAAGTACTTTAAATCCCCTATTTTGGGCATAATCAACTAGTGTAATTCTTTTTTTGGCACCTACTCTTCCTGAAACTTTAATAGCATGTTTCTTATTACTTAATCCTTTAAAATCATTTAATGTAAAAATTCTTACTTCTTCAAATCCTGATGGATGTAATCCCCTAATTTTTTTAGGGCTCCTATAACCTATCGTTGGAGATTTAACTCCACTTTTTTTCTTTTTCCTTGTTTGTGAATCAATACCTCTGGCTTTTCTCCATGAATCTTTAACTCTTTTATATCTCCATGACTCTACTCGTCTGAATGAAGGTTTCTTTTTCTTTAATTTTTGTCTAAGTTGTAATAATTTTTTAGGTTGCATTATTATTTCTCCATATTATTTAATTTGCCAGAGAATTTCATCTCCAACTTCTTTTTTAAAAAGATAGATACCATCTTGAAATACTCGAGGATCTTTCTTTCTAATTCTGCAGCATCTTTTAAGATTCGCAGCAGTTTGTCCTAACTTTTCTTTATCGGGTCCAATTAGGATAATATCTTCTCCCTCAACCTTTACTTCTACATTATCTAAAAACTTTGATATTCTTGGAGCTCTTTCTCCTAAAAAGTTGATGACATGTACTTCTTTTTTATTTGACTTCACTTCTGCAGTAAAAGGAAAGTGAGAATAAGCAATTTTACAGTAATATTTATAATTTTTTTGAACACCAATAATTAGATTTTTAATTAAGTTATATATTGTGTTAGTTAGCGCAAGTGTACCGCTTTTAGGGAAATTACATGAAAAGATAATAGTATTTCCTTCAATTGAAACTTTAACTCCTCTTATATGAGAAAAATCTTTTGTTATTTCTCCATTCGGTCCATTTACTGTTATATGGTGTCCTCCACCTAAAGTGACCTTTACACCTTTGGGAATCTCCAATTCTTGCTTAAAAAATGCTGTTTTTACCATTTTTAATTACCTTTATACATTTTCAATAGACATAACACAATGACATACCACCTATATTTTTTTCTTCTGCTTCTTTCATTGTCATTATGCCTTGATTAGTAGTCATAATTATTAATCCTAAACCTGGTGCTGGTAAAAGTCTTCTTTCGATCATTTCGAACTGGGAGACCTTATAATTCAGCCTTAACAGTCCCTTTGCCTCATTTATTCTCCCTAATAGAGCAACTCTAAACTTTCCCTGGCGTCCATCATCATATCTTTCGAATTCCCCAATATAAGCATTTTTTTGCAGAATTAATAGAATTTTTTGCATTAATTGAGATGCTGGGCTTAGGATTACTTCTTTCTTTCTTGCTCTTTCTGCATTACGCATCATATTCATCGCATCTGCGAGTGTATTTACCAATTTTTCCACCTTTTTGTGAATTTTTTAAATTTAATTAAATATTTTAATCATACCGCCGAAATCCAATATCTTTACCTATTTCATAAAAACATCGTCTACAAATATATAAACCATACCTTCTTATTAATCCTCTATGAGTTCCACATCTTCTGCATGTTCTTTGACCCTTACCAATTTTACCTTGTGGCACCTGAATCATCTTTTTTTATTAATTTATTTTATTAGCTCACATAAATTCTAAATCCAATTTTTCTACAATATTCACTCCAAAATTTTTTTCAAAAAAATATTGAGCTTCTAATCTAGAAACATAGTGGTGTTTTGGAACCTTAGCTCGAGCTTTCCTTCGATATTTTACCCTCATACCAGGTCTTATAATTCTTCCAACAACATCTAAACCCCATATACCTATTAAATTATCATATTCAATACCTGGTATCGATATATGCTCAGTTATTCCAAAACCAAAATTACCATAATTATCAAAACTCCTACGAAGAATTTTGTTATTATTTACAATTAATAGTCTTTTTAATAATTTTTCTGCCTCATTTCCTCTGATAGTAACCATAGTTCCTATAGGTCGTCCTTTTCTTAAATTAAATTCTTTTATATTTCTTTTTGAGAGGGTTTTTATAGGTTTTCTGCCGGAAATTGTTTCTAAGACTGTTACTGCTCTTTCTAACTCTTCACCACCAGCACCAACACCAATATTTAACACAATCTTCTCAAGAAAGGGTCTTTTCATAATATTTTTCCATAAATTATCGAATTCTTCTGTTTGTGCTTTTGGGGTTTTTTTTTTAGTTTTGACTGACAACTTAAATATCACTTCTTACTTTGATTAACTTTCAAATTAAGGTAAACTAATTTCAGAATTATCTTCTCCAATAATAAATGTATAATCATATAAAGTTTCAGTATGTTCAGAATTATGCTGAATTGATACTGTACTTGCTTTTGGACCAAATCGTTTTAAAATATTAATAATTTTTCCAACTTGTCCAATATTTTTCCCAGAAATAATAACAGCTAGATTTCCTTCTTTAAATCTTAATACCTTCTCAATATCTTGTTCTGGGACTGTAATTTTTAGAACATCCATTCTTTTATACGTGTCTTCTTTAGGATTTTGGGGATCTTTCACCTGAATAACAATATTTCTCCCATCGTGTAAGTTCAATTGAATATTGCCTCCCTTAACCGTTGTTTTTTGATTAATCCTACACAATTTATATTTACTCTCTTCCTCTGAGATTTCATGTAATATTAAACCATAATGAGAATCTGGAAGAATTCGATAATG
>JBHLOI010000049.1:0-23862 GCA_048940645.1 Promethearchaeota archaeon | reverse complement strand
AGATTTTAAATAAAATAAAAATAAATTCAAGAAATATAAATATTCCTATAATATCAAACCATAAGAATAAATTGAACTAAAATTTAAAAATCAAGGATAAATTATTTAATTTTAATTAAGTTTCTGTTAAAATAACTTTTATATTAGATAATGTGTAAAAATAAATACAAAATTTTAGCAATATTATTAATTATCTTGAGTATTTGGAGTACTTCAATTCATCAAATAACTCCAAATTCTAAAATTAATATTCCTTATGACAATAATTTAGAACTTAATCTACAAACTCAAGGATTTTCAGAGGATGATTATAACCCAATTATTGAAGATGAAAAACAGGCATTAGGTAATATAAGCATAACCAGTTTTGATTTTGATGAAGTCGGATTTTTTAATAACTCTCAAAGATATCCTGATCTCGATGATGATTTCATCTCTGGAGCATTAAATATGACTTTTCTAGGAATTAATTTTACAGAAACTAAATCTGTTGCTCAAATTGATAATCTGGATGAAAAAGTAATTGATTCAAGGAGAGTAACCGTAGTTCTTAATGAATCTATTTTTGTTAAATATAATACTTCCGTTGCTGATTCAGAAGGATATTTAGTATATGGCCCTCGATTATATCCCTGTAAGTTAATCCAACTCCGAATTTTAAGTAATGGAACAGATTATGTGGAGGAAGTTCCTGAAGCAAATTACAGCATTGATGGTTCAAATTTTTTAAAATTTGTATTCGATGAAAATTTTAAAAAAACCTCTCATAATTTTTCGATGTATATTATATGGGAATATAATTTAACAATTAGAGATTGGGTATTGTATCAACATCCCGACAAAATATTAGTTTCACAAGAAGAACAAGGAGTAAATGCACTTTTTCATTATGATTTCAGTGTCCAAGGTTCTAAATTTGATACAAATTCTTTAACTTCAAAAGTTAATGCTGAGAATCTTGATCTTAATCTACGTGTAAATCCCCCTGATAAAGAATTGCTTGATGATTATACTTTAGAAATTAACAACGTTACAATAATTGATTTCGTGAATATCGATAACTCAATTAATATATCAACTACAGGAAATCAAGAATCTATAAATTTAAATTTTACAACCAGTTATACTGTTAAATTCGTAAATCCAGTTAGTAATACTTGGGCAATTGACCGTTTGGTAGAAGATAGAAACGTAAGAGAAAGAATTTATTTTCCTTCATTAATAGATGGCCCAAAACATATTATCTTGAAATATCTCATGATTTATGAAAAAACCATAATATTAGATCAAGTATTTACGAATTCTTCTTTATTTGATAGACCTGTTTCATATTATGATCTAAATCTAACCCAAATAGAGGAGGAATTTAGACAAAGCTTAATATTTACTAAAAATGCTATAAAAAAGCAAGGATTAAAAATTATTCTTCCATATCTTATTGTTGGAGAAACTAATCCTGTAATGATTAAATATGATGCTAATAACGTTTTACTAATTAAAGTTACTGATAATATTAACATGCCTTTAGTAGGTGTAAATATAATATTATATTATTATCAAAAGCTATATGGTACATATATTTCTAACGATTTAATTCAACCAATGGCACCCGTATCTACAAATGAAAATGGGGAAGCTGTGATAAGAAATGTACCAAATGGTAATTATACTATTATGATATATAAAGATGGAAGATTAATAAAAGAAAGCACAGTAAATACTTATCAAAGATTTAATTATATTGTTTCGGATGAACTCCATTTTCCTTTAGTTATTCTAATATTTGGGGCTATAAGTGGCATATTTGTATTATTAGGGGTTATTTTTTATATTCAATATAAAAAACGTCAAAATCTTAAATGATTGTTATCTTTATTGATAATTTAGAAAATTTCATTGAATTTTTAAAAAAAAGAATAATGGATGAGATTTTCTACGAATTTAAAGAAAATCCCAGTGAATCAGATTTAAATAGTGAAATCAAAATTGAGATTATACTTCATTTTTTAGCAAAAGTCGAGGGAAATCTAGTATTATATGAAACCAAACAATCAATCAATAAACCAAGTAATTCTAATGTTGATAAAGAGGTAATAAATTCTTTGAATAATATTTTTACTCAAGTAGATCCTTCATTAGCACTTGTAAAAGGAAAGATAAGAGAGATCTTTTTATCCTATTCTACCTAAAAGAATTTTTCATTTAGAATTAACTAATTCTCCATATCCAATTAATCTATATCGCCTATTTATTATTCTGGATATAGCAAATATAAATTCTTCAGGAATGCAAATTGGAGGATTTAATTGTAAGATATAAGAATTTTTAAGAATTTTTGTTATAGTTCCAGCGGTTTTTTCTGTACCCACAACTAATAATAATTTTTCATTGTGTTTAAGCTCTGTAACTTTTATTTGCATTTCTGAACCAATAACTCTTTCAAGGAGGTGGACTTTTAATTCAACTTCAGAAATAACCTCCGGTAAAGTATTTGGCTTTCCGACTAAATGACCTATTAATGAATCTCCTTTAGTTAAAGTAGGATCTAGCTTAGTTCTTAATCCTATTAATCCGCCTGGTTTAGCTTCATCTAAAAGGCTGGTCCCTTGACTTATACTTACTACTTGTGACTTAATTGGGGTATAAGTGCTTTTTATTCGTATGCCTGGCTTGATTTCTATTTGTTCTCCTACATTTATTTTTCCTTTTAAAACTGAACCTCCAATTACACCACCTTTTAAATTTTCAATATCGGTTCCGGGTTTGTTAATATCAAAAGATCTCGCTATTAAAAATTGAAATTCTTCATCTTCATTTAATTTTGGAGATGGTATAAGTTCTTCAAAAGCCCTTACAACTAATTCGATATTAGTACCAAATACAGCTGATATAGGTATTATGGGAGCGTTTTCTGCAATTGTACCTTTAATAAACTTTTTTATCTGCTTATAATTCTCAAAAGCTTGTTCTTTTGAAACTGCATCAATTTTATTTTGAACTATTATAATATTTTTAATTCCTGCTATATTTAAAGCAGCAAGATGTTCTCGAGATTGAGGTTGAGGGCAAATCTCATCAGCAGCAATTAATAGACAAGCGCCATTCATTAATGATGCTCCACTTAACATTGTAGCCATCAAAATTTCATGTCCTGGAGCATCTACAAAAGAGATATTTCTTCTGAACTCTATATTCCCTCCACATTTACTACAACTCAACTTGGCTTGACCTTTTTTACGAGCTTTTTCTGCCATATAATAAGTTAAATACTCGTCACATTCAGGACAATATAAAATTGTAGCATTTGAATAGCCTAACTTTATTGATATTCCCCTCTCCTGCTCCTCTGAGTGCCTATCAGTCCAATCTCCCGTAAAAGTTTTAACAAGAGTTGTTTTTCCGTGATCCACATGCCCTACTAACCCTATATTACATTCTGCTTGTTGTTTTATCAGTTCCTTTATATTAGATGCCTTTTCAGTTGAAAATTTTTTTGTAGGTTTTTTTCCGACCTTTTTAGGAGCTGTTTCCTTTGGAAGTTCAGATTTATCTTTTTCTTTAGATTTTAATAATTCTTTTGCGTTATTTATATATTTATTTGCTGTGGGTTCTCCCACTCCTTTAATTTTGAGCTTAGTTAAATCTGTAGGTTTACTTGAAGCTAATTTTTCAATTGTGTCTATCCCCGCTGCTCTCATTTTTTCAGCAGTAGCTTTACCTATTCCAGAAATATCTTCTAAATCTTGCGTCATATCAATTTAAATATAAATTCTTCTGATTACTTTACCTTTAAGAATTATTCTAAATTCTCTAGGAAAATATAAGATGTATTTTATATTAAATTAATCGTCAAATATAAGATTTTTATATAAATTTAAATGGATAACCTATTTTTGCGTTTCAATTGTTTTAATGGCACCAGCTTTCTTTTCAAGCTCTTTATATGAGACTCTTAGAAGGCTATCAACATAAAAAGTAGAAATTTTACCACAAGATTTATCGCTATGATAAATATATACTGGAGCAGGATATTGAGACGGATCTATATCTCCCTTGTCAATTTTAAATATTATTTTTTCATTACAGTGGGGACAAAAATTAAATCGAAGTGGCATTGCTGAACTTGTACTTTTATATTATATTAACCATAATCTTATTTTTAATTAGTTATAATATCAGAAAATATATTATTTACTTTAAAAATAAATATAAATCGAATCACTTTTACTAATATTAGTTGAGATGAAGCAATTGAATCTGAAAAAATTTAGTAAATTATCTTTTATTGCTTTAATTCTATTACTATCTATTCCTTTTCGTTATAATAATAGAAATAATGATTTTGAAAGTGATAATGTTAATTATCTGAAATTATCTACTAATTCTTCAAATATAGATTTATCTAAATTACCTGAAATGTATGATGACATTTGGTATGAACCAAAAGTTGAAATGTTGGTAATAACACCAAATAACAGTGATTTTATCGATGCAATTAATCCCTTAGTGGAATGGAAAAACAATAAAGGAGTAAGAACTATAATTTTAAGCAATTTTTCAGAATATTCTGGGAGGGATGATGCAGAAAGAATCCGAAATATGATAAAATCTTATTATGAACGGGAAAATATCAAATGGATTCTGTTAATTGGCGATGCCCAAGAAGGTTTGATCCCTATTAGGTACGTTTACAATCCAGATGTAATTAAAGTAGGAGAGGGAGAAAGTGAATATCTTAATTGGGATGATTATTACAAACCTACTGACTTTTATTATGCTGATTTAAGTGGTTCTTGGGATGAGGATAATGATAACATTTTTGGTGAATCGGCAGAATACAACAAAAACGGCAGAGATGAAATCGAATGGAGTCCAGAAGTTTATGTTGGCCGATTGCCTGCTGATTCTGCTACAGAACTTGAATTAATGGTAAATAAAACTCTAAAATATGAAATTGCCCCTAATATTGGAAATTGGATGAATAGAATGTTATTAGCAGGAGGTATATCAGACTCTTCCCCTGCTGAAGATGAAGCACGATTAACTCAATATATTTGGACAAATTATGTGTTATCAGAGATGAACTTTACTCATTTACATCAAACTACTTCTAGTTTTGATCCAACATCCCCTCCAGCCCCCAATAATGAATCAATTTTAGATTCCAACAATTTTGATACTCATTTTGATTTGGGTTATTCAACAGTTTTTTTTGCTGGCCATGGTAATCCCTTTAAGCTCGCTACTGAGGGTATTTCTACTGTTTATGATAATACAGACGCTTCTACAAGTGAAAATTTAAACATGCCTTCATTGTTTTATGCGTTTTCATGTACAAGTTCTTCTTATGATAAAAATGATAATAATATTGGAGAAACTCTAATAAAAAGAGAAGATGGTGGAACTGTGGGATCTATAGGTGGTCTTAGAGTCACTTGGTATGCTGAAAATGATACAAATTTAGAATATTTAAATCGCGCAAATGCTAAATTATTTTGGAAAACATTCTTTGAACAGAAATATTTCCAACAAGGAAAAGCATTATTTGAATCTAAAGTAGAATATATGAATTCTGATATATTTTCACCCTACTCTAGATATTTCGAATGCCATCGAAAAAATATATTAACTTATTGTTTACTTGGAGATCCTGAATTAGATATCTATACTAATAAACCAACAAAAGCTCAAAATCCATTTACTAATTTTTATCCCGAAGGTCATTTAATATCAACTACCATAAGAAATTCAAACAATAAGACAGTACCCTTTGCTAGAGTACATTTAGAAACGGATGATGGTAAATATCAAACAATTTATGCAGATGAAAATGGTTTAGTCAATGTTCGATTACCACCTCAAGCAAATGAAACTTATGATGTTATTATCACGGGTCATAATTTAATACCTTCATATTTTAATTTCTCAACAATAGCCAATGATCATAAACCCCAAATTGTCAGTGTTAATTGGTCTCCAAAATCTCCATCCATTTTAGATAATATTTGTTTTAATATCACCGTATTTGATAATCATTCAGACATTGAAAGTGTTTTTATATTATTATCTAATAATAATTTCGAAGATTACTCTTATTATCGTATATCTAATGACAAATACCAAGAACTAATAACTTTAGAGTATGAGCTTAATAGATATGATCCAGGAGATTATTCCTTTGCATTTTTTATAAGAAATTATGCTAATAATTCAGATATCCTATATAACGAAAATTTCAAATTTACAATTCCAAAGCCTTTAATGGATTATGTGCTTATAGTTGTATTAATTATGATTATTGCTTTTGTTGGTATTTCATTTTTTGTAATATTAAAAGGGTTAAGAAAACACAAAAGCATTATTAGATAAATAAGCTTTATAGTTTTCAATTTTCGTTGTGAAAATAGACAAGAACGTTTTTTCAACTATAACTTTTAAAGTTAATGATTTGTTATGAAAAAATTTAATTAGTAGCTTTTACTATTTCTATTTACTCAAAACCATATAAGCAAAGCATTTATTAAAAAAAATAGTTGAGCTTATGAAATGGTGAAGTTGGTATTTTTAACCACAAAAGTTAAGTGCTTTTCGCACGGCGCTGGAAGTTAAACTGTTTTGCGTTGAAGATAGTACTGCAATTGCGATTTGTGGGAACTTTCAAACTGTGGCTACGGCTACGGTCATGGTGAAACAGGAAAATACCTGGTCCCATCCGAACCCAGAAACGCAAAAAATTTTGTGGTTAAAATAATTCTCTCTAATATCTCCAATTTTTATCAGAAGAAAAATAATTTTTTTAAGTGTTCTTTAATAACATAATATAATATCTAATGACTGTTCAACTGAAATTATCAATATGCCAGAAAAATTAACAGTAATTTTAAAATCCATTGGAAGGAAGTGGTTTTTAATCCTAATACTTATCATTGCGGTTGTGGCTATATTCAATCTGCAAGCTGGTATTTGGATGACAGGTATTACATTGATTTTGTACGGTCTTTCATACATACCTAACCTATTTTTTAGTAATAAACTTAAAAGATTTCTGAAAAACCAAACTACTATAGATGATAAAACAATCTCAAAACATTTCAAGCGAAAATATGAAGAAATTCAAGAACGATTATTTGAATTATCCCAAAAACAAAGAAAGAAAAATTGGTTGATTATTTTTATAAATAAACAATATATTTACTTTAATACACTAACAATTGTTAAATTTAAAGAGTTATATAATAAAGGTTTTGGAGAAAAAGAAATCTTAGAAAGACTTAAGAAGTTTAAGGTAACTACACGCGCAGAAGTTAAAGCTATTGAAGAAACTTTAATTAAAAATGATAGGTTGACTGAAAGAGAAATTTCAGTAAAACAATATCGGGATAAACAGAGATATACTTGAATTAATTATCTCTTATCTTTTTATTTTTTTATATTCGATATATCTCTGAAGATTAATACAGCTAATTCTGTTTGACCTTCCAAATTGAATGCAGCACTACTAGATGTACACCATGATACAATTCGATTGCCTTGTAGGTCAATTAGTTCAAGTTCTTGTTCATGAATTTTATTGTCTGAAAATGTTTTATGAGCTATGCACTTATTACATGGTTTTTCAAGATCTCGAAAAACCTCATAACATTTCTTTCCTTTAGTATCTGAACCGAAACGATTTTTAGCTACGTTATTACTCCATATAATATTGAGTCCTTTATCAATTAAACAAATAACGTCTGTTAATGAAGAAATTATTCCTGCTAATAGTTGATTGCTACTCTTTAATGTTTCTTCAGCCCATTTACGTTCTAAAGCTCCACCAATAATTTCGGAAGAAGTTTTCAGTAAAGAAAAATCTTCCTTACTCCATGTTTTCATCTTCTGAATATTATCAAAGCCAATAAATCCATATAATTCTCCTTTTATGTGTACTGGCAATGCTAAGAAAGATTTTATAGCTAAACTCTCTAATTTTTGTCTTGTTGCCTCAGCTTCCTTAGGAAGTTGAGAGACATCCGGAATGTAGACCAGTCCATGTTCCTGACATTGTTGTAAGCACCATGGATATCTCTCAACATGAATTACCATAGAATCTAAATGTTTGGGTTCAATCTCTTCAAGACACCATTGTTGAGTAAAAAATTCCAGAGAGTTTTCTTCATTAAATAATAATAAGTAAGCACGATTTGCCTCTATTAACCTTCCCATTTCAATTAATGATAAATTAATTGTCATATCAGTATCAACATTTCCGATAAACCTAGAAGAAATCGTTGACAAAAATTGTTCAATTATTAGTTTTCTTTTTATAATCTCTTCAAAATTTTTTTGCTCGGTAATATCCATAACAATTGTCTGTAATATCTTTTTTTTCCCCAATTTAAGTATCGAAATTCTAGAAAGAATCCATGCATTAATTCCATCTTTTTTTTTAACTAGTAATTCGATTGGTTCTAATAACTCGCCTTCTTGTATTTTTTTATATCTTGATTTTAAAATTGATAAATACTTTGTTGGATATACTGGTAATTCTAAATAGTTTTTACCAATTAATTCTTCTTTTTGAAATCCAAATAATTGACTTGTAGAATCATTTAAATCTATAATTTCTCCTTTAAAATTAAGTAATATAATTGCGTATGGAGAGTGTTGAAACAAATGCCTGTACTTTTCTTCAGATTTTTGAAGATTTTTTTCAATATTTATACGTTTACTTATATCTTCAGTATGTACTATGACTAAATCAGGAGGTACAAAATAATATCTAACAGATAAGTATAACTCTTCACCAGTAGTTTTCATCTTATATTTTAATTCTTTTATGTAACCACTTTTCTCTTTTATACATCTATTTAATTCTACCAGAAGTTCTGGTCTATTTTCATGGAAAACAGAGGCATTTTCACCTAAATATTTTTTAATTTTTCCATTCGTAGCTTTTACTGCAGCAATATTATAATCAATCAATATAAAATCGTTGTCAACCTTTTGCCAAACATATGAAGGAATAGGAATGTTATTAAAAAAAGTTTTTATATTATCTTCTGATATTTTAAGTATATTTTCTATAGATGCCATTAGATTTCTCCTCCTTTACGTTAAATATTATTAATATTTGGAAGGCTTCTAAAACGCTTGTTTTAAAATTTGTCTGCATTAATTTATTATTAGGTTTGTATATTTAAGAGTTACCAATTTGGGTTTTTTTTGAAATTAATGAAAAAATAAAGGATATAAGAACTATTATAGAATAACTATTGAATTAAAAAAAATAGAAAAAGGTTTTTAAATTATATATCAAGATCTCCAAAGTTATAGTGTTTTCTTACAGGTTTTTTAACATTCCATACGCATTTTAGACCTTTAGGAAATTGAACAAGGTCTCCTTTTTTAAATTCAAGCTTTTCCCCTGTTGATGAGTCTGTAACTTCAACTTCGCCCTCTAAAATATAACAAGTCTCGGTATCGCTATATGACCAGTCAAAAACACTTCTTTCTTTTTCCCAGATGCCCCAGGATTTAATATTTAAGCTATTTAATTCTTCTTCCGTAGGTTTTTTCTTTTTCATCTTTAACACAGTTTTTTATTAGTGATGATGTTTGGATGAAATTTATCTAGTTAAATCTTTATAGTTTTCTCTTTACTTAAATTTAAAATTTTTAATTTTAACTATATATCTAATTAATTAAAATTCTTACAAAGTCTCTTTAATTAAATCCAAAAAATAAAAAATAAAAATTTTTATCTAATATCTAATATCAAATATCTAACAAAATAAGTTTTAAAACTTTAAATCCTATTAAGAAGTTATAAAGAAAAAAGCTAAAAAATAAAGATGCCAAAAAAATTCATTTTAAAGATATTAACAGCTGGAGAAGGTGGTGTAGGTAAAACAACTCTATTACATCGTTATGTAGAGGGGAAATTTTCGGCAGAGACAAAAATGACGATAGGAGTTGAATTTTTCCTTAAGGAGACAGAACTTGATGGTCAGCACTGCACATTGCAATTATGGGATTTTGGTGGCCAAGAGCGTTTTCGATTTTTATTAGAGAGCTATGTGTTAGGAGCAAAAGGAGCCCTTCTCATGTTTGATCTAACACGTCCCATAACATTAGAGAATTTAGAACAATGGGTCAATATATGCCGAAAGAATAATCCAAATCTCCCTATCTTATTTTTAGGCACAAAAAATGATTTATTTGACGATATAATGGTAGATGACGATTATGCAATAACATTTCAGGAAGAATTTAACCTATTTGATTACCTAAAAGTTTCAAGTAAGTCTGGAGAAAATGTACATGAAGCGTTTAATTTATTAACAAGAAGGATTTTAGAAAGACAAACTTTTTGATATTAATTCATAATAGATATTATTATGTATGAAAATGTAGTTATAATTGATTCTAATTTCATTTTGCTTCCCTTTCAATTTAAAGTAGATTATTTAAATGAAATATACTTAAAGCTTGAGGGAAAAATATATTTTATTATATTCAAACAAATTTTAAACGAATTAGAAGCGAAGAAAAACAGAGAATCGCAAGCTATAAAGTTTCAAATGGAATTTGAATCAGGTTTATTGTATTTAGAGGCAAATAAAGATAAATTTAATATTTTATTTGATGGAAGCGTTAAATATAATTACGAAACAACTGATGAATTTTTAATAAAGCAATGTAATATTTTAAAAAAGAGAAGTAAACATGTTTTTTTGGCTACAAATGATTCTAATTTGCGTAAAGAAGTAAAAAGATTTGGAATTAGTACGATTTTCCTAAGACAAAAAAAGTATTTATCCGTCGATTAAATAAAAAATAAAATTTATTACGTTTTGATTTTTCACATATTATAATTAAAGCTTAACTTATAAGTAAGAGTGTCATTAAAATGACTAAAACTAAGGTGCTTAAAACAATTATCGCGGGAGACGGAGGGGTAGGAAAAACCACTATGCTTCATAGATATGTTAAGGGGAAGTTTATTGAAAATATGCAAATGACTATTGGAGTAGAATTCTTTCTTAAAAAGTTAAAAATTGAGGGAGAAGAAGTGATAATGCAAATATGGGATTTTGGGGGTCAAGAAAGGTTTAGATTTCTTCTTAAAAGTTATGCTATGGGAGCAAAGGGGGCACTTTTACTCTTCGATCTTACTCGTCCCATTACTTTAGAGAATTTAGAGCAATGGGTTAGTATTTGTAGGATAGAAAATCCAGATTTGCCTATATTATTTATTGGTTCAAAATCAGATTTAGCTGGATCAATTAATCTTTCAGAAGATTATATATTTCAAATTCAGGAAGAACATAGTTTTTTTAAATTTTTAAAAATATCAAGTAAGAATGGCGAGAATGTAGCGCTAGCATTCGAATTACTAGCTAAGGAAATATTAAAGCATATTCGAAGATACTAGGATATGTTATTATTTCTTATATGAAAAAATAGTTCCTTATTTAAATTTATATTCGATTTCCAAGGATCTTTCTAATATCTTCTTTAGTTAACGACACGGGATTGTTCTTTAATCTTGTAATGTTCACAATTCTTTCGATATCATCCTCTTGTATACCATACTTCCCTAATAAATCAATATTTAATTCACTCGTCCAACTTTCTAAAACTTTAATCAAAAGTGAACAATAATAATCTATTTTAGTGGCATTAAAGCATTTATTTATATCAAATAATGCTCCAACATGAGCATATTTTTGTAATGCCTGCTTCCCAGAGGCTCCTAATTCTTTCAATTTCTCTATATTCATTCTTGTACTTTCAGCTAAAAGAGTTCCACATATCACACCGTGAGGCATTTCGAAAAAACCGCCAATAGGTGAAGCTAGACCGTGAATTATCCCTAATCCCGCATTTGCTAGACATATTCCCGACATCAAAGAGCCATAAGCCATTGATGATCTTACATTCATGTCGGAGTGCCCTGTTGTGTAAGCAGGAATAATAGCATCTTTCATATACTTCATACCACTATAAGCCAAGGAATCTGTCATAGGAGTTGATTTATTTGAAGTATAAGCTTCTAAAAGTTGGGTGAAAGCATCCATACCACAAGCAGCTGTGACTGATGGAGGGCATGAAATTATAAGCTCTGGATCAATAACAGAATAATTAGGAACTAAATTATCATGTCTTAATGACTTTTTAAACCCTTCAGATCCAATTTCACTTATAACAGCATTTTTAGTTGCCTCACTTCCGGTTCCTGATGTTGTGGGGATAGCTATAAAAGGAATTTTCTTACCATCATGTTTTTTAGTTCCCACTCCTTCAAGATAATTTTTAATTGTATCTTTTTTAAACATCATAGCAGAGATTGCTTTTCCCGCATCAGTTACACTACCTCCGCCTATTCCAACAACTAAATCAGGTTTTTTATCCCTATATTGATTTACTACACTATCTACTAGGGTAGGTGAGGGTTCTCCAGAAACCGAAACATAAGAATAATTTATTGAGTTAATTTCTAAACTTTTTATTATCTCACTCCATTTTCCTGATTTTTTTAACGATTTTTCACCAATTACAAAAAGTACATTTTTTCCAAATTTAGTAATTATATCAAAGAGTTGAGTTATCACTCCAGGACCAAAAATAATATGAGGAATACTAGCAAAATTGAAAGAAGGAATCATAATTTTTATCATTCTTTACTTTATTTCTGTATTTTTTATAAAAATTTATAAATAAAACATATTATAATTAAATGTAAGATTAAGTCATTAATGTTTTTATAATAAGATTTTTAACTTAAATTGGATAAATTGTTTTATAATAAAGGCTATAGAATTGGTTATTCAAAATGAAAAAAGTCAATGAAAATGATTTTAAATATAGAAAAGGTGAAAGTGGGGTAAAGTACCTGATGCGTGGACCAAGTATTGATTGGGGAGTAATATTTCTTAAACCAGGTGAGATGATGGGAGATAAAGCACATGGACATAATATTATTGATGAAACCTTCTACTTTATGGAAGGTAATGGGGTTATGATTGTTAATGATAAAGAATATCCTGCTCCTCAAGGTACTGTCTTCCTTTGTGAACCAAAAGAGATGCATAATATTAGAAATGATTCAAACAATCCGGTAAAAATTGTATTTATTAAAGGAGAATATAAACCGGATGATAAAATTGAATAGCAAATTATAAAAATAGTAAGAATTTTGAGTTAATAAGTATGGCAAAAAAGAAAGGTAAAAAAAGTAAGAGAGGAAAAGGACGTGGAGGGAGTACTGAAGCTCCTGTTATCACGCGGGTAAAATTTCCTAATAAGGGGTTAGGAGAAATGTTTGGAAGAGTAGTCGAAATTTATGGTAATGATCGTATGGGTATCTTTTGCGAAGATGGAAAGCATCGAATGGGTAGAATTCGCGGTAAAATAAAGAAAAGAGTGTGGATACGTAGAGGCGATTTAGTTATAGTGAATCCGTGGGATTGGGAGACAGAGACTAGTAATGAGCCTGGTAAGTGTGAAATAACCTGGAGATACACAAATGCTGAGATAGGTTGGTTAGAACGTAAGAATAGGATACCTGAAATATTGGATATTAATAATATTCCCTTATAGATCATTTAATATTCTTAGCCCAAATGTTTCTGATTAATAGGATTTATTATATGTCTTATTAAAAAGCAAAATTTTAAAATTTAGTAATACCTAAAGATCTTAGACTTTTTTTTCTACGATTTTTATTATAAATTACAATGTAGGAGAATTCAAATAAGGATTAAGTGATAAAAAATGGTTGATCAAGAAAATAACGTCAATGAAAGTGAAGAAAAAGAACTGAAAATTGATGAACCAAGTATTTCGAATGATTTAGACGAGAAAGAAGATTTAACTACTTTATTCGCAGTTAGAACAACGATTAACCAAGAAAGCAATATTCTACGGCAAATTTTCTACCGGTTTAAGATACTCGATGGCGTCCCTGATATTAGAGCCATGTTGGTTTCACCTCTACTTCCCGGTTATGTCTTTTTTGAGGCTCCTCAAAAGAGAGACGTACAGGTGGCGGTTCAGGGAATTCCTCATATTAAAGGAAGAATCGTACAAAACATCAAATTAAAAGAATTAAAACATGTATTACTCCCAAGAAGTGTTACAGAGTACTTAGAAGAAGGAGATACTGTAGAAATTATTAGTGGAGTTTTTGAAGGTGCTCGAGCTATAGTAATGCGAATGCCTCATGATACATCAAGTAGCGAAGAGGTTGTAGTAAGGTTATTACAAGAAGAGACTCCAATAACAATAAAGATACATGGAGATTATTTAAAATTAGTTGAAAAGAAAACACCAGAAAAGAAAGAAATACCAAAAGTAAGAATAAGTCAAGCAGAAATTAGCACTGATTTAGAAAAGGCAATTAGTTTTGATGATGAACTGGAAGAAGTTGAAGAAGAATATTCAGAGCAGTATAACGAGGAAAAGGTTGAAGAATATACTGATGATGAAGAAGAATATGACGAAGACGATGAATGGGCTAAATTTGACGGATTTTAATTTTATTTTTCTAATTTTATAAAAAATTTTTGATTTCTCTTTATAGATTAATTTTTCCTATTATTTGAGGGTGTTTTGGGTTAATTTTCCTTATTATCGTTTTAATTAAAAATAATTTTTAGAAAGGATACTAAAAGTTAGTTGCCACCATATTAATATTTTAGTATGTAAAAGAGTTTTTATAGATAAACTTTCATAAAAGAAATATAGAGGTAATTTTTAAGAATAATTTAATTTGAGATTGGTATGATTAAAAACATCTTCATAATGAAATCAACGGGAGAATTAATTTTTTATAAGACTTATGAAGATATTTTTAATATTAAATTAACAAGTAGTTTTTTGAGTGCAATTTTTAGTTTTGTAAAGCAAACTCTTCGAACAAAAGAATTATCTGAAATTGAGGTTGGACCGTTTAGATTTATATTTGAAATTGAGAAAGCAAATTCCAGCGAATTAATGTTTGCCTTGTTTAGTGATCGTACGGACAATTTAGTCGAACTAAGAAATCAGTTGAAAGAAATTAAAAATCAATTTTTGGATAAATTTGATTTAAATCTCCTAACAGATAATTTTGATGGAGAAGTCTCAAAGTATCTGGAATTTGAGGATAATATCCACGAGATCATGGAGAGAAGTAAAAAATTGATATCTAAAGAAATTCAAAAAGACCTGATAGAAGTTTTTCAAGAATTACATACTTTTTCATCATTTGTTATTTCTTCAGCATTGTTAACTCAGACAGGCAGAATAATTGTTTCCTATTTAGATACAAATGTTTTATCAGAAATAATTAGACTTCTAGAAAGTCGATTTATTATAGGCAATTCAAGAATACACGAATTAATATCGCTTGAGGAATATGGAATACTCTCGCTTGTTGGAATAGATAATTTTATTTCAATTATTCAATTTAAAAAAAGTTGTCCATTTGAAACAGCCATGATTATTTCTAAAAAGTTTTCATCGAGATTAAGGAAACTTATAACATAATTTTTATTCTCTTTCTGAAGCTAGTTATAGGATGTTTCATCTTTATTTTTCAAGTTAAGAATTGTTAAATTTCCAGAAATTAATGCTGAAAAATAAAAAAGTGAGTACTAAGATTAACTATAATTATAGCTTAATTAAATCTAAAATATAACGAATTCTAGTAAAAATTCCTAAAATTAACACAGTATTTTACGATTTAGAAAATAAAATTTTAACAAAATTAAAAAGATAAATCATATTTTTTTAAGCATACTACTATTCCTATAAAATGTTAAAAAAACTTAAAGAGGAGTTAAAAGTTGGAAGAAAAAAAGACCAAATTTATGAATCAAGCCATTAATGATGAGATCCTTGAGAAATTAAGCTTAAAAAATAGATATCAATTCCTCAATACTACTCTAATGACTGCATTAGAACCAGAGCAGCTTAACTTCCTTAAAAAAGCTGAAAAATTCTGTATGCGGTATGAAAAAAAGAATGATATAACTCATAGTGGTGATGAGGATTTATATGAGTGGATTCCTGATTTTGGAAAAGAAGGTTTAATCTCAAGAGCCCACCCATATGATGAGATTGACCTTACTTATCCAGAAAATGGAATGGCTGTTGAATTATTAAGGTGCCTTGCCCTTAATTTTTTCGATCCTCAATTCTCTATGGGAGGGGGAGCTACCGTTCTCGCCATAAATCCAGTTTATTACCATCATGAAAACATTCCAATTAGATTAGAAGTTTTAAAGAAATTTGTTACTGGGGAGACTCCTGGAGCAATACTTATTACAGAACCAGAGAGAGGTTCAGATGCAGTTCATATGTTGAGCCTATGCGAAGAACAGCCAGATGGGAGCTTTATTTTGAATGGTGAAAAAATCTACAATACAAATGCCCCTAAGGCAGGATATGTTGTCGCTTATGCCACTGCAGAGAAAAACAATGGGAACACTATGGCCCAATTCCTTATTGATACCTCATGGGAGGGCTGGAATTGTGATCGTGTTTTCATCCCTTGGGTTCCAAGAGTATGGTTAGGCCATGAATACTTCGTAAATTTAAGAGTACCAAAAGAATTCGTATTAGGTGGAATTGGTAAGGGTAGAGAACATTTATTCGAAGGTTTGGTACCTGAAAGAATTGGTATCGCATTAGATTCCACTTCTCAATGTTGGAATGCGATTGCCCATGCTGCGATCTATGTAAATAATAGGAAGCAGTTCGACCAAGAAATTTTAAAATTTCAAGGTGTTGGATTTCTATTAACTGACTTGTGGGCAAGATTAACTAACGTTACTTTAGGTTTATTGCGCTTCTGTGAGAAATATGATGAAAAAGTAGAAAGATTTGGTGGTGAATTGCCAAAAAATATTTCTCAAGCTATGGTAGCTTCTGCATCAATGTTTAAATATCATTGTACTTCCCTTTCCATGCAGATTTGCTATGAAGCAGCAAACCTTATGGGGGGTGCTGGATTATCTGACAATACCTTGATGCATGACTTATTAAATATATCTAGAATTCAGGAAATAGTCGGTGGTAGTAGGCAGATACAACAATACATTATGTCTATGGCTATGAGAACCCTATACAAGATGACAGGAATTTAGAATAATTTCTCTTGAATTCCATTTTTCTTTTATTTATTTTACAGGAAATTTTACAGACTCATTTTTATACCTTTTCTAATTATTAAAAAAGGAAATAAAAAAAAAAATTTAAGAAACAGACATTTTAAATAAAGTTCTAAGGCTTAAACTCATAATATATTGTTGGATTTGTCGTGATCCTCCAACAATTTCTTGTATTCGAGAAATATTCAAATAATCATGCATTAACGTGTTATCACATAACCCAGCGCCACCCATATTGTTAGCACATTCATAACAGACTTTTCTAGACAGTTTAGCAGCATGATATTTAAACTGACTAGCTGATGCAACCATTGCCTGTGATATGTTTTTAGGAATTTCTCCACCAAATTTTTCATATTTTTCATCATAGGCTTCGCAAAATTTCAGAAGCCCAATAGTTACATTTGTAGTTCGAGCCCATAAATCTGCCAGTAAAAATCCAACGCCTTGAAATTTTAAAATTTCTTGGTCAAACTGCTTTCTAAGATTGGCATAAATAATTGCATAAGCTAACGCCCCCCAGCATTCACTAATACTCATAATTGCGATTGAAATTCGTTCTGGGACTAAACCTTCAAAAAGATGCTCTCTTCCTCTTCCCACTCCTCCTAATATATACTCTTTTGGAACTTTTACATTAGTTAAAGTCTCTTTACCTAAGAATAATTTAGGAACCCAGGGGATATTGACTCTTTCAACCTTAAATCCATCCCAATTTGTATTTATTAAGAATTGGGCCATTTTAGAGCCTACATTCTTTTCTGCTGTTGCATAACATACAACCCATTTTGATTTTGGAGCATTGGTATTATAGATTTTTGTTCCATTTAGAAGAAAACTACCATCTTCTTGTTCATCACAGGTTGTTAATTGATGTACAGCATCAGAACCTCTCTCTGGTTCGGTAATTAATATAGCTCCTGGGCTTTGCCCTGTAACTAATTCTTTTAAAGCCTCTAATCTAACAGGAACATGCTCATGGTGCTCATAGACAGGATTGATGGCTAGTACGGTAGCTCCCCCTCCCATAGCAAACTGGGGATCAAACATATCAAGTGCTATATTTCTCATTAAATCGGCTGCCAATCCCCACTCATCATAGTGTACATCACACATATCGAAACTGTGTTGTCGAGTAATATATCCTTTTTCTCCGAATGCGGGTACCCAATCATAAATATCTTCATCAGGTCCATGAGTTATATTATTTTTTTTCTCAAATCTCAAGCAAAAGCGTTGAACTTCACGTAAAAAGTTAAATTCCTTTGGAGATAAAATGGATGTCAAATTATTATTTAAGAAAGCATACCGATTTTTCAGGCTCATTTTTTCTAAAATTTCATCATTAATAGCTTGGATTTCATATTTTTTTCTTTCGCTCATTTTCGATCCATATTTTTTATTTTAAATTATTAGTAGAAAATAATTATAATGAGGAAAATATAATGTGATTTTTTAAGTTTTTTTTATATTAAGGAGGTTGGGTTTTTAATTCAGATAATTTATTAACCAACACCATGTTTACCTGCATAAAAAGCGCCAAACAGTTGTAAAAAGTAAGTAATAGCAGTAATACCTCCATAAATAACTCCTAATGCCCAAGTTAATCCCCACATTAAAATTATGCTCACATAAAATAGTATAAGAAACGGGATCAAGATGGATTTCTTGCTTGGGTTTCGAAATTCAATATTCTTAATATAATCCACAATTAAACTAAATAATATAAATCCTACTAATAGTAGAGGAAAAAACCAATACCACCAATGACGTTGGAGGATAAGGTTAATTATTGCAATGGTTAACGTTGGGATTCCAAGCGATAAGGAAAAGATCCCAATATTTTTTGATATTCCTGGTCTTTTTACACGCGATAAAAAAAGTGCAAATACCGATAGATTGAAAATATTGATGATAATAAATTCCAGTAAATCAATTATATAGCTAATTTCCATAATTATCAGTTTTATATTAAACTTTTAAGTTTATTAATCTTCCTAGATTTACTAATTGAATTGATAATAGCCCTAAACATTAAAGGAAATATTAACCCATAAATTTGATTTAATAATGAAGATTTTAATTACTGGAAGTGCGGGATTTATAGGATCAGCTCTTATAGAGTTATTGGAAAAAGTAGGCATTGAAACTGTGTCTTATGATATCAAAGATAATCCTAAAGATGACGTGAAAGACTTTAATCGTGTACAGTCAAAAATCAATAATATTGAAGGTGTTATTCATTTAGCTGCAGTAAGTAGGGTAAAAATTGCTCAAGAAAATCCTTTAGAATGTATACAAACTAATATAGGAGGGACAATTAGCATTCTTGACGCTGCAAGACAAGAAGTGGTTAATTGTAAACATCCATGGATTATTTTTGGATCATCTAGAGAAGTCTACGGAGAACCAAAAATTTTGCCTGTTACAGAAGATTCTCCCCGAAATGCGATTAATATATATGGCATTTCAAAAGTAACAGGAGAAGATTTATGTAAAATGTACACTGAGCATTATAGGTTGAAAACAAGAGTTTTAAGATTTTCAAATGTATATACTGGTCTTAAGGATCAATTAGATAGAGTAATCCCGAAATTTATTCTTCAAGCATTAAAGGATGAAGATTTAGTTATTAACGGAACTGGCAAGGAACTATTTGACTTTACCTATATTAATGATACTGTTAAAGGGATATATGCATGTTTTCAAGAAGTTTTGAAAAGTGATATTCCATTTCAACATTATAATATTTCAAGTGGTATTCCAGTTACTTTAAGAAAATTAGCTGAAATAATTATACAGAAGACAGAGAGTAATAGCCATATAAAATTTACTAAATCAAGATCGTACGATGTAAACAAATTTTATGCTGATCCAACTAAAGCTAAAAATAACCTTGAATTTCTCCCGAAAATAACGATAGATGAGGGAATTGAATTAGCGATTAAAGAATTAAAGAAATTATAATTAAAATAAAATAAAATAATATTAATTTAAATTTATTAGAAAAAACTTATTCCTCATCTTCCTCTTCTTCTCCCATTAAATCTTCAATTTTATCTTCTACTTCTTCAATTTTCTCTTCAAGTTCAGCTATCTTTTTATAAGTTTCACAGGTTTCACATCCATCATCCTGTTCACATTCAGGGAGCGTATCACAAATTTCTTCAAGTTTATCTCTTTCTTCTAATAATTTTTCAACTTGATCTTCAAGTTCTTCAATACTCATGGTTTACACCTTCAAAATTAATAATATAAAATCTATCATAATTTAAGTTTTTTTCTGTTTTAAAAACTCATCTAATAATTTACTAATATTATTACTTTTCTAAAAAAGGGGAAAAGTTAGGAAGGTAATTTTTCCATTTTATTTTGAATTTCCTTACTTAGAGAATCGATATCTTTATCCAACTTTTTTAGTTCTTTAGATATTATTTCAAATCTATTTTCTTGGTCATTTAATTTTTTAACATATCGCTCTTTTAATGAAATTGATTGAGAATCATCACCCAATACAGAAATATTTTCTCGAAGTCTTGCTTGCTCATCTGTCATTACGTCTCTTTCTTCATATAATTTTTCTCTTTTATTTTTAAGGTCATTTAATTTTTGGATTGATTCTGCAATTTCTTTAAGTTGACTTTCAAGTGCTGTATCAATAAATTTCTTTCTTACATAAAACCCAACCCTTTTAAGAAAGTCATCTCTTGACCAATTCCATAAATAATTGCTAGTATAATTCTCTCTTTGTTCCTTTAATGTAAAAGTAATCGCATCCTTAGGTTTTAATGAAATTTTAAAACGCCAATAATTAGGAGTTTCCTCAGGATCAATAGGTTTTTCAATGAATTTATAATCATAATTTTTCGGGTGATCAAGGTATAGCTCCTTTTCCTCTTCGGTTTTATTTTTTACTTTATAAATTGTGGTAAGATTAGTATAGTAATGTTCATAAGAATATCCGCTTCCGAACGTAACCTTATGTACACTAAGATTTTCTGATTTTTGCTCGTGAGTTATTATGATAGCTTGTTCAACAGCATAATTTAAAAGTCTAATATCTCCCTTATTCAAGAAGGGAACAATAGCTTCTCCAGCAAGATTATCGTCATAAATTATTGTAGCGGGTCCTCTTTCTAAAGTTAGTTCTGTGTTATTAGTTATCTCAATACAAGCATTAGGATTTTTATCATGCTCATTTTTGTTGTAAAGTAGCACTTTTTTTGCTTTAATTGATTCCGTTAAAATAGGCACTAAAGCCGATTGTTTTCTCTTTATTGAAACTGGTTTTGCTATGTTGTATTCAAATAGTTCTCCTAAATCCTTAGTTTGTGTTTGCGTTTGAGTTTTAATTTTATCCATAAGTACATCGTCGGATAATGTACTACCTAGAGCTCCAAAACCTCCACTTGGTGGCGCCATACTTGGTGGTGCTCCGGGAGCGGCCATCTTCGCTTTTCTTTTCATAGCTCTTGATGGAGCAACCGCTTCTGCCATAGTATAATCCCTAAACTTTTCTTTTTCTAATCCTTCTTCAATCTCAGTTGGTTTTGCACTTAATACTCTTGGGGGTCGAATTACAGGTCTTTGGATGAAAATTGGTCTATAAAATTCGTACTTAAAAGAAACGGGCATTCCAGCAACCAAACTTAGTTCAATGTTTTCCCAATCTTGGTTGGTGGTGTTTTCGATTAAGCTCCATCCAGATAATAAACACTTATCCTCCAATGCTTGTTGTTTACTCATGATTAAGCGATACGAGGTCTTCCAAATTGGACTTTCTCTAATATATGATACAAAAATGTTCCTTTCAATATCTTCATCTCCACCAGATTCACAATTGATAATAATTTTTTTAGCATCTTTCTTTTTTCCAGCGATAACTGTATCCAAGAAAAATTTCAAATCTTTCTTAATATCTTCATTTAAGATATCTAATGATTTTATCTCATCAAAGCTTATTTTTGTTATAGACTCCTGATCTTCTAACAAAACTAGTTTTTTTTCAAAAATTTTTTCATTTTTAATAGCTTTTTCTACTGTCTCAACACCCATTATCGTTCCTGAAATCTTTTTTCCACCACCAATAGTTAAGTCAACGTTGGCACCCTTAATTTGTGCAACAAGAGAACTAAATGCATCAATATCAGGTATGTTTAACATTATTGATTTTAATAATTGAGAGGTTTCTAAAGCAGCGTCATAGGATATTGAGCTTATATATCCCTTATCACTCGTATCTAAAACGAAAAGAGATTTTAATATATCATCCATCTCATCTATTTTAAATTCAATCTCAAATGTATCAGTTCCTTGAATAATACCCTCAAGAATATAGTAGGAAACTCCATGTTTAAAAATAATGACTTTCTTTACTTTTAGTTTTGACATAGGATTATTATAAGTAATCATGAATTTAAATGTTAATTTGCTAACATTAAATTCGGATTCCAAAGTCAAAATATTAAATAAAATGAGAGTAAAGGTGGAAGAATTAGAATACTATTATAGATTCTTTTGAATTATTTCAAGTAAATCTTCTTCTAAAGTAGACTCATTTTTTGGATTTTCTACAATAGCTCCAAGATAATCTCCATTCTTATCGAAAAAATAAAAGGTCGGAATTTTTTTTAATTCAAATTTGGGATCTACTGCTTCTGGTGGGGATCGTGTTTTATGCCAAATAGTTTCACCAGGTTTGTGAAATGCATTCTTCATAATTCCATATAAAATTTTAAACTCCACATTTATTTTATTCATATGCTTAATGATCTTGATCATTCGAGGGATATTTTTTGAGCAATCAGGGCACCAATCTGCTCCAAAAGTCAATATCTTTAAATTTTCATCTTTGCTATTTAGGAGTTCTTCTATTTTCTTAATTACATCAATTTTAAGCTTATATGTTTTGTAATTGTAGGCAATCTTATCATTATAAATCTTTAGGTACTCATCTGTAGTGATAGTTGGAGAAACAAGATCACTCCATTTTACCTTACTTTCAGATACCATAATACAAAGATAAATTACCACAATTAAAAAAAATTCTTGTAATAACTCATAAATTTGTTGAATTTATAGAAATTAAACATAACAATAATAAATAAGGAGTGAATTATCACATTACAATCGAATAATGCTTTTATTGATAAAGGTGTGTAGCTATTTTAAAAGGTTTTAGGGGCGAATTGTTAAAGATCGATTTAACTAATTCTGAAGTGTTTAAGGAGCATCTAGATGAAGAAATCGCTAAAAATTTCTTAGGTGGAGCAGGTTATGCTTGTCGTTATCTATATAATAAATTAGAGCAAAAAACAGATCCGCTTTCTTCTGAGAACATTATTATGATAATGACTGGTCCATTAAACGGAACGTTTGTTCCAAATACAGGACGATGGGTTATTTGCTCAAAATCTCCTTACACAAGGATTTGGGGGGAATCTAACTGTGGTAGTTGGTTTGGTGCTGAATTAAAGAAGTCAGGATATGATGGGATTATAATTTCAGGTATAGCTAATAAACCTATTTATCTAGCAATTAAGGATGATAAGATAGATCTTAAGGACGCAAGTGAGTTATGGGGAAAAGGTACATACTATACAACAGAAAAATTAAAAAAGTGGTTTGGAGATCTTAAAGCACAGGTCGCTTGTATTGGACCTGCTGGAGAAAATTTAGTTAAATTTGCAAATATCGTCTCAGAAGAAAGAGCAGCAGGTCGGAC
>JBHLOI010000048.1:0-23975 GCA_048940645.1 Promethearchaeota archaeon | reverse complement strand
CAAGACCGATTATAGGTGCTGGACTTAAGATCCAGTGGCAAAGGCCTTCGGGAGTTCAAATCTCCCCCCCGCCATTTGTATCTTTTTCAAAGAAAAACTAAAGTTTTCTTTTATTGCTTCTATATATTATTTTTTAATCCAATTTTTTAGTGTGTTAATTAGTAAAATCTTTTAAAATAAGCAATTAATATTTTTACTAATTAATTTTTTCTATAAATTAATTTTATTTAAATTTCTTGGTAATAATAATGAAATTGATTGATATTGTAGGATTAGAAGATAAGCATGCAAAACTCTTGGAAAAAGCTGGGATTAGGGAAATCGAAGATTTACTCTCATTAACACCTTATCAGATCAAGAAATTAGCAAGAAGTATTGGAGTTTCAGTAAAAACACTTGATACCTGGCAAGAACACGCTGACTTAATGCGGATTGAAGGGGTTGATCCGATAATCGCAAATGGTTTAAATTTAATCGGAATTGATTCAGTAAAAGAATTTGCTTATAGGAATGCTAAAAGTACTTTAGAAAAACTAAAGCAATTAAGCAACGAAAAACCAAAACTTCTAAGTAAGGTTCCAGCTCTGAAAGATTTAGAGAACTGGATTGAGAAGGCTAAAGATCTAGAAGGTGCGCCTAAAAAGCCAAAACCTAAAAAAGAACCTGCCCCAACACCTATTAAACCCATTGAATATATACCTATCGAAGAATTTAAAGGTGATTTTGGAGATTATGGTCCAGATTATTGGAATAATAAATGGGAAACAGCACCAATAATTTACACGGGGAGGGCGTTAAGAGGTGAATCCTATAGAAAACAAATTGATGCGGATGTAAAGACTTTTATCAAAAAGGATGATGCCATCTTATGGCATGTCATTACCCAAGTTGGTCTAAGGAGAGATACCCCAAACGAAACTGCCCATGCTATACAAAATTTTGTTTGTAATTTCCTCAAATATAAATATGATGATGAATCGGTTGATTGCCCTGAATTTTGGCAATTTCCTTTTGAATCAATTCAATCTGAGATAGGTGACTGTGAAGATGGTGCTATTCTTATAGCGAGTTTATTGATTAATGCAGGAATCCCCTCATGGCGAGTTAAAGTTTGTGCTGCTCAGGTTGTGGCTGACCCCGTATTCGCCCCCTCTGATTCTGAACTTGGAGGTCATGCTTATTGTATATATCTGGCTGATAGACCTGAATCTGAGAGAAATTTAGAATGGGTCATTTTGGATTGGTGTTATCTACAAGATCCAGAAGTTCCTATCGAAGAAAAACCACTAGCAGGAGATGGTGGACAGGAAGGAGCATATAAAGATATTTGGTTTACCTTTAATGACGAATATAGTTGGTCGCAAAATGCTTTTGAAGTAAAAGAAGGAAGAATTAGTAACAAAAGACAATTAAAAAAAGATGAAGTCTTAGCTCCAATGTCAGATATTATGAAACTTTTAGCAAATGAAGAATTGATTAAGGTCTTTAAAAAATATGGAATATTTCCTGAGTAAAATAAGAAAAATATATAATTAAATAAATTTTTTTACTTTTAATTTGTGATACTTAAAAATTAATTTAAGTAGATAGTGAAATAGTGCTGAAATGTTAAATGCTAACTATAAGAAAATTAAGAAAAAGAGATATTTTAATTATTTTATCTTTCATCTTTTTTTTGGAAAACTAACAAAATCACTCCAAGAATTAAACCAAAGCTCGAAAATCCAATAGCACCTATCATTATTCCCATAAAATACCAATCAGCTAGTATATAATAATTTGCTGGTAAATTATATTTTAATTGTGTATATTGAAGGGTCAAATTGTCTCTAATAAAAATTAACCAATCTAAGATAGTACTCATATCACTATCGGTTAAGTTAAAATTAGTATTAGATGACCTAAGTTCGTTGTAATGATTAGAAGATTCCAAAGCTTCGTACCAAATTGATATTCCTTTTCGATTAACAAATGAGTAGTAGTTATCTTCATCCCATAAAAGTCTTGATTGGAAACAATTCAGATTTATTCCAATCTCAAAATTTTTAATTGGAGACCCTAATGATAAGAAAGGTGCAATATCAATTCCTTCAGTAAATAGCGATCCATTTGCCCATTGGCGGTAAAATTCAACCTCTGCAAATTCGTCCAATGAATTCCTATACTCTTTACATGTTGTTATAGGGTAGCGGTTTACAAGATGTGGTATTATATTATATCTAAAGTCGGAGAATAACCAATTATTTATTAAATTTATTTGCTCTATACTTAAATTGAATGTTGAGACCAATTCATTTTGAACTATCACGTCTCCTTCTGCGGCTTCGATCCACTTCAAAATTCCATTCCTGTTTATAAATGATGAACTATTAGTTTCATCAAACATATCTTGAGTTGTTTCTAATGAAATATTAGTTTTATCGATATACAATATTTCCATGGAAGTATTGTTATAGACGATGCATGCTTCAATACCCTTATATCCTTGTTGTAATTCAATTCCATCTGTAACAACAGTCCCATTTGCCCACTGTTCATAAAACAAAACTTCTGAATACTGTGTTATATTCATACCATATCCATAAGGTTCAGGAAATTTCATTAAGTTTGGAATAAGGTTCTGTTTTACTGGGGTAAATAACCATGCAATAATTTGATCTACTTGAGTTTGAGATATATTAAAAGTACTACCTAATTCATTTTGCATATCCAGTGATTCATTACTAGTACCCCTCGCTAATTCCCATTTTAAAAACCCGGTATCATTAACAAAGGAAGAAGAATTAGTCGAATCCCATAAATCTATTGCTGTTGAAGATCGTATATATGTTGCACTGGGATATGCTGCTTCTATACCAGTTATACTTCGATTGATTATATCACTAAAAAGATTTAAATTAATTGGGTTATTGTAAAAGCTTAAATTTGCCCATTGAGCGTAAAATTCATATTCAGCAGGGAAAGCAATACCTTTTGAATCATAATAGTTAAATACTAAGACATTCCACATATATGTTTTTATATAAGCTGATAAATTCTGGAGCTGACCTGATGACCAGGAACAATTATAAACTAATTGAATTAATGATCTGTTCGTTCCGATGTCTGATTTAGCATAAGAATAGAAATCAAGCCAATTATTAAGTCCTCTTCCAAAATTAAGATCAGTAATTAAACCTGGATATGCTGTACCATTATATGTATAACCATCAAGCAATCTTGCTCGAGCAAAACCAGAATAATTAAGACTAACTGATCCCATCATACGCTCAGAAACACCTTCAAACGGAGTAGAATAATTATCTTGAAATTCATAATTATTAAAGAATTGATTCCTAGCATCAGCTGTACTTGTAAGGTTCTGTACTTGAACTAAAGATATTACACCATCTATTTCTTCTGCAGCAGTTGAACCATTAATTATTCGAGGAAACCCATTAATAACTTCATTTTTAGCAAATATCAGAAATTCAGGAATTGGTTTTATTTTTGCAATATCTTCTTCAAGATCAGATATTTCATCCTCCATCATCTGGGGAAGAATTTCTGGAATGCCTAATCCTTTAAATTCTTCCTCTACATATGAAATTCCTTCATTTTTAAGAATTAAAAGTGTTTCTGATGCATTGGCGGGGACTTGATCTCGAAAATACCCGTTAGCTAGAAAGGCAGTTGGTATTAAACCTATACCCACTATTAATAGAATAAAAGCAAGCCTTAATTTGAATAGCTTAGACATAATAAATTATTTATTGTATACTTTATAAACTTTTACTCATGACTTTTAGCAAGTTTTAATTTGAAAAAACTTTTAAAAGCATTTAATATAAATTAATTTTATGAATATTAAAAATATTTCAAAACATACCATAAATATTATTTCAGTATTCAGTGTATTATTATTGCCTTTTTACATGATTACAGCATTTATATTGCCACTTATACCAGAATATTATTATTCTTGGTATCTCAGTAATCTTCTTATAGCAGATTATAGTACAATTAGTTTTATACTTTTTATCGTAGTTTTTTTAGTAAGTTTTAAATTCAAGGAGAAAATCCAAAGTACATTGATCTTTATGGTAACCCTTCTTATTTCGGCATTCTTACTGATCTTTTTCTCAATTACTTGGAGATCTGAACACTATATCATCTTAACAATCGTAAGTGGTCCTTTCTGTGGGTTTTCAATTCCAACTATGTACGAGTTCTCTCTCAATAATATATTCCCTAAACAAGAAAATAGAACTAATGTAATAATCTCTCTAGTTGTTTTTCTTGGGTTCCTGATTTTTTCTTTCGTCATCTTTAACTTTTTGGGTTTATATTATTGGAGATTAATATATATTATTACAGGAGGTTCACTTATCATAGCATCTTTCTATATTAATGCAATAGTTAAAACTTAACTTAACTGAAAATACTGAAATAGACTGAATTCATATAACTTTCAATTATATTTTTCCTAATTTTTGAAAAAAAGGATTAAAATAAAATCCACAGTTAATTTAAATTATTCAGTAGATTTTGCTTTATTATTATCATTATCTTTAGAAGTTATGGCAGCTCCACATATCGGGCAAAATAATGCTTGTCTATTAATTTCAGCTCCACACTCTGAACACCTTGCTTTAAAGTTAAGGGTGGGGGGTATTTTTTTTACAGCATTTTCAAAAATTTCTTTCAAACTATTTTTTACCTCTTCCATCCTTTGATCTCTTTCGTTGTCAGGGTATGACTGGATGTAAATTGAAGAGAGTTCTACAAGGAAATTCTCAATAAATCTTAGTTGGTCTTCAAAGTTTTTATTAACTTTCACCTTGAGAATCTCTTCTCCTGCTTCTGTTAAGGAATAAACTTTTCTAATTGGACCTAATGGACTTTTTACAGGTCTAAATTTTAAAAAATTTTCCTTTTTTAATTTTGATAACATCGGATAAATTGTGCCAGATTGAGCTTCCCAAGTACCAGCGAAATGTCTATTCAAATTTAATATAAGATCATATCCAGATAATTCCTTGCTATTGAAGATCGTTTCAATAATGGTAAATTCAAGAGGTGTAATTTTATTCCTTTTAATATTTTCTAAAATACCTTGTTTTAGTTTATTTTTTAATTCATCCAGATCTTCTTCAAGGTTTAGGAATTTACCAAGCCACACTAACTTAATACACCCTTCTGATTCATTTTCTTTTTCATCTTCTCTAACTCTTTCTCTACGGCACGATCGGTTTTAGATTTTAAGGTGCCCTCCCTATCAATGAAAGGTCGACGATATATGAAATATGCTATTAAATGAATAATTAATGCTGTACCCCAGAATATTGTTGGAAATATTACCCAGTAAAAATCAGGAGTTACAAGTATGTTTATAATAAAGAGATATAAAATAACAAAAATATAAGCAACAGAATGAAAAAGCACTCCTCTCTTGGCTCCAGGGTATATTCCCCTTGCGTAAACAACATAAGTAGCTATATGCTCAGCAAGTCCAATTAACCATCCAAAGAATGGAAAAATAACCCAAAGATTATTTGGACTAAAAAATAAATTTAGAATTAGCATTAAAATATTAACTACAATAAATATTCCTGTGTGTATTTTAATTGACATTCTAAATTGTACCTTCTTTAAAGCAATTCTGCGTAAGTGTTCTTCTGAAAATCCAGCATACTTTTTTTCAACCATATTGATTTTCACCTTACATTTTTATTTTAAAATATAGAGAATACTATTGTATTATTTAAATTTATATATTGTTTATTCTATATAAATGTTGTTGATTCTACATAGTGGATAAAAGTTTGAAAAAATCTTTACTATAAGATTAAAAGTATCAAAATTATTAATAGTAGGATAAAGTTTTAATATTTCAATTTATAAAAGTAAATCATCCAATAAGAATTTAATGCTATGTCTTTTCTTTCTGAATATATTGGAAAACTAGAGGATTGGGACCATAGAGTCTTCCTAAATTTATATAATAGTGATTTTAGCAAACGAACTAAAATTTTCGCTGAAATATATTCCTTCTTTGGTAGTCTTTATTTTTGGGGAGGGCTCTGGTTAGTATGGTTTATCTATGCTTATATCACAAAGGATTATTACTTACTCGTGATTTTCACAAGCGGATTCGAACAGAGTGTAGTAATTCATAGCCTTATTAGATATCGTTTAATAAGAAGAAAACGGCCTTATGTTATTTTAGAAAGCAAGGGGGTAAAAAAGCATGATGATTTTATAAGAATCCCATACTTAATGTCAGAATCTGAACAAAAATCTTTTCCAAGCGGTCATGTTTCGTTTTTTCTTTTTTTTGGAATAATATTTGCTTGGTATTTCAATAATTTTTATATATTCATCATCTTCTTTGGTTTAGATATTGTGATGGCTATTTCGCGGCTTATCTTAGGAGTTCACTTTCCAATTGATGTAATTTTTGGGTTTATTTTTGCTTTTATTTACGCTTTCTTATATCTTGGATTTACATATCAATTATGGGTCGAATTTTACTACTGGATTGGTCCAATTTTTTCTGATTTCATCCATTTCTGGAGATAGCCACATTTTTTAGTATTTTAACTTTTCTACAATTACTCATTTTAGATTACAAAAGAAAGTTTTAAATTATTTAATCCTTTTCAATGGTTATGGAAATTGAGGAGGATTTAAAAAATTCAGAAAAATCAGTAGGTTTTCTTTATTTTTTAAAAAAACTTTGGTCAGCTTTTCTTATATATAATTCTTATGCATTTAATTTATCTACTATTTTCATTAATTTCTTGATATTTTCAAATATAATGTGGCCAGGAGAGGACTTTCATGCAACTGAAATGGGTATAATGGTGGGTACTGGCATGTATTGTATGGCTATATCAGGTATCTTATTTGGAATTTTAGCAGACAAATATTCCCGTATACTATTAATGTCATTAACAGAAATAATTTTTGGAGTTGGATTACTTTGTAATGGTCTTGCTCCTGCTGGATTAGGAACACCCACTTTTATTTTTTTCTTAGTTTTCAATTTAATTAGAGGTTTTGCTTCTGGTGGTTTTTATCCGATTATCAATTCTTTCGCAAATGATGCCACAGAAGAAAACCAGCGTTCTCAATTTTTTGGGATTTTACAGGCGCTTTTTCAACTTTTTCAAATAATTGGAATGATTATTTCAGCGTTTTTATTTGAAAATCTTTATTGGAGAGAATACTTTTGGTTCACAGGTTCAATTTTCATTATTTTTGGATTTGTAATTCTTTTAAAAGGAAAAGAACCAAAAAGAGCAGCAAGTCATGATGAATTAAAACATATTCTTATTGATGTAAAAATTAAGTATAATTATAAATTAACCAGAGAAACTATAAAATCAACTATTTTTGCTCCTACAAATCTAGTTGCTTTTATTGAGGGGGTATTTACTACAATTTTATTGATGGTTCCTGATTTCTTATTCATTCCTTATATACAAGATCAACCACATAACATATCTCCGTCGGTTTCAAGTATTTATATGATAATTTTTGGTCTTCCTGGTGGATTATTTGGATCTTTAGCACTCGCTAAGCTTTCTGATAAATTAGCTAAGAAAAATATTAAAAATAGAATATATATGATTGTATTATCTATTGCTATTCTTTTTGGTTTCTATATAGTTATTTTTAACCTTCCGATCCCTCATATTTCTGAGGAAGATGGCGGAAATCTATTATATGTATTTTCTTTTCCCATTATATGGGTGATGGGTCTATTAGCCTTTCTTGCTCGTGCTGTGGTTGGGTTATGGAATATAAATCAGCCACCAATATTACAAGCAATTAATTTACCAGAAGCTCAGGGAACTATTAGTTCTGCAAACCAATTCCTAGAGTTGATTGGAAGTGGTTCCGGTCCCATTATAGCAGGCTTTCTCTTGGTATCTTTTAATCAGAATTACCAAATAACCGTATCTATAACAATGAGTATTGGCATAATTGGTGGTTTGTTATGGCTTTTTGCCACAAGATGGGTAAATAAAGATGTAGATCGAATCTCAAATATCCTAAAACAGAGAGGAATTGAATTAAGAAAAAATAATGAGGCTAAGTAAAAGTTAGTCGAAACAAGAAACAGTATTGAAAGTTTATTCGATTTATTATATAATTATTGTTAAAACCAATCAATATATTCATCTATGGGTCTTCTTTCTCTCTCTTTTTTACTTTTTCCTTCCATTGCTTCATCAATTATACCGAAGGTAATAACACACATGAGTTCATATTTTTCTATTGGAAGTTTGAAAATCTCGTTAATTTTTTCCTTACTTTTTAAGATTTCACCGATCCATACTCCTCCTAATCCTTTTGCATGGATTCCTAATAGAATGTTCTGAATAAAAGCACCCATGGCTTGAAGGTCTTTTGTTCTATCATAACTTCGATCGAGATCTAAAAATATTACAAGATTAACATAAGCACTTTCAATAATACCCCCATATTCAGACTGCTCAGCAATCATTCTTTTAACAGTTGGATGGACTACAATACAGACTTTCCAAGGTTGGTTATTTTGACCTGATGGCGCCCATCTACCACATTCTATTATTTCTTTTATTGATTCATTATCAATCTTTTCATAGATAAAATTTCTAACACTTCGTCGGGACTTTATAAGATCTATTAATTCCAAAGTTTTTGATTCCATAATTTAAAAATAGGGCATTGAAATAATTTATACTTTTCTTAAAATTAGAGGCTACAATAGAATAATTGAAAAAAGATTTTATTATTTTAAATATTGCATGATTTATGAGTGGGGATAATTTAAAGTGGTGGCAAAAAACAGTTGTTTATCAAATTTATCCTAGAAGTTTTAAAGATACTACTGGTAATGGAATAGGAGATCTAAGAGGAGTATTTGAAAATCTTGATTATTTAGAAGGATTAGGAATTGAAACGATTTGGCTTAATCCATTTTTTAACTCTCCTCAAGGAGACCATGGTTACGATGTTTCTAATTTTCGATCTATAGATCCTGTTTATGGTACAATGAGAAATTTTGATGATCTTCTCAATGAAATACATAGAAGAAACATGAAGATCGTTTTAGATTTAGTGCTTAATCATACTTCAGATGAACATCCATGGTTTAAAGAATCAGCTTCCAGTAAAGATAATCCTAAACGTGATTGGTATATATGGCGTGATGGTAAGAAACCTAAAGGGAAGAAACCACCAAATAATTGGAAAGCTATACCAGGGGGTTTAGCATGGAGATATTTTAAAAATACAGATCAATGGGTTTATTTTCACTTTTTACCTTTTCAACCTGATTTAAATTATAGAAACCCAGAAGTTAAGGAAGAAATGTTTAATACATTAAGATTTTGGTTAGATAAGGGGGTTGATGGGTTTCGTTTAGATATTTTACATTCCATCTTTGAAGATGCCAAATTGAGAAATGATGAATTCTGCTTAAAATTACTTCCATCAGAAAATAGCGTAGCTTCTTTATTTCGAAAGCATAAATATGATTTGAATCTTCCTGAAACTTATGATTTTGCCATGGAATTGCGAAAAGTTACGGATGAATATGAACCAGAAAGATTCCTAATAGGAGAAGTATTCGGAAATATTAAAGAATTAGCAAAATACTATGGTCCGAATAATGATGGTTTACATTCAGTTTTTCTATTTAAATTTACCTCTATAGCACTCTCATTTAAACCAAGGAAGATTTTTAGATTGATTTCACAAATAGAGGAAATATTACACCCCCCTTTTACACCTTCTTATGTTTACGGTAATCATGATAGAGATAGATACATTTCTATCATAAATAAAAATATTCAAAAGGCTAAATTGTTAGCTACTATGCAATTAACGTTAAGGGGAATCCCATTTATCTATTACGGAGAAGAAATTGGGATGTTAAACGTTGATATTAAATTAAAAGATAGTCAAGATCCAATTGGTCAGAAATTTTCATTTTTCCCAATTCCTTTAATCAGCAAATTAATTGGTTTTTCTTTAACTCGTGATAGATGTCGAACACCTATGCAATGGAATTCGGAACAAAATGCAGGTTTCTCGATTAATTATCAAATTAAACCCTGGTTAAGAGTTCCAGAAACATACAAGAAAGTAAATGTGGTAAAAGAAGAAAAGAATCCCAGCTCTTTATTAAATTGCTATAAAAGATTACTAAAGACACGTAAAGCAAATGGATTATTACAGGAAGGTAAATTTGAATTTTTAAAACTAAATGGAGCAAAAAATAAATATTTAGCGTATCGTAGATACAATCTTAATGAGCAAATTTTTGTAATTCTAAATTTCTCCAAAGAAAAAAGATTAGTTAAAAGTCCAATACATAACCCGAGTCTACTATTCTCTACTTTATCTAACAGAGTTGCATTAGACTTCGAAGCGTATGATGGAAATATTAAATTAAATCCTTTAGAGGGAATAATATTCAAATAAATAAAAATGTAAAATTTTTTTATTAATCTTCTTTAGATTGTAAATCTTTAGCGTTGTCTTCAATAGGATCATAATATTCGATATCCATTAGTCCACCCTTAATATCATCTGCCCAATGAACCTTTATGGGCATACCAATGTATGTATCCTTAAATTCAACATCAGGATCCAATTGTGCTGGGTAAGAAGTATCTGCTCCATCTAATTGGGCACACACAATAGGTCGTTCTATAACTTCGCCAGTTTCTGGATCTTTTAAATAAGTCGCAGTGAAAGAGGCAACTCTCCCAGTTTCTCGCAAATCAACCCACCTATCAGGTTTCACAAGGCACTTGCCACAAATTTGTCGTGGTGGAAAATAAATTCTATTACAACTTGAGCACTGCAACCCAACCAACTTTTTCTGCTTTAATTTATCAAGAAATGGTGTCATATGAGTAATATTAAATTTAAATTTATAACTGGATAAATACCAGCTTGCTGGCATAGTCCTTGTTCTAACATATTCTTTTTTAATATAGTCCATTGATTTCCTTAACGTTCTTTTAGACAATTTTTACTACCTCCTTTTTTTATTTAAATTTTCTCGCTGGTTCATCAGCCATAACCATCATTGTTACCAAATTGACATAACCTCCCCATCCATGTCCCAATGATGTATGTACAGTTTTAGGGACTTGATTGCTAGCCGTTCCCATAATTTGTAAAGCCGCTTCAGCAGGTCTTTCTAATGCTGAGGCTCCTATAGCATTTGTAGAATTAACTCCTCCCGAACAGTTGATTGGTAATTCGCCATTTAAAGCAGTAACTCCAGTTTTATACATTTTTGGCGCCGTATTTTCTTCAAATAGACCCAATTTTTCGACCCACATAAGTTCTTGGTTAGGAAATGGTGAATAAACTTCGGCATAATCAATTTGTTTTCTTGGAAAAAGAATTCCTGCTTGTTTAAAAGCTATTTCGGAAGTTCTTTGAGCTCCTAATTGTTCAGAAAGGTCTAATTGACCAGATCCACTCCCCCCATAGCCAATGAGAGCTGTCTCATTTGCTACACTACCTACTCCATTTACATAAACGGGAATGTCACATATATCTTTCGCTTTTTCTTCGGTTGTAAATAGCATTGCGCATGCTCCATCGGATGCTGGACAAACCATTCCATATCTTAAAGGATATGAAATATAGGGTGTATCTAAAACATCCTCAATTGTAAGATCGGGCATTTTAAGATGAGCCCACCATGTTTTTGCTGCATTATGTCTATTTTGAACAACAACTCTTGCTAAATCTTCTTCAGTAATCTTACTTTTACGCATATAATTAGTAGCTTGATAAGAAGCAATTCCTATAGCAGCACCACCGGATAAAAGGAGTGTTAATTGATCATAAGGAATACCTAGTGAGTTCATGACTGATATTTCTCCATAAGCTACACTAGCAAGTCCAACACTTGTATCACCTTGAGATTGCTGTTCGAAAGCGATAGCTAACACAGTATCAATACCGGGTATCCCAGCAGCAACAGAGTAATATCCAGCAATAGCTACCGAACCACCTGTAGTACCTCCTGTCGTGACTCGCAGTAATGGTTTATTTCTGGCACCCATCCAATCTGTCATCCATAATTCAGGAATATTTGATCCTTCAAACGCAGGCATATTCCCATTTACAAAAGCATCAATATCTTTAATATCAAGACCTGGAACTCTTTTTAGGCAATCTTTTATTGCTTCATTTACTAGTTCCGGCATGTTTACATCTGAACGCTTTGATGCATGCTCACTAAAACCTGCACCCGCAACACAAACTTGTCTTCCCATTTTTAATTACCTCCTTCTAATACATACAATATATTGTTTTGGGCGCATAAACCTATTTGACCCGAGGCAATAGCTTTTTTAGCACCTTTGACCTGATAGCCACTTGCCTCCCCTCTTAGTTGTTTAACAGCCTCAATAATTCTTATTAAACCAGTTGCACAAGGTGGATTTCCCCCCAAAGCGCCTCCAGACGGATTAATGGGCATATCACCATCAATTTCAGAGTTTAAAGTTGTTCCTTTACCTTTTTCAGCAAATCCTAAAGCTTCGCTAAGTATTAATTCTTCGTGAGCATAAGCTTCAAATAACTCAGCCACGTCAATTTCATTTATAGGATCTTTGACTCCAGCGGCATTAAAAGCCATTTTACTTGCTAATTCCATGGATTTACTAATAGATAAGTCTCTTTCTCCAAGATAATAAGTTTCTTGATTATAACCCACACCTATAATCCAAACTGGATTATCTGTGATCTTTAGTGCTTGCTTTTCTGGTGCTAATAATAAAGCTGCCACACCATCGCAAGGTTGAGCTACCATTAGTTCTGTTACCGGATCAGCATAAATCTCAGATTCTAAAACATCTTTAATTGTTAAGTTTGGATTTTGAGCTTCTACTAAAGCTAATTGGTTTTTTGCAGCGTTTTTTCTATTTTTAACAGCGATTTTAGCAATATCTTCAGCACTTACCCCAAACTTTTCCATATAAGCTCTCATCTGAAAGCCGGAAGAACTTATATCATTTACATAAGCTAATGGACGCTCCCATATAGGATCTGTTTCATATAATCGAGCAGTATGGTATGGAAAACAGGATGCCATACTCCCACCCCATACAACTGCCAAACTATGATTACCGGATAAAATCCGCATTAATCCATATAATACAGCATGAGCACCGTCCATTTCAACCTTGGATTCATCAGTTAAGTATCCTCCTCCAGGCTCTACAGTTAATGCATTTGAGATTGTTCGACCATCATAATAGTCATTAGTAGCCGAAACTACAGTCGATATATCTTTCTTTTTCAGACCTACGCTGTCTAGAGCACCTCGTACAGCCTCAAAAATCATCTCATATCTACCATAATTAGCATCTGAGTATAATTTTACTTGATTATATCCAACAATACCAACTTTCTGCATTGATTTCAACCCCCTCTATTGCTTTGTGAAACCCTTTATATCTGAAGGGTCTCCTTTTGTTTTTTCCTCCCATTCAACCTTTAATTTCATCCCTAATTTGATCTCATTTGGTTCTAAGTCTAATAGTCGGTAAACAATAGCAGTATCGCTTCCATCAATTTGAATCATCCCAATTTTTTGAGGCTTTTTCACTTTCCTAAATGCTCTATCATTTACTTTATATGGTGTTATTGTATAATTCAGTAATGTTCCCGTTTCAGGTAAATTAACCCAATTTTCTTCAAAAGTAATAACTCCATTACACTTTCCACATACTTTTCTTGGAGGTACAAACACATCGCCGCATTTTGGGCATTTATTTCCAACGATTTTCTTATTTTCGAGATTATCATAAAATTTATCAAGATATCGACCCACCCAGAAATTGAATTCTGCCCGAATTAAACCCTTGTTACCAATTATAACTTTTTCGTTCATAACTTCTTTTCCAAAATTTCTTTTATGATTTTATAATGATTAATATTATGATTAGTAGTATAAATAAATTCTCAAGTTTTACTTTACCTATTTAAAATAAAATTTTAACGTACTAGTTTAACTTTAAATTCAAGATAATTATTTCGCGAACTATATATTTATAAGGATATTATTCTCTTGAATCAGGTTTTTAATATATTTAAATAAAAAAATATGAAAGTTAGGAGGATTAATGGAGTAATTCTAAGGAATCTTATAATGCTAATAGTGAGTTACTTAATTTGGGTGTTATCTACATATTACACTGTTTAAAGTGGTTTATTTTACATTATATCTCTAAATTAAGTTGATAAAAGGTAAATTTTGTATTTTCTCTATATTTGAAAAGCTATCATCACAATAACTTATTAATTTAAATATAAGATTATATACATTTCTACCGTAATTATTATAGAAGTCAATTTGGAAGTGATCTCTAAATTGGGTAAATTTTGGAAAAAATTTGATGAAGATTTGCTAGGTTCACCCGAGGAAACTATGGGTTTTTCAAGAGATTTACCTTCATTAAAACAAAGTTTCTTAATTAAGAAATATGATTTTTCATCATTAGAACAAATTGAAGATATAAAAAAAGAATTGTTAGGACGTAGAATTCTTATTATTAATGTAAAAACTCTTCTTCAAAAAGTAGACGTTTCAAAACTTAAACGAGGAATTGAAGATTTAAAATCATTTTTAAGAGAGAATGGTGGTTCTATGGCACGTATTGGTGATGAATATTTGATTTTAACCCCTAATTCTCTTGTTAAAATTGCAAACTAACCTTAAAGGTTTAAGTTATTTATTTTTTTCTAGTCTTTTTGAATTATACCACTTGGTAATCAATTTATGTTTTTTAATATATCTAAGAAGATAAAGAGATAAAAATAAAGTTACAATAGTTTCAATAAGCCAAATAAGACGATAAACATATAAACTCGTATCAATAAGACTTTGTCCAACATAAATAGTATTACCTTCTTTAATTGTGTATAATAAGAAATCAGGAGATTGTATTATCCAAGGATAAAAGATATATATTAATTCATGTGAAGGGAGATCAAGTAACAGATGTGTTAAGCCTCCGATTAAAGCTGAATAAAATGTAACAGTAAAAAATCTATAGTTGTATCTTTTATTCTTCAAATTAGTCAATTCATCTATACCAAAATACCTTAAAGGTTTGAAAATTTTTTTATTCTTTACAATGTTAGCACTTAAAGGTCCTATATATCTAGAAAATAGTATTGTTAAGATTATCGTTAAGGGAATCGTCCATAATATTAACCCTAAAAGGCTATGAGTAATCCCTCTAATTGAAAATGGTAAAAAAAAGTCAATTATTACATCTATATCAGGAATAAATGTACTGATGCAAAGTGCTGTTCCATCAAATCTATTTGGATATTTTAATTTAATTAATAATGCTGGTGCTTGGTGAGAAAGTACAGAACTTGGCATCTAATTCATATTTTTGTATATATTAATTTAAGATATTATTTTTTCATTCTTTTGCGAAGAATTTCAATAAAGCTTTCTATCTGATTGATAACTTGAGTTTCATTCATTTTTCTCGGGTCATTCATATCACTAGAGATTACTAAGCAAGGGATATCGTAATCATCCATTAAATGACGTTTTAAATCGTATAATCCACAAGAATTTGGTCGACATGATAAATTTTCATGCAATAATACTCCATCTATCTTCCATTCTCGTACAGTTTCTTCAAATTTCTTGATACGTGTTTTCAGATCATATATATACCAAAAACTTAGCAATAATTCAGACATAGCTTCAATAGGTTGACCTAAAACCATTTCTTTAGTAACATTAGGGTTCATATATTTACTAAATGCATATGTATAAGGTTCATAAACTATAATAGAATTCCATTTTTCTAACATGCCAAAGAACTTGAGGTTATACCAAAAGGGAATACCTTCGAACATCAGGCGGAATTCCTCCTTTTCAAGTGCTCCTATACCGTTATCTACTCGTGTTTTAGCTTCGCGATACATTCTTTTATATAGTTTAATAGGTTCCTTCAAACCTGGCATTGTAAACAATGGAAATAAACCGCCAAAAGTATCTCTTGTACTCATTGGACACGGAACAGCCTTTCTTAATTCATAGATATCTTGCCATACCATACTTAAATCCCATGAATTCTGTGAGACTTGTTTAGCTCTCTCTTCATTGTATTCATTACCAGTAACTTCTTGAATGAAATCAAGAAAATCATATAGTTGTTCTGCAATATATTTTTTAAAGTAATTGTATTGCCTATTATTAGTATTACTGACAACATGTGGTATATCTAGTGTATAATGAGGCACATTTAATCTTTCGGCTTGAACTTCAAACCAATTAACATGCGTATCACATATGACATCTGTAGATAACATAAAGGTTGGTTTTCCGGTACCTCCTTTAGTTATATCAGCATTGCTTAATACAGCTCCTACATTAGTTTTAAAATATGAACATAAATCATATGAAAATCCTTCTGCCTCAGCAATTTCAATGAAATTTTTAGAATATTTTTGAGCTGCTGAGATGGTTGCAGAATTTTCGGGTAATATAGGTTGTACATCCATGGCATATAGAAGTTCTACAGGACTACCTGATGTTGCCCAAGCAATTGGTTTTCCATCTCGAAATGCTTGCTCGATTGCTAAAAAGTGCCTACCCATTACATTTTTTAAACCTTGTGTTGCATTTAACATCTTTCTATGTTTTGTTTTTTCTTTTGACATTTTACCATCCTCATATTATTTCAGCAAATGCTGAAAATCTGGTTGATAATTGGGAATAGGATTCTCTATTATATGTAACTTCTATGAATAAGTAGGGAATCTCAAGTTCTTTAAATTTTTTATTTAAATAGGGGTGATCATATAAAACAGGTTCACAAAATTTCTGTGCGATATTTATCACACCATCAACTTTATAATCTTCCGTTAATTTTTCAAGAATGTTAAATCTCTCATAAGAGGGATATTTAATAGAATTGATTGGTTTTATTAAATGGTATTTAGCCAAAGCTTCAATTGGTTCTGAATTTTCGTCCACTAAATTCCAGAAATATTTGGTTCCAACACCCAAATCATCAATAACAATATGAAATCCTAAATCTTCAAGAAATTTTATAAATTTAGTATCATCAATTTCAGAACCAGTAAGCAAAACCCTTTTAACCTTATCTCCTGAAAAAGGAGTTCTAGATTCAAATTCTGCTAACTTTTGCTCAAGGCTTTCTAATACTTGGTTTTTATCTTGAAATTGAGCACTTTTAACTAATTCATGAAATTCTGAACCCTTAATAACCAATTTGTTTCTATAGTCAGAGATCTTTTTCAATAACTTTCGAATTTTATTCATCTTTATAATGGCATCTTTTAATTTTGCCGATGTAATATCAATATTAAAACATTCTTCTAAACGTAAAATGAGCTCTTTTAGATCATTTTTAAAGAAATTTAGGGCTAGATTATCACGTTTTCGTGGAGAATTTAGAAAAAACATAAAATCTAGATTTAGGCATTCAATCCAAATATCAAACTCTCGATTAGTTCTATCACATCCATGTGTCCCGATTATTCCTACTATATTTTCATTTAATCCTCTAATTGCTTGTTCAAGGAGGTTTCGAGTCCAAATACAATGTGTTGGTGGTATGTGCTCATTAGCTCTTTCTGGTTGCAATGTAGGATCACCAAAGAATCGATAAGGGGTGAAACCAGCAGCCATCACAATTTCTTCAGGTGTCTCGACGCCACTATCAAAAATACCAATTTTTTGCAAATCTAACTCCCCAACTTAATTATTAATATTAAGTTAATTATTGTGCTTAATTAAATCCTTTAGAATAAAAAAATGTTTATCTTTTAGAAAAATGATGGAATGTATAGGAAAGCTGTAATCAAAAAATATTTATATTTTTATTACATTTTATGGAATATTCTATTAATTCTCGCTGATCAAAAATGTCTCAACAAACAATACATAGAACTCTAAGTAAAGCAATTTTGAAACCAGAAGTTCGTATAAAATTAAAGATTTGGAACACATACTTAACAGGAAAATTAAAGATGTTTGACAATTATATGAATTTAATTGTTGAAAATGCAAAAGAAATCTATTTTGGTCGTGGAGGAAAAAGAAGCAAAGACCTTGGAACAGTTATGATAAGAGGTGCTTCAGTAATTTTTATTGGTCAAGACCGGGAAAAATTAATATTCTCTGATACAGATGAAGATAAATTGATGTATAGAGAAGAGTTTGAGTAAAGCTCATCATAAGGTGTTATATTAATGGGTAAAGGTACTCCAAGTAAGGGGAAGAAAAATAAAGCAGCATCTCATAAAACATGTCGTAGATGTGGTAAGCATAGCTATCACAGGAGAAAGAGATTTTGTGCCAGTTGTGGCTTTGGTAGAACTGCAAAGTTAAGACAACCGAGTTGGAGAAATAGATATCGCCCTTTTAATGGAAATAAAGGTTTTTATAGGTAAATACTTATTTTCTTTTATTTTCAAGTCCTAAAGTAAACTTTACATGCAATTATTTATAATACATATTATTAATTGTTTATAATATTATTTGCTTTTATTTCAATGAATTCAATTACGATCGAGAATTTTAATAAGGAATTAGATAAGCTCATACTTGTAGGAGGAATTATAGGTATAGCAATAGTTAATCGTAATGGCCTTACAATTTTATCAAATCTGCCAAGAAATATTGATGAGCGTAAATTTGGTGCTATGGCAGCAACTATGTTTGGAGCAATGGAAACAGCTATATCAACATTTTCTGACAAATTAGTTAATATAACAGTTGAATTCAATGATTACCAGCTAATTATTTTTGGCGTTGATGAAGAAGTAATTATTGTTTCACTTGTAGATATAAACCTAGATTTAGGGTTGATATTCATTGAAATTGAAGAATGTTTAAAAAATCTACAAAATTATACGAAATGTGATTAAAATGTTAACCAAACATCAAAAAGAAAGATATTCACGTCAAATTTTATCTCCTCTTATAGGAGAAGATGGTCAAGAAAAATTATCTAGAATAAAAGTACTTCAAGTCGGAGCAGGAGGTTTAGGCTCACCATTTGCTTTCTATCTAGTCGCTGCAGGTATTAGAGAACTCACTATAATAGATAATGATATTGTTTCAATTTCTAATTTACAACGTCAAATTTTATATAATGAAAATCATATCGGTATTGAAAAAATTCGGGTTGCAAAGGAAGTTCTTTCCAATTTTAATTCAGAAGTTAAAATCAATGTATATAAGGATTATATAGAGGAAAATTCTATTAAGAAGTATATTATTGATCAAGATTTTATTGTTGACTGTAGCGATAATTTCAAAACCAAGTTTTTAGTTAATAAAATTGCTATTAAGTATAATTTGAAATGTGTAATTGCTGGAATAAAAGATTTTTTCGGTCAAATAATGACGATTGACCCAAAACATACTGCCTGTTATCAATGTGTTTTTAATGAGCCAGAAACAATTAATCAAGGAGTAGAGCCTTTACCCGTAATTGGAGTAACTCCTGGAATTTTAGGAACTTTAGAAGCTCTAGAGGTCATTAAGACATCGTTAGGTTTACCAAATTTGGAAAATAAATTATTAATGGTTAATCTTATTAATCTTATGTTTGATAAAATAGATCTAATTAAAAATGAAAATTGTATTTGCTCAAGTTAAGAGTATATAAATTAAAAAAATAAAATTTTTAGATTTTTTCTGGTTATAACTTCTTTCGAGTAACTAGGAATGAGACACAGCCATATAAAAATAAATTAAGTATTCCAAATAGAATTATTGCTATATACAAATCCGTTGGTCCATATAGAAACCACAAATTAATGTATACTAGAAAATACAGAGTACTTGTGGGATCAGACCCGATTAGACCAATAATAATTACGTACACCACTGTACAAATTAATGCAATTAATAACCAAGATAAAAATGCAATTGTAGTACTATCCGCAATAAGTCCACTAATTACTACAGTAAGTATAGGAGGAACTACATAATAAAGAAACATCATTGTATCTATTAAAGGATCAGTTGTTTGAATTAATGATATAACTCCATCAACCCAAGCAACAGCTGGAGACGTAGTAATAGGACCAAACATGAATGAAATTATAAGAACAGCTGCATCTGGTACACTTGCTAAAGGGGAAGAATATACTATGATGAGTCCGAATACAAGATTCAATCCTAGGTAAATCACTAATGATAATAAAAACGTTTTTATAAAATTCATAAATATCTAACCAATTTTTTTTTAAATTTTTGAGTTTTAGATTCCTTTAATTATTACTTAATCGTTTTAAATATATAAATATTTTAGAGTTTGTTTTCATGCAATATTAGTTTATTCTAAATAAGATGATATATTAATATTAAAATAATATTGAGATATATCGTTTTTTACCTTTTGAGTAATATAAAGGAATAAAATAAAAAAGAATAATCATTTTTCATATTGAGGATTGATAGTAAAAAATTCTCTAAAGTTTTCACCATTTTTGGCATAATCATCAGATGTTTTTGCTCCTACTAATTTACCAGTCTGAGGTAATTCCTTTTTGACTTTTGCAGGAACCCCAACAGCTAATGTTCGTTGCGGGATTTCTTTATTAACTACAACAGCTCCGGCGCCAATTTGAGCTCCTTCTCTAACTATAGATCTATGTAAAACATTAGATCCAATACCTATTACACACCCATTTTCTATTGTACAAGGCCCATGGACCATTGCGTGATGACCTATTATACAATTATCGCCTATTTCAACAGTGGACCCAATTTCATTATGGATTGTAACATTTTCTTGTATGCTAGTGTTCTTTCCTATTTTAATAGTACCCCAATCTCCTCTAAGCACTGCACCAAACCAAATATTTGCACCTTGATCAATAGATACATCTCCAATAATGACGGCAGTAGGTGCGATAAATACAGATTCGTGTATCTGAGGTTTCTTTCCTGTTCTTGGACTAGGCATAATTATTGGCATATTTAATCACTTTAAAATTACTCTTTTGAATTAGAATTAAATAAAAGATTAAATAATTATGGATTTCCTAAAATAATTATGTTAGTTCTAATTTTTATTACTCTTTTTTGAAACGAGGAAAACTTCTATATAAAATATATATTGAATTTATAATTTATTCATATAGAAGGTTTTGATAAATTAAAAGTTATTAAAATGGATAAATTGAACAATATTAAACTCGTTCAAAAATACTCAAATCTTTATCGATCAGTAAATGAAGAGTATATTAATATTCATCCAATTCAAAGAGGTGGCTTATTAACTACTGAAGCTTATAAAGCATTAATAAATTATGGAGATGGCTATTCAATTTGCGATAACTGCCTTAAAGGGAGAATTGACGAAATCGATAATCCTCCGGTTGTTGATTTTTTAAAAGACATGGCAACTTTCTTAGGTACTGATAATGTTATGCTTACTGCTGCTGCAAGAGAATCAAAACGCCTCGTAATGGAAGCATTGGCTAAAAAATATCCCAAAAGAAGAACTGTTGTAATAGATAGTTTGGCACATTATACTACCTATTTAGCAATTGAAAATAATAAGTTAAAAGCCAAAGAAGTACCAAATTCAGGAGAACCACATTATATTTTGGAAAGTGAGGATTTTGAGAAAATAATTAATGAAGTTAAAAAAGAAACAGGTCAATTACCCCTATTAATTGTCTTAACCCATGTTGATTATAAATATGGAAATTATAATGATCCTAAACCAATAGGGGAAATTTGTAAAAATCATGATATCCCGTTTCTTTTGAATGCGGCTTACTCTGCAGGAATATTACCTATTAACTGTATTGAGAATCATATTGATTTCATTGCTTGCAGTGGTCATAAATCAATGGCAGCTTCCGGGCCAATAGGAATCTTAGGATTTAATAGCCATTATTATGATGATATAGTTAGACTTTCTGAGATAAGAGGAAACCTAACTTCAAAATCTTTTCCAAATAAAATTTGTACAGTTTTGGGTTGTCCTCCTGTCTATGGTGCTCCTCTAATTACTCTAATGGCAAGTTTTCCAAGTATAGTTAAGAGAACACAGAAAAGGAATGTAGATGAAGAATCTAAAAAGGCGAATTACGTGGTTAATCAGATTAAAAATCTTAATGGGATCAGTATAGTAGGAAAATTACCAAAAATACATCCTTTGACAAATATAAAAACAGAATGTTTCGCAGAAATTGCTAAATCACATCCACGCAAAGGATTTTTTGTTAGAGATGAATTTAAAGAAAGGGGTATTATAGGAATGGCTCCAGGTATTTCCCGAGAAATGAAATATAATACATATGGTCTTTCATGGAATCAAGTAAAACATTTTGTTTCAGCCTTTTCGGAGATTTTTGAGAAATATAATATTATTTAATTATTGATATCAAATTAAACAAATATTTAGAGAAAAAAAATGAATGTTAAACATTTACAAGAAGAAATTTTAAAATTAAAAAACCAAAATGATGTAATAATCCTAGCACATTATTATCAACCAATAGAAATTCAAGAAATTGCAGATTTTTTAGGAGATTCTCTTGGATTATCAAGAATTGCCAAAGACGAGGCTAATACTGAATACATTATATTTGCAGGTGTAGATTTTATGGCCGAAACTGCTTCTATATTGAACCAAGATAAACATGTTTTAATTCCCAATCCTGAATCATGCTGTCCCATGGCTGCTTTTCTTACACCAGAAAAAGTACTTGAATTTAAAAGGAACTTTCCCGAGACCCCAACTGTAGTATATGTTAATTCTACTGCTGCTGTCAAGGCTGAATCTGACATTTGCTGCACATCAGCAAATGCTGTCAAGGTGGTTAAGAAAATAAGTGAAGAATTTGAAGTAAATAAAGTTTTATTTGGACCAGATGCACATTTAGCTGACTATGCTGAACAATTCTCAAAAGTTAAAACAATTAAAATGCCACCAGAAGGCCATTGTTATGTACATTCTCAAATTAGTATTGAAGATATTAAGGCTACAAAAAGTCAATATCCAGATGCAAAAGTTCTTGTTCACCCGGAATGCATAAGAGAGGTGAGAGATTTCGCTGATTTTGTTGGTTCTACCTCTCAAATGTATAATAGAATCAAGAATTCCCATTCTGACGAACATGAATTTATAATTGGAACAGAAATAGGCTTACTTGAAAGGATGTCACAGGATTTTCCCGATAAAAAATATTATTTGGCAAAGGAGAAATTAATCTGTTATAATATGAAAAAGCATAATCTCGAACTAATTAAATATCTGTTAGAAAATTTAGATGATAAATTTCATGAAGTAAAAGTACCTTTAGAAATTGCTAAAAAAGCTATACAACCAATAGAAAAAATGCTCCTACTTTCTTAGATAGAATCCGGTATTAATGTAAGGATATTTAAATTCAACTCAATTTTCAAACCATTTACAATATTTTTTTGAAGTAATTTTCCCTCTTCAGACTTAGATAATTTATGTGATTGTGAAATCACTTCCATTAATTTCTCTCTCTCTATATCTAAAAATCCCATTTCGATAGCATTTTTAATAATTAGATTTAAAACCAATAACTGAAATTGTTCTTCAATAGCATCCCATATTAAACCCATCTCCTTTAATTGATCGGTTATTTCTTCAGCTATAATATCTAAATCATAAATCATATCATAGATGCCTTCTTGGAGATTAATTATCTCGTCAATTAGTCTATCTTTAATGAGTCTTATTGTTGTGGTTCCTACTAAATCTTCCTCATGAAAAAAGAAATCATTAGATTCCCGTTTTATTAAATAGAATCCAAAATCGCTCTTTATTAATTTGATTCTAGCTAAATAATTAATTGCTTCTCTCGAAACACTATATACATTACAGAATTGAACTAAATTTAATTTATAACCAACAAACTTTTGAGAACTAGCTTCATCAAAATGCCAATATTTTCTTGCTAAAGCACCT